>CBIHPK010000028.1:0-57829 GCA_966211675.1 uncultured Myxococcaceae bacterium
GTAGATCGCCAGATCGCATAAGACGCCCCGTGTGACGCGGCGGTGCCGGCCGCCGACGCCGGGGCGCCTCGCGTCGCCATCGGCCGCGACTGTGGTTGCCACGCGGGCCCGAGCGCACGCGCCCCGTGGGGCCTCGCGCTGGTGGCCCTGGCGGCGCGTCGTCGAAGGCGTGTTTCGATTGCGACGGAATTGCAGTAGCATCACGCACAGAGGTGAGCGAGATGACCAACCGCGGGCGGCAGAGCCTGACTGCAGAGGAGATCCGGGAGCGGGTGCGCGCGACCGGGCTGCGCGTGACGGCGCCGCGGGTGGCGGTGATCCAGCAGCTGCAGCGGGCGCAGGCGCCGGTGACGCACGCCGAGCTGGCGACGACGCTGGCCGCCGAGGGCTGGGACCGGGCGACGATCTACCGCAACCTCACGGACCTCACCGAGGCCAAGCTCCTTCAGCGCACCGACGTGGGCGACCACGTGTGGCGCTTCGAGCTCTATCGGGAGCAGGGCGGGGCCGACCACGCGGACGCGCGGCACCCGCACTTCGTGTGCGGCGACTGCGGCGAGGTGCAGTGCCTGCCCCTCGACACGGTGCGCGTGGTGGGCGGTCGGGGCCTGCCGAAGTCGCTCAAGGGCGACGCGGTGGAGATACAGGTCAAGGGCCGCTGCGACCGATGCGCGTGAACTGATCGGTGCTGCTCCCCGCGCTCGCGCTGTCGGTCCTGGGGTTGCTCCTCGGGGCCGCGCTGGTCACCCTCGGACGTCGGCAGGCCCTCGCCTCGGCCGCCCTCGACGGCTTCAGCCTGGGCTTCGTCCCGGCGGTGCTGGCGCTCCGGATGCTCCCTCATGCGATGGGCTCCCTCGGCGCCCGAGCCTTCGCCCTCGCGGCCCTGGCCTACGCGGCGCTCTGGTGGGTCGACCGACGCGCTCACGCCCGTGACCACGCCGCCTCGCACCCCTTCCACCCCGCGGCGGGGGCGGGCGCGGGGCTGCTCGTGCCGATGCTCGCGGTGCACGGGATGAGCGACGGGGCGGCGCTCGCGGTGGCGCTCTCCTCCCGAGGCGTGGGGCTCAGCCTGGCCGCCGCGCTGATCCTGCACCGCATGCCCGAGGGGCTCTTCATCGCGTCGTCGATGATGCCCAACGCGGGCGGACGAAAGACCGCCCTGGCCCTCGTCGCCCTGGCCTTCTCCACGGTCCTCGGCGCGGCGCTCGGGCAGGCGCTGCTCGACGCGATCCCCGATGAGTTCTTCGACGGGGCGCTCGCGCTCGGCGTCGGGGCGATGCTCCGCCTCGCGATGCACTCGCACGCCCCGCGGCCGCCCACCGCCCAGGCGCGCGCCCTCTCGGGCCTGACCTTCCTCGGCGGCGTCGCTCTGGTGCTGGCGCTGCCGGACCCGGAGGGCCTCTTCCGACTGGCGATCCCGCGGGAGCTCTCGGTGCAGGGAGCGCTCCTCCCGCTCTTCGTGGAGACCGCGCCGTCGATGCTGCTCGGCGTGCTGGGAGCGGGGCTGCTGCGCACCATGACCCGAGCGCGGCCCGACGCCTGGCTGCGCGGCGGAGGGAGCGCCGTCCAGGCCCTGCGGGGGATGGTCTTCGGCGTCCCGCTCCAGGTGTGCTCGTGCGGGGTGCTGCCGGTCGCTCAGCGGCTCCTTCGGGCCTCGCTGCCCATCGCCGCGGTGACGGCCTTCATGCTGGGGACGCCGGAGTTCGACGTCGGCGGCTTCGTCCTCTCGGTGCGCCTGCTGGGCCTGCCGCTGGCGCTGGCGCGGCTCGTGGCCGGGGCGGCGCTCGCGTTCGGCGTGGGGATCACCGCCGCCACCGTGGCCCGCAGCATGGCGCTGCGCATCCCGACCGGTCCCGTGCGACGAGCGGGGTTGCTCTCGGCCCCGGCCGCCCTGCCGAGCGCTCCGCCTCCGGCCGACCGATCGCTCGCGGGGGTGCTGCGCGCCGGGCTCGCGAGCTTCGACCAGGTGGCGGCCTGGTACGTGTTCGGCCTGCTTCTCGCGGTGGGCTTCGAGGCCGCGATGCCGCCGCTCTCGCTGGCCCGGCTGCTCGGAGGCTGGGACGTCCCGCTGACGGCGCTGCTCTCGGTGCCGATCTACGTGTGCGCCCAGGGGGCGACGCCGCTCGCGGCGGTGATGGTGCACAAGGGCCTCTCCCCGGGCGCGGCGCTGGCGCTGCTGCTGGTGGGCCCGGCGGCCAACCTCGCCGCGTGGCGCATGCTGCGACCGGCCCTCGGTGCGCGGGTGGCGTGGACCTTCGCGGGCGCCTCGGTAGTCGGGGCCATCGCGCTGGGGCTGCTCGTCAACCGGGTGGTCTCGCCGGGGTCGCTGCCGGAGATCCACGCGCTCGCCTCGCACCAGCACCACCCGTGGGAGCTGATCGCCGCCGGGACGCTGGCGCTGCTGCTGGCCTCCAGCGTGCTGCGCCTGGGACCCCGCGGGTGGATCGCGACCATGAGCCCTTCGGGTGCATCCTCCGCGGAGCACTCGCACCACCACTCCCACGGCTGACCTTCATCGACCCGCATCGAGGAATTCCCCCCAATGAGACTCTCGCACCCGGCTCTCGCGCTGCTCCTGCTCGGCGGTTGTGCTTCCTCGGAGGGGACGGCGGTGGACGCCGGGACGCCCGATCGCGCGACGGTGGACGTCGCCCCGCTGCCCGACGCGGGCGTCGTGGACGTCGTGGACGTGCCGGCCGTCGAGGACGTGCCCGCGCCCGTCGACACGGGAAGCAGCACCGGAGCGGACGTGTCGCCTGCCGTCGCGAGGCTCGTCGCCGAGCGCCCGTACCGACTGGTGGTGCCCGACGACAACGACCCCCGCCGCGGGGGGCCCCGGCTGATCCTGCTGCACGGCTACGGCGCCGCAGGAAGCATCCAGGAGCTGTATTTCCACATGGCCCGGGAGACCAACCCGAGGGGCATCCTCTACGCGATCCCCGACGGCACGCTCGACGCGACCATGCGCCGCTACTGGAACGCCACGGACGCCTGCTGCGACTTCGCCCACGGCGGCCCCGACGACGTCGCCTACCTCGACGCGATCATCGACGATGTCTCCTCGCGCTACGCCGTCGACCCCAGGCGGATCTTCCTGCTCGGCCACTCCAACGGCGGCTTCATGGCGCACCGCATGGCGTGCGAGCGGTCGAGCCGCATCGCGGCGGTGGTGAGCCTCGCGGGCGCGACCTTCAACGACGTCTCGCGCTGCACGCCCACGGAGCCCGTCGCGGTGCTCCAGGTGCACGGCACCGCCGACGCCACCATCGCCTACGCGGGCGGCAACAACATCGGGGTGACCTACCCCGGCGCGGAGACGAGCGTGTCGCGCTGGGCCGTCAACGACCGCTGCGCGAGCGCCCCCACGGCGGGGGCGATGCTGGACCTGGACACGGTGCTCCCCGGCGCCGAGACGCGGGTTTCGCGCTACGACGGCTGCATGGGCGGCGGGGCGGAACTCTGGGCGATCCAGGGCGGCTCGCACCTGCCGGCGATCAGCCCGCGCTGGCCGGCGCTCACCCTCGACTGGCTGATGGCGCACCCGAAGGCCGCCCGTTGAGTCGCCGGCAGGCTGATCGTCAGCGCTGGCCGAAGCCGCCGCGGAGCTCGAAGCGCTGGCGGGCGTTGGCGAGGGAGGGGCTGCGGATGCCCAGCTCGGCGCCCACCGGGAGGCCGTAGCTGCGGAGCGACTCGGGGATGGTGAAGCCCGGGATCGGGATGGCCGGCAGGGCGTCGTTGAGCGAGCGCTCGACGTACTGCTGCACCAGCGCGCGAAGCCCGGTGACGAGGGCGTCGCGCTCGCTCATGGGGATCGACTCGCTGGTGATCGAGACCTTGACCTCGTCGAGGGTGACGCCGCCGAAGCGCAGGGTGTTGCCCGAGAGCGTGATGGCCCCGGAGGCGCGAGCGCCGACGGAGATGTGGAAGGGCGCGGCGGCGCCGGGGATGGTGAACGCGACCTCCAAGGCGCCGAGGTCGAGGTTGATGCGGCCGTCGGCGCGCAGGAAGGCCACCGGCGGCAGCAGCGCCGTCACGTCGAAGCGCGACCCCGCGGGGAGGCTGCTGGAGAAGCGCGTCGCGGGGACGCCCACGTCGAGCCAGCCGCCGCGCCAGAGGGCGTGCATCGCCTGGTTGAGCACCGCGACGTGCACCGCGACGGTGGCCGGGGTGGAGACCGTCGGCTCGCCCGCGTCGCCGGGAGGGAGCGCGACGCCGCGGGAGGCGCGGGCGTGCGTGGACATCGCCGTCGAGAGCAGCGTGCCGAGGCCGAAGCGCAGTCGCGACGCGGTGTCGGAGACGGTCGAGACGTTGACGCCGAAGCGCAGCGCGGTGGAGCCCGAGCCGTCGAGGCGGGGGACGTTGAAGCTCGCCCCGAGGCTGGAGATGTCGAGGCCCGAGAGCACGCCGTCGAGCACGCGGGAGAAGTTGGTGCTCACGTAGTCGCGCAGGGCGTTGGAGACGACGTTGCGGACCGTCCCGTTGGCGAGGCTCACCACGATGTCGACGATGGCGCCGGTGATGCCCGAGAAGTCGGTGGAGATGCGGCCGACGCTGGTGGTGACCGAGCCCGGGCGCACCGTGGCGTGCGGGCGCCCGCCGGAGGCGCTCAGGTCGAAGGTGACGCCCACGTCCAGCGAGGCCACGTTGACCCAGCCGGAGGTGCTCAGCGTGCCGCCGATGTTGAGGCGGACTCGGATGTTCTCGAAGCGCACGACCGCGCGCAGGCCGCCGTCGACGAGGGTGAGCGAGGTGGTGTTGGGCCCGTTGAGCTCGCTGCGCTCGTAGTTGACCTCCGAGCGGAACACGCAGACGCAGCGGCCGAACACGCAGGCCTGCTGGTCGCAGGAGTTGGCCTTGAGGGGGTTGGCCGCGAGCAGGCTGTTGTGCAGCTGGTCGCGCAGCCCTTGGCTGTTGACCACGCGCTGCAGCACGTCGTCGATGGAGGTGATGGGCGCGGTGGGGTCGCCGTCGTCGACCGCGTCCTGGCGAAGCAGCATCTGGACGCCGTCGGACAGGCTGGAGGCCTCCGGGTTCCAGCGGTCGCTGGCGAGGAAGGCGCAGGTGCGGGAGTTCTCGCGGCCGTCGGTGTCCGTCGCGGTGACGTCGACGAAGTTGACGCCCCAGCGGGTGGTGACCGGGACGCTCACCGAGCCGTTGGCGGCCACGGTCGCCGGGCGGCCGTTGACGGTCACGCTCCGCACCCCGGTGGTGTCCGCGAGCTGCGCCGCGAAGGTCACCATCGAGCCCGCGGCCGCGTTGACCATGGCGCCGTGCGCCGGCCCTGCGCACTCGATGGCCGGGCCGCTGGAGTCGACCACGAAGGAGGTCGTCTGCACGAGCTCCCGGCCGCCCTCGGTCATGCCGCCGACGCGAACCGTCGCGGTGTACCGGCCCTCGCGCTCGAAGGTGAGGAGCGAGCCCGCGACGGCCGCGGCGGGGCTGCTGGTGACCGTGAGCATCGCGTCGGGGATGCGGTTGCCGTAGCGGTCCGACACGGTCGCCTGGATGTCGACGGAGGTGCCGACCGCGTAGGTGGGCATGTCCGGCGAGCGGGCGATGGCCAGCGACGCGGGCAGCCCCGGTCGCACGGTGAGCGTCGCGGCGTCGCCGGTCGCGCCAGGGACCACGCAGGCGGCGGTGTACATCCCCGCTCGCTCGATGCGGGCGGCGAGGCGGGTGATGGTGGCGCCCATGCCCGCCGGGTCGAGGCGCAGCGTGGCCGGGGCGCCGGCGATGGCGTTGCCGTAGGCGTCGACGACCGCGCAGGTGGCGGTGGCCGTCTCGCCCGCGGCGATCGAGGCGTGGTCGAGGGTGGTGGTGACGCGCGCCGGGTCGCCCGGGGTGATGGCGATCCGGGCGGGGGTCGCGTCGGAGAGCGAGAGCGTCGGGAAGGCGCAGGCCGCGGTGACCTCGCCCGCGCGCACCGCGAGGGTGCGGCCCGCCTCGGCGCGCACCGCGTCGGCGGCCGCGAAGGTGATCGTCGGCGTCGCGCCCATCGGCGCGGGGAGGGCGTTGCCGAGGGCGTCGCGAAGGGTGCAGGTGACCGCGATGGCCTGACCGGCGCGCACCGTCGCCGGGGCGGAGGTGTCCACCGAGGCGGGCGTCGCGCCGGGGGCGTCGACGGGGTCCGGGGCGTCGACCGGGTCGGCGTCGACGGGTCCCGCGTCGGCGGGTCCCGCGTCGGCGGGTGGCGCGGTGTTGCTGGTATCGCTGTTGGCGCACGCGAAGAAGACCAGCGGGAGCGCGCAGACGCGCAGCACGAGAAACAGTCGTTGACCCATCACGGGCCGGGACCATGCAACGGAACGCGACCGGCGCAAAGGCCAGCCGGGGCGCGCGTCAGTCCCCTCGCGGCGCGGTAGTCTGCGCCCGCCATGGAGTGGTCCGAACGCGTCGAGGAGCGCCACGATTTCACGGCTTCCGAGCTCGATCCATCGCGCCGCGTCTGGGGCGACGACCTCTTCGTCACTCACCTGATGCAGCTGATCGAGCCCGCCGACCGGCTCGACGCCGACGGCCCTCGCGTCGACGAGGACGGCGTCACCCGCACGCTCCCCTGCTGCGATCGCTTCTCCTTCCGCGACCCGGAGTCGCTGCGCGCTCGCCTCCTCGACTGGTGGCGTCGCGGCCCGCTCTACGTCGATCACCCTCGCCGTCGCGCCGTCGTCCGGCCCGATCCGGAGCCCGCCCGGGTCGCGAGCGTGCCATCGGAGGAGGTCGAGCGCGTCGCGGCGGCCATCACCGCGTACGGCGAGAAGAAGCTCCCCTTCGAGGAGGCTCGCGCCCTGGTGGCCGCGTGGACGAGCCCCGGCGAGGCTCCTCCGCCCGAGGTGGCCGGGCGGTGGATCGCGGCGCTCTCGGGCGACGCGCGGGGAACGGTCACCGCGCAGGACGACCTCGACGCGGTGCTGGTCGCGGTGGAGTCACGGTGGGCGACCTTCCTCGCTCCGCTGGTGCAGGCGGTGTTCGGCGATGACCGCTTCATCGCGGTCGCGGCGAGGCGCTTCTACGCGCACCACTGGCTGGCCTCCGTGGCTCCGATGCGCTTCGACGATCCCGAGGCGGCGGAGGCGGCCATCACGGCGTGGTGGAAGGGCCACGGTGTGAGGCACCGGGCCGCGATGGTGAAGGTGCTACCGGTCGAGTCGCTGCTCGAAGACGCCCTCGCCGAGAGCCGAGCGAGCTCCAACGCGGCGTCTCCCCTGCGGGACCCGGCGCTCGTGTACCTGCGGGAAGACCTCGCGACGGTGCGAGCCATCCTCCAGGGCCTGGCGACGGCCCACGCGGCGTCGACCGCGGCGGAGGTCCCGTACTTCCTCCACCGCTTCGGGCTCGACGTCGACGGGCTCTTCGAGCTGGTGGTGAACCGCTGCGACGCGAGCTGGCCGCCCGCGCTCATCGAGGTGCTGGAGGCGGCGCTGCGGGTGCGCTCTCCCCGTGTGGTGAGGCACCTCGCGCCGCTCATCCGTCGCAGGGGCGCCCGTCCGCTGATCGAGGCCTATCTGCTCAACGAGGGCGCCAACGCCATCGACGGACTGCTCGACATGGTCGACGCCGGGGCGAAGCCGCGCGCCTTCGCGCTGGGGTGGCTCACGCAGATCGCGGGCGAGGAGCGCGGTCGCAGGACCATCGCCGCGCTGGCGGCGACGAAGGGGGAGACGGTCCGACGGCACGTCGCCCCGCTGCTCGGAGGGCCCTCGACGGGCTGAGCTACGCGAGCCCGGGCATCGAGCCGACGAGCGCGTCGAGCAGCGACGACTGCTGCGCTCGGGTGGGCATGCCCGCGGCGCTCACCAGGTCGTCGCCCACCTCGGCCGAAGCCTCGTGGCGGAGCGCCTCGACGGCGCGGCGCATCGCGTCGGTGAGGGACGCGCGGGCGCCTTCGTCGAGGCGCTCGCAGGCCCAGGCGTGGAGCGCCCAGGAGAGGGCGGCGTGGCGGGTCTCGTCCTCGGCGATGACCTCCATCGCGGCGGCGACCCGGGGGTCGAGGGCGTGCCCCGCCTGCCAGGTGGCGACGAGCGCCCCGTAGGTCTCGCGCACGCAGCCCTCGACGGCGTTGTCGAGCGCGACGGCGTCGAGCGGGCGGGAGGGATCGCGGCGGTGCGGCGCGAGCGAGGGCTCGTGGCCGTAGGCGCGGGCGAGGTCGACCGTGAGCGCGGTGTGACGCCGCTCGTCGACGACGGCGGCGCGGGCGCGGTCGAGGAGATCGTCGGGGGCGCGGTGCAGGGTGAGCTCGTCGACCATGCGATCGAAGGCGTCGACGGAGGCGGACTCCAGCGCGGCGAGGCGGGCGAACCAGCCGCCGAGCTCCTCGCGGCTGGCGACGGGGCGGTCGACGAAGCCCTCGGGGCGACGGCCGCCGGGGCAGGGGATCTGGCACTGGAGGCCCCGGCTGCCATCGGGGGTGGTGAAGAGGTTGCACCAGGTGTTGCCGACGGTGGGGTTGCCGATGGTGCAGAAGGGGCGGCAGATCGACGGGTCGGTGAAGGTGTCGCCGGAGTCGATCTGCAAGGCCGTGGGAAGGCCGCAGGGGAACACCACGGTCTCGCTCGCGCAGAAGGAGCCGGGGTTGATGACCCTGCGGATGGGATCGCATGAGCCGCGGTCCGCGACGATCGGGACGTCGCGCACCAGGGGGACGTCGACCGCGGGAGGGACATCGACGGCGATCGGGACATCGCGGGGGACGCCCGTGTCGACCCTGGTGTCGACGAGGATGGGGACGTCGACCGCGGGAGGGACATCGACCGAGGCGTCGCCCGGAGAGACCGTCACCGACGCGCCGCAGCCCGAGGTCGCCGCGACCACCCACACCATCCGTCGAAACAGCCGCCGAAGGGAAAGCTCGTCTTGCGCTCGCATGAGCGTCTCCTCCAGCACATCACGGGCCATGACCCCCGAGCGCTGAAAGCGCTGGAAAAGTGGGAGATCGGGAGGCGATGGGCTGTGCCGAAGTGTGCTGGTCGGCGGGGCGACGGGAAGGCTCAGCCGACGGCGCCGAAGAGGAGGCCGACCGCGGCGGTGATCCCCATGGCGAGCGATCCGAGGACCACCACCCGCACGGTGGCCTTGAGCACCGGGGCGCCGCCGGTGCTGGCCGAGAGCGCCCCGAGGCCCGCGAGGAAGAGCAGCGTGGTGGCGACCAGCAGCGGGAGCACCAGGCGCGCTGGAGAGATCGCCGCGGTCGCCAGGGGCAGCGCCGCCCCGACGGTGAAGGTCGCCGCGCTGGACAGCGCCGCCTGGCCCGGGCGAGCGACGGTGTTGTCGGTCATGCCGAGCTCATCGCGACGGTGGGCGCCGAGGGCGTCGTGCTCGGTGAGCTGATGCGCCACCTGGGCCGCGAGCTCGGGGGTGAGCCCCTTGGCCACGTAGATCGCGGCGAGCTCCTGCTTCTCGTGCACCGGATTGGCCAGGAGCTCGGCCTTCTCGAGGGCGAGGTCGGCCTGCTCGAGGTCCGCCTGGGAGCTGACGGAGACGTACTCGCCGGCGGCCATGGACATCGCCCCGGCGACCAGGCCTGCGCCGCCCGCCACCAGCAGCGCCCCGCGGTTGGAGTGGGCCGCCGCGACGCCCACGAGCAGGCTCGCGGTGGAGACGATCCCATCGTTGGCGCCCATCACGGCGGCGCGGAGCCAGCCGGCCCTTCCGGCGCGGTGGCGTTCAGGGTGGGGGAGACGGCTCATGGTCGTCAGCTTCGCGCGGGTCCACGCGCGATGTCGAGAGACTCTCGCGGCACACCCCGAAGGCTCAGTACGTGATGGGCCCGGAGGGCCGGACGAAGCAGAGCCCGTCGGCGTTGAGGTGGCCGTTGGAGCGCGCCGAGAAGGTCACGAAGTCCCGCAGGTCGCGGATGCCCGAGGTGCCCCCGAGGTCGAAGCTCAGCGCGCCCGCGTTGCGAGGCGTGTAGCCCATGGTCTGCGCGCCGCGGTCGGGCACCGGGCGCATCCTCCGGTCGACCAGGTGGGTCGGCGCGACCCCCTGGAGGTCGTCGAGGGTCACCTCGCTCACGCCCGCCTCCGTGCGGGCGCGCGAGGCGAACTGGTCGAAGTGCAGCGGCGGGTTCTCCACGCCGAGCGCACCCCAGAAGAGGTGGTCCATGTGGAAGGTGATCTGCGCTCGCGCCGCGGTGGTGGCCGAGGGCTGGACGCCGGGCATCTCGTCGCCGCCGTTGTCGGGGTTGTTGCAGTTGATGCTCTGCACGGGCGCGGCCCACCCGAGGCGGAAGGTCACCTCGGAGGGGTAGTCCGCGAAGGCCGGAGCGAGGCCCGCGGTGGCGCCCCGGTAGGTCGCGGTGCCCTCGATGTACTGGCTCCAGCCGCGGCGGATCATCTGCTCGTAGAGGGCCACGGCCGAGGCGTCGAGGTTGACGTTGGTGGCCCCCGGCGTCGCGACCACGGCGTCGTAGCTGAACGCGTAGCGCACGGTGGTGTCGAGGCTCCCGCCCGCCGAGGGAGCGCGGATCACCGCCAGGGGGATGGCCGTCTCGGGCGCTCCGCCTGCGCCGGCGAGGGCACCGGGCTTCTGCACGTCGACCGCGAAGGAGCCCGGCACCGCGGCCACCAGCGCGCCGACGGAGGAGCGGTCCGAGGGCGACGCGCCGGGGCCGTTGAGGCGGATGTTGGCGAGCGTCAGCAGGATGCGGGAGAAGCGCAGCTCCCAGCCGTCGACGAAGACGATCGCGCCGCTCGCGGGCGTCGCGGTGTAGTCGAAGCCGAGCTGTCCGAGGTCCTCGCTGGAGACGCTCACCTGGATGGTGCGGGGCTCGCGCGTCGCCGCGGTGAAGGCCGGCGCCACGGGCGTCGCGAAGGAGGGCGGCAGCGCGGCGTCGACCATCGGGGTCACCGCGTCGGGGAGCGATCCCGCGTCGGGCACCGCGGCGTCGGAGGGGGAGGCGGTCGCGAAGCTCACCGAGAAGGTCGAGCGAGAGCGGACCCGGTTGAGGAAGGCGCGGCCCACGTTGTCCTGAGCGCTGAAGCGATAGCGGCCCTCGCGAGGAGCGCCGGAGGTGAGCTCGCGGAAGTCCGCCCCGTCGAACCAGCCGCGAGGGTCGATGCGCACCCGCAGGGTTCCCCCCGCGGAGGGGGTCATCCTCGCCGGGATGCCGCGCACCTTGCGGGCCTCGTCGAGCGAGGAGCCCGCGCCCACCAGGGTCTGATCGATCACCAGCGAGCCCTCGAAGGGGACCTCCAGCTCGTCGCGTCGCGCCGTCCCAGCGACGCGCACCGCGGCGCCGCCGAGCGCACCGTCGCGGTTGAAGAGCCAGACCTCCGCGGTGAGCGCGGGCACATCGATCCCGTTGCCGCCGCCGCGCAGGGCCGAGAGCGAGGGGTCGAGCGCGTCGACCTCGGACTGCGAGGTGACCTCCGCCACGATGCGCCCGGCGCCCAGGTGCGACTCCCCATCGGCGTAGGCGCTCGGGAGCAGCAGGTCTCCGAGGCGCTGGAGGGGCGTGCGTGGCCTCGCTTCGAGCGGGGCGACGGTGTTGAGGTAGATCGGCCCGAGGGCGATGCGCGCCTCGGTGAGGGTGATCGACCAGCCCTGGTCGCTGGTGAAGGTGAGCGGCTGCGAGGCGTCGCGCTCGATGCCCGCGGCCTCGACGGCGAAGGCGACGCGCTGCGATCCGGTGGTGTCGCTGCACGCGGCGGCGAGCGCGAGCAGGAGGAGGAGGGCGAGTCGCTTCATCGGGGTGGCTCCGTCGGCGCGCCGTGCCTCGCGGCGGAGGCGCCCAGGTGGAGGGTGAAGACCACGAACAGCTGCCTCGGGGGCCCGGCGGTGAAGTGCCTCGCGGGGACCAGCGTGGGGAAGTCGCGGCTGCGGAAGTCGCTGGTGAAGTTGTACTGACCCCAGGAGTACTGGGCGTCGAGGAGGTTCTGCGCGATGAAGCCGAGCTCGTAGTACGCCCATCGCGCCCCGACCTGGGCGTCGACGGTGAAGATCGACTCGCCGCGCTCGGAGTAGGGCAGCGGGCGAGGCGCGACCCAGGTGACGCCGACGCCCGCGGAGGCCGTGATGGCGCGGCCGCGGATGCGCCACGGCAGCGGGCGATGCACCGCCCCGTCGAAGCGCGCGACCCACTCAGGGACGTACGGAACGAGGTGGCCGTCGTCGTCGAAGGTGGCCCGCGCGTAGGTGAGGTGCGCGGACAGGTCGAGCCAGGCGTTGGTCGCTCGCGCGGCGAGGAGGGCGCCCTGGCGGGTGGTCCCGGAGGCGAGGGTGTTGCGGCCTTCGGTCTCGTTGAAGATGAGGTCCTGACCGACGTGGGTGCGGTAGTAGAGGGCGCGGGCGTTGAGGGCGAGGCCCGCGAGGCGCCGGTCGAAGACCACGCCGCCCTCCAGCGCCGTGATGGGGCTGAAGGGCAGCTGCTGGTCGTTGCCCAGGTACACCGGGTCGGCCGATCGAGCGCCGAGCCCCGCGCTCACCGCCACGGTGACGCCCTTCCATGGACCGAGGAAGAGCGCGCCTCTCGGCTGCCACGCCACGCCGCCGGAGGTGCGCCGCTCGGTCGGGCTCCGGTAGCCCGATCGGTCGACCGAGAGGCACTCCGCGTCGAGCGGCGCTCCTCGCACGGTCACCCCTCGCACCGCGCACCGGTCGAGCACGTCGTACTGGAAGAGGTCGGCCCGGATGCCGCCGCGCAGCACCACCCAGCTCAGCGGGCGCAGCTCGGCGTCGAGGTAGAGCGCGAGGTTGGAGACGCTGTTACCGAGGCTGTAATCGGTGAGGTAGGGGATGTCCGTGGTGGCGCGCAGCCGCTGCTGGGTGCTGTCGACGGCGTTGTGCCGGGCGTAGGCGCCGAGCTCCAGCGACTGCGGCCGCTCTCGCCAGGTGGTGCGCAGCCGCGCCGAGGCGCGCATCCCGACGTCGACGGTGGAGGCGGCCTGGTCGATGAGGTCGCCGCGCTGGGCGTGCGGCGACTGATAGGGCTGCTGCACGTCGAGGAGCGAGCCGGTGAAGTTCTCCCGCAGGCGGAAGCTGCGGAGCGAGCCCCAGGCCTGCGCGCGCAGCACCGACCCGGCGCGGGTGCTCTCGACCTCGGCGGACACGAGGTGCCGCGAGACCTCGCTTCCCTGCGTGGGGTCGTAGGTGTCGTAGAAGCCGACGCGCCCGGCGAGGTAGTCGTCCTCCCGGATGACCCCGGCGGAGCGGTAGCGGATGCCGTAGGACATCGCGAGCACCCGCCAGGTGAGCGAGCCCGATCGCCCCTCGTACTGGGCGTTGGCGGTCGCCCGCTCGTAGCTGCGGTTCTGCCCGTAGCCGTCGCTGGTGGCGAGCTCGACGCCGCCGAAGGTGCCGGCGCTCTCTCCCTCCGGGCCCCAGAGCGCCAGCACCCGGTGCGTGTTGAAGGACCCGCCGCGGTACTGGATGTGCGCCCCGCGCGCCGGGAGGCGGAGGGTGTACTGCGCCGAGCCCGCCACGGCGAAGTCGCCCTGCCGCGGGTCGAAGGGGCCCTCCAGCACGTGCAGCGACTCGACCAGCTCGGGGATGAGGAAGTGCGTGTCGGCGTAGCCCTGGCCGTGCGGGTGAGCGGGCTCGTTGATGGGGACGCCGTTGACGGAGAACTCCAGGTCCTGCCCGCTGCGCGCGTCGAAGCCGCGGAGGAAGACCTGGTCCGCGTGGCCCTCGCCGAGGCCGTTGGTCAGGAACATCCCGGGCGCGAGCCGCAGCAGGTCGCCCGCGCTCGACCGGGGCACCTGCGAGAGCTGGCCCACCGTGATGTTCACGTCGCTCGCGCCGCGGGGCGGCTGCCCGTGGCCTCGGATCACGGCCTCGCCCGCGGGCCCATCGGGCTCCGCAGGGGGCGTCGCCGGGGGAGGGGACTGCGCCAGGGCGGGCGCACCGTGAAGCGCGAGGCAGGCGCCGAAGCACCAGCAGAACCGCGGTCCTACGCGTCGGAGCAGGGTGCTGCGCGAAGCCTCCATCGGTCCGGCGTATAGCGTTGATGCAACGCCATTGCAATAGACTGCGGCATGCGATTGGGTCCGTGCTTCAAGAGACTCTCGATGGCGGGAGCGTGAGCGTGGCGGTGGTCCCGTCGCCGTCGGACTGGTGCGTGAGCGAGCCTCCGTGGAGCGCCGCGGCGCCCTGCGCGAGGTACACGCCGAGGCCCATCCCGTGGCCCGGCTCCCGGGTCGAGAAGAAGGGCTCGCCGACGTGCGCGAGGTCCGCCGCGGGGATGCCCACGCCGCGGTCGACGACCTTCAGCGAGAGCGATCCGTCGGCGTCGGCGGTGAGCGACACGGCGACGGGCTCTCGGCGTCCGGCGGCGACGGTGGCCTGCTTCGCGTTGTCGAGCAGCGTCACCACCGCCTGGCGCATCGCCTCCGGGTCGATGGCCTGCGCCGCGCCTCGGGCCTCCAGCGAGAGCGTCACCGGGAAGCCCTGCGCCCCTCCCGACCACTGCCCCACGACCTCCTCCAGCCACTCCGCGAGGTCGACGGTCTCGCGCTGGCTCTCGCCGCTCTCGCTCGGCCGCCGCATCCTGCCGAGGATGGCCTTGCAGCGCCGCACCTCGTCCCGGATGAGGTCCGCCTGCGCCTTCGCCTCGGGGTGCCCCTGGAGCATCTCGGACAGCTCCGAGGCGAGGATGGCCACCGTCCCGAGGGGGGTGTTGAGCTCGTGCGCCGCGCCCGCCGCGACGGTGCCGAGGGCGCTCTGTCGGATGGCGCGCTCCCGGTCGAGGCGCGCCGCGGCGAGCTCGGACTCGCGCCGCCGGAGCGAGCCGGACACCTTCTCCACGAAGTACCAGAGCGCCCCCGCGGTGAGCGCGAAGGCCAGCCACATCCCTCGCACGTGCAGCTGGAACATCCCCGCCGAGTGCCAGACGTGGATGGCCTCCGGGCGCGCGAGCAGCAGGCCCCCGAAGGCCGCCACCGCCCCCACGGTCACCGCGAGGCTCCATCGCCGAGGGACCATGATCCCCGCGACGGCCACCTGGAGCAGGTAGAGCGTGGTGAAGGGGTTCATCGCGCCGCCGGTGAAGATCAGCAGCGCGGTGAGGCCCGCGACGTCGAGCAGCAGGTTGGCGGCGATGAGCCCGTCGGGCAGGGCCTTGGCGCGACGCAGCCGCAGCGAGAGCACCACGTTGACGACCACGAGCGCCCCGACGATGCCCACCAGCGGCACCATCGGGAAGGGCGCGTGGAGCAGGTAGCGGGTGCCCGCGATGGAGCCCACCTGCGCGGCGATGGCGGCCCAGCGCAGGCGCACCAGCCAGCGCGCATCCAGCGGCGCGGTGCTCGCGGTGATGGGCACGGCGCTACCGCTTCGGCGGGAGCTTCTGGAGCTTCCGCTGCAGCGACCGGCGGTGCATCCCGAGGCGCCGCGCGGCCTCGGAGATGTTGCCCTGCGTGTCCGCGAGCACCCGCTGCAGGTGCTCCCACTGCGCGCGGTCGAGCGAGGGGACGGTCACCTCCGCGGCGGCCGCGGCCTCGTCCTCGGGCCCGCTCTCCTCGAAGGCCGCGTCGATCTCCGCGGGCTCCGCGGGCTTGGTCAGGTAGTTCACGGCCCCGCGCTTCACCGCCTCGATCGCCGTGGGGATCGAGCCGTAGCCGGTCAATACCACCACGTGTAAGCCGGGCTGCAGCCGGAGCAGCTCCCGCAGCAGGTCGAGGCCCGACATGGTGGGCATGCGCAGGTCGATGACCGCTCGCTCCAGCGCGACCTTCGCGGCGATGGCGAGCGCCTCCTCGCCGTGGGCCGCGAGGTGCACCGACCAGCCGCGCCGCGTGAACGCGGCCCCGAGCGCCGCGCGGAAGGGCAGGTCGTCGTCGCAGAGCAGCATCGTTCGGGCGTCGGGTGCCATCGGACCCGTCGACGGCTACCACGATCGACCGCGAGCGGAGGCAGGCGGCGCGTGCGACATCATGCCGCAGCGCGCGCGGTTGTAGATCGAGGGGGCGGGGCCCAGGTTCCGCCTCGACGATGAAGACGCGATGGCATGGATGGTACGGGCTGGGCCTGCTCGCGGCGCTCGCGGGCTGCGGCGACCCGGGGGCGGCGCCCGAGGCGGAGGCGCTCCCGGCGCAGTCCGAGCGGGGCACCTTCGCGCTCGACATCGCCCACGACGACGGGGCCTTCCGCCGCGGCGCCAACAGCTTCACGGTGCGCGCGACGGACGGCGCGGGCCACGCGGGCGCCGTGGTGGGCGTGTCGGCCCGGATGCCCGGCCATCCCCACGACACGACCCCTCCGCGCATCGACTGCGCCGACGGCGTCTGCCGGGTGAGCGACCTGGTGCTGGCGATGCCCGGGCGCTGGGAGATCACGCTGGAGCTGTCGGTCCCTGGCGAGCAGGACGAGGCGCTGCTCTCGCCGGTGCTGCGCTAGCGCCGTGCGCCTCTCGCTGGCCATCGCCGCGCTCCTCGCCGCGCCCTCCGCGCTGGCCTGCCCGTGCGGCTCGGCGCTGGGTCCGGTGGCGCCGTGGACCCTCGCCGCCGATCGGGTCGCGGCCTCGGCCTCGCTGTCGTACCAGGGCGAGCTCGGCACCGTCGACGCGCATGGCCACGCGTGGTCCTCGCCTCCGGGGGTGGCCACGCACCGGGCGCTGCTCGACCTCGCGGCGGCCTGGAGGGTGGTGCCCTCCGTCGAGCTCTCGGCGCAGTGGAGCGCGGCGTACACCGACCTCACGCTGCCCGGCGCGTCGAGCGCCTCGGCCAACGTGGGGGACCTCTCGCTGCGAGGGCGCTGGGAGTCGGCGGCGTCGCTGCGGCGGGTGGTTCCGCAGGTGGCGGCGTGGGCGGCGCTGCGGATGCCGACGGGCGACGCGGGGAGCGGCCTCGCGACGGTGACGGGCCTCGGGCTCGGCGCCTGGGAGCCCGCCCTCGGCGCGGGGCTGAGCTGGAGCCTCTCGACCCCTCTCACCCTGAGCGTGTTGACGGAAGTGGGGCTGCGCGTGGCGCCGCTCGGTCCGGTGCGGCCGGGAGTGCGGTGGATGCTCGGCGCCGCCGTGGCGCATCAGCTCTCCTCGCGCTGGGGCTGGACCGCGGCGCTGACGGAGATCATCGAGGGCGAGGCCACCGAAGCGGGGCAGACGGTGAGCGGCAGCGGGACCCGGCGGACCCTTCTGTCGCTCGGCGCGAGCACCCGATGGACCGACCGGCTGCGCACGCTGACGACGGTCAGCGCGGACCTCCCCCTCGACGGGCTGGAGAGCAACGTCACCACTCAGCTCCGGGCGGGCGTCACGCTGGTGTGGAGTCACTGACGACCTGCGGATGGGGTAGATACAGCCCCGGCGATGCGCTCCACGGTGTTGCGATGGCTGCTCGGAGTCTCCCTTCTGGCGGGCGGAGCGGCGGGCTGTGGGGGCGACGGCGCCCTCGTGGAGTCGGCCGAGCCGCTGCTCACCATCGAGGCCCCGCCGGGCTTTCCCCCGCAGCGCCTCTCGCCCGACAACCCCTACTCCCTGGAGAAGGCCCGCCTCGGCCGCTATCTCTTCTACGACCGTCGCCTCTCGGGCAACCAGACCCAGTCCTGCGGCTCCTGCCACCAGCCCTCCAGGGCCTTCACCGACGGCCGCTCGACCGGGCTCGGCTCGACCCGCGAGGACCACGTCCGCGGCCCCATGAGCCTCGCCAACGCGGGCTACTTCTCCGCGCTCACCTGGGCCAACCCCGTGCAGCGCGAGCTCGAGCGACAGGCCCTCGTGCCCCTCTTCGGTGAAGGTCCGGTGGAGCTCGGGCTCCTCGGGCGGGAGGCCGAGATGCTCGACCGGCTGCGCCGCGATCACCGATATCAACAGATGTTTCCGAGGGCCTTCCCCGGCGACGCGGAGCCCTTCACGGTG
Organism: uncultured Myxococcaceae bacterium; assembly: GCA_966211675.1. Classification (GTDB taxonomy): domain Bacteria; phylum Myxococcota_A; class Polyangia; order Polyangiales; genus SCUS01. Next base: position 17,786 of record CBIHPK010000028.1, read on the forward strand.
GCCAACGTCACCCGCGCCATCGCGATGTTCGAGCGCACGCTCGTGTCCGCCGACTCGCCCTTCGACCGCTACGCCCGCGGCGACACCACGGCCATGTCGCAGAGCGCTCAGCGGGGCAACCAGCTCTTCTTCAGCGAGCGCCTGGAGTGCTTCCGCTGCCACGGCGGCTACGCCTTCACCGACTCGGTGGTGAGCGCGCAGAGCCGCTTCGACGAGACGGACTTCCACAACACCGGGCTCTACAACGTCGACGGCCACGGCGCGTACCCGGCGCACAACACGGGCGTGCGAGAGGTCACCGGCCGCGAGGAGGACATGGGTCGCTTTCGGGCGCCCACGCTGCGCAACATCGCCGTCACCGCCCCGTACATTCACGACGGCTCCATCGCCACGCTCGACGGCGTGATCGACCACTACGCCGCGGGCGGCCGCACCCTCGCCAGCGGACCCAACGCGGGCGTCGGCCGGGACAACCCCTTCAAGAGCCGCTTCATCACCGGCTTCACCCTCACCGCGCAGGAGCGGCGCGACCTCATCGCCTTCCTGGAGGCGCTCACGGACGAGCGCTTCCTCCACGACCCGCGCTTCGCCGACCCCTTCGGCAACGAGCGATGAGGCCCTTCCCTCCCGGGCCGCACCGGTGAGAGCGTCCAGTCCTTGATGTCGCATCCGCATCATGAGTGGCTCTCGACGGCGGCAGGCGCCGCGCTGCTCCTCCTCCCCCTCGGCGCCGGAGCGCAGTCCCCTCCAAGGGTCGCGGACTACACCCTCACCGCGACGCTCGACCCCGCCCGCCACACGGTGCGCGCCGACGGAACCATCCGCTGGACCAACCCCTCCGCCGTGGCCGTCCGCGAGCTCTGGCTGCACCAGTACCTCAACGGCTTCGCCGGTCCGCGCACGTACTTCATGCGCACCCGCTCGGGCGACGCGTGGCCTGCGCACCCGCCGCACTGGGGAGGCCTCGCCATCGAGAGCCTCCGCGCCGACGACGGCACCGACCTGCTGCCCACCGCCACGGCCGAGCCCGCGGTGCCCGAGGACCGCTCGCAGCTCCGCGTGACGCTGCCCCGATCGGTGGCGCCGGGGGCGACCATCGAGCTCGCGGTGCGCTTCACCGCCACGCTCCCCGAGGCGGTGGCGCGCACCGGCTACCACGGGACCTTCCACATGGTGGCGCAGTGGTTTCCGAAGGTCGCGGTGCTGGAGGCCGACGGCACCTGGGCCCACTTCCCCTTCCACGCCAACAGCGAGTTCTATTCGGACTTCGGCCGCTACGACGTGCGCATTCGTTACCCGCGAGGGTATGTGATCGGCGCCACCGGACCGCTCGTGGAGGGCCCCGCCCTCGTCGACGGGCTCATGGAGGAGCGCCACGTCCTCGAAGGCATCCACGACTTCGCCTTCACCGCCTGGAACCACTTCCGCCGCGCCGACCGCAACCTCCACCGGGTCGAGGTGCACGTGCTGCACGCGCCCGGCGACGAGCGCGGCGCGGCCCGCACCCTCGACGTGCTCTCCGGCGCCCTCCCGGCCTTCGAGCGGCGCTTCGGGCCCTATCCCTACCCCGTGCTGACCGTGGTGCTCCCTCCGCCCGGCGCGGAGGCCACCGCGGGGATGGAGTACCCCACGCTCATCAGCACCGGCTCGCTCTGGTGGACCCCGCGCCGGGCGCGCGACGTGGAGTACGTCACGCTCCACGAGTTCGGGCACCAGTACTTCTACGGGCTCGTGGCCTCCAACGAGCATCGCCACCCCTTCCTCGACGAGGGCTTCTGCGAGTACGCCACCGCCCGCGTCATGGAGGACCTCTTCGGTCGCGGCGGCCCTCTGCTCGACCTGCCCATGGCGGGGCCGCGCTTCGACACCTGGTCGTGGGAGGCGCTCGGCTCGGCGGCCATCGCGCACCCGCTCGCGCTCGACCTCGGCGCCGACGAGTACCCCTCCTGGGGCCGCTACGGCGAGCACGTCTACTCCCGCACGGCCATCGTGCTCCGCACCCTGGAGCGCCGCGTGGGCACCCGTCTCTTCACCCAGACGCTCCGCGCCTACGTCGACCGCGCTCGCTTCGGCCACCCCACGCCGGAGACCTTCTACGCCGTCGTCCGAGAGCGCCTGGGGCCCCCGTGGGAGTCCTTCACCCGCACGGCCTTCGAGACCGCGTGGCGCTACAACCTCGCCGTCACCGCGGCCACGAGCGAGCGCGACCCGGACGGGCGATGGAGGGGCCGCGCCATCATCGACCGGGAGGGTCCCTTCGACCTGCCGGTGAACGTGGTCTTCACCGACGTGCGCGGGCATCGAAGCCTCGTCCGCATCGCCAACGACCGGCCGATGACCGTCGTCCCCTACGAGGGCGCGGCGGCGCTTCGCTCCGTCGCCGTCGACCCGGAGGACACCCTCCCACTGGAGCAGCGCCGGCTCGACAACGAGCTCATGGCCGAGGGCCACGCGGCGCCGACGCTCCCGCTGATTTCGCGCGCCGCCTACTGGGTCGCCCTCGCGTTGGGGAGCGTGGGGCCATGATCCGCCGTTGGCTCTCCACGGGCGGCCGCACCGGGGTGGTGCTGGGCGTCGCCGCGATCGAGCTCGGCCTCGCGTGGCTGCTGGGCCTCGCCTCCACGGCCTCCGTCGCCTCCACCCTGTCGCGGCACCCGCTGGGCTTCACCGCAGCGTACTCGCAGGGCGGTCGGCTGCTGGGCGACCTCCTGACGCTCCACGCCCGCGCCTGGGAGCCCACCGCCGCGCTGCTCGCCGTCGCGCTCCTGGCCTGGGCGGTCGCGTGGATGCTGCTGGGGGGGATGTTCCCGGTGCTGGCCTCGAACGCGGGGGTGCGCTGGCACCGGGCCGCCGCCGAGTCGCTGCGCCGCGCTCCGACGCTGCTCGGGCGCGCGGCGATCGCGGGCCTCGGCTACGCGCTCGCGGCCTTCGCGGGCTACGCGGCGACGGGCTGGGGCGAGCGGGCGGCGGCGGCGCGCTTCGACGTGCGCGCGGTCACGCTGCTGGGCCTCGTGGGCTACGGCCTCGGCGCGGCGCTCGCGGGGCTCATCACGGTCTGGCACGACGCGGCCCGCGCCCACGCGATGGCGCGAGGGAAGGCCGCCATGCAGGCGTCCGGAGCGGCGGCCTTCCAGATGGTGCGGGAGCCTCTTTCCACGGTGGCGGCGGGAGCGCGCTACGGGCTGCTCGCGTGGAGCTACGTCGGCGTGGCGGCGCTCCTCGCGGGGCTGCTGCAGTCGAGGAGTTCCATGGCCGCGGTGGCGACGCTGCTGGTGGCGCAGCACCTCGCGGTGCTGGGGCGGGTGCACGCGAGGATGAAGTGGTTCGTCTGGCTGGGCGCGCGGGTGGCGGCGGTGCGGTCTCCGGCGGAGTGAGGGGGAGGGCCTAGAGTCCCGTCCCGCCGTCGCCGGGCTCCGGCTCCGTCGGAGGCGGCGGCTCGGCTTCCCCGGCGCTGCGATCGAGGTGACGTCGCAGCTGGTTGAGCGCGCGCATCACGCTCGCGAAGTCCCTGAACACCGCCTGCGCGGCGAGCTTCCCGGTGTTCGCGTCGCCGAGGTGGGAGGCCGCGCTGACCGCGTCGCGCAGCAGCGCCGTGACCTCCGCGTGAAAGCGCTCGACCTCCTGATCGCTCGTGAATTGCAGCGTTCGGGTAGAGGGGTCGTACTTCATCGCCGCGGCGCTCCGGTCGCGAAAGGGTGGCACGTCTGGCAGGTCACCGCGTCGGGGAAGTGCTGCGTGCGGTCGGTGTGGCAGGCGACGCAACGGGCGCGCGTGGGGGGCGCGTTGCCGTGGCGCTCGTGGCACGAGGTGCAGGTCGAGTGCTGAGCGACGGCGTGCATCAGCTGCGTCGGGATCGCGCTGTGGCACGAGAGGCAGGTGGGCGGGGTGAGCCCCGGCCGCTGGTGGCAGCTGGCGCAGTTGCGGTGGGTGCTCGAGGTCGTCGGCGCCGCCACGGCCGCGGCCTCGGTGCGGTGGCAGTCGGCGCATCGGGTCCACCACGCGGCGCCTCCGCCAGCGGGGCGCTCCCGGTGCGGCGCGTGGCAGTTCACGCAGCGTGGGTGACGACCGGTGTGCGCCGTCGTCGCCTGCGCCGAGTGGCAGGTCGAGCACACGGCGATCGCCCCGGCGTCGCGGTGCGGCGCGTGGCACTGCACGCAGGCCCCCGCGTGCGGGCTCCCGGCCGGCCAGGAGGGAGCGACCTGGGCCTCCGGTCGGTGGCAGCCGACGCACTGCGTGGCGGCCTGGGCGCGGGCCTGGTGCGGGAGGTGGCAGCCCTCGCAGCGCTGGTGGCCGGCCTGCATCGGCGGGGGGCCCGCGACGCGCGAGGTGGTGTGGCAGCTGCGGCAGTTGCTGAGCTCGCGCTGCGGGACCGGCGCGTGCGGTGAGTGGCAGGTCACGCACTCGCCGAGGTGCGAGCCGCGGTGCGAGGCGAGCTCCTGGTGGCAGGTGCGGCACGAGGCCCGAGCGCTCGGCCGGGAGAAGTCGTGGTCCGAGTGGCAGGCCTCGCACTGGTGCTGAGCGGGGTGAGCGTTGGCGGCGAACCACGCGGTCACCGGCGCGTGGCAGCTCGCGCAGACGCCCGGCGTCGAAGGCCTCGGCGGCCCATGCGGAACGTGGCAGGAGACGCAGTTGACGTGCGCCGCGGGGCCCTCGGCGACGCGGTCGCGCTGGGCCGAGTGGCAACTCGAACAGACCGCCGCCGTGGGGCGCGCCGGGGCGTGCGGCTGGTGGCAGGAGACGCAGACCCGGTGCGGCTCCGGCGGCGCGTGGCGGGCCAGGCGGGCCTCCGGCTCGTGGCACGTGGTGCAGGCCGAGGAGTCGGGGCGCGGGCCGTGCGGGTCGTGGCAGCCGACGCAGCCGTTGCGACCGTGCGGGGTCTCGAAGGAGAGCGTCGAGGCCTGCTCGGCGTGGCAGCCGCGGCAGTCCGTGGGCTGCGCCACCCAGGTGTGCGGTCGGTGGCAGCTGGCGCAGCGGCCGCCGTGGGTGAACGACGGGTTGGCGGGAGTCGCCGCGGCGGTCTGCCACGCGGCGTCGGGCACCGCGGGAGGCCGGGCGTCGGGGCGGGTGAGCCAGGTGCGAAGGGCGGTGGTCGAGTTCCCCGGCGCCGTTGGGGCCGATGGGCCCGCGCGCTGCGGCGCGAGGTGGCAGCGGTCGCACTGCGGCGTTCCGGCGCGGCGGTCGGCATGCACGGCGTGGCAGCCGAGGCAGGTGCGGTGGCCCTCGGGGCCCGCGGCGACCTGAGCGGCGATCGCGCCTCGGTGGCAGGTGGTGCAGTTCACCGCCGAGGGGGCCGCGGGATCATCCGACGCGCGGTGGGGATTGTGGCACTGGCGGCAGTCGACCCCGCCGTGGACCCGGCTCGCGTCGACGCGAGGGGCGCCGCCTCGGACGCCCAGGCGGGTGGAGGCCTCGGCGCGCGAGGGGTCGGCGGAGAACTCGTGGCAGCGCACGCACGAGGCCTCATCGCGAGGCTCGGAGCGCATCGGGACGGCGGCGTGGCAGCTCGCGCAGGACTCCTCCCGACGGGGACGGTCGTGGAGCGACGCGCCGTGGCAGCGCAGGCAGGACACCGACTGCCCGGCGCGGGCGTGGGCGACGTGGCCGGGCGTCGTCGCGAAGGCTCCGGTCGCGGTGGTCGAGGCGGCGTGGCACCCGGCGCAGGACTGCGCCGCGGCGGCCGCGTGGTGCTTCGGCGGAGCGGAGTGGGTCACGCGAGCGAGCCCGAGCGCGAGGCGTCCGGCGAGGCTTGAGCGGTGACAGGACTGGCAGGCGATGGCGGCGTGCCCTCGCGTGTGCGCGGCCGCGTCGCGGTGGCAGCTCGCGCAGTAGTCCCGCGAGGTGCGCACCTCGTGCTCGGTCACGGCCGCCGTCGAGAGCGCGGCCAGCATCCCCAGGACGAGCCCCGCCGCCAGGAGCTTCCAGGCCCGCCATCGACGTCTCGCGCTGTTGTTCGTTCCGGTGACCACGCGTCCGATTCCTTCAGCCCCGGGCCCGATCGAGCTGACGGATCTTGAGCAGCGCGAGCGCCAGCAGCAGCGCCAGCGGGGGGAGGGCCATCAGCCACGCCCGCCGCCCGTGGGCGTCTCGCTGCCGGGCGCGCTGGGCGAGCTCGCGGGCCCGCTGCGCCGGGCGACTCACCGCCGTCGCCGCGTCGCGCGCGACCCCCTCGTCGAGCGAGTGCAGCGCCACCCGCAGCCGCACGTCCGCCTGCGAGGCCTCGTCCACCAGCGCCGTCACCGCCGGGACCCGCAGCCCCGACCCCTCCAGCGCTCGCACCGCGGCCCTCGCCTGTCCGAGGTCCCGCCGCGCCTGCTCGGCCTGCATCGCGATCCGCCGCACCAGCGCGTCGGAGCTGCGACCCTCACCGTGGCAGCGCCGACAGACACCGATGCCACCGGCCGTCCCGAGCGCTCCGTCGGCCTCTCGCACGTCGTGGCTCCCGTGGCACGCCACGCAGCCGGAGAAGCCCAGCCGTCGGTACGCCGAGGCGTGAGGGCTGCGATCGAAGGCCGCGGCCTCGTCCTCGTGGCAGCGTCGGCAGCGACCCTCCGGTCCGCCGGCTTCGCGGTATTCGCCGTGCGCCCCGTGGCATCCCGCGCAGGTCGGCGCGGCGAGGTTGCCGTGCGCCAGCACCGCGCGCCCATGGACGCTCTCCGCCCAGAGGGCCGCCTGGTTCGTGGGGAGCCGGGAGCCCGCCATGCGCGCCGGGTCCGAGTGGCATCCCGCGCAGGTCTCGTGCTGACGCCGACGGGCGATGCGCGCCGCGGGGTCGTTCGGAGCGCGCACGTCGTGGCTCCCGTGGCACTCGAGGCACGACGGCGCCGAGAGGTTGCCGTGCGCGAGGGCGCGCCCGTGCGCGTCGGCGTAGTAGAGCGCGAGCTGATCGGTGGAGAGGTCGTCGCGGTAACGGCGCACGAAGCGCGCGTCGGCGTGGCAGGTGCCGCAGCGGTTGGCCACGGTGGCCGCGTCGGGCCTCGCGACGAAGCCCGCGGTGGCGTCGTGGGCCTGCACGGTGGGCTCGTTGCCGCGACCGCCATGGCAGCCGGAGCAGCCGAGGGCGCGGGCGTGGATGCTCCCGCGCAGACGCTCGACGGGGTCGCGCAGCCGCGGGTCCTGCTGCGTGGAGTGGCAGGCCACGCAGGTCTCCTGGGCGGACGCTCTCGACCCGACGAGGGCGAGGGCGGCGAAGAGCGCGACCAGCGCGAGGCCGAGGCGTGCAGGGTCAATGAAGGAGCGCACCGATGGTCCCTCCCACGATGGCGGACAGAGCGACCAGCACGGCGACCTGCCCCGCGCGCGAGGCCCTCCGGTCGAAGAGCGGAAACAGCATCAGCGCGGCGACGGCCAGCACCAGCACGGTGACGATCACCTGCGCGCTCGGGACGCCGATCATCCGGGGAGGCGCCGCTCGCAGCATCTGGTGGACGAAGGCGAGGTACCAGGACGGGCGCAGCCCCGCGGCGCTGGCCCTCGCGACCTCGGCGGACCCGCCCAGGTACGGCGGCCAGAACGACGACAGGACGAGCAGCGCCATCCCGGCGACCGTGGCCACCGCCACCGCGCGCAGGGCCGCGTCGGGCACCAGGCCGAGGCTGCCTCCGGTTGCTCGACGGGGGGCGCACCCGGCGGCGTGAAGGCCGAGCAGCCCGGCGAAGACCGAGGCCACCATCGGCAGGACGCCCGCGTGAAGACCGAGGATGCGGACGAGCGACAGGTCGCCCGGCTCGGCGCCGCCCAGCATGAGCCGTCGCAGCATCGGGCCCAGCAGCGGGAGCTGCGCGGCGAGCGAGGAGGAGAGCTGAGCGTCGACGACGCTGCGGTGGCTCCAGGGGAGCAGCGAGCCGGTGAAGGTCTCGGCCACGGCGACGAGCGCGAGGGCGACGCCGCTGATCCAGGCGAGCGCGTGGGGAGCTCGGTAGGCGCGGCGGAGGGCGGCCCACGCGAGGGTGGCGCCGAGCTCGACCACCAGCGCCTGAGCGCCCCAGTAGTGCAGCGAGCGCACGAGCCCGCCGTACTCGACCTCGGTGACGACGAAGCGCACCGAGTCGTTCGCCGCGGCGGCGGCGGGTCGGTAGTAGAGCGCCAGGAGCACGCCGGTGACGGCCACGACGGTCATCAGCAGCGCGGCCACGGCGGCGAGCAGCACGAAGGTCATCCCGTCGCCGCGAGGGACGTGCACCCCCGCGAGCCGGCGGAGCAGCGCGCGAATCGGCTTCGGATCCAGCTCTTCCTCGGAGGGCTCCATGATCAACCTCGCACCACCAGGACCTCGTCGCGGCGCACGACGACCGGGAGCTCCCGCAGCGGGGAGGGAGGCGGTCCGGCGAGCACCCGGCCGTCACAGCCGAAGCGGCCGCCGTGGCAGGGGCACTCGATCTGCTCCCTCGCGGGGCTGTACCCGACGACGCAGCCGAGGTGCGTGCAGCGCGCGGCGAAGGCGCGGAAATCGCCGCCGGGCAGGGCGAGCACGAGCACCGGCTCGCCGTCGAGGTTCACCACCCGGGCGGAGTTCTCGGCGAACTCCTCTCGTCGGCCGACGAGCGACCCATGGGCCCCGGTCGTGGGGCTCTCCGGGGGCGCGGCGAAGCGCACCGCGGGCAGGAGCGCGAGCAGGCCGACGCCGCCGACGGTCGCGCCGAGGGCGAGGTCGAGCAGCGTTCGCCGAGAGACGCGCGAGTCGTCGGGAGCGGAGGGGGGAGCGGTCCTGGCGTCGTCGGTCATCGGGCGATCTCCAGCGGAGGGGCTCACGGCGAGACCCCGTGACAGACAGTGCAGACGGAGTGCTGATGCGCGTCGATCCCCGCGCGAAACCCGGGCGGGTGGGGGTTGGGCGCGGCGCCTCCGACGCGGTGACAGGGGGTGCACACCTGCGTGGCGTCGGACTCGTGGCACGAGGCACACGAGAGCAGGTTTCGCCTCGCCTCGCGGGCGTGGTTGTTGGGCGACGAGGGGCTGAGCCACCCGGGCGGGTGCGTGCTCGCGGGCCCCACGCCGCCGCCGATGCCCGAGGCTCGGTGGCAGCCGTCGCAGAAGTTCACGCCGTGGCAGCGGGTGCAGGTGTTGGTGCTGAAGCGCGCCTCCTCGGGGTGGCGAGCGAAGAAGTCCCCGCGGTGCACGAAGTCCCGCGTCACGGCCATGGGCTCGAGGTCCGCGAGGGGAAGGCCCGGCTGCGCGACGTGGCAGCGCGCGCAGAAGGTCGGCTCGTGGCACTGGTTGCAGGTGGCCCCCATGCTCCTCGCCTCGGCCCCGTGGTGGCGCGCGAAGCCCGGGCCGTGGCGCACCATGCCGACCTCATCGAGGGAGTAGCGGCGCAGCGAGGCGTGGCAGCGGCTGCAGTTGAGGGCGCGCATGTCGCCGCCGTGGCAGCGCGAGGCGCAGCCGTCCATGTTGGGGATGCGCGGCTCGAAGGCGTGCACCGTGTCCGTGTCCGCGCCGACGCCGTGGCAGGTCATGCAATTGCCCTCGAAGCGGGGACCGTGGAGCGCGTGGGAGAAGCGCAGTTCGCGGTCGACGCGGGCGTATCGCTGCGGCGCCGCCGGGGCGGTGTGGCAGTACGCGCAGCGCTGCTGCTCGGGGCGGGTGTGACAGCTCCGGCACTGCCGCTCCGTGGGGAGCGTGACCTCGCCCGCGGCCGTCGGGTTGGCGTGGCAGACGGTGCACGACATCCCGGCCGCGAGGTGCGGCGAGTGCGAGAAGCGGATGTGGTCGCGCGAGACGGACGCCGGGCGGCTGCACGAGAGCAGCAGGGCGCAGGCGAGGGCGGCGAGCAGCAGCGACCTCATCGGGCGCCTCGCTGCTGCGAGTCGTAGCGGCCGGTGAGGTGGAGCATCGCCCGCAGCTCGCTGGTGGCGATGGGAGAGTGCACGGCGTCGACCGACCCGCCGAGGCGCCAGCCGACGGCGACCGGGCCCTCCATGGAGACCCGGCCGTACCAGGACGTGCGCGGCGAGGAGACGTCGTCGTTGTCGAGCGCGACGGCGCCTTCGAGCGCCCCGAAGAGCTCGCGCACCAGAGGAAACGAGCCCGCGAGGCGCAGCAGGGTCATGCGCCGCTCGCCGTCGTCGCGGCGGCTCGCCATGGCGAGCACCTGCTCTCGGCGGTCGCGGCTGCTCAGCCGGGCGAAGGCCTCCGCGCGTCCGCCCCAGGAGGGACCGGCCTTCGACGCGTCGACGCCCGCGACGTCGTAGTGGATCGCCGCCCCCTCGACGCCGACCTGGAGCGCGGGGGTGATGCGCCACGCGACGCGCGCCCTCGCCTCGTCGAAGGTGCGCGTGACGAAGACGCTCAGGATCGACCACCGCGGGATGAGCAGCGCCGGGTCGAGGTGACCGTAACCGAGGTCGAGCTCCACGCTGCGGCCCAGCCACGCGGAGGCGTCGAGGTCGGCCTGCATGACGCCGAGCCCGAGCAGGTCCCACGACACGGTGCCGCGAAGGTCGAGCCAGCGCAGCGGGTTGCCTACGAAGGACGCCTCGGCGACGCGACGGGCGGGGATGCCCGCGGCCCACTGTTCGAGGTACGAGATCGAGGCCGACAGCGCGCCCGGGCTCGACCACCCGATGCGCAGCCCGCCCGCTCCGGTGGCGCCCTCGAAGCCCGGGTGGGCCCCCAGCAGCCCGCCGTACACCGGCGTCACCGGTCGACCCACGACGGTCTCGATCAGCAGCGCCTCGGCCAGTCGCACCTCGGCCCCGACGCCGTCGAGGTGCACCCCGCCGGGCGCTCCCCACGCGACGAAGCGCCGCCCCGCCCAGACGCTCCACGGACCCCGGTGGTAGCGGGCCCAGCCCACCGCGACGTCGCCCGCCACGCGCCCGTCGACCGCACCGGGGGCCGTGAGGTCGATGGCGTTCCAGGCGGAGAGGTGCACGTCCACGCGGCCGCGGAGGAGGTTGGTCGCGTCGAGGTTGGCGCGCTCCTGCAGGGGCGCGAGCGCGATGGTGCGCCAGTAGCGGTCGTCGGCGCTCACGGGGTTGGCCTGCGCGGAGAGCACGTACCGCGGAACCCCCCGGAAGATCACGTCGAAGCGCACCCGCACCGTCGCGGGCGCGTCGTCGACCGCGGTCGTCTGCGCCCGGGCCATCGTCGCCATCGCGCCGAGCGAGAGCGCGAGCGAGGCGGCGATCCATCGCGACCGTCGGCTCATGGCCCGGCCCCCGCGAAGTCGATCACGCCGTTCTGGTGCAGCGCCCGGCCCGCCGCGGTGATCACCGGGCCCGACGGCGTGAGGGCGACCTCGCCGCCGTGACAGATCAGCGTGGAGCAGTCGGTGCGCGTCGTGTGCGGCGCCGCGGGCGGGACGCCGTGGCACTGGCCGCAGCGCCTCGCGGCCCCCGAGGGGTCGCCCCAGGTCGGGACGTCCGCGCGGGTCCCGGCGAGCCCGGCTCCGTGGCAGGCGACCTCGGCGCAGGAGCGAGTCGTCGCGTCGTAGGCCGGTCGCGCTCCCCTCGCGCTCGCGGCCCCGGCGAGGCGCACCGAGGCCCTCGGCGCCGCCTCGAAGTGGGCGGGATCCTCCGTGCGCGCGGGCACCGTGTGACAGGTGGTGCAGGCCACCGGCGCTCCGCCGATGGGAGAGCGGTGCGCGGCGTGGCTGCCCGTCGACGGCCACGGCTCGGCGTCGCCCGCGCTGCCATGGCAGGCGGTGCAGGTCCCGTTGCCGTTGCCGAGGTCGACGCGGCCATTGAGGTGGAGCGCGCCCGATCGAAGCGCCGACCCGGTGGCGTCCGGCTCGGCGTGGCAGGAGACGCACTCGCCGCGAGGGTGACCCGGAGGCGGCGACGAGTGGCAGGAGCCGCAGGTCATCGGGGCGGTGTCGCTCCAGGCCGGGGACGGACGATCGCCTCCGCGGCGGTGACAGCCGACGGAGCAGGTGCGCGTGGAGCGCTCGTAGGTCGCGTCGGCGCCCGCGCGTCCGGGGTCGAAGGCGAGGTCCACGACCCCGTCGCCGTGGGCTCCGGTGAAGTCGGCCGAGCGGGCCGGGTGGCAGGTCTCGCAGGTGAAGGGGCTCGAGTGCAGCGGGCTCGCCCGGAGGTGGGCCGCGTGGGCGCCCGCGGTGGGCGAGGCTCCAGGGTAGAGACAGGGGTCTCGCGGCGGCGAGGCGCGCTCACCGTCTCCATGGCAGGTGCCGCAGGCGAGCGGACCGCCCGGCTGGTCGTGACAGCTGGTGCAGGAGGGCGCATCCGCGGCCGCGCCGGTGGCCCTCGCGGGGCGCGTCGGGGAGCCCTCGTGACAGCGGCCGCACGCCTCGGGGTTCGACCCGTCGAGCATCGGCGCCCATCGCTGGCTTCTCAGCGAGCGCGCGTGGAAGTCCGCCGAGCGGGGGTCGGCGAAGCCAGGCGGGTGCACGGCGCCCCGGGCCGCGGGAGCTCCCGAGGTGATCCATCGGTCGATGAGAGCGCGCTGGGCTTCGTCGAGGAGGCCCTGGTGATCGGGGCGGGCGAGGGCGGTGGCGAGGCGCGAGGGCCATGCGCCCGCGTCGGGGACACCTCCATCGGTCGACGCCGGGACGCACGCGATGACGTCCGTGAAGCGGCTCGCGCTCCATCCCCCGGCGGGGCGGAGCGCGCCGTGGCACCGCCCACAGCGCGCCTCGAGCACGGGGCGCACGTCGCGGTCGAAGGTGGGCGCGACCGAGGCCGTCGGGCGCACGTCGGCGCACGCCGCGCAGAGTGCGGCGGCGACACCGGCGACCCGTGCCCACGCGAGCGCTCGCGCCTCCAGACCGCTCACGGCGGCGGTGCTCCTTCCCGTTGCCGGATCCCCGAACGGGGTCCGTCGAGGTCGAGCTCGTTGCGGCACTCCTGCGCGCGAAACGAGCCCGCGACGCAGCTCTGCGTGGCGTCGCCGAAGCAGATCTTCGCGCGGCCGGTGATGGTGCCCGGCGTGACCGCGTCGACGCCGATGGCCGCGGAGCCGCCTCCGTGACCGAGCCACTTGTCGTGCTCGGCCCACTCGTAGTGCACCGAGAAGGGGGACACCGCGGGGGGATCGATGCGCTGCGCTCCGAGCGCGAGCTGCGTGACGCCCGGGAAGCGCACCCAGACGTGGCGAGCGAGCTCGGGCGAGGACTCGCCGCAGAGCCTCGTGACGCGGCCCTCGGAGAAGATGAGGTCGAGGCGCTCGCGGCCCGGCATGCGGACGACCCGATACCACGCCTCGACGGTGCGGAAGGGCTGTCCTCGCAGGGAGCCCGCGACGGGGGTCGGAGGGACCGCGGCGAGGTCCATGGCCTGCGATCGCATGGCGGGCGGCCGGCGCGGGGCCTCGCGGTGGCAGGCCGGGAGCGACGAGCAGGCGGCGAAGAGCGCGAGGGCGAGGGCGAGAGGGCGGGCGCTCACGACGCGGCTCCGGCGGGGTGCAGGCTGGCGCGCCCGGTCGGTGCGCCGGGGAGGCGCAAGGTGCCCAGCTCGATGGGCACCGCGACCTTGAGCAGCAGCGTGTAGAGGAAGGCGCCGAGGGCCCACACCCCCGCGGAGACGCAGAACTCGATGAACGAGGGCGAGTACTCGACGATCTCGCCGAGCGAGCTCGGGATGAAGCCGGGGATCACGAGGCCCATGCCCTTCTCGATCCAGACGCCGATGACGGCGCAGACGCAGGCGGCGATGAGGAGCTTCGGTCGCGAGTGCAGCGGGCGCGCGAGGAAGACCGTCGTCGCGAAGACCGAGAGCGCGATGCCCGACCAGATGTACGGCACGAGCAGGTGGTGCCCGTGGAGCCCGACGAGCAGGTAGCGCATCGACGCGGAGTGCGCGGTGCCGGGGTAGATCTCCACGAAGATTTCCGAGACGGTGAGGAAGAGGTTGAGCACCGCCGCGACGGAGACGATCAGCCGCAGCCGGTCGAGGGCCTCGGGGCGCACGGGGAAGGCCATGTAGCTGCGCACGGCGGTGAGGGCGATGATGAGCAGCGCGGGCCCGGAGGTGAACGCGGAGGCCAGGAAGCGCGGCGCGAGCACGGCCGAGTGCCAGAAGGGGCGGCCGCCGAGGCCGGCGTAGAGGAAGGCGGGGATGGTGTGGATGCCGACGGCCCACACGACGCCGAGCAGCAGCACGGGCATGTACCGGCGCTTGTCGGGGACGCGGCCGCAGTACTTGGAGAAGAGCAGGTACGAGACGACGTAGCCGTTGATGAACAGGTAGCCGTTGATGACCACCACGTCCCAGGCCAGCATCGACTCGGGGAAGTTGAACATCCCGATCATGGGGAGGAGGTGCCAGAAGCGGTCGGGGCGGCCGAGGTCGACCACGATGAAGGCGAGGCACATCACCAGCGCCGAGACGGCCAGCAGCTCGCCGAGGAGGCTGACGTCGTGCAGCGCCGCGTCGCGGTAGACGTAGGCCGGGACGACCACCATCACCGAGGCCGCGGCCAGGCCCACCAGGAACGAGAAGTTCGCGATGTACACCCCCCACGGCACCTGGTCCGTGAGGCTGCTCACGCCGAGCCCGTTGGCGAACTGGTACGCCGCCGCCGCGCCGCCGAGCGCCATCCACGCTCCGAGAAACGCGAGCCAGCGGTAGTACGCGCCGCTCCCGTGAACGACCGCGGCGAGGGATGCCCTCACGAAGGCGATGAAGTCCCGCATCGAGGCCCTCACCCGAAGTAGTAGTAGAAGCGCGGGTTGGTCCCGGCGTCCTCGTGGAGGATGTAGACGCGCTTGGTGTCGATGACCTGGCGGACCTCGCTGTTGGGGTCGAGCAGGTTGCCGAACTTCCGCGACCCGGTCGGGCAGGCCTCGAGGCACGCGGGCATGAGCCCCTTGCGGGTGCGGTGCAGGCAGAAGGTGCACTTCTCCATCACCCCGCGAGGGCGCAGCCGGTTGCTGAGGTACCCCTGGTCGGGGTTGATCTCCGAGGGCCGCACCGTGGGCTCCTCGTAGTTGAAGCGCCGCGCGAAGTACGGGCACGCCGCCTCGCAGTAGCGGCAGCCGATGCACCAGTTGTAGTCGACCACCACGATGCCGTCGGGCTCCGCCCAGGTCGCGTTGACCGGGCACGCGCGCACGCACGGCGCGTCGCGGCACTGGTGGCACTGCACCGGCTGGTAGTAGTGGTCCGCCGTCGGGACCGCGCCCTCGTAGGTGGAGCTGGAGTGCTCGACGTCGAGCGAGCCCTTGTCCATCTGGAGCACGCGGATGTAGTGCATCTCCGGGCTGCGCGAGGTGTTGTTCTCCTGCGCGCAGGCGTACTCGCAGCGCCGGCACCCGACGCAGGCCTGGAGGTTGAGCGCGTACGCGAACTCGACGCCGTCGATGGGCTTCGGGTCGCTGATGCGCACGCTCACGCCGTACTTGTCCTGCACCTCGGCCTCGAGCCTCGCGACGATGGCCCGCTTGTCCTCGTCCGTGAGGCGCTTGTAGTGCTGCTGGAAGTACTCCTCCCACGGCGCGGCATCGGCCTGCGACGCCGCGGCGGTGGCGGTCGCCGCCCCGAGCACCTGCAGAAACCTCCGCCGGCTCGCCTGCGCCTTCCCGACGCCCTCGACCACCGCCTCGCGGCCGTCGGCTTCCTGGTGTTCCTCACTCATGGTGCTGCTCCGGCTCCCGGCCGCGCTCGCGTGACGGCGCCGGCAAGGCGTTGAATTGGGTTCGATGCGGGTCGTGCGGGTTGTGGCAGGCGGGGCAGCTGCGGCGCTGCGCGACGTCGCGCCACGACCCGGTGGTCGCGCCGTGGACCCCTCGGGTCCAGTCGCGGTAGCGCTCCGCGTGGCACTGGGCGCAGACGCGGTAAGCCTCGTCGAAGGCCACCTGGCTGCCGTCGATGAGGCGCAGCCGGTCGAGGTCGTCGTCCTGGTGGCAGAAGGTGCACCACGTCAGCGTGCCGCCGTGCGCGAGGCGCTTGTCGGTGTGGAACTCCGTCAGCTCGCGCCGCGTCGGGTTGGCCGCGAGGCGCGAGTGGCACTGCTGCGTGCAGGAGTAGGTCGCGATGGAGGGCGTGCGAGGGACGATGGCGACCGTGGCCGAAGGCGGCGGGGCGCGGCGGGCTCGCGGCTCGGCGCGACCACAGCCCAGCGGGGCCGCCGAGGACACGAGCGCCAGGAGCAGGATGGAGCCGAGGTTTCGCACGCGGAGACGGACCTGTGCACGCGACATACCGCCGCAGCGGATAGGCTGCTTTCGCGGCGAAATCGGCGCCCCCACGCAGATGCTGCACAAGCGGCGCAGAGAGCACCAGGGGACTGTCGGGGGGGGAGGGAGAGGGGAGGCGCGGACGAGGGGAGCGGAGGCGAGGATCAGTTCGCCGCGTGCATCGTGGCGACGGAGTAGAGCCGCCCCGGGCCGTGGCAGGTGTTGCACGACTCGACGCCGCCCGCGGAGGTGTTGATCTGCGCGTGCGCGAGGGTGCTCGGGTCGTCATGGCACGAGGTGCAGGCGCTGGTGCGCGGGGCCTGCTGGGTGCCCGTCGCGTGGCAGGCGACGCAGTTGCTGACCGACTGCGGGAACTGCACCGTGCTGAAGTCCGCGCTGCTGGTCGCCGAGCCCCAGTACAGGGCCCGACCCCCGGCGCGCACGCTCGGGAGGTTGGCGCCCATGTGGATGCGGTGGATCATCGACTGGAACTCGATGCTCTGCGGTCCGCCGTTGGTGAGCGAGCGGTTGTCGACGCCGCGCGAGTTGTGACACAGCACGCAGTACTCGGGGTTCTGCCGGTTGTTGCCGTGCGCGGTCACCTGCTGGTGGCAGCCGTTGCAGCGACCGGCCTCGATGATCTGACGGCGCGGGGCGACCGTCGACGAGTCCACCGAGAAGTACCGCACGGGGTTGAGCACGCCGTGGTTGATCAGCCTCGCGGTGGGGGCCAGCGAGCTCGCGGGCACGAACTCCACGCGCCTCGCCTCGATGCCCACCGCCCAGGTGCCCGTCGCGGTCATCGGCAGCGCCGCCGTGGCCGGGAAGGTGTACTGGTAGTGACCGCCGCCCATGTTGACGAGCGTGCCCGTCGGGGTCGCGCCGACCGCGGAGCCGCTGAGCACCGGGAAGAGCGCGTAGTCCGGCGAGGTGCTGCCGTTGAGGTTGAGCGTCACCCGGGTGACCGCGCCGTTGAGGGCCATGGTCGGGGTCGTGGTCGCCGGCGGGGGGTTCGCCGCGTTGGTGATCGGCGTCCCGGCGCGGTCGGTGAGGGTGAAGCTCACCGTCGGCGCGCTCCCGGGCGTGGCGTTGGTCACGCTCTCGATGGTGGCCGCGATGGTCGGCGCCATGGCCCGCTGCTCGGTCACCTGGTGGGCGGTGCGAACGCCCGTCGGGTAGGTGCCGATGAAGCCCGACTCGCGGTGGCAGGTGCTGCACTCCGTCGAGGACGACACGCCGCCGGGGTGGGCGACGGTGCCCATCGGGGGAGTGCCGGTGCCGAGGAAGATGTTGTCGTGGCACGAGGTGCACACGGTGGTCGTGGGCTGCGTGGCCCAGCGCGCCGCGTCCGGCGCGTCGGTCGCGGTCTCGTTGTGGCAGGCGTTGCAGTTACGGAGGTCCTGCGGGTAGCGCAGGTGCGACCAGTCGAAGACCGTCCCGTTGAAGCCGATCGCGCGGAAGGGCGTGCCGGCGACGACGCTGGGGAGGTCCTCGCCGCGGTGGATCTTGTGGATCATCGTGCGGAAATCGAGGCTCGTGCCCGTGTCCGGGTCCGTGAGCTCCGCGGTGTGACAGCGCACGCAGAGCCGGACGTCGGTGCGCGACCCGCCGTGGGCGCTGAGCTGCCCGTGGCAGTTGTTGCAGCCCGACGACTGCGAGACCGGCATGACGCGCACGGGCGTGCCGCCGGCCGGCACCACGTCGAGCACGGTGTTGGCGATGGAGGCCGGGTCGCTGGCGAAGATCCCCTGGCGGCGCGCCTGCGACGCGATGGAGAGGGTGTGCGTCGGGTCGTAGGTCGACGGGAGCGGCGAGGCGAGCTGGTAGTCCCAGGTGCCGTCACCCCGGTCGGTGAGGCGCGACGTGGCGATGGTGGTGCCGCGGACCGCGTTGTCCATGCAGCTCTGCTGCACGTCCGCGTGCGGGGCCGAGGCCGGGCACACGGTGAAGGCGCGGTAGCGATCGGGGCGGCCGGCGGCCGTGAGGACGACCTCGCTCGCCGAGAAGCCCAGGCTGTCGGTCTCCGACGGCGGCAGGAACTGGCGACGGCTGTCCTGCAGGCTGAAGTGGACGCGGACGGTGCGGTCGGTCGCCACCGTCACGTCGAGGAGGGTGAGCGTGAGCCCGTTGGCGGGCGTCCGACCGGGCAGGCCCATCAAGCCCGCGTCGCCGGCAGGTCCCGGAGGCCCGGGAGGCCCGGCAGGACCCGCGTCGCCCGGAGCGCCGCGCGGACCCGGCTCACCCGGAGGCCCCTGGACCCCGGCCTCGCCGTTGGCGCCTGCCGGTCCCGCAGGGCCATCACTTCCACAGGCGCCGAGGACCGACGCCAGAACCACCACTGCCAGAGCTCGAAGTTTCATTTGACCACCGCCGAGTACGAGAGAACCACCCTGGGCTGCAATAGATGAGCCCTGGACGGGTGGCCCTCGGGTGCTATGGGAGGCCCGCTTTGCAGCCACTTCGCGCAAGGACGAGAGCGGCCGCTCCGACGGTCACACGAAGCGGCTGCGTCCCGTGCGCAGAGCTTGCGCCGATCGTCCCCGTCCTCGTGGGATGCTCGCGACGGGTCCTCACGGAATGACACTTGTAAGGGGCGGCTGCGTGAAGTCTGTCGGTATCTCCCATCTCCAGAGCGCCCTGCCCCGAAGGATCATCGCGCCCTCTCTCCTCCTCGCGCTGGGTCTCGTCGCGTGTGAGGGGCCGGTCGGTCCGGCGGGTCCTCGCGGCCCGGCGGGCGTCGATGGCGCCAACGGCGAGGCGGGCGTCCAGGGGCCTCCCGGCGTCCCTGGCTCCGCGGTGGATGGCGGCCTCGCCCCGGACGCGCCGATGGCGTCCATCGAGCTGGAGCCCGCTGGGCTCGTCGGGCTCATCACCGACGGCACCGGCCTCGCGGTCGCGAGCGGCGACGTGTTCCTCGTGCCCGCGGCCGACCTCATGAGCCGTCCGGCCATCGACCTCTCGCAGGCTCCCTCCGCGGCCGCCGCGGCCTTGAACGACGAGCCGCTCGAAGACCTGCTCGACCAGCACGCGGCGACCTACCCCCGCGCCCGGGTCGCGATGAACGGCCAGTACCGCTTCACCACCGTCGGCCCGGGCAACTGGTTCGTCGTGTGGCGCCCCTCGGCGAGCGACGACGCGCACCTCCCGGGCGGCTCTCGCTGCCGTGCGGCCCTCGCCGCCAGCTCGCTGATCGGGCAACGGCTCGACCTGGAGGTCTCCGGATCTCCTAGCGCGGGAGCGACGTACATCGGGTCGAGCGCCTGCCTCCAGTGCCACGGGCGTCACCGCGCCGAGCGCAGCGCGCACTTCAACGGGCTCCAGGTCCCGGGCCAGCGAGGCGCCCTGCAGGACACCTCCGCGTGGCCGCACTTCGACGACGCCCTCGCAGCCTTCGACGCCGGGCGCACGCTCTACTACTTCAACTGCGACCCCGCGGCGCCGGGCCCCTTGCAGTGCTCCGTGGCCGACGCGGCGCCGGCGGCCCCCGCGGTCGTCAGCTTCGAGCTCCACCTGGCGCACGACCGCGCCGTCGCGCGCGGCCAGCCCGGCGAGTACTCGGTCACCTTCGTCAACCAGCGCCGGGTCGAGGCCCCCGCGCGCTACGACGTCGCGCTCACCTACGGAGGAGCGCTCCGCCGCCAGCAGTTCGTCACGCGGCTGCGCAACGCCAACGGCTCGTGGTCGCTCTTCGTGCTGCCGCTGCAGTTCAACCACGAGGGCGACGGGACCTCCCCCGACCTGGCCTCTCGGCCCTGGCGCGATGACCGCGCCTCTCGCTGGTACGACCTCGCCGCCGGGACGCTCCGTCGCCCGGCGGGAGAGGGCGCCTTCGACAACCGCTGCCTCGGCTGCCACGCCTCGGGCTTCACCCTGCGCGGCGGCGTCTCCGAGGGCTGGAGCGCCCGCGCGGTCGGCGACCCGAACGGCGAGTTCGACCTGGACGGCGACGGCCGACGCGAGGAGATCAACGTCGGCTGCGAGAGCTGCCACGGGCCCGGCTCGGAGCACGTCGAGGCCTCGATCCGCGGCTCGCGCATCGTGTCGCCGGGGCTGCTCACGCCCGAGCGCGAGGTGACCCTCTGCGCCTCCTGCCACTCCCGTCCGGTGGGCGTCGGGGGCGGCGGCACCGAGGCTCCGCTCGACACCTCCGGCCGGATGCCGCGCCCGGGCATCCGCCGCAGCGAGTACCTGCGCGCTCACACGACGCGCATCGACGCCACGACCGCCGACGGGCTCTTCCCCTCCGGCGACTCGAGCGGCAATCACCAGCAGTCCACGGACTTCATCCGCTCGACCATGTACCGCAACGCCTCGCAGCTGATGACCTGCTCGTCCTGTCACGACGCGCACGGCAACGACCGCGTGGGCCACGACCTGAGGCAGAGCGCGAGCGACAACTCGCTCTGCACGACCTGCCACTCGACCGCGCCCTTCACCGCGGTGCGGACGCACGTCTCTACGGCGACGAGGTTCCTCCACGACTCGGCCCCCATCGCCCAGCTCGTGTGCACGACCTGCCACATGGTCGGCACGGCCACGGCCGCGGCGGGGGTGCCCGCGCTGCGCGACACCGACCCGTCGAGCGCGAGGCCCGTGCAGTACCTCCACGGCGACATCGCGAGCCACCGCTTCAACGTGACGCCCCGCGCCGCGCTCTCGACGCAGCCCGTGGCCTTCACCTCCGCCTGCTCCACGTGCCACCAGTTGTTCCTCCCCAACCCATAGCGAACGTAGTCTTCCATCGGTCTCCGCAGCCCTTCGCGGGGCTCCGCCGACCGCGCAAAGGAGTCCACCTGATGTCCCCCTCCCGATACGCTCTCTGCCTCGCCCTGCTGTCCTTCGGTTGCAGCCAGTCCTCGTCCGATCCTTCGCCGCGCGTGACGGCCGAGAGCCCGAGCGCCCCGCCGTCGCGGCCGACCAACCCCTCGACGCAGCTCCAGGCCTGGATCCCCAGCGGCGGCTCGGCCTCCGGCGGCACTCCCGTCCCCACGGCGCCGGCGGCCGCGCCGAGCTCGCACGGAGAGATCCGCGGCACCGTGAGCGAGACCATGAACGCCGCCGGGTATACCTACCTGCGTATGGATTCGGGCGGGGTCGACCAGTGGGTCGCGACCACGGCGATGACGCTGGCCGTCGGAGACCGGGTCATCGTCGAGGGCGGCAACGTCATGCGCGCCTTCCACAGCCGCACCCTCGACCGGACCTTCGACACGATCCTCTTCGCCGGGACGGTGCGCGTGGTCGGCGCGGCTTCGCCCGCGGCTCCTTCGCCCACGGCTCCTGCGCCCACGGCCCCTGCGCCCACGGCGGTCGCTCCGGCGCCGGGCGCCCGCCACGGGACGGTTCGCGAGACCATGAACTCCGGCGGCTACACCTACCTCCGCGTGGAGGGCGGCGGGTCCAGCGCGTGGGTCGCGGTCCCGGAGACCACCGTCGCGGTCGGGGACGAGGTCGACGTGCCTCCGGGCAACGAGATGCCCGGCTTCCACAGCCGCACGCTCGACCGGACCTTTCCCCAGCTCACCTTCGCCAGCGAGGTCCGCGTCGTGGGCGGCGCGGCCAGGGCGCCCTCGGCTCCGGTCGCGGCCCACGCCCCCAGCGCTCTCCCTCCCGGTCATCCCCCCGTCGGGATGGAGGGCCTCCCCCCCGGTCATCCCAGCGTCGGAGCGCGGCCTGCGCCCGACGGCATCTCGCACTGATGCTTCCGCCGACCTGACTACCGGGCGCGCTCGACGCGCTGGAAGTACGCCGCATCGGCGATGGTCCCGACCAGCCTCGCCCGGGTGCGGGTGAACACCGACTGCCACTGGGCCCGCTGCGCCGCGGTGGGCGTGTCGACCACCATGCCGCGGGCGCGCAGCGGGGCGATGGTGCCGTCGTCGTCGCGTCGGACGTTGCGCACCAGCAGCGCCGAGTACTGCGTCGCGGTCTCTCGCAGCGCGGCCTGGAGTTCCGGCCCGAGGCCCTCGACCTGAGGGCGCCCGAAGACCACGGCGCCGATCTCGATCGCCACCGGCAGGTCGGTCATGTGTCCGAGGTGAGCGGCCCACTGGAGCGACGCCACCGCGATGGGGCTCGCGATGACCGTGTCGATCTGGTGGGTCTGCAGCGAGGTCAGCACCTCGCCGATCTGCAACGGAACCCCGCGGGCGTGGAGCTCGGCGTAGAGCGGCTCGGCCACGAGGTCGTCGCGCCATTGAAACGGGTGCGTCGAGGAGAACTCCGCGGGCCCCGGCACCGCCCTCGTGGAGAAGACCCGGTCGAGCCCCGCGTCGCCCCAGCCCGCGAGCACGAAGCCCGCCTGCGTATAGGCCGCGTCGAGGTCGGGGCGCAGCGCGTCGCGAGCGTGGTCGAGCTGCGCGTAGTCCGCGAAGAGCCCCGGCGCCTGGAAGACCAGCGTCGGCCGGTGGATCTCCGCGAGCCCGACGCCGGTGAGCGCCGCGCCGTCGAGGCGACGCGCCCTGATCTTGCGCACCACCTCGACCTCATCGCCCTGCACCCCGTTGGGGTAGAAGCGCAGCGAGAGGGCGCCGTGGGTGCGCCGGCGGAGGTCGCGGTTCCAGGCGTCGAAGGCGCGCATCCAGGTCGAGCCGATGGGCGCGAGGGTCGCGATGGAGAGCGTGCGGGCGGCGGGCGCGGAGCTGCCCGCGAGCGGCTGCGCGAGGGCGGCGGGGGCGACGAGGCCGAGGGCGAGCAGGGGGCGGAGCGGCTTCACGGGGTCACCTCAGGGGCGCCGGTCTCGGCCGGCGGAAAGAGCGTGTCGGTCTCCTGGAGGTAGCGGATCGCGCGGCGCTTGGCGACGAGGTTGCCCAGGCGCTCGGAGGGCATCACGTCGCCCGCGTCGAGCACCTCCTGGAGGAGCCGGGTGTAGAGCGCGCGGTCCTGCACCATCACGGCGTAGGTGCGGGCGTAGAGCACCTGGTACGTGAGGACGTTGCGGTGCGACGCGGCGAGGGCGGCCTCGAACTCCGATCGGGCGCGGTCGGGCTGGCCGCCGAGGCTGGCGGGCGTGCTCGCGTGGTAGACGCCGAAGAGGGCGTCGATGGAGCCGTTGGCGTAGTGGGGGTCGAGCTGCCGGGCGCGCTCGGCGAGGGCGACCGCGAAGGGCAGGTCGAGCAGCGCGTCGGAGTCGTCGACGGAGACGGAGATGAGCGAGGCCCAGGCGTTGGCGGTCCAGAAGAGAGCAGGGACGTCGTCGCGGTCGGTGTAGCGCTGGAGGTACGACTGCCACGCCGGCAGGCCGCGCCGGGTGACCGCCTCGGGCCCGCCGTCCACGTGCTCGCGCACGTCGAGGAAGATGAAGCCGAACATCTTGCCCCGGCGGTACGCGGCGCGGGCCCGTCGTCGCCAGTACTCCTCCCGCTCGTCGTCGTCCGCGGCGCGAGCGCGCTCCATGTGGTCCTCGAGGAAGGCGAAGCCGTAGGAGGCGTAGCCCTGCACCAGCTCGACGAGGAGGTCCTCGTTGTCGCGAGCGACGCGCCACACGCTCTCGATGGTGACCAGGCTCGCGGGCGCGCTGGCCTCGGCGAAGTCCAGGTCCTCGAGCGTGTTGAACTGCGGCGAACCGGCGTGCAGCAGGTCGGCGGTGGAGTCGGCGGTGAGCCTGCGGAGGCTGCACGCGTCCAGCGAGAGCGCGGCGGCGAGCGCCGCAGCGACGGAAAGGAGTCGGGCCGGTCGGAGGTGGTTCACGCGGGTCTCTCGGGCTCCTCGGAGGGTCACGGGCGGAGCTTACAGGACGGCCCGCTACGCCTGCAGCGCCCGCTGCGCTCGCCGAGCGTCGTCCACCAGCAGGGCGCCCGAGGCGAGCAACAGCGCGATGCCCGTGAGCACCACCCCCTCCGGCCTCCGACCGAAGACCGCCGCGTCGATCGCCAGGGCGATCACGACCTGTATCCACCCCGCGGCGCCCACGCGGGCGGCCTTGTCGAGCGCGTAGGCCCGGGTGATCGCCAGCTGTCCGGCGGTCGCCGCGGCGCCCATGGCCAGCACCCCCGCCGCGTCCCTCCAGCTCATCGAGAGCGGCGCGTCGTGGGTGACGAACCATCGCAGCGAGAGCGCGCCCAGCACGGCCGTCGCGGTGGCCGAGAAGTGCACCACCACGGCCTCCGGGGTCTCGCCCGAGAGGCGCCGGAGGTTGATCATCGCGAGCGCCCCCGCGCAGCCCGCGCCCAGGGCGACGAGGCCGGCGAGGCCGCCGCCGCGCAGGCCCGGACGCTCGACCAGCACCACGCCCGCGAAGGCCACCACCAGCGCGGCGAGCACGCGCGCGGAGATGGTCTCGCGCAGGGCGATCCAGGCGAGGGCGGCGATCCAGAGGGGCGTGGTGTTGAGCAGGGCCGTCGCGTCGGCGAGCGGCATGTGCGTGAGCGCGTAGAAGGTGCAGAGCATGCCGGTGGTCCCGGCGAGGCTGCGCTGCCACATGCGGCGGCGGTCGACGATGGCCAGCGAGGCGCCGCGGGCGCGGGCGAAGGCCAGCGCGAGCGCGAGGCCCAGCAGCGCCCGGGAGAAGCCCAGCATCGGCCACGGGAGGTGGCGCATCGCGCGGGCGAGGGCGTTCATCAGCGCGAAGGAGACGGCGCCCGCCAGCATGAACGTGATCGCCCGCAGCGGGGCGTCGCGTCGGAGGGGCTCGGCGGCGGTGGGCATCGGGCGCCCTCCTATCGCTACGGGCGCTCCCCTGTCCATGACGGCGCCCCGCGGCCGTAGACTGCGCCCGCGATGCTGGACCAACGACCGAGCTTCACCGCCGCCTTCGTCGCCGCCTGCCGCGGCCTCACGCCGATGCTCCCTCGTGAGGCGCAGCTCATCGACGACCCGCTCGGGCTGCGCTTCGCCGGGCCGTGGCTCACTCCGCTCGCCCGCTCGCTCGTCTCCGCGCGAGGGCCGCTCCGCCTCGCCGCGCAGTCCGCGCTGCTGCCGCTGCTCCCCTGGGTCGTCTACATGCAGGTGCGCACCCGGGCCATCGACGAGGCGCTGCTGGCCTTCGTGGCCGACGGGGGCGATCAGCTGGTGATCCTCGGGGCGGGCTTCGACACGCGCGCCGTCCGCCTCTCCGCCCGCCTGCGCAGCGTGCGGGTGATCGAGGTGGACCACCCGGCCACGCAGTCCCGCAAGGCCTCCGTGCTGGCCGAAGCGGGCGTCTCCTCCGAGGCCCGGTACCTCGCCTGGGACTTCGAGCGCGACGCGCTCTCCGCGCTCCCGTCGAGCCTCGCCGCGCTGGGCCACGACCCCTCGCGCCCCACCTTCACCATCTGGGAGGGCGTCACGATGTACCTCTCCATGGACGCCATCGCCGCCACGGTGGAGGCCATCGCGGACTACAGCGCGCCCGGCTCTCAGCTCGCCTTCAACTACGTTCGCAAGGACCTCATCGACCACCCCGGCCTCCTCGCGGGCGCCGTGGTGAAGGTGGTGCGCGCGGTGGGCGAGCCCTTCCGCACGGGCTTCGACCCGGCGGCGCTGCCCGCGTGGCTGTCGGTGCGGGGGTTCAGGCTGCGGCGCGACGACGACTTCGACGCGCTGGCGACGCGCTGGCTCCCCAATGCGTGGGCGAGGATGGTGCGGCGCGGCCGCCGGCTCATCCTGGTGGAGCGCTCGGCCGTGGGCGTGCGCGAGGGCTGATCGATCACCGCCGCCGGGGGCGGAGGTCGTGCTGGAGCAATACGTGATCCTGTAAGCGTCCGCCGACGTGGAGGTAGTCGCGGGCGTAGCCGTAGGGCACGAAGCCGAGGCGCCGCAGGGTGCTGGCGCTGCGGAGGTTCTGCGGGGCGTGACCCGCCTCCATGAAGCGCAGCTGGAGCACGTTGGCGGCGTAGTCGAGCAGCGCGTCGACGGCCTCCTGCACGAGCCCTCGGCCCTGCTGGTCGCGGTCCACCGAGAAGCCGAGGCTGGCTCGCTCCAGCGGGCCTCGCTCGATGCGGGTGAAGGAGGCGGTGCCGAGCACCGGGCCGTCGCGGTCTCCCTTCGGGCGCAGTCGCCAGTGGAAGCCGGTGCCTTCGAGGCCCCGCTGCCGGTCGATGAGGAGGCGGGCCCGCCAGGACTCGACGGTGTCGAGGGGAGCCGGTCGCGGCGGGTTCCAGGGGCCCAGGTGCTCGCGGTTGCGCTGGTCGAAGTCGAGCAGCTGCGCGGCGTGCGAGACCGGCGGGACCGACAGCCAGAGCCGCCCGGTCTCGATGGGGAAGAGGTGCGCGTCGGAGTGGGTCTCGTCGCTCATGGCCAGAGCCTGTGGAGGAAGGATCCGGCTGCGGCCATCGCCTGCGGGGTGATGGTGTGGCCGACCCCGGGGAGGATCAGCGACTCGGTGCGCACATGCAGCCGACCCAGCCGGGCGAGGGCCTGCTGCGCCTCGGTCACGGGGATGCGAGCGTCGGCGGTGCCGTGGACGATGAGCGCGGGCGACGGGGCGGGCGACGGGGCGCCGTCGTCGACGAGGCGGCCGGAGAGGGAGACGACGCCCGCGGGGGCGGGGTTCATGTGCAGGCCGAGGTCGAGCGCGAGCATGGCGCCCTGGGAGAAGCCCACGAGCCCGAGCCGGGAGCGGGGCAACGAACGGGCCTGCAGCTCGTGGTCGATGGTGGGAACGAGGAGGGCGACGGCGCGGCGTACGCCCTCGCAGCGGAGCGAGTCGTCCGAGCCGGCGAGGGCGAACCACTGTCGCCCACCGGGCGATCCGGGCATCGGCTCCGGCGCGTCGGGCAAGAGGAACACCGTGTCGGGCAGCGCTGCCGACAGGGTCTGCGCGACGTCGCGGAGGTCGGCCCCGTTGGCGCCGTAGCCGTGCAGCATCACCACCACCGAGCTCGGCGGACGCCCGGAAGCCGGGCCCAGCCAGGGCATCGGGGTGTAGGCCGGAGAGACCGTGGCAGAGGGCGGCTCCACCGGCGCGGGCGCGGTCGAGGGGGCGGTCGAGGTCGAGGGCGCTGGGGTCGCGTGGGGGCCCGGCGGGGCGCCAGAGGGCGTGCAGCCGAGGGCGAGCAGGGCGAGGAGGGGGAGCGCGCAGCGGGTCACGTGAGGTGCGGTCCTCGAGAGAGCGTGAGCGGGTCCGTCGCGGAGACGCCCGGGAGCGGAGCGCGCAGGGTGACCAGCAGCGCCGGGACGAGCACTCGGGCGACGTTGCCGTGCGTGGGCGATCCGGCGGCGGGCGGAGGCACGAGGTCGGCGATGCGGGCGCCCGGCGGGGGAAAGCCGAAGGTCACCGAGACGCTCCCGCGCTCGCGGTCGACGAGCGGCCGGAGCATCGCCTCGAGCTGCACCTGCCAGATCACCAGGTTGGCGGCCTGCATCTCGGCGTGGCGGGACTTGGAGCGCTCGAGCTGCTCTCGGAAGCTCTCGATGCTGTCACCCACGCGCCCGTCGAGCAGGTGCGAGAAGCCCATGGGGAGCTTCTTGGCGCGGTTGACCAGGTCGATGAGCCCCTGAGGGACCGCCACCGCCGTCGGCGGCAGGCCGAGCCCGACGTACCAGCACATCAGCGGCACCAGCTGATCGGCCAGCACCACGAACCACTCGGGCTCGATGTCGGCGTCGCCGGGGCGCTCGCGAGAGGCCGCGAGGGCGATGGCCTCCTCCAGCGCGCGGTGCGCCTCCGCGAGGCGCTCGATGAGCTCCGCGGGCGTGGCCGGCGGCTCGACTCGCCCATACGAGGGCTGAGGGAAGGGCACCTCGGACTGCAGGTGCTTCAGCCAGCCGAAGAGCTTGAGGTCGTTCACCGCCGCACCGCCCGGGTCGAGGCCGACGAAGCCGAGGGAGCCTGGTTCGGGGAGCGGTGCCATGGGCGAAGCTTCGGGCAGCGAGGGAATGGTGGTGAAGGGGCGGAGCAGCCACGACCAGAGGCGGCGCAGCGACCAGAGGATGTCCATGGCGCACGCTCACTCACGGTCGAGGTCCTCGGGGTCGATGGCGCCGTTGCGGCGGAAGTCGAACTCCAGCCGGCGCGTCTCGAAGTGCGCCGTGAGCCCGCCGGCGGTGATGGACACCGGCGCGCCGATGGGGTGATCGGGCGGCAGCAGCGAGGTCTCGACGCCGCCCTCTCGCTCGACGCGCAGGCCTACCATCGCGACCTCGCTCGACGAGCGCTGCGCGAAGCCCACCTGCACGCGCTTGTTGCCGAGGCGCTCGCGCTCGGGGATCGACGCCGGGGTGAAGCGCACCTGCGCGAAGGGGATGGGCGGGTCGACGCTTCCCGCGGCGCCCGGGCGAGGAGGGCCGCGGAAGTTCTGGCCCAGCACCGCGCGCATGGCGAAGGGCTGCTCGTCGATCCAGACGATCTCGTCGTGCTGCACGGGCTTGTTGTCGGCGACCACCACGAGGCGGTCCTCGGGCATCACGAACTGCACCCCGCGGCCCTCCTGGCGGAGGATGCCCACGAAGCGGGTGCGCTTGTGCTCGTCCGCGGGCTGCACCACGAGGCGCCGTCCCTCGCCGGTCTTGGTGGTGAGCACGTAGCCGTGCGCGAGGCCGAGCGCGACGCCCAGCTTGGAGAGGTCCGCCCGGGCCTTGCCGCTGCGGGCGGCGTGGAGGTCGAGCACGCCGAAGCCGAGCTCCGTCGAGGCGAACTCCCGCGGCGAGAGGAAGTGCTGCGCCAGCACCGGACGGGGAGCCCTCGCGCAGGCCACGCGCAGCCGCTCGCCCACCCCGGGGAGCTGGCTCGACCGTCCGCTCGCGAGCACCACCTGCACCGGCGCGTCCTCGCGAGAGAGCCACCGCTCGGCGGTCTCCAGCGCCGGGGCGAGCACCGTGGCCGAGCACTCCTCGAGCCACGCGCGGTCGGGCAGCGCGTCGAGCACCCGGGTCACGTCGAGCTCCGGCAGGAACTGCTGCGCCCTCACGGCCATCGCCGCCCTCAGCGCCTTCGGGTCCGTCGGAACGGCCGACGCGAGCGCCATCTTCAGGGCCTCGCCGAAGTAGAAGAACCCGAGCGTGCGCTTGTGGCGCAGCCGGTCGGCCTCGGAGCGCGGCGTCCCCGGCGGGTCGTCGTCGCGCGCGAAGCGGGTGCGCAGCTTCTCCTGCTGGTCCGCCGGGAGGGTGGGGCGCAGCCTGCGCTTGAGCTCGCGGCAGAGCCGGCGGGTGATCTCGACGCCCGCGAAGGGCAGGCCGTAGAAGTCCTCGATCTCCGACACGATGCGGTCGCCGTCCTCGCGCAGGCGCAGCAGCACGAGGTCGGTGGTCCCGCCGCCGCAGTCGAAGGTGAGGGCCCGCACCGCGCGAGGGGTCTTCGGCGCCTCCGGGTCGACGGAGAAGGGCTGGAAGGCGTCGAGCAGTCGGTCGAGCGAGAGCGATCCGAAGCGGTGGTAGAGGGCCCCGAGCGAGGCCGCGGTGGCCTCGTCGAGGAAGGTCAGCGGCTGGTCCGGAGGATCGGCGCAGAGCCCTCGCAGCGCCGATCCAGCGAGGGCCTCTCGGGCGGAGGCCTCGAGCCGCGCCCGGTCGTCCGCGAGGAAGGCCACCGGGTAGCTGAGCAGGATGGGCCCCACGGCGCCGAGGCCGCCGTCCGTGGGCTTCACGATCTCCCTCGCGGCGAGCTCGTCGAAGAGCCCGCGGAGGTACTCGTCGGTGAGCGCCCGGTTGCGGGCGATCTGGAGCTTCGGCGCGGGCTCGAGCGAGTCCACGTCCACGCGCACGTCGAGCAGCTCGGCGGGCGCAGTGCCGTCGGCGGGGCGGGCGTTCTCGGAGGTGGCGTCGGGCTCCGGGCCGCGCTCGATGGCCTTGCGCACGAGGCGCAGCGCGCGGTGCCCGAGGATCGGGTCGCGGCGATCGTCGAAGGGGTGGCCGTCGATGCCGTCGGGCACCGCGCGGCGGGGGATGAGCACGCTGGGGACGCCGGTCTCCTCGCGGTGGCGCGCGGCGTCGCGGCGGGCGAGCACGCTCCAGCGCTCGGCGATGGGGCGAGGCATGATGGGGTTGCCGAGGGTGGTGCGCTCCTCGAAGGAGCGAGGCGGAGCGATGAGCTCGGCGTGCCACGCGGCGCCCTGCAGCGACACCGACACGCAGTGGAAGGACCACGGCGCGAGGCCCCCCTGCACGGTGACGTCGCGCTGCCCCTCGCGCTGCGTGACCACGGAGGTCTCGTGGGTGCCGAAGTCGATGGCGACGGTGGCGCCGGTCTCGCCGCTGTGGCGATGCGGTCGCTCCGCGAGGATCACCAGCGGGGCGTCGGGAGACGGGGTGAGCGCGAGGCGCGCGGAGGCGGTGCCGAGGAGGTTGTCCCAGGGCGGCGACGCGCTCTCGTAGCCCGCGGGGGCGAGCACGAGGCGGTGCGGGTCGAGCACGATGGCCTCCTCCAGGGGAGCGCGCTGCGCGAGCCGGCGCATGGCGCGCTCGGCGGACGAGGCCGTCCCGACGATGAGGGCGGTGCGCTCGTGCACGGGGTTCCACGCGAGGGTGAGCGCGAGCTCGAAGTTGGAGGCGTTCTTGTAGACGCGCACCGCGAGGTGCAGCCGACCGAGCGCGGGGCGGTCGTGCGCGGCCACGGTGGCGCTGCCCCGGGCGTCGGTGCGGCCGAGCGCGTGGGCGAGGGCCGTGGCGTCGATCCACTGGAGCTCGTCGACCTCGACGCGGAGCCACTCGCTGGTGGTGTCCTCCGTGGGGAAGGTCCTGGCGTAGAGGGTGAACTTCGACAGGTCGCCGTCGCGGGCGAAGGCCCCTCGCCGGGACGAGGCGCCGAGGGGGACGGTGATGAGCGCGGGGTCGAGGCCCGCTCGCAGCCGGAGCACTCCATGGTCGATCAGCACGGGGACGCCTCCGGGGTCGAGAGCTCCTGCACCAGCGCCTCGAGCTGCTCTCTCGCGGTCCCCAGCAGGGGGTCGACCTCCTCAGGGACCAGCAGGTCTCCCACCACCCTCCGCAGCCTGCGGTAGACCTCCGTGCGCCGCGGGTCGACGCCCAGCGTGCGCGCCGCGTACATCCCCCGCTCGTCGGCGTCGGCATGCAGCAGCCAGTCGAGGGCCGCGGCGAGGCGCGCGAGGAGGAAGTGAGCGCAGTGCACCGCGTTGGCGGGCTCGTCGCCCAGGTAGCGCTCCTCGTCGGCGCGCAGCGAGCGGGCGGCGGTGTCGGCGTCGAGCATGCGCTCCAGCGCGGGGCGCAGTTCAACGGCGAGGTCCGGCGTGCGGCTGGCGGCCTGCACCGCGGAGCAGGCCGAGCGGATGCACTCGCCCACCAGGAGGTCCCAGGTGAGGGGAGGGGCGTCGTGGGGCTTGAGCGCCCGCTGCCGTAGCGCCGCGGGGAAGGGGATCGCCACGCCCTCGCGCGGCAGCAGCTCCCGCAGCCGCTTCACCAGGTTGTCCATCGCGTCGAGGGCCGACTGGTCCGCTCGGGGCTCGCGGGTGATGCGCTCGTGCAGGTCGATCATCGCGTCGCGGGCGCGCTCGGCCAGCGTGACCAGCTCGGCGCAGCGGGCGCGGCGCAGCTCTCCCCGGTGGCCGAGGTGCAGCATCAGCCGGGTGAGCAGCTCGTGGCCCCGGTCGTCGCGGTTGACGACCGCGAGGCCCACGTCGACCATCCACGCGAGGAAGCGCTTGCGGGCCTCGGGCTCTGCGGCGCGCACCCGGGCGACGTCATCGACCCAGCTCCTCGCGAAGAGGTGGATCACCCTCCAGGCGAAGGGCGTCTCCGCAGGCATCGAGGCCTCGTCGAGGTGGGCGATGACCGCCGCGCGCGCGGCGACGATCTGCGAGGGATCGATCTCCAGGTCAGGGTCGACGCCCCGGTTCTCCAGCAGCACGAAGGGCGGCCAGGCGGTGATGTCGTTGGGGTCGAGGGCCTCCGCGAGGGCGCCGTCGAGGGCGCCCCGCAGCGGCTGGATCACCGAGCCGAAGACCGACTGCGGCAGGCTCTGGAGGGTGTTGAGCTGGCGCTCGTGCTCCGGGCGGTCGAGCTCCTTCAGTCGCTCGGCGCACTGGCGCATGGCCTCTCCGGCGTAGGTGAGGCCGAGCACCACGCGGCCCCGCATCTGCCCCTCGCAGCGCTCGACCCAGTGACGCCACGGACCTCGCAGCAGCTGCGTCCCCGGTCGGATGGCGCTGGGCTGCGACGAGGCCACGAGGATGAGCAGGTCGAGGTCGTTGACCGCCTGGAGGAAGACCAGGTGGTTCTTGGCGGCCTTGAGGTGTCGCGCGGAGTCGGCCTCGATCTGAGGGTCGGCGCCGGGGCAGTCGACGAGGTCGAGCACCTCGAAGATGCGCGAGGCGCGGGTGTCGGGCAGCGGCCGCACCCGCAGCGTGACCTCGCTGGCCCGGAGCTGGAGCGAGCGCAGCCGGAGCTCGCCGGTGCGGAGGCGGGTGACGTGGTAGTCGCCGCGGCGCACCTCCTCCAGCTCGTAGTTGGCATCATCCGCCGTCGGAAAGCGGCACACCCGAAGCGCGCGGGCGAACTCGTCGCGGTTGCCCGGCTCGAAGGTCACGTGCAGCGTCGACGGGAACTCATCGAGCGCCGCGGCCTCCTCCGCCGCCCTGGGCTCTCGCTCGAAGCTGGCGTTGTCGAGGGTCTTCACCCGGATGGCGCTGTCGAGCCTCGCTCCGCCCTTGCGGGTGAGGCGCGTGAGGCAGCCGGTGGTGTCGGCGTCGCCGACGGGCAGCTCTCGCAGCTCCTCGAGGTCGCCGTACCAGCGAGAGAGCATCAGGGTCTTGCCGGCGTTGACCTTGCCCATGGTGGCCGCGGTGGGCTGGCGCTCGACGCTGTCGGTGAAGCGCCGCAGGGCGTCGCGGGCGCGGCGCTCGTGCTCGTCCCACTCGCGGGCGATCACCGCCTGGTCCTCCGGGGCGCCGCCGCGGGCCTCCGCGATGCGCCCGGAGGCGTCCTGGAACCACGCCGACAGGGCCTTCGCCAGCGTCGCGAGGGTCTGGTCAAACGGGCGCTGCCCCTCGGCCGGAGCGGGGAGTTGTTCGCCATAACGCGCGAGCTCGAAGACGTCGATCATGTTCGCGGCGGATGGTGCACCGGAGAGCGCCCGGCGTCACGCGAGACCCGCGCGGGGAAGCGCGGTGAAGGGGCCCGAGAGGGCGCAGCGGACCCACCGGCGCGTGCGATGATGGCGCCGCGAGGAGGAGCCATGACGACGAACGACGACAGGACGCTGGCGCTCAACACGGGGGCGCTGATCCCGCGGGTGGGCATCGGGGTATGGCAGGCGCCGCGGGGGGCGGCGACCCGGTCGGCGGTGGCGACGGCGCTGTCGCTGGGCTACCGCCACGTCGACACGGCGCGCATCTACGGCAACGAGGCCGACGTCGGGGCGGCGATTCGCGAGAGCGGGCTGCGCCGGGACGAGGTGTTCGTCACCACCAAGCTCTGGAACGACGACCAGGGCTACGACCGCGCGCTGCGCGCCTTCGACCAGAGCCTCGAGCGCATGGGCCTCGACTACGTGGACCTCTATCTCCTGCACTGGCCGGTGGCGGGACGGCGACTCGACTCATGGCGCGCGCTCGAGCAGCTCTTCGCCGAGAAGCGGGCGCGGGCCATCGGCGTGAGCAACTTCCTGGTGCCCCATCTGCGCGAGCTTCTCGACCATGCGAAGGTGGTCCCCGCGGCCGACCAGGTGGAGGTGACGCCCTTCCTTCAACAGCGGGAGACCCGCGCGCTCTGCGCCGAGCGGGGCATCGTCGTCGAGGCGTACAGCCCGCTCACCCGTGGGAGAAAGCTGGGTCACCCGACGGTAGCGGGCGTGGCGGCGCGCGTGGGCCGCTCGCCCGCTCAGGTGCTGCTGCGCTGGGGCCTGCAGCGCGGGATGGTGGTGCTGCCCAAGTCGACGCACGCCGCGCGCATCGCGGAGAACGCGGCCCTCTGGGACTTCACCCTCGACGACAGCGCGCTGGCCGAGCTCGACGCCCTCGAAGAGGGCCTCGTGACGGGGTGGGACCCGCGCGACCAGGACTGAGACCGCGCGCGGAATTCCCCCTCTCGCATCGCGCTAGAGTCCATTCGCGTAGACGTGGGTCTTCACTGGCACGGGGCACCGGTGGTACCGGACGACTCCACGTCCGGCTCCCCTCATTGAGCCCCCATCCCACGTCTGCGCAGGCAGCGACTTCCGAGCGACGCAGACCGTGTGTCGCAAGACCTGCGACGAGAGCTCGGAGTGTCCGTCGCGGCGGTGTGATCCGATCCTGGAGTCGCAGCGTGCGGGCATCGGGGGCATCGGCGGGTTTCGCGGCGTGTGTCGCTGAGCGGCCATCGAACCCCCCCGGCGGGCCGCGCGGCGCGCCCGGTCGGCCGGCTCGGTGGCGCGCTTGCTGCTCACCCGCCCAACCACGATGACGCCTCCCGCCCGTACCGCCTCCGCCCCGCCCCCGCGCCGTGTCTTCCGCGCCTCGCTGGCGTGGTCCTGCGTGCTCACGTCCCTCGCCTGCGCTGCGCGCCCGCCCGCACGGGCGTCCGCTTCCTTCGCAGCGTCCCCCGTCGCGCGGGTGCCCGAGGTCGCCGCGCCGACCCCCGAGACCGCCGTGCCGACCGCGACAGCGGCCTCGCCGCGAACGGCGCTCGACGCGCCGCCGGAGGCGCCCGCGGTCGCATCGCTATCGGCCGCCGCGTCACCGTGCGTCCCCCTGCCGCTCGATCGCTACGGGGAGCGTCAGTCGCCGCGGCGGGTCTACGACGCCGCGCGCCGCTACTTCCTGGTGCACACCGGCCCGGGGAGCCGCCACGCCCTCGGCCCCGATCTGGTCAGGGAGCGCCCCACGCTCCGGTTCAGCAACACCGACTGGCGGGAGCCTGGCGCAGTCCTGCAGGCCACCATCGACGAGATCAGGACGACCTATCCCGACTCCCTCGTCTTCCCGACGCGGCGACGGCCGCGGCTGCGGACCGACGCCTGCTACGACGAGGTCTATCTCGATCTGACGGAGGACGGTCGGTACGTCGTCATCGTCGAAACCGCCACGGCGCGCCCGGTGTTCATGTACTGGCAGCACTATCGCCCGTGATCGAGTCCTGAACGCGTCACAGGCCCACCGGCGTGCGGTCGTCGGACGGCTCCTCCGGTGCCACGCGGCCAAGGCGGCGTCCCGGGAACTCCGGCCAACGCTCGCGAGATCTTGTAGTGCAGATCATTGCCGCTCTGGTAACTGGAGCGGATCCACGCCAGCGCGGCTGTCTCGGCGCTGTGCCATCGGTTCACCTACTCCGCCCGCCACCCATCCGCACCGGGTGGCACTGCAACCGCTCACCCACGCCCGGCGAGCAGCGCCCGCAGTGTCACGCTCTCCGGCGGCCACGGGCTCACCCTCACCTGGGGCTCGCGGGTGTACCTTCGTTCTCCGCGGTGGATCACCGCTCCACGGGAGGTCGAACGATGCGAAGTCATGGACGTCTGGTAGCTGGGCTGGTCCTCGCGATGTCCGCGGGCGCCAACGTGGGAGCGATCCCCGAGGCGCAGGCGCAGCCGCAGCCCGCGGTGATCGACGTGACGGGGATGTGGGCGACCACCTTCTCGGGCATCTCGCAGCCGCTGCGGCTCGTGCAATCGGGTGTGAACGTCGCGGGGGTCTACGGCGGCGGAGGCATCCTCCCGGGAGGCATGGGCGGGCGGCTCACGGGCCTCGTGATGGTGGGCCGCTGGACCGACGCGGCATCCTCCGGGGGCTTCCGTCTGATGTTCGCGCCCAACGGACGCAGCTTCGCGGGCACCTGGGGTCGCACCCTCGACTCGCAGACCTCTGGCGGAACCTGGGTGGGCACCCGCTGAAGGGCGCCCGTCACGCGCGCTCGACCACCACCGGCACCCCGTTGAGGATCGAGTCGCCCAGGATCGGCTCGACCACGCTCTCGTCCGTGAGGGCGTTGACGTTGACGCCTCCGAGGGCGCTCGCCACCCGCTCGATCCCTTCGCCCACCGACTGACCGTAGCCGTGAGGCAGCGACACGACCCCGCGCATCACCTCGTCGGTGACCCGCGCTCGGGTCTCGACCCGACCCGCTCGGGCGGTGACCCGAACCCGATCCCCGTCGACGACCCCGCGCGCCAGGGCGTCGTCGGGGTGCAGCCAGAGCGCCGTGCGGTCGCGGCCCTTCACCAGCGACGAGACGTTGTGCATCCAGGAGTTGAGCGAGCGCAGGTGGCGCCGGCCGATGAGCACCAGCGCCGGCCGTGGCGCATCGATCCAGCGCTCGAGGTGGGGAACGGCCTCCGTGTACACCGTCGGCACGAGGTCCACCCGACCGTCGGGAGTGCGCACCTTCGCGCGACCCGCGGGCTCGAGCTCGCCGAGGTCGATGCCGTGCACAGCCTCTCGGACCTTCGCCAGCGTGAGCCCGTCACGGCCCGGTATGTACCGATCGCCGTAGGGCCCGAGCCTCAGAAGGGCGTCGATGATGGCGTCGGGGTGCGGTCGCGCCGCGCGGAGCACCCGGGTGATGGAGCGCCCTGCGAGTCCGGCTGAAGCGCGACGGCCGACCACGCGGGCGGCGAGCTCGGTGAGGATCTCGTAGTCGTCGAGGGAGCCCGGCGCCCGGTCGAGGACGGGGGCTGAGTACTTCACGGTGTTGCGCACCGCGACGCTGTGCATGAGGAGCGCGAAGTGGCTGCGCTCCAGCGCGCTCACCGGCGGGAGCACGAGGTGCGCGTGGCGGGTGGTCGGGTTGAGGTAGTGGTCGACGGAGACCATGAACTCGAGCTTCGCGAGGGCCCCGGCGAGGCGCGGTCCGTTGGGCGTCGAGAGCACCGGGTTGCCGGCGAAGGTCACGAAGCCCCGCACCTGGCCTCGGCCCGGCGTCTCCATCTCCTCGGCCATCACGGCGGAGGGGAACGAGCCCGCGAGCTCGGGCAGTCCGCGCACTCGCGAACGATGGCGTCCCCACTGGTTGCCGAGCAGCACCCTCGCCAGCGGCCCGATGTCGGCCGCGGGTCGCGGGAACATCATCCCACCGGGCCGGTCGAAGTTTCCGGTGACGACGTTGACGCACTCGACCAGCCAGGTCGCGAGCACGCCGTGCTCGTTCTGGCAGGTTCCGACGCGGGCGTAGACCACCGCGCGGGGCGTCGAGAGGAGCTCGTCCGCGAGCCGTCGCATCACCGCCGCGTCGACCCCGGTGCACTCCGCCACGCGCTCTGGGGGGAATCGCGCCGAGAGCGCCCGCAGCGCAGACCCGCCGCGAGCCCGCGAGTCCAGCGCGGTCGTGTCCACGCGGCCCGTCTCGAAGAGCGCGCAGAGCAGCCCCAGGAGCATCGCGGCGTCCGAGCCCGGCCGCAGGAAGTGGTGCTCGTCGCAGAGCGCCGCGCTCTCGGTGCGCCGCGGGTCGAAGAGCACGATCCGTCCTCCGCGCTCTCGCACGCCGCGCAGCCGGGTGCGCACGTCGCCGAGCGACATGGTGCTTCCCATGGACGCGGCCGGGTTGGCGCCGAGCATCACCAGCATCCCGACGCGGTCGATGTCCGGGACGGTGATCGAGAGCCCGTCGCCGTACATCTGCATGGCGGCGAAGATCTTGGGGTTGGAGTCCTGCGAGTTGGCGTCGAAGCGGTTGCGCGTCCCGAGCGCGGCGAGCAGCGCCTGCCAGCCGAGGGCGCCGCCGTGGTTGTTGGCCATGGGGTTGCCGCCGTACGCGGCGACCGCGTCGGGGCCGTCGCGCCGCACGATGGCCGCGAGTCGCTCGGCCGCCTCGTCGAGGGCCTCCTCCCAGCCCACCGGCTCCCATCCCTTCGCGGTGCGCCGGACGGGGTGACGCAACCGGTCGGGGTCCTCGTGGAGCTCGCGCAGGGCCGGGCCCTTGGGGCACAGGTGGCCGCGAGAGAACACGTCCCGCTCGTCGCCCCGCACGGCAGTGACCTCGCCGTCGACGACCGTGAACGCGAGCCCGCACATCGCGTCGCAGAGGTTGCAGGTGTGGTGCTGGACCGCGCTCACGAGCCGGTGAAATACCCGACTTCGTGCATCGCTGTCCCGGCGCCTGAGGCGGTTGCCACTCGCGGGGACGGCCCTATGAGAACCAGCCTGCGGAGGCGACGACAGGGATCCGTCCTCCGCCTGCGAAGAGGAGAGCGACCATGGCGATCGTCCAGAAGATCATTCCGTGTCTGTGGTTCGACGGGCAGGCCGAGGAGGCCGCGCGCTTCTACGTCGGAGCCTTCGAGCGGGGGCGCATCCACCGCATCACGCGCTACACCGAGGCGGGTCAGGAGCAGCACCACCGCAAGCCGGGCACCGTGCTCACCGTGGAGTTCGAGCTCGACGGCTGCGTCCTCACCGCGCTCAACGGCGGCCCGGAGTTCAAGTTCACCGAGGCGGTCTCTCTCCAGGTGATGTGCGAGACGCAGGCCGAGATCGATCGCCTCTGGGAGCGGCTCTCCGAGGGCGGAGACCCGAAGGCCCAGCAGTGCGGCTGGCTCAAGGACCGCTACGGGCTCTCGTGGCAGATCGTCCCCGCGGCCCTGATCGGGATGATCGGCGACGCCGACACGGCGAAGGCCGGGCGCGCCATGACCGCCATGATGGCGATGAAGAAGCTCGACATCGCGGCCCTCCAGCGGGCCCACGACGGCGCCTGACGCTCGCCTTGTCAGGTGCGCAGCAGCCCGCTCGCGAGGTCGGTCCACACGTGGCAGACGATGCCCGGAGCGAGGCTGCGTCGCCAGCGCGCGAGCGCCCCGAAGCCCACGCCGTAGAGGGCGATGCGCGCCATCGACGACGGTCCCTGCTCGGCGTGGGCGAGCCCGAAGATCGCCGCCTGTAGCGCCACCGCCACCCACGCTCGCCCGGTGAAGGCCGCGAACTGCGTCAGCAGGTAGCCCCGGAACACCAGCTCCTCGCAGAAGCCGACGCTCACCGAGACCGCCACCCACCACAGGCTCTCCGACAGGGTGTGGGGCAGCATGGCGGTCACAGATGGGGCGGTTCCGCCCGCGTCCAGGCGCGACCACGCGAGCTCGATGGCCTTGATGGCGACCCACCCCGACGCCGCGAGCGAGACGTCGACGAGCGCCCGTCGAAGGCCCGTCCACGGGGCGCCCAGCAACCCCCGCAGCGCGCTCCCTGCTCGGCCCACGCGGCAGACGTAGAACGCCATTCCCCACTGCACCAGCAGCAGCGGGAGGTACACCGCCTCCGCGCGACCGCGGACGCCGGGCAGCGAGCCCACTGCCCCGCCCTGGCGCTGGAGGAGCGTACCCACGACGGCGACCAGCAGATACAGACCCACGAGCAGCGCCGTGTGCCAGCGGGGCGCGACGAGGCCGCGGTCGATCGCGTCAGTCGCCGTGGTCGCGGGTGGCTTGTGCATTGCAGTTCATCGGAGACGAACCGCGCAAGCGGCCCTCTCGAAACAACAGAAGGAGCACACCATCATGATCCAGACCCTCGCCTCGACGACGCCTGTTCTCGCTGCTGGCTGGTCGCTGCTCTACCTCCTCCTCGGGGGTGGTCTCGGCGGCGCTGCGCTGATCTTCTTCGGTCTGAAGCTCGCGGGTCGCTGACCCGCCGACGAGGGCCCTCGCAAGCGTCGCGAGGGCCCTACCCCCCACCGGGGTCACCCGGTAGGGCATCGCAGGAGAGGGATGTTCAGTCGGGGTAGGCCGCGATGTACGTGCGGCCCGCGACGCCGCCGCTCGGGGTGGCGGTGCAGCCCCCGACGAGCGCGGGGTTGAAGGTGCCCGAGAGCGTGCAGGTGGCCGGGGTCGCGGAGATGCGGATGCGCCCGGGGCCGCCGTTGCCGCCCGGGGTGTTGGAGTAGATGGTCCCGCCGGGGCCGCCGTTGCCACCCGCCGCGCTGACCGTCGCCGCGGCGGCCACGTTGACCGTCGGGCCGTAGAGGTAGATCACGCCGCCCGATCCGCCGCCGCCGCCGCCGCCCACGCAGGCGCCACGCTGCGCCGCGCCGCCGTTGGCGAGCAGGCGACCGGTGGCCGTGAGAGTGATCGACGACGGAGTGGCGAGCCGCAGCGCGCCGCCACCGCCGCCACCGCCGGTGCCCTCGTCGCCGCCTCCGCCGCCGCCGCCGGAGCCCGGCTGGAAGGTCGTCGCCACCGCGAGGTCGGCAGCCGCGGCCGCGCC
>CBIHPK010000029.1:0-57814 GCA_966211675.1 uncultured Myxococcaceae bacterium
CCGGCCATGAGCCCGCCGAGCGCGTTGCGGTCACCCCACCAGAGGTGCAGCGCCGTGGCGGCGGTGGCGATGATGGCCAGCGTGCCGAGCACCCGACCCACGGCGATGGGCCGCGTGGTGCGGCGAAACATCCGGACGGCGTTGACGGCGAGCGACCAGGGGATGAGCAGCGAGGCGGTGCCGAGCGCGGTGGCGAGCACCTCCGCGACCCGGCGCCCGAGCGGCCCCGCCCAGTCGGCCCCGCCCCGCGCGTCGAAGCTGAGCAGGGCCATCGCCGTCAGGGCCGCGAGCGCCGACAGGACGAGACCCGCCACTTCGTGCCGCTTGGGCTGGGCCATCGGCGCCGCGTCGCGGCGGAGATTCATGGGCGGAGAGGCCATGCGCGCCATCAAGCACATTCGACCGGGGGAGCGGGAGATTCCGGCACGACGCTCCGAAATGCTGCGCTGTTGATTCTCCCGCGTGGTCGGTTAGGATCGCCCCGCAGTTCGCAGCCGCGGAGTTCGTTGGTGTTCCAACCGCGGCGTGAGGAGACGATGCTGAATCGACGACGTGCCGCGGCACTGGCGGGGTTGATGTTTGTCGCGGCAGGGTGTGGCGTCAACGACGACGACATCGAGCACTGGAAGCACACCCAGCGCGGCCCGCGGAAGATCATGACGGTGCTCGTGGGCTCGACGTACGCGCAGCCCCTGCGGGTGCACGCGGCGCGCGCCCTCGTGGAGATGAAGCACCCGAACGCCAACGGCCTCGAGGTGCTCGCGCTGGCGATGCAGCAGGTGCCCGCGAGCGAGCGCGAGGCCATCGTGCACGCGCTGCTCCCGGAGCTGCAGCGCATGATGACCGCGGCCGCCGCTCCGGCGGGCCCGGTGGCGGCGCCGACGGAGCCGCAGATCAAGGCCAAGGACGCCGCCTACGTGCTGCTCCGCGGGGACGGCCGCTCGTCCTTCGCGAGCACCGAAGACCGCGCCGCCCTGGCCAACCTCATCCTCGACTGGGTGCTCGCGGACTTCAACCAGCGCGCCCTCGCGGGCTCGTACACCGCCGAGCAGATCGTCAACGCGGTGGGCCCCACCGCCGCCGAGCGGCTCACCCGCGCGCTCACCAGCGAAGACAACGCCATCCCCGTCTCCGTGGAGATCGCGCGGCTCATCAACGCCGTCGGCACCCCGGCGGGCAAGCAGGCCGCGGTCGCCCAGCTGGTCCGCAACGCCACCGAGGTCGGCGGGGCGGGCGCCACGCAGCGCATGCGCGACAAGGCCCGCTCGCTGCTCACCGGCGGCGGGCGCACGGTCGACGAGGCGCGGGTCAACACCGCCGCCGAGCAGCTCCGCGGCCAGTACATGACGGTGCTCTTCGAGGCCATCAAGACCCTCGGGCAGCCCAACGGCACGCAGTACCTGCTCACCGTGGCGAGCGACGCCGCGGCGCCCATCGAGCGGCGCCGCGCGGCCCTCACCGCGATGACCGGCAGCGTGA
This sequence comes from uncultured Myxococcaceae bacterium, assembly GCA_966211675.1. Classification (GTDB taxonomy): domain Bacteria; phylum Myxococcota_A; class Polyangia; order Polyangiales; genus SCUS01. Next base: position 1,480 of record CBIHPK010000029.1, read on the forward strand.
CCGCGGCCAACAACGCCGGGCTCCTCGCGATCATCAACGCCTGCCCCGCGGGCTCCCCCGCCGGCGGCGCGCAGTGCGACGTCGACCTCCGCGGCCTCGCGGTCGACCGCATCGGCGAGACCCGCAGCCGCGAGGTCATCCCGACGCTCTTCTCCCTCTTCGACCAGGCCAACGGCGTCGCCTCGGACATGAGCTTCACCATCCGCTGGAAGCTCGGCGAAGCCATCCTCCGCCTCGGCGGCGCCGGGGTGCTCAACGAGTTCATGACCCACCTGTCCGTCGCCCGCTCGGCGCCCTTCGCGGGCTTCACCTTCGCGGAGATCAGCGGCGAGGCGCAGGCCATCGGCGACATCTCGCCGCCGCCGCGCGACGCGCTCCGGGGTTTCACCGGGGCGTCGCACGCGCAGCCGGTGAGGCTGCTGGCGATGATGTTCCTGGGCATCAAGGGCGAAGAGCGCGACCTGGCGCTGTTGCAGTCGTTCGCGGGTGACGCGACGGCGGTGACGGGCGAGGGCTGGGGTGACGCGCACCTCACCACCGTGGGCGCGGTGGCCACCCGCGCGAAGGAAAACCTCCAGCAGGCTCTGCGCTCGGCACAGCAGGCGCCCGCCAACGGCGCTCCGGCGCAACCGTAAGGGCTCATCATGGCTGGCGATCCGCAAAGCAAGAACCCCCGGCAATTCAACTGCCGGGAGTACCTCTGGGAAACCTTCGAGCAGATGTCGCAGGAGCTCGACGTCACGCTCGACTACCTCATCAACGAGTCGATGCGGCAGTACGCTCGCAGCCGCGAGCGCGGCGGGCCGATGGTCGAGCAGCCCGAGCAGCCCGAGCGGCTCAGCGGGGCGATGGGCGGCTTCCGGCCGCAGATGCCCGGGATGGGGCAGCAACCGCAGCAACAGCAGCAGCCGATGCAGCGCCCGGGGATGCCCGGGATGCCCGGGATGGGGCAGCAGCAGCAGCCGATGCAGCGCCCGGGGATGCCCGGGATGGGACAGCCGCAGGGGATGCCCGGGCAGTCGGCCCAGCGGCTCCCGTCGATGTCACCGGGGGGACAGATGGGGCAGATGCAGCCCCGTCCGGGGATGCCCCCGGGCCAGCCGATGCAGCAGCAGCCGCAGCAGCAGCAGCAGGCGCGGCCGCCGATGCCCGGGATGCCCAACCCGATGCAGGCCCCGCAGCGGCCGGGGATGCCCGGGATGGGGCCGCCTCCGCCGCAGCAGCAACAGCAGCAGCAACCCCCGCAGCCGCAGCGACCGCCGCCTCCGCAGGCGCGTCCTCCGACGCAGGGGCGCACGCTCATCGCGCTCTTCGAGGGGCAGCAGTACCCGGTGACCAAGGACGAGTTCGTCATCGGTCGCGGGCAGAAGACCACCGACCTGACGATCCGCGACTCCAACGTCTCGCGGCGCCACGCCAGCGTCGTGCTTTACAACGGCCAGTATTGGATCGTCGACCAGCAGAGCACCAATGGCATCGACTACCAGGGTGGCAAGGTCGACCGGAAGGTGATCGAGGACGGCGACTCGTACCGCATCTGCGATCACGAGATCCAGTTCGTCTACCGCTGATCGGGGCTCCCGCCCTGCGGTGGTCATGGACCCGCGTCGCGCGATCGGTGTAACGTCGGGCGGCACGGCCGTCGTGCGTCGACGCGGTGGATGGGACATGACCGAAGATCCAAACCGAAAGACCTACCGGCAGTTCCAGTGCAGGGACTACCTCTGGGACACGTACGAGCAGATGTCGCGCGAGCTCGAGTGCTCGGTCGACTACCTGATCAATGAGGCGATGCGGCACTACGCTCGCACCCAGGGCAAGGCCCAACCCGGCGGCGCTGCCCCGCAGCCGATGGGCCGCCCGGGGATGGCCACCGGCGCGCCGCCCATGGGCCGCCCCGGCATGGGCACCGGGGCGCCGCTCCCGGGCATGAACGGGATGCGCCAGCCGATGCCCTCACCGACCGGCGCGCCGTCGATGAACGGCCGGCCGATGGGCGCGTACCCCAACCAGCCTGCGCCGCAGCAGCGCATGCCGCCGATGGCCCAGCAGCGGCCGCCCGCGCCGATGGCGCCGCCGAGCGGCGGCGTGCTCATGGCCGTCTTCGAGGGCCAGCGCTACCCGATCACCAAGGACGAGTTCTTCATAGGCCGCTCCAACAAGAGCTGCGACCTCATCGTGAAGGACCCCAACGTGTCCCGGCAGCACGCCCGCATCGTCCGCCACCAGGGCCAGTTCTGGATGGTCGACATGGGCAGCACCAACGGCATCGAGTACCAGGGCGGCCGCGTCGACCGGCGCCCCATCGCCGAGGGCGACGTCTTCCGCATCTGCGATCACGAGATCGTCTTCACCTACCGCTGAGCCCGCTCGCAGATCAGCTGCGACAAGCAATCCCCTTGTCATCACCGATGGCTCGCGTGGAGACTGCGCCCCATGCGTCGTCCTGCGTGGCTGCTCTCGGTCCTGATCCCTGGCTCCCTGCTCGCGTGCTCCTCCGAGTCGACCAGCACCGACGCGGGGGTGCCGGCCGATCGCGGCGTCTCCAGCGACGCCCCCGCGGCCGACGCGAGCGACGCGGCCCCGCCGGTCGACGGCGCCCCTCTCTGCGAGGAGGAGCCCCCGACGCGCGAGTCGCTGAACCCCACCGCGCTCTACCTCACGCCCGGCATGCACGCGCCCATCACCGTGCGCATCGGCCGCGATCGCTGCGCGCCGGTCTCGCTCCCGGCGAGCTCGGGCACGGCCAGCGTGGCCACCGTGGGCTCCGCCTCGGTGACCGTCGCGCCGGGTGACTCCACCACCACGCTCGACGTCGTGGGCGTCGCGCCGGGCACCTCGCGGGTGACCGTCGGCGCGGCCACGCTGACCGTGACGGTGCTCGACCCGGCGCTGCCCTCGTGCGCCGCCGCGACGCCTCCGGCGCGAGGGACGCTGCGCGCGGGGCAGACCGTGCGCGGCACCGGCCCCCTCGAGCAGGTGTCCGTGGGGATGCCCGCGGCGGCGACGGACATCGCGGCGGTGGAGGTCGAGCTCGCGTGCGCGGCCGATCAGGTCCCGGAGGGCTTCTCGGCCATCGGCCCGGCGGTGCGCTTCGACCCGGGGACGACGAAGCTGCTGCGGGAGATTCCCTTCACGGTGCCGGTCAACGCCGCGCGCGTTCCGGCGGGCTACGAGATGCAGGTGCAGCTGGCCTACACGGCGCCGGGGTTTCGCGCGCCGCGCATCGTGCCGGTGGCGGACGTGCACCTCACCAACGACGGCCGCGCGCTGACCTTCAAGTCCCCGCGGCTGGGCACCTGGCAGCCGGTGATCCGCACCGGCCTCGGCACCCGCCACACGCGGCAGCGCTTTACCTTCCACAGTATTCTCGGCGCCTCCATGGGCGCGGCGGGCGCGGGCATGATCGGCATGCGCAACCTCGACCTCTTCGACTTCATCGCCCCGCTCGGCGGCCCGGTCGACTGGAACTACCTCGGCCACTACATCCAGAACTGGCACGTCGGCGGGTTCTGCTCGGCGGCCGAGCGCGCGCTGCACCCGACCGAGTGCGCGATGGGATCGAGCGTCGACCGCACGCCGCCCTCCGGCGACCTCTACGAGCGCCGGCAGCACTTCGAGGACTGGTTCTTCCCCGACGGGTGGGACGGCCAGGGCGGCACCTTCGACCGGCAGTCGTACATCCAGATCTTCCGCGACCTCACGCGCATGTTCGGCAACGCGGTGACGCCGCCGGGGATGTCCGGCGTGCTGCCGCGGGGCGTCCCGGACTCGGAGCTCACGCGCTCGGACAGCGACCGCTGCGCCACGCCGGTCACGCTCAGCAACTACTACGACCGCGAGTACAACCCCGACGGGACGCTGCCGGTGGTGACCTTCTGCGACGGGACGCACGCGCCCGGGCACTCCGGTCGCTGGGACGGCTCGCGCGGCAACTTCCCGATGGAGGTCTCGCTCGCGGTGGACGTCAACCGCAACGGCCGGAGGGACGCGGGCGAGCCCGTGCTCCGGCGCTTCTACGAGGCCTTCCGGGACGTGGGGACCGACGGGCGCGCGTCCGCCGACGAGCCGGGCTTCAACGCGCTCACCAACCCCGACCCCGCGCAGGACGACTACGATCGGCAGTTCAACCCCAGCGGCACCGAGGGGAACTACATGCGCGAGGAGGGCGAGACCTTCGACGACCTCGGCATCGACGGCGTGGCCTGCCCCGCGGGCGAGACCTGCCCCTACGACGTGGGCGAGGGCAACCACCGCTGGGACCAGAACCCCGGCTGGGAGCGCTTCACCTCGGTGAACCCGCGCACCATCGCCGCGCGCACCGCGACCAGCGCGCAGCTCGCCCGCGTGGGCATCTGGACCGACGGCGGCGTGCACGACCTCTTCAACTTCGCGACGGTGTCCAACCACTTCGTCGGCGCCCTCGCGCAGCGCGGACTGCCGGTGCACTACTTCAACAACTTCGCCTCGCTCGGCGCCGATCGGCTGCCCGAGTCGCCCTTCCCGCACGACCTCGTGGACTACGCGCACCTGCCGAGCCACGTGATGCTCCGCTACGGCAACCCCGACGCCACCATGACCGAGCTCGTCAACGGCGACGGCGGCCACGTGGGGACCATCCCCCAGATCACCAGCCGGCTCTACACGTCGCTCTTCTGGATGGCCGCTCGCTGGCCCGGCGGCGACCGCCGCGCGGCGCGCTACTCCACCGAGTTCGACAACGCCGGGCGCTGCGCCAACGGGTACTTCTGCACCTTCGACTTCCGCTCCGACCGCTCGGGGCGCAACGGTCCCGTGAGCGTGTACCTGCCGCCGGGCTACCACGACCCGGAGAACGCCAACGTGCGCTACCCGGTGGTGTACTTCCTCCACGGCTACGGCCAGCAGCCCTCGGACCTCGTCGCCAGCGGGCTCATCGTGGGCAACTTCATGGCCCTGAGCAGCATCCCCTCCTGGCGGCGGCCGCAGAAGTTCATCATGGTGTTCCCCGATGGGCGCTGCAGGCCGACGGACAACTGCCTGCGCGGGACGTTCTATACCGACTCCCCGGTCGGCAACGCCCAGATGGAGACGTACTTCCTCGACCTCTACCAGTACATCGACCGCAGCTACCGCGTGCGCATGCCCGAGGAGGTCGACGTCGTCGACTGAACCTTTTCCTCCGACCGGGTGTCGATGCAGGACACCACCCATGACCAGGCCCGCCGCTCCCCTCCTCGCCTCCGCCCTCTCGATCCTCCTGGCCAGCTCCAGCGCCTCCGCTCAGACCGCGGTGGAGCTCTTCGAGCGCGGCGCCGCGCGCCTCACCCTCGACGGGCTCATCCGCGACTGGTCGGGCTTCGGCCAGCTGCGCGCCGTCGACGACCGCGCGAGCGTCACCGCGGGCCTCGCCTCCTGGCGCGGCAGCGACGACGCCTCCCTCGGCTACGCCCTCGCTCGCGACGCCGACGGCCTCTGGATCGCCGCGGAGGTGCGCGACGACACCCCCGTGCGCTCCGCCGCGCACGCCGACGCCGACGACCACCTGAGCGTCGCCCTCGCGGTCACCACCCCGGAGGGTCGCACCGTCGCGTACGAGCTCGACCTCTACCCCGGCGAGCCCGGCTCCTTCGCGGGCGCGGTGCGCTTCCGCGTCGGGGGCCGCGGGGCCGTCGCGCGCGCGGAGATCGTCGAGGCGCCGCTGCCCGATCGCATGGGCTTCACCCTCGAGGCCCGCGTCCCGTGGAGCGCCATCCCCGAGGTGCGAGCCCGCCTCGAGACCCTGCGCGCGAGGGTCGCCTACGCCGACGTCGACGCCCCGCGCCGGGCCTCCTCCGACACGGTGATCGCCACCGGCCCTGGCGACGGGGCGCACCCCGAGGCGATGCCCCTCGCCGTGGGCGCCAGCGCGCCGCCCGCGCCGAGCGCGCTGCTCGACCGGTTCCGCTCGGAGCACGGGGTGACCGTTCCGCCGAGGCTCGACCGCGCCGTCGACCTCGCGGGGGACGCGAGGCCCGAGCGGGTGGTGGTGTTCCCGGGCTACGTCGTGGCGCTGGGGCCGGGCGTGGCGCAGGGGACGGCGTACGCGTTCATCCAGCTCCCCGCGCGCAACAGCGACGACCTGCTCGACGTGACCGTGCGCGACCTTACCGGGGACGGTAAGAGCGAGGTGCTGCTGCGGCAGCGCGTGGGCACCGAAGGGGGCTTCACCCGCGAGCTGCTCACGGTCTACCGGGTGGACGAGGGCGGAAACCTCCAGCAGGTGTTCACCCACGAGGTGGGGCGCGCGCAGGGCGCGAACCGCGTGAGCGACCGGGTGTCCTACGAGCCCGCGGGGCTGCGCATCGAGGCCGGCGCCCCGGTGGGCTACACCGCCGCGACGTGGCCCACGGCGACGGAGGCGGGCGTGGAGGCGCCGCTCACCCCGTGGAGCGCCGACCGGGTGCGGGTCTTCGCCTGGAGCCCGGGGTCGCGCACCTTCACGCTCGCGAGGAGCGAGCGCAACGTGGCCCCCGCGGCGGCGGCGATGGCGACGAATACATCTACGGGTAATGTCCCGGCGGTCCCTGCCCCGCTCGCAGCGGACCTCGACGGCGTGCTGCGCCTCTTCCGGCAGCGCGAGGGCGTGGCCGAGGGGACCGCGCCGTCGCACCGGGCGAGCGGCGACGTGGCCGAGGACGCGGCCGCCGAGGAGGTGCTGGTCTTCGGGCGCACGCTGGTGGTGGTGGGCCCGCGCTTCTACGGCGGCCGCTCGTACTACTCGGTGGCCCTGCCGCTCTCCGAGGGCGACGCGGTGCTCGACCTGCGGCTCGCCGATCTTACCGGGGACGGTAAGCGCGAGGCGGTGCTGCGGGTGCGCCGGGCGGTGACCGCGCAGGTGCAGGGCGCCGCGGTGACGTCGCAGCGCGAGATGCTCCTCGCCTACGCGGTGACCGGCGAGCGGCGGGGGCGGGTGTTCGCCGCGGAGGTGGCGAGGCGCGTCGGAGACCGCGCGGTGGTCAACGAGGTGGCCGCCCTCGGCAGCGGCTCGGTCACGCTGCGCAGCGGCTCGGCGCAGGGCTGGACGGCGGCGACGTACCCCTTCCACGACGCGGCGCCGCAGGGCTTCTTCCCGCTGCTGCTGCCGTGGGAGCCGTCGCAGCGGCAGGTCACCTACCGCTGGGCGGGCAGCGCCTTCGAGCGGGCGCCGTGAGGTCCGCGCTCGCGCTCGCCTGCGCCCTGGCGCTCGGCTGCGGGCGCACGGTGAGCGCGGCGCCCTCGGGCGATGGCGGCGCGGCGGAGGAGGCGATGGAGGAGCCTGGATGCTCGGGCGACGCGGAGTGCGACGACGGCGTGGCGTGCACCGCGGACCGCTGCGTGGCGGCGCGCTGCGTGCGGGTCGCGGTGCCCTCGCGCTGCGGCGACGGGACGGTGTGCGACGGGCTCCGCGGCTGCGTCGACCCGCAGTGCCGCGACGGGGGATCGCCCTGCGAGGCCGACGGCGGCGTGGCGTGCGTCGACCTCGGGGCCTCGACCACGGACTGCGGCCGCTGCGGCGTGCGGTGCCGCGAGGGCGACGTGTGCGACCGCGGGGCGTGCGTGCCACCGCTGCGAGGGCCGAGCGCACGGTGCCGCCGGGCGAGCGACTGCGCGGAGCCCTACGGCTGCGACACGGAGGTGGGCGGGGTGTGCTCTCGCCCCTGCGCTCCGGGCGACGCGTGCGGGGCGGGCGCGACCTGCCTCTCGCTCGACGGCGAGATGGGGCGGTGCCTGAGGGCGTGCGATCCGAGGGAGCGCACGGTCAACCGCGGCGGCTGCGCCATGGGCCAGGTGTGCACCGCGCTCTGGATGACCAACGACCTCACGCGCCTGGGCGATCCGGCGTGCGTGGGCTTCTGCCAGAGCGACCTCGACTGCCAGGGCGACCTCCGCGGAGGGCGATGCAGCCTGCGCACCGGGACCTGCGGCGCGCGCGCGGACGACAGCCGCATGGCCGTCGACGGGACGCTCTGCGACGTGACCGCACTCGACGCAGCGGGCCGCAGCCGCACCTGCCGCGGGTACTGCGCTCGGGTGGGCGCTGGGAGCCTTGGGCTCTGCGCGAGCCTGATCGAGCGCTCGACCCGACCGCGCTGCTACGACGACCCGGCGAGCATGACCCCGCTCGGTCCCATCGGGGCCGACAACCTGGGGCTGTGCGTGTACCGGGCGTGCTCCGACGGCTGCGCGTGCTCGGGCGGCGCGGCGTGCATCTACCCCGAGGACGCCTCGGGCCGGCCGCAGCCCGGGCCGACGCGGTACTGCCTCCCTCCGACGCGCTCCCAGCCCGAGGGCATCGCCTGCCCGTAGGGCCCCCGAGGCGACAGATCGCGCGCCGCGCCCGGCGGGCACTGCGATACGCTCGCGGCCATGCATCATCCGGTTGACCTGACCCAGCTCCCCGAAGGCGCGCGCAAGGTGCTCGCCGGCCCCGCCCCGTTGAAGATGATGGCCGCGAGGGGCATGGCGCCGCTGCCGCCGATGGCGATGATGTGCGCGCTCTACGGGCTCGCGTGGAGCGACGACCCGGGCCTTCGCGACGCGGCCACGAAGACCCTGCTGGGGCTGCCCGAGGCGGTGGTGGGCGCGGCGCTCGCGGCGCCGGATTTCCCCGGGGCGGTGCTCGACGACTTCGCGGCGAGGGCCGTGGGCAACCGCGCCTACATCGAGCGCGTGGTGCGCCACCCCAACGCGGCCGGCGAGACCGTCGCCCGCGTCGCCCGGAGCTGCGACGAGGCGCTCTCGGAGGTCATCGCGCAGAACGAGCAGCGTCTGCTGTCGTCGCCGGAGATCATCGAGGCGCTCTACCTCAACCCCGCGACGCGCATGTCGACCTCCGACCGCATCGTGGAGTTCGCCGCGCGCAACGGGCTCAAGGTGAACATCCCCGGCTTCGAGCAGATCGTCGCCGCGCTGAAGAACCAGGTGATCCCCCCGCCGAGCGCGACGCCGCTGGAGCGCGACGCGGCCTTCGTCGAGGCGCTGGAGGAGGCGCGGGAGTTCAGCCTCGACGACATCGAGGAGGACGACGACGGCGAGCTTCGCGTGAAGGAGGGCGCCCGCAAGGCGGAGAAGAAGCTCGAGGACATGAACGTGACGGAGAAGATCCGCACGGCGATGCTGGGCAACGCGCTGCAGCGCTCGCTGCTCATCCGCTCGACCAACCGCCTGGTGGCGGCGGCGGTGCTCGACTCTCCCAAGATCGGCGACGACGAGATCATCAAGATCGCCGCGAGCCGCGCGGTGAGCGACGACATCCTGCGGCGCATCTCGAGCCGAGGGCCGTGGCTGCGGCTCTACGAGGTGAAGCTCAACCTGGTGAGCAACCCGAAGACGCCGGTGGGCGAGGCGATGAAGCTCATCGTGCACCTGCGCGAGAGCGACATGAAGCGCGTCGCGGCCAGCAAGAACGTCTCGGCGGCGGTGCGCACCGCGGCCAACAACCACCTCAAGAAGCGGAAGTAGTCGCCGCAGCGCGCACCGCGTTCGAGCACTCGCTCAGGTCGAGGCGCGGCCGCGGGCGAAGAAGGACACCACCGCGAGCGCGAGGGCCACGAAGAACAGGATCTTCGCGGCGCCCGCGGCGCCGGCGGCGATGCCTCCGAAGCCGAAGACCGCGGCGACGAGGGCGATGACGAAGAAGACGACGGCGTAGTGCATCATGGCTTTTCTCTCCTGTTGATTGGCATCGGGCGACCCGTCGGGGCGCCGTGCGAAGAGGGGAGTGAGCAGGAAGCAGGCCGACGCCAGGAGGGCACTTCGTGCGCGATACAACGCACGCGGAGGGTCCGTGCGCGGGGTCCCCTTGGGCAAATCCGCCACGAGTCCCCTGTGCGCATGTGCTCAGTCGGACGAGAGGAGGAAGTCCGCCACGGCCTTCGCGGTGGCCTCGGGCTGCTCCAGCGTGAGCGCGTGGCCTGCGTCGGCGAGGACCTCCAGGCGAGCGCCGGGGATGGCCGCGGCGAGGGCGGCGGCGGGCTCCGGGCCGATGAGCTCGTCGTGGTCGCCGGAGAGCACCAGGGTGCGGGCGGCGATGCGGTGCAGGTCACCGCTGGCGTCGTGGCGAGCCGCAGCCACGGCGTGCTTGAGCAGCTCCACCCGGTCGGGCGGGGCCTCGGCGGCGACGGCCTCGACCTCGGCGACGCGCTCGGGGTCGTGCTCGCGCACGTCGCGGGAGAGCACCTCGGAGACGAGGCGGCTCGCGGCGTCGTCGCCGGGGGTGAGGGCGGTCGCGGCCATGGAGATCCCGCGGGCGAGGCCCGAGGCGGTGAGGGTGAAGCCCGTCGGTCCGGCGCTGGCGAGGCAGAGGCGAGCGACGCGATCGGGCGCATCGATGGCCATCCAGGTGGCGACCATGGCCCCGAAGGAGATGCCGAAGACGTGGGCCACGGGCTCGCCGAGGGCGTCGAGGAGGGCCACCGGGTCGCGGGCGAGGTCGCGGGTGGTGGCCTCCGCCGGGGCGTCGCTGGAGGCGCCGGTGCCGCGGGGGTCGAAGGCGATCACCCGCAGGCGAGCGGCCAGCGCGTCGAGGAACCCGCCCCAGAGGGCCATCGCTCCGGCCAGCGGGCGGAGCAGCAGCACCGGGACGCCGCCGTGGCGGGCGCCGTGCTCTTCGTAGGCGAGGCAGGCCCCGTCGGGGAGGGCGACCGTGCCCGAGCGGTCCGGGGCGCTCACGGCCGCGCCCCTGCCATGGCGTCGAGGGCCGACTGCATCGAGGCGCGCACCGACTCGCGCACGGTCGCGGGGTCCTCGTGCGCCGCGACGCGCCGAGGGGGAAGGAAGCGCAGCTGGATGGGGAGGGGCAGCGGGAGCCACGGGAGCCACGGTCCGGCCGCGAGGCCCCAGGGCAGCGCGAGCGCGAGGGGGAAGCGCTCCAGCCTCGCCCAGCGCTTGAGCCTCAGCGCGCGCGCGAGCCCTTCGCCCTCGTGGAACACCACCGCGCTCCGGTGGGCGCCCTGCGAGACCACCGGGACGATGGGGACGCCGGCCTCTCGGGCGAGGGTGACGAAGCCCGTGCGCGGCCCGAGGACGATCTCGTCGCGACGACGGAAGTGCCGGTAGGCCTCGAGGTCGCCGCCCGGGTAGACCAGCACCTGGGCGCCCGCGGCGAGCGCGTGGAGGGCGTTGTCCCGCGAGGCGCGCAGTGCGCCGAAGCGGGAGATGACGGCGCCGAAGACGGTGACGTGGCGCATCGCGAAGTCGTGGGCGAGGGCGTAGATCGGGGCGTCGGGTCCGCGCGCGTCCCAGAGGGTGGAGAGGGTGCAGAGGATGTCCGGGCCGGCGAGGCCGTTGTTGTGGTTGCCGACCAGGAGGGCGGGGCCCTCGGGGAGATGCTCGAGGCCCTCGACGCGGAGGCGGAAGTAGCTTCGGCAGAGGGCGCGGGCGAGGGGCATCGCGGCGGCGATGACCTCGGGCGCGCGGGCGTCGAGGAGGTCATCGCCAGGGGCGGTCATCGGCGGGTCACACGGTCTTGTGGGTGAGCTGCGCGCGCGGGCGCTCGCGGCGATGGCGGCGGCGCGCGACGGGGGCCTCGCGGGGGGCCGCGAACTCACCGCCCAGCCAGCAGAGCAGCGCGCCCATGGCGAGCGCGAGCAGGTCGACCGCGAGCCGCGAGGCAGGGGGGCCGTCGCCCGTCAGGCTGGCGCGCATGAACGCGGTCAGCACGAACAACCCGAGGGGGACATAGGCCAGCCTGGCGTAGTCGGACCGGTCGCGGGAGGGGGTGTTCACAGGACCTTCGGGCTCCTTCGGCGGTGAGCGGGCTCAAGGGACAGGTCGCGGCGGCACTCATCGCAGTGCATTCCGCGCGCCGCCAGAAAGCGTCGAAGGTCACGCCCGGCGGACCTGGGGTGCTTCGCCACAGGCGTGGCAAAGGTGAGCGCAGGCGCACGGGCGGCTGGAGCTGGGCTGGGCTACAGAACCGGGGACGACATGAAGACCGCCCTCTCCCTGCTCGGCCTCGGCCTCGCCGGGTGTGCCTCCACCCCCCCACTGGCCCCGTGGCCACAGCCTGTGTCGACCGCGCACGCGTCGACGACGCCCGTGCGCGCCGTTGAGGCCTCGCCCGAGCTGGTGCACGAGTCATCGCCGGCGGAGTTCAGGCCCTCCGCAGAGGACGCCGCCGCGTGGTCCAGGGCGCGCACCCTGCTCGACTACAACGCTCGCGCCCGCTTCGGTGGGGGTCAGCTCAGCGCCGGCTTCGCTCCCGACCCGTGGACCTTCCCCTTCACCGTGGGCGGTGGTCGCAACCCGATCAACGCCGCCGACCTCGGCATCCGCGACGGCGTCAGCGGCGAGCGCTGCGGCCGCTCCTTCGTCACCCGTCGGCCGGACTTCCACTTCACCTTCGCCGAGGCGACGACCCTCCCCCTGCTGCGCTTCTACGTGGTCGCAGAGGGCAGCTCGGACGTCACGCTGGTGATCAACGAGCCGGGCGGCCGCTGGCGCTGCAACGACGACCATCGCCGCGAGGCCTGGGGCCATCGCCTCATGCCCGCCATCGACTTCGCCAACCCCTCACCGGGGCGCTACGACGTCTGGGTCGGCACCTACGAGGCCACGCTGCGCAACGCGGCGACCCTGCACGTCACCGGGCTCGACTCCAACCACCCCTGAAGTCCCCCTCAGGGGTTGCTGCGCACGCACATCTGCGCGGCGCCGTTGACCGCCATGCAATCCTGGTAGGGGTAGGTCATGGCCATGCAGACGATGCGCGTGCCGGGGGTCTCCACGCAGCTGAAGAGCGCGTTGAGCGGGCCCATGCACGCGGCGGGGAAATGGCTGTACTCGCTCGCGCACATGCTGAGGCAGCCGCGCTGCGCGTCGCCGCAGCCGGAGACCGTCCCGAGCTGACGGCACAGCCGGGCGCAGGAGAAGCCCTCGGGGGTCCCGGTGTCCGTCGGCGTCATCGGGACATCGGCGGTCGCCGGGACGTCGTTGCCCGACGAGGGAAGCTCCGAGGTGGCCCCGGAGTCCGCCGTGAGGGAGCCGCGGTTGTAGGAGCTGCAGGCCGCCGCGCCGAGGGCGCCGAGCATCGCGAGTCGGGTGCGCCAGGTCATCACGTCAGAACCTCCCGCCGCAGACGACGCCCGCGTTGCCGAGGGACGGCGCGCAGCTCAGGGCGTGCAGCGGCGCCGAGCGCGTGGAGACATACCAGGCGACGCTCCCGGCGGCCGCGAACACCGCGCCCGCGATGAAGCCGGTGAGCGAGATCGCGGTCGCCGCCTCGCCCCGGTTGTACTGCGCGGAGCAGTCGCGGCCGGCGGAGGTCAGCACCAGCGGTCCCTCGGAGACCAGCTCGCAGCCGTTGCCGTTGAAGGTCGAGACGGCGCTCTCCCGGATGCCCAGCGCGATGACGCCGGTGAGCAGCCCCGCGCCGCCGAGGACGAAGCCCGTCGTCGCGAGGGTCTCCCAGGTGGCCCTCCGCTCGGCGCGATCCCTGCGCACCTGCGGGTCGACCACCGGCGTGACCTCGACCGGCGGGGACAGGTCGATCACGGGCGGGAGCTCCGCCGTCAACAGAGGCTCCGAGGGCGTCGGGGAGAGCTCGACGTCGAGGGCGGTCACCTCGACCCCAGGGCGCACGGTGACGGTGCGTCGCGCGGTCGAGCGACCGGCGGCGCGGAGCTCGAGGTCGACGGTCCCGGCGGGGACGCGAAGCGGGTGCTCGAAGGGCGTGACGGCCACGCGCTGGCCCCCGATGAACACCTCGGCCCCGGGCACGTTGGCGATCACCGTGAGGCTTCCGAGGTGCTGTCTCACGGTGGCCAGCGCCACCTCCAGGCTCGCCCGGTTCTGCGCCACCCAGGCGTCGCTCGAGGCCAGCGCCCGCTGGAGGTGAACCTCGGCCTCGGCCCAGCGAGCGAGAGCCCCCTCCGCGAGGGCCATGCGCGACAGCGCCCGCACCTCGCCGGTGCGCTCGTACAGCCCTCGGAACACCTCCAGCGCCTCGGCGTCGCGGTGCTCGTTGCGGAGCGCGATGCCGCGCTGGTGCTCGGCCTCCGGGTCGACGGTCTGGGCCTGCGCCGCGCTGGCGTAGCCGAGGGAGAGCAGGGCCCCGAGCACGAGCGCCCGGCTAGACATTGGGGATGCCTCCGGCCGGAGGCGCCGGGGTGGGGAGGGTCTCGCCGCCGGGGTGCAGCGGGCGGTGCCGGGGGCGACCGTGGGTTCGCGTGGGAGCGCCCGCGTCGGGCAGGGCGACGGGAGGCGCGAGGACGACAGGGGTTGAGGGCATGGGAGGTGGTGGCGCGGGGGGCGGCGCGGGTTCGGGCGCGGGCTCCGGGGCGGGGAGGGCGCTGATCGGCGTCACGTCCGGTTGCGACGACGGCGATGGAGACGGCGATGGTGAGGGCGACGACCGTGCGGCGAGGAAGGCCGCGGTCGCGAGCAGCGCCACCCCGGCGGCGAGCGCGGGCCAGAGGAGCCGACGAGCGGGCGCAGGCGGCGGCGGAGCGGCCTGCAGGCTGGCGTAGCGAGGGGGCCTCGGGACGCCCCGCTTGGTCTCGACGGACCGGGCTCGGAGCGCCGCTTCGGGGTCGGGCTCGAGCCGTGGCTCGGAGTGGACATCGAAGAGGGGCGGGGCGGCGAGCGCGGTGCGCACCGCGGGGGCCTGCTCCGCCGGGCGCGGAGTGGGCGAGGCGTGGGGGAGGAACTCGTCGCTCCACACCGAGCGCACGGACTCCGAGGCGAAGGGCAGCAGGGCGGCGGCGAGCGCTCGCACGGAGGGGAAGCGCTGGGAGGGGTCGCGGGTGAGGGCGCGCATCACGACGGCGTCGAGCGCGGCCGGAATCGTCGGGCGGCGCGAGGAGGGCGGGGCGATGTCCGCCGCGGTGATCTCGAAGAGGACCTGGAGCACGGGGCCCTCGCGCCAGGGACGCGAGCCCGTGAGGCACTCGTAGAGGATCACGCCGAGAGCCCACTGATCGCTGCGCACGTCGATGGAGCTCGAGTCCATGGCCTGCTCGGGCGAGGTGTAGTGAGGGGTCCCGAGGAAGGTGCGCGTCTCCGTGCGGGCGACGTTGGCGTCGCGGTCGAGCACCTTCACGATGCCGAAGTCGAGGAGCTTGGGGACCACCGCGCCGGGCCGAGGGGTGGCGAGGAAGATGTTGGCGGGCTTGAGGTCGCGGTGGACGATGCCCGCGTCGTGCACCGCCGCCACGGCCGAGAGCACCGGGAGCAGCGTGTCGACCGTGGCGGCCGGGGAGAGCACCCGCTGGCGATCGAGGCAGGCGTCGAGGGCCTCGCCGTGGAGGCGCTCCATCGCGATGAAGGGCACGCCCTCCTCGCTGCCGATGTCGAAGACCGTGCAGATGTGCGGGTGCGTGATGCTCGCGGCGATCTGCGCCTCGCGCACGAAGCGGACGACCAGCTGCGGGTCCGAGCGAGCGACCTCGTGCAGCACCTTGAGCGCGACGGCGCGCTGCAGGGGCTCGAGCTGGAGGGCCTCGTAGACCGCCCCGAAGGCCCCTCGGCCGAGCAGCCGACGGATCTGGTAGCGGCCGAAGCGGGTGCCCGCGGGGAGCACGTCGTGGGACTCGCGGTCCTGATCCTCCATGGTCTCCGCGGCGTGTCCTGGTGAAAGACGATTCATCGATGGTGCGGGGCCCGTCGGCGACCATAACACGACCCCCGCAGCAGCACCGTCGAGGGCGGCTGACACGCCCTGACGGCCAGCGCCAGGGCGCACTGAACGCATATTCGGTCGCGGCGCCGGGGCCATGAATCCGCTACCGTGGTCGCGTGATCAACTGGCTCGCCCGGTCGGCGATGGTGACCTTCTACCCCCGCTCCGAACAGTTTCCCGGCATCGACGAGATGCCCCTCGATGAGTACCTGGCCCGCTTCAAACGCGAGTCGGCGCCGCTCATGTGGGCGGGCTTCGTGCTCGGGACGCTCTTCTTCCACCTCACGCCGCTCTTCACGGTGTTCATCCCGCTACCGGCCTTCGCCCTGTCGGCCTCGACGAGGGAGCGCCACGCGCAGCGGCTCTCGTCGCACCGGATCTACTACGTGCGGCAGCCGGTCTTCCTGCTGAAGATGATCGCGGGGCTGCTCTGGGGGGCCGACCCTGCGGTTCGCGCCCGCCTCGGCCTCGCGCCCTACCCCGCCGACCCGGGCACCTGGAGGCGCTCATGACCCACTTTGCGTTTCGCGAGGAGAACCTCTCGCTCGAGGTCGACTACGTGGTCGTGGGCTCCGGAGCGGGCGGCGCGACGGCGGCCAACGAGCTCGCCCGCGGCGGCGCGACGGTGGCGCTCATCGAGGCTGGGCCCTGGCGCGACCCGGAGGACTATCCCTCGTCGACCTACGGCGCCATGCGCGACGTCTTCGACGACTGGGGCGTCGGGATCGCGCGCGGCCGGGCCCTCTGGCCCATCGTGCAGGCCTCCTGCGTGGGCGGCACCACGGTGATCAACTGCGCGATCTGCGTCCGCACCCCGGAGGACGTGATGGTGGCCTGGGAGCGCGACCTCGGCGTCGGCAACGCGGCCTGGCGCGACGCCATCTGGGAGCACCAGGACAAGCTCGAGGTCGAGCTCTGCGCGGAGGTGGTCCCGACCGCGTCGGCGGGGCGATCGAGCCTGCTCGCCGCCCGGGGCGCGTCGGCGGTCCCCTACGACGGCTACCCCATGACCCGCTACGTGAAGGGCTGCGTGGGCTCGGGCCAGTGCCTCCAGGGGTGCAAGCAGCTCAAGAAGCAGAGCCTCAACCTGCAGTTCGTCCCCGAGGTGATGACCCTCGGAGGCACCGTGCTCTCGTGCGCCCCGGTCGAGCGGGTGGTGCTGGAGGGACGCCGCGCGGTGGGCGTCACGGGGCGCTTCCGCGAGCCGGTCACCCGCCGCAAGGGCGGGCGCTTCTCCGTGCGGGCGCGCAAGGGCGTGGTCGTGGCGGCGAGCGTCACCCGCACCGCTCCGCTGCTGATGGCCAGCGGGGTGAAGCACCCTCGGCTGGGCAAGGGCTTCCGAGCGCACCCCGGCACCGGCGTGATCGGCGTCTACGACCACGACGTCGACATGAACGTCGGGGCCACGCAGGGCTGGGCCTCGGTGCAGTACCGCATCGAGCCCGGGATGAAGGTCGAGACGCTCTCCATCCCGCCGGAGATGGTGGCCTCGCGGCTGGCCGGCGCCGGCAAGGAGCTCGTCGCGCGCATGGGCGACTACCGCCGCATGGCGATGTGGGTCGTGGCCGTGCGCGCGGAGGCCGTCGGCCGCATCAAGCGAGGCCTCCTCGGCGAGGTGAGCGTGGACTACGGCTTCGCCCGGCCCGACATGGAGCGCCTGCGCAAGGGCCTCGCGCTGCTCGCCCGGACGCACTTCGCCGCGGGCGCGCTCAAGGTGCTCCCCGGCATCTACGGCCTGCCCTACGAGATCGGCCCCGACCAGGTCGGGCTCATCGAGAACGGCCCGCTCGACCCGCGCTCGTACATCCTCATCTCGTCCCACCTCTTCGGCGGGACCACCATGGACAAGGACCCGACCCGCGGCGTGTGCGACGAGTACGGCCGCGTGCACGGCTACGAGGGCCTGGTGGTGGCCGACGCGTCGGTCATCCCGACGACGCTCGGGGTCAACCCCCAGCACACCATCATGGCGCTGGCGCGCTCCTTCGCGGGGCACCTGCTCGACGCGTAGCTCAGGGGACGCAGGTGAGCGTCGCGAGGTCGCAGCGCAGGCCCGCGTCGCACTCCGCCGCGCCGCCCGCTCCTCGCCGGCAACGGGCGCCCATCGCGCCCGCCGCGCCGTCGGGCTGGCACCCGGCCTCGCAGTGCGTGCCGGGCGGGCAGCGCAGCCGGTCGCCGCAGACGCCCGCGGCGGCGCTCGAGGCTGCGAGGCAGACGCCCCCGACGCAGCGCGAGCCGGCGTCGCAGGGGCCCGGCGTGCCGACGCGGCAGGGGCCGCCGTCGTGGCCGATGGGGTGGCAGGCCCAGGCCCCGGTCGAGGTCGGGACGCAGCGCGATCCCTCGTCGCAGATCACGTTGCTGAACACGTCGCGCTGCGGGCACTGGCCGACCACGAGGCAGACGTGCTCCCGGCAGGCGGTGCCCCGAGGGCAGTCCTGGTCGTCGACGCAGCCGAGGGAGGGCGGGGCGACCTCGCAACGGCGCGAGTCCGACGGGCAAGTGAGGCCCGCCGCGCAGTCCTGACCGGTGCACGCTCCGCCGAGGGCCACCGCCGGGGCGCACGTCCGGTTGACGCAGCGCTGGCCCTCCGGGCAGCGGTCGCCGCGGGAGGTGCAGCGCCCCATCGGGGGTTCGGCGCAGCGGCCGTCGACGCACGCGAGCCCGGCGTTGCAGACCCGGTCGTCGTCGCAGGCCTCGGTGGCCGCGTGGGTGCGGCGGCAGAACTGGTCGACGCAGCGAAGCCCGGCCATGCAGGGCAGCGCCTGGCCGACGGTCGAGCCGCAGCGGGTGCCCTCGGAGCCGGGCGCGGTGCAGACCGAGCGGCCCATGGCGTTCGGCGCGCAGACGCCTCCGCTCGCGCAGAGGGAGGTGTCGTCGCAGGGCGCTCCGGCGGCGGTCTCCTGCACGCAGATCGAGCGGCCGTCGACCGGGCGGCAGGTGAGCGGAGCGTCGCAGCCGCCGCCCTCGCGGCAGGCGGCGTTGAGGGTGCCGAGCGCGACGCAGCGGCTCTCGGCGACGGGGGTGCGCACGTAGCAGCTCGACCCGGCCGCGCAGCCGCGGCTGGCGCAGGACTCGCCGATGGCCGCGGGCGCGTCGCAGGAGAACCCGATCGCGCTGCAGACGAGCCCCGTGTCGCAGTCGCGCAAGGGTCCCCGGCAGAGGCCCCCCTGGGCGCCGCGCGCCACGCAGGTCGGGGCCGCGGAGCCGACGGCGGTGCAGTCCGAGCGCGCGGGGCAGAGCTGCTCGCGGTCGGTGCTCGCGGGCGTGCAGGCCTGGCCGTAGGCGCTCTGCTCGACCATGCGCACCGCGACGCGTAGCGCGGGCACCGCGGTGGTGCGCACCCCGGCTCCGGCGTAGTTGAAGCTCCAGGCGAGGGCGATGTACTGCGTCCCGGCCTCGACGTGGAACTCGAACTCCGAGCGAGTGTGCTCGGGGTCCGTGTCGAAGGTGGCGACGGAGCACTCGCGGGCGGTCGCGTCCCAGGCGCAGCGCTCCACGCGGCGGGCCGAGAGGTACGCGCTGGCGATCATCTCCTGGGTCCAGTCGGAGCGGTCGCGCTCGACGCGCATGCGGAGGATTCCCCCGCGAGGGGCCGTCCACTGCACCAGAGCGGAGTTGTAGACCGCCCCGCCGCAGGTCGGGATGGGGGTCAGCAGCTGCGCCTCCGGGGCGCGGGAGAACTCCACCCACCCGGCGGTCCCGAGCGGGGTGGCGACGCCGTCGCGGTCGAGGTCGAGCCTGGGCTCGAGCGAGCAGCTCCCCGCGGGGACGTCCGTCGACGGGGCGTCCGAGCGCGCGTCGCTGGTGGGCCCGGCGTCCGCGGCCGGCGTCGAGGGTGTCTCCGAACACGCCGCTCCGAGGGAGAGCACCACGCATCCGAGACCCCAAGCCCGTCGCCAAGTCATGCGCGCGATCGTGCCGTCGTTCGCGCACCGTGGCAATCGACACCTTCGCCGCGACCAAGGCTGACCCGCGCCGACGGGGCATGCGCTCCACACTTCCGGCTTCAGTGCCGTGTGGGCTAGTGTGGCCGACACAGGAACGGCCATGCGATCACTCCTCCTCACCCTCGTCCTTGGCTGGTTCCTCGCGCTGTCGGGCTGCGCTCGCGACCGGCCGCCCGCGCTCGGCACCTTCGAGCTCGACGGCTACGTGCCCCTCGACGCCGCCGACGACCTCGCGAGGCAGTCCTTCGACATCGTCCCGATCGACATCCCGGTGCGCGACATCCCCCCGGCGGACGTGCCCATCGAGGTCGGGATGAACTGCCAGACCGACCAGAACTGCGCCTTCGGGGCGCGCTGCCTCGGCGGCCGCTGCGCGCTCGACACCTGCCGCACCACCGACAACCCCTGCGGTCCCGAGTCGCGCTGCGACATGCGCTGCGTGGCGACCCGCGACCTCTGCGCCGGCGTCCCCTGCGGCAACAACGAGACGTGCTTCTTCGGCCGCTGCACCCCCGGCTGCTTCCTGGCGCCGTGCTCAGGGATCTCCTGCCCGTCGGGCCAGTTCTGTGACGACACCACCGGCAACTGCGCGCCGATCCGCCCGTGCACCGGCGCCTGCCCGACCGATTACGCCTGCCATGTGCAGTGCCTGCCGCGCTCCAACTGCGACGGCGTGAACTGCGCGTCGACGGAGATCTGCGCCGACGGCCGCTGCGTGCCCAACCCCTGCGCGAACGTCACCTGCGCCCCGGGTTCGCTCTGCATCGCGGGCCGCTGTAGCGACACCTGCGCCTGCGACCCGCCGTGCAACCGCTCGGCGCGCGACCACTGCGTGGTGAGCCAGTGCCAGTGCACCCGGGCCTGCATGCCCGGAGGCGCGTGCGGGGCGGACGACGGCTGCGGCGGCCGCTGCATCGGCGAGTGCTCCAACCGCTTCGCGACCTGCGATGCCCTGACCGCCACCTGCGTCTGCACGCCGCGCTGCACCGCCGACACGCCCTGCGGCGCGGACGACGGCTGCGGCGGGACCTGCACCGAGGGCGGCTGCGAGAACGGCTTCCGCTGCGACGCGACGACGCGCACCTGCGTGTGCATGCCGCACTGCCCGCCGGTCGAGGAGTTCGCCACCGTCGCGTGCGGGCGGAGCGTGGACAACCTCTGCGCGGGCGGTCCGTCGTGCGGCACCGGCACGCGCTGCTCGATGGGGCAGCACTGCAACGACATGGGTCGCTGCGTGGCCGACGATGAGCCGCAGGACGGCGGCATGGACGACGGCGGAGGCGGCGGCGACGGCGGTGACGGCGGGGGCGGATGCCCTGACGGCCGCACCGACTGCGGCGGGAGCTGCTTCGACCTCCAGACCAACAGCAACCACTGCGGCGGCTGCGACACCCGCTGCCCCGCGGGCACCACCTGCAACGCGGGCGTCTGCACCTGCCCCGGGACCGGAACGCTCTGCGGCGAGCGCTGCGTCAACACGCAGAGCGACAACGGCAACTGCGGCGCGTGCGGCAACGCGTGCCCGGAGCTGTCCTCGTGCTCTGGAGGCTCGTGCTCCTGCGTGCCCCACTGCACCACCGACCCGGGCCTCGTGATGTGCGGGATGGACATCCCCAACGCGTGCCCGGGGGGCCCCGCCTGCGGGCGAGGGACGCAGTGCGCTGTGGGTTCGCTCTGCGACCCGGTCACCCGGACGTGCGTCTGCCAGCCGCTCTGCCCGCCGGGCGTGCGCTGCGGCGTGAGCAACGGCTGCGGCGGCACCTGCGTCGGCGGCTGCGGCGCGGGCGAGGCCTGCGCTCGCGACCCGATGGACGAGAACCACTACTTCTGTTCGAGCGCGGGCTGCGCGGGCGGCTGCGCCTGCAACGAGGTCTGCTCGATGAACCGCTGCGTGGCGATCACCTGCGCCAACGGCACGAGCCCTTGCCCCTGCCAGTGCTGCCCGGTCGGACAGCGCTGCGTGGGCGGCTCGGCGTGCATGCCGATCCCGCCGTAGTGGCGAGAGAGATTACCCGAGCGGGTATTCAGCGGGGGTTGGGGACGGGCTGCGCGGTGATCTGCGTGGGGTCGATGGGGCGGCGGTAGATCGGCGGGAGCGGGGCCCTGCCGGTGTTCACGCCGACGCCCATGGACTGCACCGTGTTGGTGCGAGGCGCGTTGGGCGCGAGGACCGGGGCCACCAGCGGACCGCCGGGGTTGGCAGTGACCTGTCCCCCCATCGGGACCGCGACCGCGGTGGTGCCCGAAGGCGCTCGCCAGGCGGGGTTCGCCGCGCTGCCCGGAGGAGGGGCCGCCATGCCGGGCTGCACCCCGACCGCGACGGTCGGCGGACGCGCCACGACGGCGGCGTTGGGCGCCATGTTCATGCCGACGGGGTTGGGTCCGACGGCTACGGCCACCGGGGCCCGTCCAGGCTGCGCGACGCCGACGCCCATCGTGGGACCGACGACCCCACCCGAGGGCTGCGCGACGCCGACGGCGTAGCCGGGCTGCGCGGGCTGGGCGACCCCGACGCCGACGCCGTAGCCAGGCTGAGCGGGCTGGGCGACCCCGACGCCGACGCCATAACCGGTCTGCGCGGGCTGGGCGACCCCGACGCCGACGCCGTAACCGGTCTGCGCGGGCTGGGCGACCCCGACGCCGACGCCATAACCGGGCTGAGCAGGCTGGGCGACGCCAACGCCGACGCCATAACCGGGCTGAGCGGGGTAACCCGGCTGGGCGGCGTAACCGGGCTGCGTGGGGTAGGCGGGTTGGGCGACGCCGACGCCGACGCCTCCCGATGCGCCCCAGGCTCCACCGCCGACCGCGACCCCGGCGCCATAGGAAGGCTGGGCGACCGCGACCGGCTGCGCGGGCTGCGCATAGACCGCCTGCTGGGCAGGCTGCGCGTAGACCGTGGACTGCGCCGGGACCGTGCGGACGGTGCACCCGATCGGCACCGCGAAGGACAGGACGAGGAGGACGCTGGGGACGGTTCGCATGGTTGAACTCCGGTTGGTTGATGGGGATGCCCAGCATACCCGACGAGGCCGACCGGGGTGGATGTTCAAAGGAATCGCTGGCCGGGGCCCTCACTCCGCCAGGTGACAGGCCACCTGATGGCCCTCGCGGAGCGTTCGCAGCGCGGGCGACTCGATCTCGCAGAGGCCCTTCTTCGCGATGGGACAGCGGGGGTGGAAGGTGCACCCGGACGGGGGGTTGATGGGCGACGGGACATCGCCCGTGAGCACCAGGCGCCGCCGCTGGCGCGTGGGGTCGGGCACCGGCACGGCGCTCAGCAGCGCCCGGGTGTACGGGTGCAGCGGCTCGGCGTAGAGCCCCGCGGCGGGGGCCTCCTCCACCACCCGGCCGAGGTACATCACGGCCACGCGGTGCGAGAGGTACTCCACGATCTTCAGGTCGTGGGCGACGAAGAGGTAGGTGAGCCCGAGCTCCTCCTGGAGGTCCTTCAGGAGGTTGACGATCTGCGCCTGGATCGACACGTCGAGCGCGGAGATGGGCTCGTCGGCGACGATGAAGCGGGGCTCCACCGCGAGCGCCCTCGCGATGCCCACGCGCTGCCGCTGGCCCCCGGAGAACTCGTGCGGGTAGCGCGCTCCCTGGTCGGGGCGCAGCCCGACGCGCTTGAGCAGCGCCTCGACGCGGCCCTCGCGCTCGCTGCCCCTCGCGCCCAGGCCGTGTATCTCCAGCGCCTCGCCGACGATCTCGCGCACCCGCATCCGGGGGTTGAGCGAGGCGTAGGGGTCCTGGAAGATCATCTGCATCCGCCGGCGCATCGGGCGCAGCGCGGGCTGCGAGAGCCGGGTGATGTCCTGGCCCTCGAAGATGATGCTCCCCGCGCTCGGATCGAGGAGCCGGAGCACCGTGCGCCCGAGGGTGCTCTTGCCGCAGCCGGATTCGCCCACGAGCCCGAGGGTCTCGCCCGAGCGCACGGAGAGAGACACCCCATCGACGGCCTTCACCACGCCCTTCGGGCCGAACATCCCGCGGCGCACCTCGAAGGTGGTGCACAGCCCACGGGTCTCGAGCAGCACCTCGTCGCTCATCGCGCCTCCAGGTGGCACCGCGCGACGCGGCGGTCGTGGGCCTCGGCGCGCTCGCCCCGCACCTCGCCCGCGGCGGCGACGCGGAAGAGCGGGGGCTCCTGCTCGGCGCAGAGCGCGAAGGCCTTGTCGCAGCGGTCGCGGAAGCGGCACCCGCTCGGCAGCCGCCGCAGGTCCGGGACCATCCCGGGGATGGTCGGCAGCCGCCGGGCGCCGAGGTTGTCGCCGTAGCTGGGCACCGATCGCAGCAGCCCCTGGGTGTACGGGTGCCTCGGGTCGGCGAAGAGCTCCGCGACCGGGGCGCGCTCGACCACCCGGCCGGCGTACATGACCACCACGTCCTCGGCGAACTCTGCGACCAGCCCGAGGTCGTGGGTGATGAGCAGCACCGCCATGCCGAGCCGGGCTCGCAGGTCGCGAAGGAGCTCGATGATCTGCGCCTGGATGGTGACGTCGAGCGCCGTGGTGGGCTCGTCGGCGATGAGCAGCTTGGGCTCGCAGGCGAGGGCCATGGCGATCATCACGCGCTGGCGCATGCCGCCGGAGAGCTGGTGGGGGTAGGCGCTGGCGCGCTCGGCGGGGGAGGGAATACCCACCTGCGTAAGGAGCTCGACGGCGCGCTCCCAGGCGGCGCGGCGGGGGAGCTGGCGGTGCAGGGTGAGCACCTCGGCGATCTGGTCGCCCACCGTGTAGACCGGGTTGAGGGAGCTCATGGGCTCCTGGAAGATCATCCCGATGTGGGCGCCGCGGACCTTGCGCATCTCCCGCTCGGAGAGGCGCAGGAGGTCGGTGCCCTCGAAGCGGATCTCCCCGGAGGCGATGCGCCCGGGCGCCTGGATGAGCCGGAGGATGGACAGCGAGGTGACGCTCTTGCCGCAGCCCGACTCGCCCACGAGGCCGAGGGCGCCGCCGGGCGGGAGGTCGAAGGAGACGTCGTCCACCGCGCGCAGGCGACCCTCGTCGGTGGCGAACTCCGTGCAGAGGTGGCGGATGGAGAGCAGCGCTTCGGTCACAGGGGGCTCCGCAGGGGGAGCAACCATAGAACAGAAGACCGCCAGGGCTAATGCGCGATTGCGATGCTGCGGGCGGGCGTCGAACTCGGCTACCATGAGAGGGGACTGGAGACCCGTTGACCGAGGCGAGCGAACCCACCGACAGCCGGACCTTGCAGCGAGTGGTCGTGGTGCTGTCGCCCGAGGACGGCGCGCTCATCGACGCGCTCCGCGCCGCGCGCTACCTCGTGGTCTCCTCCGCGGCCGACCGGCTCGACGAGGTCGCGCTCGCCGAGCGGGCGCGGCTGGTGGTGGTCGACGAGGCGCTCCCCGGGGCCCTCGACGCGGTGACCCGGCTGCGCCGCCGGGGGAAGGTTCCGGTGGTGCTCCTCTGCGTGGGCGCCGAGGTCGGGGCGAGGGCGCTGAAATCCGGCGCGGACGTCATCCTCCCCCGGCCGGTGCTGCCCGAGTCGCTGGTCGAGCTGCTGGGCTCGATGGTGACCAGCGCCTTCCCGAGCGCCCCGCCTCCGCGGCGCCGCTCGCCGATCACCAACCCGCAGCTCCGCCCTCTCTCCCCGGCCACCCTCGCGGCGGCGCTGGAGACCCCTCTGCCGCGCCGCCCGGCGCCTCCCACGCCGATCCCCTCGGCGGCGCTGTCGAGCATGCCCGTGGTGACCATGAGCACCTCCTCGTCGCCGCCAGTGGGCGTGCCCGTCGACGGGGCGCTCTCGACGGTGCAGTCGTGGCTCGCGGAGGCCCCCTCGGGCCTCGACGACAACGGCTCCTGGGCGCCTCCGGACGTCACCCAGGAGGTCGAGGAGACCCTGCGCCGCGCGCTGCAGCTGGTGGGCGGCGACCCGGCCGCGCTGGAGCTGGCCGCCGCGGGCGACGACTCGCTGGACGAGCTCGTCCCGCCAGAGCTGCTCGAGCCCATCGAAGGGGCGCTCGACGACGACGACCAGCACGAGGGCCTGTCCGTCTCCGCCAGCGCCATCGCCGCCCCTCGGGGCGCCGCCGAGCGACGCGTGGCCCGCGAGGGCGCCGAGGCCGCGCCGATGGTCCCGCTGCCGGTGGACGGCGACGCGAGGCTGGCTGGCTCGCTGGAGCGCTTCGGCCTCGGTCCGCTGTTGAGCGCGGCCTGGAGGGTGCGGGCGACGGGGGACATCGTGCTGCGCGAGGGGGCGCGAGAGTGGCAGCTCGCGGTGGCCAACGGTCACCTGCTCTCGCTCCGCAGCAGCCAGGCCGACGAGCAGGTGGGGCCCCTCTTCGCTCGCCTCGGCTTCGTCCCTCAGGAGGCCGCCCGCTTCGCGGAGGTCCCGCTCGACGTGGGCCCTCGCGGCGCGGCGCTGCTCGCGGCGCAGGGCTACGTCGCCGCCGACGCCCTGGTCGCCATGCTCGGCCGGGCCGCGCAGGAGGTGGCCTTCGACCTGCTCTGCCTCGACCAGTTCACCTGGGAGATCCGCCCCCGCAGCTCGGCGCTGAGCATCCCCTTTCCGACCCGCGCCCTCGACGCGCTGCTGGTGAGCGCCGCGCGAGCCCGCATCGAGCCCGCGGTGGCCTACCAGCTCCTCGGGGGCGACGGTACCGAGCTCTCGCTGCGGGGCGACGGCGCGGCCCTCTCCACGCTGCCGCTGCACCCCAACGAGCGCACCGCGGCGCTGGCCGCGAAGAAGACCGACCTGGCCACGCTGGTGCGGGCCCACGGCGACGCGGCGCTGCCCGCGATGGTGGCCCTGCACTGGCTGCAGCTGCTGCGGGTCGAGGGGCTGGCGCACGCGCTCGCCGACGCGCAGGTCCCGCCGGGGCCGGAGCGCACCCGGCTGCGCGCGCTGGTCGAGGCGGCCACGAGGCACGACCTGCTGGTGGTGCTGGGCGTGAGCGCCTGGGCCACGCGGCGGGCGGCGCAGTCGGCGCTGGAGGTGCGGCGCTCGGAGGTGGACACCATCCGCGCGCGCTTCATCGTGAGCGAGGCCCTGGCGCCGGTGTACTCGGCGCTCGACGAGGCGGCCAAGCTGCTCACCGTCGCGGGCGCGTGGGAGCGCTACGTGGCGGCGCTGCGGGTGGTCGACCGGTCGTGATGTTGTGGTCCCGCGGGGGCCCGTGTAGCTAACTCCCTCTCATGGGAACGGATCACGACGGCGCCTCCACCCCGGAGTCCGAAGCGGCCGAGGAGGCCGACTGGGCCCTCGCCACGGCCGCGACGCTCCAGGCGAAGGGGGACCTCGACGGGGCGCGCACGTGGCTCCGACGAGCGGCCGAGCACCTGATGGACGCCGGGCTCGACGACCGCGCCCTCGTCGTCGCCAAGCAGGCCGCCGCGCTCTCCGAGCCGCCGCCCGCCCCGCCTCCCGCGGCACCGCCTCCCGTGCCTCCACCCGTGCCCGTCGCGCCTCTCGCGGTGCCGGTCGCGCCTCCACCGGTGCCCGCGGCGCCCGCTCCGTTGCTCGTCGCGCCTCCGCCCGCGTCCTCGACCCCGACGGCCCCGCCTCCCTCGGCGCCCGCCGCGCCTGCGATCGCGCCGGCGGTGCCCACGCTCCTGGGCCCTACGCTCACCCAGCCGGTGGTGCACGTGAGCGTCGCGTACGACCCCGCGAGGGCCGTCGCCGCGGAGGGCGCCGCCGCGCTGCTGACCGCGCTGCCGCTCTTCGCCGACCTCTCCGCCGAGCGGGTGCGCTCGCTCGCGCGGGAGAGCGTGATCGTCCCGCTGCACGCCGGTCACGACCTCCCGCTGCCGCCCCCGACGGAGGCCTCGGCGGCCGCGCCGCTCTGGGTGATCACCGAGGGGCAGGTCCAGCTTACCGTGGCGGGTATTCCCGTGGGCGCCCCGCTCGGCCCCGGCGACTTCGTCGGCGAGCTCTCGGCCTACTACGAGAGCGGCAGCCTGTTTCGCGCCGAGGCGAAGGTCGAGGGCCGCGCGCTCTGCGTGGCGCCGACGGTGGTGCAGTCCCTCGCGCGGCAGTACGAGGGGCTCCGCGCGGCGCTGGAGGAGATCGCCTGGGAGCGCGCCTTCGAGGCGCTGGGCCACGCCTCGGCGCTGCTCGCGGGCATCGAGCCGGCGATGCGAGCGGCGCTCTACGCGCGCTTCGAGCCGGTGCAGCTCTCGGCGGGCGAGTCGCTGCTCGTCGAGGGAGAGCCCGCGGCGTGGGTGTGGCTCATCGCCACGGGGAGCGTCGAGCGCTACGGCGGCGCTCTCGGTCCGCGGGTGCAGCGCGCGGGCGCCGGGGCCGCGGTGGGCGTGGCCTCGGCGTGGGAGGGCTCGCCGAGCGGGGCGAGCGTGAGGGCGAGGCGCACCACGCTGGCGGCGAGGGTGAGCGCGGCGGTCTTCCGGGAGCTGGTCGCCGAGGCGCCGGGGCTGAAGGCCGCGAGGTCTCGCGCGGACGTCTGGTAGGGGGGGCGCCGCCCGGTCGAAAGGCCGAGTCGGGGCGCAGGTGTGCCCGGGCGCGCGGTGGGGCATTCCTGATAGGGTTTCTGGCGGACGGACGGCGTGCTCGCGGCCCTTGCGACGCGACCGATCAGGGCCCCTCGGAGGACCTCCATGGCGGGCGCTCCTGGCATGGGCGCTGCTCATCCACGGTAGCGATCGAGGCGCATCCAGGGGTGCGCCGCGAGCCACCGGTCACGGAGGTCTGTCATGCACATCCCCACTGGTTTCCATGCGTCGCGGGTCCGCGGGTCGCTCCTCGCCGCGGTGGCCCTGGTCGGGGGCTGCGCGGCGGGCGATCCCGAATGGGCGGAGTTCGTCCCGTCGGCCCCGTCGACGGAGCTCGGCCCGACGGAGCCCGCCACCTCGATCGCTCCCAACCTGCAAGAGAGCGTGAGGCTCTCGGCCGACCCGACGGCCTTCCAGTCGGGGGTGGAGCGCGCCGCGGCGGGCGATCGCGCCTATGCGCTGCCCGCGCTGGAGGTGAGGGACGGCACCGGGCTCTTCCTCACGGTGGGCACCCTGATCGCCCTCGTCTCGGGCGTCGACGCGGGGCACCTGCTGGCGAAGACCGTCGAGTGCGAGGCCGCCGACGCGGTGGGCTGCGCGGAGGAGTTCGAGCGCGCGATCACCAGCCAGAACGCCCGGCTCGGCGCCGCGCTCGGCCCCTACGCGCGGGTCGTCAGCGGGGACGCCACCAGCGTGCAGGTGGTGACCTGGACCCCCGTGCGCAACGGGTTTCCGCAGCTTCCCGTGGTGTCGCTCCAGGGCATCCGCGACGGGCGCGTCCTGGGGATCGTGGTCTTCCGCTGATCGCCCTCGGAGCGAGAGGCGCGGTGCGGTAGAGAGCATCCCATGAGCACCGAGATCGACCCCGAGGCCTCCGCGGTCCTGACCACCTGGTTCGGGAGCGACACGCTCGACGGGCCGATCGACCCGGAGATCCGGAAGCGCTGGTTCGCCGTCGACCCGGCCTTCGACCGCGAGCTCCGTGAGCGCTTCGGGGCCCTCGTCGAGGCCGCCGCCGTGGGGCGGCTACAGGCGTGGGAGGAGAGCGCCCGCGGTGCGCTCGCGCTGGTCCTGCTGCTCGACCAGTTCACCCGAAACGTGTACCGCGACAGCGCGCGGGCCTTCGCCGCCGACCCGATCGCTCGCGGCGTCGCCGAACGCGCCATCGCCCGCGGCTTCGACCGCGCGCTGTCGTTCTCTCCGCGGGCCTTCTTCTACCTGCCCTTCGAGCACGCCGAGGAGCTCGCGCTACAGGACCGCTCGGTGGCCCTCTTCCACACCCTCGCCGCGGAGGCCCCGGCCCCGATGGCGCAGGCCGCCGAGGAGATGTCGAGCTACGCCGAGAAGCACCGCGCGGTCATCGCGCGCTTCGGCCGGTTCCCGCACCGCAACGAGGTCCTCGGGCGGGAGAGCAGCGCGGAGGAGAGGGAGTTCCTGAAGGCGGGGCGGGGCTTCTAGCGCCGGGACGCCGGGGGCTCAGGCCGGGTGCAGGGTCTTCAGGACGATCACGCAGATCACCGCGAGCGCGGCGGTGACCAGCACGCCGAGCTGGAGCACGCGCATCTGCGGGGCGACGCCGTCGGTGCGCCCGGCGGCCTCGGCCGAGCGCACCCGGGCCCCGAGCACGAAGTGCAGCGCGAGCATCACCAGGGCCAGGGTGAACTTCCCGTGGAACCACCCGAAGTGGAAGTACGCCCCCTTCGCGACGGCGATCATCGCGAAGCCCGCGAGGGTGGCGATGCCCATCCACGGCGAGGCGACGGTGCGGTAGATGCGCCGGGCGAGCGAGGCGAGCTTCGCCTGCACGGCGGGCTCCTCGCCCACGCCGGCGGTGATCACCCGGGTGATGCTCACGAGGCTGCCGATCCAGAGCAGCAGGGAGAGGACGTGCGTCGCGAGGAGGACCGTCAGCAGCATGCGCGGGGGGATAGACGTTCGCGTGCGCGATGACAAGCGCCCGGCGGACTGTGTAGGGTGCCCGTCCCCCAGTGAACCGCAGGAGATTCCTCGCCGCCGTGTCCCTCGCCGCCGCCTCGGGCGCCTGCCGGTGGCGTCGTGGCAACGAGGTCACGCTCGGGGCGCTGGTCCCCCGCACCGGCGACCGCGCGGCGTGGGGGGAGGACCTGCTCCGCGGCTACGAGCTCGCGGTGGAGCAGCAGAACCTCCGCGGCGGGCTCAACGGCCGCCGGCTGCGCCTCGTGGCGCTCGACGACGAGAGCCGCGAGGAGCACGCCACCACGCTCACCACGCGCCTCATCGAGCGCGAGGGGGCTCCGGTGATCCTCGGCGAGCTGTCGTCCGTGACCAACGAGCGCGGCGCCGCGGCGGCCCAGCGCCGTGGGGCGGTCTTCGTGGCCACCGCGTCCACCGCGAGGGACGTCTCCCGCGCGGGGGATTTCGTCTTCCGCACGGTGCTCACGGACGCCGAGCAGGCGCAGGCCATGGCCCGCTACGCGCGCCAGTCGATGCAGCGCCGCAAGGGCGCCATCGTGTACCGCCGCAGCTCGCTCCTGCACGTCGGGATGGCCGACGCCTTCGCCTCGGGCTTCCGCGGCAACGGCGGCGAGATGGTGCTGCGCGAGTCCTACCAGGACGACGCCGACCTCGTGCGCCTGGTCGCCCGGGTGCGCTCCTCCGGCGCCGACATCGTGTACGCGCCCGCCGCCGCCGAGGACGCGGGCCGCATCGCCGTGGCCTTCCGCCAGGGCCGGGTGGGCGCCCAGCTCATGGGGGCCGACGGCTGGGCCTCCGCCGAGGCGCGCCAGTTCGCCCGCGACGCGATGGTGGGCGTGCTCTTCCCCGACCTCTTCAGCCCCGTGTCGCCGAGGCCCGAGGTCGAGGCCTTCATCGCCGCCTTCGAGGCCCGCCACCGGGCGCACCCGGGCGCCTTCGCCGCCGTGGGCTACGACGCCGTCCGCTGGGTCGTCGCGGGCGCGCTGCGGGTCCCCCAGCTCGACGCCCGCTCGCTGCGCGACGCCCTCCTCGGGTCGAGGCTCGACGACGCCGTGGCCGGGCACTTCAGCGTCGACGCGCGACGCTCGCTCACCCGCGCGATCTGCGTGCAGCGCTACGAGGCCCAGGGCGTCGCTCTCGCCGCCATGATGACCCCGTAGCGAGCGCCAGCAGCCCCGCGATCCACAGCCCTCCGCCGCGGCGATGGGAGCCCGCCACGCCGCAGCCGCAGCCCTCGTCCGCCGAGCGCAGCGTGTCGTCGACGTCCGCCGTGGCGCCCGCGTCACGGCCTGCGTCGAGGCCCGAGTCCACCGGGCGGTCGGTCGCCATCGCCGGGACGTCCCTCGCGCCCACGTCCGAGGCGAGCCCGGTGTCCGCGCGCGCCCCGTCGTCGAGGGCCACGCCGTTGTCGAGCGCCATGCCGTCGTCCGGGCGCACGCCGTCGTCGCGCACGACCGGGACGTCCATGGGGGAGCCCGCGTCCATCGGGGCGGCGGTGGGGCAGGTGCCCCGGTGCGATCCGGCGGGTCGGCTGATGCTGTCCGTGGGCCGGCCGCAGCTGGCGCAGATCTCCCCTCGCGCCGGGTACGCGAGCGCGACGCCGGTGTAGTGGGCGGCGGTGAGGGGGTAGTGCGCGTAGCCCCAGACGAGCTCCTGGTATGGGTAGTTGCCGCGCACCTGGGCGCTGGCGAGGCCGGGGGTGCGAAACTCCCTGCGGTCGGCCGCGAACATCGGGTTGTTGGGGTTGTTGCGGGTGACGAAGCCGTTGTAGCCCCAGGTGGCGAAGTACCAGTCCTCCACGACCTGCGGGTCGTTGTCCCCGATGCAGGGCGAGGCGCGCCACTTGTCCGTGAGGATTGCCGCCCCGACGCTCACGTTGTACGCCGCCGAGGAGGCCACCCGGTTGGCGTCGTAGGCGCTGGTCTCGCCGCGGCGCATCCCGCTGGTCACCTGCGCGATGCCGTAGCCGCAGTCGAAGCTGATCACCGTCTCGTTGGTGCTGCAGAACTGCCGCCACGACGACTCGGTCAGGTAGATCGCCTTGAGCAGCACGCAGGGAAAGGTCACCGGGACCGTGTCTCGACGGCCCGATCCGCTGCACCAGCCGCCGCCGGAGCCGACCGTGTTGCGGCCGCCGAAGTCCCACCCGAGCGAGCCGTAGGCCATCGGGCCGGCGGCGATGCGGTCGAAGAGCGAGGACATCTCCGTCACCGAGGGATTGGCTCCGCTCGCGGGCGCGATGCGGCACGAGCGGCAGGGCGGGCAGGCCGCTCCGCCGGTGCACTGCGCGGAGGCCTCGACGCCCGCGATCGAGAGCGCCACGCCCAGCAGCGCGGCCCTCACCGCGCACCCCCCGCGAAGCCGACGAACTCGATCACCTCGTCGGGCGACGCGATCACCTGGGCGCCCCCTCCGCGGCGAGGCGCGATCACCACCGACTCGTCGCGGTCGGTGCTGTGGCGAAGGGCGATCCATCGGCCGTCGTCGGACTCCGCGAGCAGCGCGTCGCTGCCGTCGCCTCGGGGCGCGAAGACCGCCGGGGACGACTGCACCGAGGCGCTTCGGGAGAGCCATCCGAGGCCGTGGTCGCCGGGGAGCGAGAGGCCGATGGAACCGTCGCGCAGCACCCGCGGCATGAGGTGATCGCTCGACGCCCGCCAGCGCGCGGTGACCGTGGCCGAGGGCTCGTGGGCCCGCAGCGAGGAGACCTCGTACACGGTGGGCGAGAGCGCGCGGGCGAAGACCACCTCGTCGCGCGCGGCGTCGTAGGAGAAGTCCCTCGCCAGGGGGAGGTTGGGGTGCAGCAGCGCCGACTCGCCGGTGCGAGCGTCGAGGCGCAGCAGGCTCGATCCGGAGTCTTGCAGCAGGTAGACGAGCACCTCGTCGTCGCGCAGCGCGGTCGCCAGGTATGCGAGCTGGCCTCGGCCCGACCACACCGCGCGCAGGGCGCCGGTGAGCGGGTCGACGGCGTCGAGGCGCAGCGGGTCGGTGCGCTCCACGAGGCGGCGATGGGTCGTCTCGGGCGAGGGGTCTTCGCCGTCGGCGCCTCGCTGTACCAGCACCGTGCCGCGGGCGGTGACCAGCGGTCGAGAGCCGTCGGCGAGCTCGCCGCAGAGGCGGGTGGTGGCGCCCGTCGCCGGGTCGATGCGGAAGAGGGCGCTGTGGTAGCTGCCGCCGCGAGGGGCCTCGCGCTCGGCGGCGACGGCGAGGACCACGGGCTGCGAGGGCGATGTTCCGCGCAGCAGCGCCGCGTGGCGGGCGGAGGAGGGGAGATGGGGGAAGGTCCCGAGGACGGTGGCAGGGACCTGCGCGTCGGGGCGCTGGAGCACGACGGCGGTGCGCGTCGCGTCCGGCGCCCCTCGCAGCAGCACCACCGAAGGCGCCGAGGGGGTTCGGGGCTGAGCGAGGGCGGGCGTCACGCACCCGGCGAGCGCGCCGAGCAGGAGCGGTGGGAGCGAGCGGAGGAGGGGGCGCACGCGGCGAGCATACGCCGGGGCCGCGAGGCGATCAGCGCTCGATGCCCGCGGTGTCGAGGATGCGCCCGATGAAGCTCAGCACGGACGGCGGGAGCATGGGCTCGCTCTCGACGCAGCGGGCGTTCTCCGTGGCCTGATCGGGGGTGCGCGCCCCGGGCACCACCACGCTGACGAGCGCGTTGGCGAGCACGTAGCGCAGGGAGGCCTCTCGCAGCGAGGCGATGGGCGGCAGCACCAGGGCCTGGCGCAGGTCGTCGCGCTGCTTCATTCGGTGGGTGAGGTCGCGAGGGGTCCATCGGTAGAGCCGGTGGTCGTCGTCGGAGAAGCGGCGCGCGGCGGACCAGCCATCGGCGAGCAGCCCGTACGCGAGGGGCGACCGCGCGACGACGCCGGCCCCGGAGGCGCTGATCTCCGAGGACAACCGGTGCAGCATCGCCGGGACGAAGAGGTTGTACGGCAGCACGACCAGGTCGGGCTTTCGCAGCAGCGCCGCGCGGCCGATGTCCTCCGAGCCGACGCTGATGCCGATGAGCCGGGCCTTGCCGGCGGTCTTCAGCTCTCGCAGGGCGCCCCACGCCTCGCCGCGGGCGAGGGTCTTCATGGACGGGTTGTGCAGAACCAGCGCGTCGAGGGCCTCGACGCCCATCTTCTGGAGGGCGCGGTCGCAGGCCGCGGTGAGGTAGGGGGCGGAGAAGTCCTTGCGGGGCACCGGGTGCTTCGGGTCGCGGTCGACGCCGACGCGCACCGACGCGAAGACCTTGTCGGCCCCGACGTCGCGCTTGAGGTCGCCGATCCACTCGAGCATCTCGCCCTCGCGGTAGCTGTCGGCGGTCTCGATGAACGACCCCCCGGCGTCGATGGCGGCGCGCAGCGTGGCGCGGGCGGTGAGCTCCACCGTCGCGCCGTAGCCCTCGCCGGAGATGCCCCAGGTGCCGAGGCCCACCTCGCCGACCGAAATGCCGCTGCGGCCAAGCGTCCGGGTTCGCATCGTGCGCGAAGGGGTACCTCCCGCGGGCCCTCCGGGTCAACGCGCCGAAGGGGGACCCGCCTACTGGCAGCGCAGGTTGCCGTTGAGACCGGCGCAGGAGCGCGAGCAGCACTGCGAGGCCATCGAGCACGATCCACCGATGGGCTGGCAGCTGGAGCAGGCGCACGCGCCGCCACCCGTCGCCGCCGTCGAGCGCCCCACCGATAGGGCCGACCCGCGATCAGCGAGCGCCGCGAGCCGCCCTCAGCCGATCCTTCACGGCGCGTCCGCGCGCCGACAGCATCGGCTTGAGCCACCGCCGCAGGCCCGGCAGCAGGTAGCCGAGCGTCGCCAGCCGTCCGCCCGCTTTGGGAAACTGTCTCTCCGCCCGCCCGTCTTCGGCGCAGTCGAGGATCATCCGCGCGACGTCGTCGGCCGTGCACATCGTCTGGCTGAAGACGATGTCCTCGACGCGGTCGATCTCCTCCATGATGAAGCCCGTGTCGACGGGGCCCGGGCTCACGAGCGACACGCGCACGCCGCGGTCGGCGACCTCCTGGGCCACGGCCAGGCTGAACGCGCGCAGCCCGAACTTCGTCGCCGAGTACGTCGCCGCGCCGTCGAGCGGGACCTTCCCCGCCAGGCTCGCGACGTTCACCACGAAGCCCCGCCGCGCGAGCAGGTGCGGCAGCGCGAGGCGGGTGAGCACCACCGGCGCGCGGAGGTTCACGTCGACCATGTCGCCGAGCGCCTGGGCCTCGTTCTTCTCCAGCGGCCCCCGGTGGTGCAGCCCCGCGTTGTTCACCACGCCGTCGAGCGCGCCGAAGCGCTCGATGCTCTTGTCGACCATGCGACGGAGCGCCCCCGTGTCGGCCACGTCGGCGGCGATGCAGTGAGCGCGCGAGAGGCCCTCCGCCGCCGCTCGGAGCGGCTCGATGCGGCGGGCCACCATCACCACGTTGGCGCCCTCGGCGTGGAAGGCCTGCGCCGCCGCGCGCCCCACGCCGAGCGAGGCGCCGGTGATCAGGACGGTCTGTGAGGTGAATCGCGAGGTCATGGCAGCGCCGGGTGGGCCCGCACCGCGCGGTCCCAGCCGCCTGAGTACACGATCGCCGCCCTCGATGCGTGCTGCGGCCTGGAGCGCAGGGGCCGGGATCAGGGCCATCGACCCGATCACCGGACCGGTGAACGCGATCACCGGACCGGTGATCAGCGCGGCGGTGGCGCGAGCGTCGCCCAGAGCGCCAGCGGCATGCGGACGGCCACCTCAGCGCCGTGTGACTTGCGGGTCGCCTTGAGCTCGACCGAGACGGCGGCCGCGAGGTCCTTTCGCTGCCAGCGCTTCGTGACCTTCGCGAAGAGCGTGCGCTCCGAGGCGGAGGCGGTGAAGCCTCGCGCGGGCTGCTGCGCGGTCGCGCCCGCGAGGCGAAACTCCTTGGCGGCGGCCCACACCGACTCGGTGCTGGCGTCGGCGACGACGAGCCTTCGCCCCGAGGGCAGGCGCAGCGTCGCGGTGAGGATCTCGTCGACCGAGTCGTCCGCGGGCGTCGCGTCGACGAGGGCGATCATCGCGCTGGCGCGGTCGCGACCGAGGAGCTGCACGGTGGCGCGGGTCAATCGCGTCACGAGGGTGACGAGCTGCGCGGCCTTGGTGACGGACATGTCGAGGTCCTTCGCGCAGACCTCCGCGAAGTCGGCGCGGCCGAGGGCCTGGGCGACGCCCTTCTTCTTCAGGGCCTTCACCGCCAGGCCCATGGAGTAGTAGTCGCCGTCGATCGACGACCGGCACGCCTTCACCTCCGCGATGGCTGCGCGGCCCTCGGCCGCGAGGCGCGCGAGATGGGCCGCGCTGGAGGCGTCGGCGTTCTTCCGGAGGGCGGCGGGGAGGGGAGAGGTGGTGGGGGTGCGACGGACCATCGCGCCAGCGTACCGCGGCGGCGTGAGAGACGGGGAGTGCGGGGTGCTGGCGTGCGGCGACGGGAGGCCTGTCGGGTGCGAGCGTCACCCGGGCACGCAGGCGCATGCGCGGCCCGGACGGCTGCCGTCGCCCCCCGCCTCGGAGCCCGTTGGTGCGCCACCAGGGAGTGTTCTCGCCGAACTCGCCCTGGCGGGTCGCGCTGGTTCCGCTGTCGGCTGTGCAGCAAGGACGCCCTTGCGTGACGGTGCCAGCGCCGCCGACGGCGCGGCCGGGCGAGGCGAAGGCCGGGACGCCCGGGGGAGAGCCGACGGACGGCGACGGCGGACAGGGCGGAGGGATGAAGGGGAGCGCGCGCATCGAGTGGGCGCGCCTGTTGTGGCGTGTGTAGGGGGGCGACGCGCTGGAGTGTCCGTGGGTGCGGCGGGCGGATGAGGATGACCGCGGCGATCACCGAGCGCGTTGGCATCGTGCGCATCCTCGATCACCTCGACGTCTCGACCGGTGGTGCCGCGGATGAGGCGCTCGCGCGACGGGCCGTAGCCGGGCTCGTCGTGGAGTCGCCGTGAGCCGTTGACCGTCACGAGCGGGACGATGAAGGCCGCCGTGCGCGCGTCGGGGACCGCTCGCCGCAGCGTGGGGCGTTGGATTGGGTCAGCGGGCTCTCCAGCGGGCGTGGGCTGAGCTCCCCAACGCACGTCGCCTGCCCGGGAACTTCGCAGTCTGGGCGTTCTGGTAGCTGGAGGGGAGCCGTGCCAGCGAAGGTGCCGCGTTGCTTTCCCTATCGGCCGACGACGGCGTCGCCGCGCGGGGAGCGCACCCGCTCGACGCGCTGGAGGACGTGCGGCCCGGTGCCGACGATGACGTCCGCGCCCGCGTCGACCCAGCGGCGCGCGAGGGCGCGCTGCGCGCCAGTGGGGGCGTAGGCGAAATCGCGGCCCCAGTGGATCGACAGCACCACCACGTCGGCCCTGCGCCGGGCGGCGCGCAGCGAGGCGGCCACGCGCGCGCCGCCGCTCGCGAGCGCGAGGAAGGCGTGGTGCGGGTTGTGCCCGGTGCTCGCGTTGAGGTGGTCGGTGAAGGCCACCACGCCCACGCGCACGCCGCGGCGCTCGAGCACGGTCACGCCGACGGCCTCGGCGTCGCTGCGCCCGGCGCCCGCGGTGGCGACGCCCGCCGTGCGGAGGGCCTCGGTGGTCTCGTAGAGCCCCTCGCCCGTCTGGTCGAAGGCGTGGTTGTTGGCGACGGAGACGACGTCGAAGCCCGCGCCCGCCAGCGCACGGGCCAGCGAGGGGTCGGCGCCCAGGATCGGGAACCGGAAGTCACCGGGGCGTCGGCGGCGCTCGGACAGCGGCGTCTCCAGGTTGGCGAAGGCCACCGCCTCGTCGGGCAGCTCGGCCCGCAGGGGTGCGAGCACCCAGCCGAAGCCACCATCGGCGGCGTGCGAGGCGGCGGTGCGCGCGACGCTGCGATGGATCAACACGTCGCCGCCCGCGATCACGGTGGCCTCCTGCGCGCGGGCGGGGGCGGCCGCCGCGAAGAGCGCGAGGCCCAGGGCGACCGATGGGCGACTCATCGGTGGTCCTTCAGCCCGCGCCGAAGGCGCGCAGGGTGATCGAGATGCGCCGCCGAGGCGGTGCATCAGGGCGCGGCGTAGGTCACCGCGACGCCCGTCCACGAGAGGAGGCTGCGGTCCAGTTCGGTCGCGCGCCCGGTGGTGACGTCGAAGCTCACCACGGCGCCATCGGCGGTGAAGCCGTACACGCTCGAGCGCCAGTGGCCGATGCCCCAGGTGCGGCGGACGCCGGTGGGGCCGATGCGGGTCGCGCGGCCTGTCACCGGGTCGATGCGCGCCAGGTACTCCACCTCGGCGTCGCTCGTCTCGAGATCGATGACGGTGGCGAAGGTCTCGCCGTCGCCGCCGGCGACGATGTCGCCGGACGAGCCGATCGCATAGCCGAAGGACCCGATGAGCTGCGTCGCGCCGGTCGTGGTGTCGACGCGGTACATCCCCCCGCCACGGTCGGTCGCGACGAGCACCTCCTCCGCCCCGGACTCCCCCGCGGGGACGAACGCCAAGCCGTTGTAGGACCCGCCCAGCGGCGCGACGTAGGTGCACTCCGCGGTGGCAAGGTCGACGCGGTAGAGCCCCGTGAGCGTGACGCCCCACGCCTCGCCCGCGGCGTTGATGGCGAGGTCGGTCATCTCGTCGGGCACGCGCGTCGGCCAGCGGAAGGCGCCCACCTGGGTGTAGCCGAGGGTGCGCGGGTCGATGGTGAAGAGCGCGAGGGACGTGTGGGCGTACACGCGGACGCCATCGTTCGCCGGAGACCCGCCGTCGTCGCCGCTGCGAACCACCCGGGCGCAGGCCGTGAGGCCGAGGAGGGAGAGCAGGGCGAGGAGGGGGCGGGTGTTCATCGGGGTGTGGGTCACGGCGCGGCGGATCATAGCCACCATCGGGTTCGCATCGGGGCGCAGACGAGCGGCGCGGCACCCTCGTGGGCGCGGAGGGTCAGCGACGCGCTCGTCGGGCGCCGCGTCGCAGGACGAGCGCGCCCAGCACCGCCGCCAGCACGCCAGCGGTCGTGGGGTCGTCGCCCGCGATGCCCGGGCGCGCCACGGTGCAGCCGTCGCCGCAGTCGGTCTGCGTCCAGCGCTCGTCGACGTCGCCCAGGTAGGACTCGCACCGACCGCCCAGCACGGCCTCGGCGAACTGCCGCTTCGTGAGGCTGATCCGCTCCCCCGTGACGCTCGTGAAGGTGACCATCCCCGCCTGGTCCAGCAGGTGGTAGGCCGGCCGGATGCCGACGGAATCACCCGGGGACGGGTGCACCAGCAGGATGCTCGTCGCGGCCCCGAAGCCGCCCATCACCTCGACCCCGCCGCCCGGCGCGTACGTCCCGGGATCGCCCCACACCGTGACCACCGTCCCGCGCACGGTCTGGTGCTGGAGCGCGCCCGACGCGTCGATGGTGGAGGGGACCTGCACCTCCATCACGCGCTGGACCGGAGCGCGATACGAGGGGAGCTGGCTGTGGCCGGTGCACACGACCTTCGCCGCGCTGTAGCAGCCATAGGAGGGCTGTATCGCCGCGGCCTCGGCGAGGGTGTTCTCCGTCGATGGAGTCGAGCACACTCGCAGATCGCTTGTCGCGGACGCTCCCCCGGGGGGGGTGGAGCGGCGAGCTACAGCTCGTAGGGGACGGGGCGCAGCTCGGGCTCGAAGGCCAGCGCCTCCCTCGCCACCAGCCACTCCGCGGGGAGCGTCTCCTCCCTGCACGACAGCGCGACGATGCCGCCCACGATGGCGCAGGTGGTGTCGCGGTCGCCGAGGCCCTCCACGGTGAGCCAGCGAGCTCTCCAGCGGGCGTGGGCTGAGCTCCCCAACGCACGTCGCCTGCCCGGGAACTTCGCAGTCTGGGCGTTCTGGTAGCTGGAGGGGAGCCGTGCCAGCGAAGGTGCCGCGCTGCTTTCCCTATCGGCCGAAGACAGAGGTCGGCCGCCCAAAGTATCGGCTGACACTTCCGACGCGCCTGGCGACACTGGAGGAGCAGATTCGCCGCGGTCGCTGACGGCCTCGCGGTCGTACTCCGATTCCCCGCGGTCGCCCGACGACCTCGCGGCGAGGGCCGACGGGCCCAGCGGAACCTTGAGAGGGATATTGGAGGGCTTTGGAGGAGGGCCATCGACCCGATCACCGGACCGGTGAACGCGATCACCGGGCCGGTGATCGGCGCGGCGGTGGCGCGAGAGTCGCCCAGAGCGCCAGCGGCATGCGGACGGCGACCTCGGCGCCGTGCGCCTTGCGGGTCGCCTTGAGCTCGACCGAGACGGCGGCCGCGAGGTCCTTTCGCTGCCAGCGCTTCGTGACCTTCGCGAAGAGCGTGCGCTCCGAGGCGGAGGCGGTGAAGAAGGACACTGCGAAGAAGGCCGTCGCCGTGAAGAAGGAGACCACCGCGAAGCGGTCCGCCCGGTAGCGGAGCCGCTCGTCACATCTGACGGACCAGTCGGTCGCGCACCCAGGCGTGGTACCCGACGGGCTGACCACCGACCACCCAGCGCGATGGGTCGTGCTGGGCGGCGCGGTCGTAGTCTGGGAGGTCGGCGTTGCGCGGACGGGTCCATGCGCCGTTGCGCAGGATCACCGGGCGGAAGTTGCGGAAGCCTCCGCCCTGCGCCGACGACCCGAGGGTCAGGCGGTGCGAGAAGCGACGGGCGGTGAAGCTCCCGCCAGGGTGACCATCGATGAGCCGCACCTCGCCGTTGGCGGCGACGTCGTAGACCACCAGCACGTGGCCGTCGGGGTCGTAGAAGGCGGTGCCCGGACGCACGCCCTGGCGGTCGACGCGCGCGGGGTAGGTGTCGGTGTCTTCGAGCTCGGGGCGCAGTCGGAAGAAGCCCGAGTGCACCGTCGATCCGACGACGTGGAAGACGCTGCGCGGGGTGGCGTAGTCCGACGAGCGGCGCGGGCCCGCGGGGACGATGTTGGCGGCGTAGCGCACGCCGCGCGGGTCGGGCTCGCCGCGCACCGCCCCCGCGTGGACGAAGGGCAGGTGGCGCCTCCACGAGAAGTACGCCCGGAGGATGTACGGCACGTCGGCGCAGTCGGCGCGGAAGCCCGAGCGGCGCCCCGGGACGTAGAGGGGATTGGTCGCAGGGCTGTCGAGGCAGGCCGCGAGCGTGCGGCACCGGCGCGCCTCGACGGCCCTCCCGATGGACTGAACGAAGGCCCCGTACTCGGCCTCGGCCCGGGCGTTCCACGAGCGGGTGACCGGCCACGCCGAGGCGATCGGTCGGTCGGCTTCGCAGGTCGCGGGCTGCGCCTCTACCCGCTGCTGTTGCGCCAGCGCCCTGCCACCACAGAGCGTCACCAGGAGCGCCGCCAGGGCGCCGGGGGTTGGTTTCATGGACCGGGCAAACTGAGGGACGAACACGGCCCGCGCAAACGCAATCAGCGCTCGCGGAGCACGCGACGTGGGTCCACGTCGGGAGATTCGGCACGGCCGAAGCTCAGCGGCGTGGCGACGCCACACTCGCGGTCGACGCGGTTTCGCAGGCGCTGCTCGGCGCGGTACCAGGCCCGCTTGGTGGGGTCGTCGACGCAGCGCGCGGCCTCGGCGGAGCTCGCGCACGGTGACCTTGAGGCGCGCGTCGACCAGATCTCCCAGTCGCCGGTGGTGCCGTAGATGTTCCACGGGAGGGAGCCGGGGTGCGGGCGCTCCTCATGAACCCACTACTGGTGCCCTCACCCGCCGAGCGCCCAGAGGGTCGCATGACCGCCGCGATGCCCTCGTGGGCGCGAGTCGCGTCCACGAGCAGCAAGGCGCCGAACTTCTCCGCGAGGTGGCGGCGCTGGCCGCCGGGGTGATCGCAGGGTGCGGGAGCGACCCCGTCGCCGACGCCGCCGCGCTCGCTGGAGGGGATCACCTCCCGAATCTCAGCAACGCGCCGAAGTGCTTGCTGCGAAGGGCGCCGCGATGCCATCGTGCTACGCAGAGCCCACATGGACGTACTCGTCGCCCACCACGGATACTGCTTCGACGGGGCCGCGAGCGCGGCGATCTTCTCCCGCTTCCTGCGCGAGACGCAGAGCGCGCTCAGCGACGCGAAGTTCCACTTCCGGGGGCTGCTCTACGAGCCCAACGCGCCGCCGCCGGGCGACAAGCTGATGACCGGGGCGATCAACGCCATCCTCGACTACCGCTACACGCAGTCGCCTTACCTGGACTGGTATTTCGACCACCACGTGAGCGCCTTCCAGGAGCCCGGCTCGGAGCTGCACTTCCGCGCCGACACCAGCGGCCGGAAGTTTCACGACGGCTCCTACGGGTCGTGCACCAAGTTCATCATCGACGTGGCGCGCGAGCGCTGGGGGTGGACCGCGCCGGACCTCGACGAGCTGGTCGCCTGGAGCGACGTCATCGACGCCGCGCGCTTCTCCGACGCGGACCAGGCGAGCTCCTTCGAGCCGGCGGCGATGAAGCTCGCCGCGGTGGTGCAGGAGCAGGGCGACGACTCGCTGCTGTCGTGGATGATCCCGCAGCTGGCCACGACGCCGCTCTCGGTGCTGGCCGAGCACCCGGACGTGCTGCGCCGCCTGGAGCCCATCAAGGCCCGGCACGAGTCGCTCTCCAAGCGCATGGAGCAGTCCGGCGAGCAGCGCGGCTCGGTGGCGTGGTTCGACCTGAGCGACGCGCCGCTCGACACGGTGGCGAAGTTCATCGGGTACAAGCTCTTCCCGACGGCGACCTACTCGGTGGTGCTGTCGCGCACGCACAAGCGGGTGAAGATCTCCGTGGGGTTCAACCCCTGGTCGAAGCACGCGCGCCGGCACGACATCGCCCGGCTCTGCGAGCGCCACGGCGGCGGCGGCCACCCGGTGGTGGGTGCGATCTCCCTGCCGCCGGGCGAGCTCGCGAAGGCCAAGGGCATCGTGGAGGACTTCATCCGCGAGCTGAATACCTGAGCGGGTAACAGCACTCCTCGAAGGCCATTCCCGCGGCGGCGCGATCGTGCGAACGTCGCGCGCATCATGGCAGACCTCCAGATCGAAGAACTCCAGGCAGGCACCGGCGCCGAGGCCACCACCGGCAAGACCGTCGACGTGCACTACAC
Organism: uncultured Myxococcaceae bacterium; assembly: GCA_966211675.1. GTDB lineage: Bacteria > Myxococcota_A > Polyangia > Polyangiales > SCUS01. The sequence continues at coordinate 44,440 of CBIHPK010000029.1, forward strand.
GGGCTGGCTCACCGACGGGACGAAGTTCGACTCGTCGCTCGACCGCGGCCGTCCCTTCTCCTTCCCCCTCGGCGCGGGAAGGGTCATCAAGGGCTGGGACCAGGGGGTCGCGGGCATGAAGGTGGGCGGCAAGCGCAAGCTCACCATCCCCCCGGAGCTGGGCTACGGATCGCGCGGCGCCGGGGCGGTGATCCCTCCCGGCGCGACGCTGGTCTTCGAGGTCGAGCTGCTCGCGGTGAAGTGAGCCGCTCCCTCAGTTCGTCGCCTCGTCGAGCTCCTTGAGCAGCGTCGAGAGCCACTCGGTGAGCTCCCGGCGGCGCCGGGCGTAGGTGGTCGGGCCCACGTCGCCGGACTTGTGGCGCCGCGCGAGCTCGGCCCCCTCGGCCAGCACGCGGTCGCGCTCGGCCTCGATGTCCGCCTTCGTGCGCTTGCCCGCGGTGGTGTTGCCTCGGCGAAGCGCCGAGTAGAGCCCGCCCGCGATCAGCAGCGCCACCGCCCCGGTCGCGACGGTCCTCGCCGGACCGGCCGGGGAGGGGATGCCGTGGAGCTGGATGGAGATCGCCCGCAGCGGCGTGTCGTTGGGCTGCCGCTGGATCCCCGTCAGCAGGATCCGGTCGCCCTCGGACTCGCGCGTCTCCGCCGCGGGCATGCCCTCGACGGACATGGTCAGCCCGTGCGGCGCCTCGACGGCGACCAGCGCGTTGACCACCGGCATCGGCAGCCCCAGCCGCAGCGACACGTCCCCGCCGCTCAGCTTCACCTGGTACTGGAACACCACCTCGATGGGCTCGCTCAGCGTCGGGGGGATGCTCCCCCGCAGCACCGCCGCGTCGCCCTCGGTGGCGAGCCGCACGTCGCTCATCGTGGGCTGCGTCGTGAAGGCCGTGTACCCGGCCGGCAGCTCGAAGCGCATCCCGTCGCGGGGCACGTAGGCCCGGGGCGTGGGCTGCTCCTCGCCGAGCGCGAGCGCCGAGAGGTTGGCGATGCGGAGCCGCTGCACCACCAGCAGGCGGTCGTCGCGGAAGCGCATCTCCGTGCGCGAGTCCCAGAGCAGCACGCCGCGGCCCTCGTGCTCGACGTCGAAGCGCACCAGCTGCACCCGCTGACCCGAGGCGCTCCCGAGCTGGAAGGGCATGGCGCCGAACTTCGCCCCGTCGAGCTCGGTGCTCGCCCGGTACGCGATGTTGCCGCTGGTCGCGAGGCCCTGGAACCTCGCGACGCCGTCGTGGTCGGTGCGCGCCTCTCGCGGCGCGTCTCTCTCGCCCTCGCGCATCGCGCCGAGGCGCACCGTGGCCCCCTCCACCGGCGCCCCGGTGGTGTTCACCACGCGGACGTAGATGCTGCCCGCGGGGACCTCCGCGGACTCCTCGGTGAAGGTCTGCGGCAGCATCGCGCGGCGCACCGCCGGGTCCGATCCCACGAGGTTGGGCGAGCCGTCCGTGGGCGGGTGCCCGGGAGGCAGCGGCTGGTTGGGGTCGACCGGCCCGGGGGCCGAGCTCGGAGGCGGGTCCTGCGCCAGCGCGGGAGCGGCGGCGGAGAGGAGCGCGGCGAGAACGAGTCCTTCAATGCGTCGCATCGGCGACCTCTGCCTTCATCCGGTGACCGCAGCGCTTGCAGAACACCGCGTCGTTGTCGTTGACCGTCTCGCACTTGGGGCAGGCGCCCGCCGAGGCCGCCTTGGGCGCGGCCACCACCGCGGCCTCCGCCACCGCGGGCTCCGCGGGCTCCGCGGCCTCCGCGGCCGCCAGCATCGCCTCGGCGCGAGCGCGCCACGGGCCGATGCCCTCGTCGATGGCCCTCATCGCGGCGCGGGCCTCCTCGCGGTAGCGGGCCTCGAGGGCCTTGTGGTCCTCCTCGCCGAGGCGGCCGATGGAGCGCTCGAAGTCCAGGTCGCGAAGGGCCTGCATCGCCGCCCGCTTTCGCTCCTCGAGGGCGCCGAGGGCCGCGCCGTCGTCGTCGCCCTCCGCCGCGTCGCCCGGCTGCGACGGGTCGAGCAGCAGCCGAAGCGTCTCCCAGAAGAGCAGCACCGCGCCCGCGAGCAGCGCGAAGCCGATCCAGAGCACCACCGCGGGGGCTCCCTTCAGCAGCCCGATGGGGATCGCCACCAGCACCACCGCCGCCAGGGCGAGCAGCGCGACGTGCTTGTTCGCCCGATCCAGTGCGTCACTCATCGTGGCCTCGCAGCTCTTCGTTGATGCGCGCGTCGTACTCGCCCGAGTCGACCTTCGCGGCGTCCGTCGCCTGCTCCGGGCGAGGCGTCACCGGCACCGGCCGGCGCGCCCAGCGTCGCACCAGGCGCAGCCCCACGGCCCCGCCCGCCAGCATCGCCACCACCGGGACGATGTAGAGCGCCTTGTTCGCCCCGCGGTCCGGAGGGACCTCCAGCGACTCGCTCCCATACCGGGCCACGTATTGCTCGATGATGGTGGAGGCGGAGTCGCCGCGCGCGAGCCGCTCCCGGATGCGCTGTCTCTGTCCCTCTGCGAAGCCGCAGGTGCAGGTGGACAGCGACTCCCTCGGGCAGTCGCCGCACATGCACCGCAGCTGCTCGAAGACGCGCCGCTCGACCGGCGTCGCCTGCCGGGCGTCGACCTCCACGGTGGTCTGGTGGTTGTTCTGGGCGCTCGCGGGCGCCGAGAGGAGCAGCACCGCTCCGCCCGCGACCCCGGCCACGAGCAGCAGGGTGCTCTGGCCCGCGAGGGGCATCGGCCGCGCGCCCTTCGCCCGGGTCGCTCGCGCGGCGGCCTTCGAGGCCTCGGGCCACATCGCCAGGATCACCCCGGCGACCAGCACCATGGCGCCGATCCAGATCCAGAGGGTGAGCGGGTTCACGAAGGCCTTGAGGTGCGCCACGCGCGACGTCGGGTCGACGCTGTTCATGGTGAGGTAGAGGTCTTCGCTGAGGCGGGGCGCGATGGCGACCTCGCTGGTGGGCTGCTCCGGGCGCGCCGTGTAGACGAAGCGGGCCGGGTGCATCCGCGCGAAGAAGACCCCGTCGCGGGTGACGTTGATGATCGCCCGGGTCTGGCGCACGGTGATGTCCCGCAGGTTGTCGATGCCCTCATACCGCATCGTGTAATGGCCCAGCCGGAAGCTCTCCCCGGGGCGCAGCATCGCCTCGGCCTCCTGGCGGTAGGCCGCTCCGACCCAGCCCGCCATCATCAGCACGAAGCCCACGTGCGAGAGGTAGCCGCCGTAGCGGCGGCGGTTCTTGCCCACGAGGCGGGTGAGCGCCACCGGGGCCGACTCGCCCTTGGCGGTCATGCGAGCGCGGGTGCCTCGCCAGTACTCCTGGGCGAGCGCCGCGATGTTGAGGGCCACGAGGCCGGTGGCCACCGCGGGCAGGTGCCCGTCGAGCCAGGCCACGGAGCGCCCCACGTTGACGTGCCCGAGCGTGGCCCCGAAGAGCTTGATGGGGGTGACCACGTCGTAGATGGGCGGGATGTTGACCACCGCGGGGAAGCCCATCGCGCGGCCGAAGACGGCGTGCCCGATGCCCGCCGCGACGCCGGCCACGAAGGGCCCGCGGAAGGCCTTGAGCAGCAGGTCGGGGGAGGCCTTGCGCCACGGGGTGAGCACCCCGATGGCCATCACCAGGAGCAGCGCCACGGCCACCGGGGCGAGCCAGGCGTTGTAGAAGGTCGCGCCCACGGTGAGGCGCTCTCCCCAGAGCCACTCGGCGATCTTGGGCCAGGTGGTGGCGAGGGCGATGAAGACGCAGATGCCGAGGAGCATCCAGTTGTTGGCGACGAACATCGCCTCGCGGGAGAGCAGCGAGTCGATCTCCGCGGCCTTCTTCAGCAGCGGCAGGCGCCACACCACGAGGCCGACGCAGAGCAGCGCGAGGAAGCCCATGAACCAGACGAAGTAGATGCCGATGCCGCTCTGGGCGAAGGAGTGGACGCTGGAGATGAGCCCGGAGCGGGTGAGGAAGGTGCCGAAGATGGTGAGGAAGAAGGAGAAGAGGAGCAGCGCGACGTTCCAGACCTTCAGGATGCCGCGGCGCTCCTGGATCATCACCGAGTGCAGGTAGGCGGTGAGGGTCCACCAGGGGAGGCAGGCGGCGTTCTCGACCGGGTCCCACGCCCAGAAGCCGCCCCAGCCGAGCTCTTCATAGGCCCAGAGCATCCCGAGCACGTTGCCGATGCTCAAGAACATCCATGCGAAGAGCACCCAGCGCCTCGCGGCGATGGTCCACTCCTCGCCGAGCCGACCGGTGACGAGGGCGGCGACGGCGAAGGCGAAGGGGACGGCGCACCCGACGAAGCCCACGTAGAGGGAGGGCGGGTGGATGGCCATGTAGAAGTTCTGGAGCGAGGGGTTGAGCCCTTCGCCCTCGAGGGGCGCGCCCACGAAGCTGGCGGAGAAGGGGTTGGCCGCCCAGGACATGATGACCCCGAAGAAGACCACCACGCCCATGAGGGTGGCGATGACCCAGGGGGCGAGCTCCTTGTGGCGGGCGCGCAGGGTGAGCACGCAGACGCTGGTGTAGATCGAGAGCAGGAAGGTCCACCAGAGGAGCGAGCCGTCCTGGCCGCCCCAGAGGGCGGTGACCAGGTAGTGCAGCGGCATCGACCGGTCGGAGTAGTGGGCCACGTACCGGATGCGGAAATCGTGGGAGAGGAAGCCGTAGAGCAGGAGCATCACGTCGAGCCCGATGAGGGCGCAGGTGCCCAGGGCCGACAGCCTTGCGGCTCGCAGGAGGCGTGGTGCCGCGCCGCCGCGGTCGGTGCCCGCGAGCACCGCCAGACAGAGCGAGAGCGCCGCGGTCACCAGGAACGCGTAGAGCACCCCCGTCCCAAAGGCCGGGATGCCCGCGTCATACGAAGGATGTTCCATGTCGAGCGGAACCGTAGTGGGCGCCCCCTGGGGGGTCAATCACCGAGGGGACGATGGAGGAGATCAGCGAGCGCGGCGGAAGGTGTAACGCGGCGTGATGGTCACCGACCCGAGGGCCTGCGCGCGCAGCCCGACGATGAGGTCGTCGCCGCGCACCTCGTACTCGAGCATGGTCGGGGTGCTGGTCGCCGCGCCGATGGTGCACTCGGTGGTCAGCGCGAGGCTGTTGCCGGTGGCGACGTAGCTGCTGTTGAAGTTGATCTGCGGCACCGGGCGGGTCAACCGGTTGCCCGCGGTGAAGGCCAGCGTGAGCGAGCCCAGGAAGTCCGCGCGGAGGTGGCCCGCGGAGGTCCACGCCTGGCCGCGGCCCTGGAGGGTCGAGGCGTCGACGTCGAGGGTCCCGATGGGGGTCATGGCCATGTTGACCAGGTACTCGATGCCGGAGAGCACCCAGCGGGCTTCGGGGATCTCGCCCCCCGCGAGCGCTGGGACCGCCGCGATGCGCAGCGCGCCGGTGGCGAGCGGGAGCGCGGTCGGCGCGTCGGCGGGGGAGCACATCCCGGGGCGGTAGGTGAGGTCGACGGAGGTGGGCGCGGTGAGGGCTTCGCTGCAGTACTCGGCCGAGGGCGGAGGCGTCACGTAGGTGAAGCCGAAGCACATCTCGTCGGTGGTGGAGGTCCCGCTGCGCACGTCGCGGCTCGTGGTGTTGTTGAACGAGCAGGCGGTCTCGATGCGGTCGCCCATCTGGAGCGTGATGGGGAGGTCGTAGAAGTACTGCGACTCGAAGTGCCAGTTGCTGAGCGTGATGATCGGCGTGCGCTCGGTGCCCCTCAGCAGGAACTGCTCATACCCGCTGCCGATCTGGTGCATGTGGGGCATGGAGGCGAGCACTCGCGAGCCCGGCGCGAGGGTGCAGGCGCTGGCGACGCGCTGCTGCGAGCGCGCGGGGATGGAGAAGCCCACCGGGCCCATCGCCACCATGCCGTACTCGGTTCCGGTGGCGGGGCCGAGCGAGAGGCGCACTCCGGAGCGGTCGGTCACCCCGGGGAGGTTGCGGGAGTTGTTGTAGTGGAGCTGGAGGATGTAGCGGTCCGAGGGGCGCACGCGCATACCCCCGTCGGGGAACTGCAGCCCGTCCTCCCCGGGCGCCCAGGTGTACGTGTAGAGCGAGTCGGGCGGAGAGCCGGTGCACTCGAAGGCCGGGTCGAGCGCCGCGGTGCTGGTCGAGCGGTAGAGCACCACGTGGTGCAGCACCTCCGAGTGGTCGAGCAGCACGTCGAAGCGCCGGACGAACTGGTCGGCCGCGACGAGGTTGCTGAAGGTGAAGCACTGGTAGCGGTCGCTCACCATCGGCACGGCGAAGTGGTCCGCGCGGAGCTCGAGCGAGGTGGTCCCGGTGGGGGGCTGCGCCGGCGGGCGGAAGAGCGGGGCGGACGATCGCAGGCGGGTGTCGTCGGTGAGCGTGCGGGTGCCGCAGGAGGCCCACGAGGCGATGCGCTGGGCGTCGGCGAAGGTCGGCGCGGGCGTGCCCGACGGGGGCATGGAGCCGTCGGCGAGGCGGGCGTGCATCCGGTCGACCGGGCGCGCGGCCCCCTGGGCGCGGGTGATGAACGCGTAGTCGAGCAGCGAATACGGTGCCCCGTAAGAGGGCGTCGCGCCGTGGCACCCGCCGCAGGCGCGCTCGACGGTGCCGCGCACCTCGGCGTCCCACTGCGCGCGGTCGGGCGAGCAGGCCGGGCCCGCGTCCGGCGTGGCCTCGGTGGCGTCGCCGCAGCCGGCGGTCACGGTCAGGAGCGCAGCAGCAACCAGCCTCGTCGTCGCGTCGGTTCTCACGTTCGGGTGCCGCGAGTATGCACAGGCGAGCGAGGAATGCGGTCGCGTCGCGTCGGCCGTCCGTGTGGAGCTTTCTCCGCAAGGTCGGTGGGCCTTCGCTCCACCGCCGCCGGGGCTTCGGCTATGGTGCTCGGCCTGCCATGACCCACAAGCCCCGCGAAGCCATCCCCCTGCCCGATCCCGCGCCGCTCTCCCCCCCGGAGGACTTCGCCGCCCGCCTCGCGACCCTCGGCGTCACCCTGGACGAGCGCGCCCTCGGGCGCCTCGGCGACTACCTCGGCCGCCTGCTCGCGATGAACGAGCTCATGAACCTCACGGCCATCAAGGACCCCGCCGAGGCCTGGACCCGCCACGCCTTCGACGCCCTCACGCTGCTGCCGCTGCTCGCCGACCTCAAGGCCGGCGCTCGCCTCGTGGACGTGGGATCGGGCGGCGGGGTCCCGGCGATTCCGATCGCCATCGCGCGGCCCGACCTGAAGCTCACGCTGGTCGAGTCGACGCAGAAGAAGGCGGCCTTCCTCACGGCGGTGGCGAAGGCGCTGGGGCTCGGCAACGTGTCGGTGCGAGCGCAGCGGGCCGAGCTGCTGGGCATGGCCGAGCTGCGCGGCGTCTTCGACGTGGCGACGGCGCGCGCGGTGGGGCGCATCGCGATGCTGGCGCCGCTCACCGCGCCGCTGGTGAAGCCGGGCGGCCGGGTGCTGCTCGTGAAGGGCCAGCGCGCCGACGAGGAGCTCGAGGAGGCCACGCTGGTGCTGGCCGAGCAGCGCTGCACCCACGAGCAGACCGTCGAGACCCCCACCGGCCGCATCGTGGTGCTGCGCGTCGGGCCGGCGGAGCCGAAGGCGCAGCGGCGTCGCTAGAGGGCGGTGGCGGCTCGTCGGCGGCGCAGCCCCAGGGCGGCCAGCGCCAGCAGCCAGCCATGGCCCAGGCGGCTCCGCCCGGGCGGCGTGCGGCAGCCGCAGCCTGCGTCCTCGGTGGGCGTCGGAGGGGTCGAGGCGTCGGCGGTCGCGTCCGTCGCGGAGGCCCCGGTGTCGCGTCCGAGGTCGATGAGCACCGGGCCGTCGTCGACGCCGAGGTCGCGCGCCGCGGGGGCGTCCACGCCGTTGTCCCTCGGGACATCTCTTGCCACATCCATCGGGACATCCCTTGGGACATCTCTTGGCACATCGAGGACCGTCGGGGCGTCCGGGCCGCTGTCCCTGGGCCCATCGACGGGGGCGTCTCTTGCCACATCGAGGGGGATGTCCCTTGGGACGTCTCTCGGCACATCGAGGGGGATCCCGGCGTCGCGGGGGGCTCCGGCGTCCGGTGGCTCGGTCACGCTCAACAGCCGCTGGTAGGCCTCGATCAGGGCGCCGTAGGTGGGCGCGTAGACGGTGCCGAAGCCGCTCACCGCGCGGTTGAGGTTGAAGTGCAGGTGGATGGTGGTGGCGGTTCCGCCGAAGTTGTTGGAGACGCGGCCGACGCGGTCGCCGCGCACCACGCGGGCTCCGACCGCGACCTGCACGCTGCGCATGTGGAGGTAGTCGTAGCGGGTCCCGTCGTCGCCCATCAGGTAGACGGAGTAGGAGCCCACGTTGGTGATGCGGCCGGTGGCGGCGGCGACGGCCCAGTGGACGTTGTCCTGGCAGGTGGCGGCGCGGATGTCCTGTCCCTGGTGGCCCGTCCCCGACGGGCACATCGGCATGTCCCAGGAGCGGCTCTCGCAGTAGTTGTCATGCCACGGGTACGAGCGATTGCGCGCGTCGCACTGCGATCCGCTCGGGCCCGAGTTGCCGCCCACGCCCCACACCTGCGAGTTGGCGTAGGCGGGCGCGCTCTCGATGGGGAAGCGCATCCCGGGCGCGTAGCTGGTCATGTCGGGCCGACCCCGGCCGCTGCCCGAGACCAGCTCTCCCGCAGGGCGGTAGCTGAACTGCGCGAGCGCGGGCGAGGCGCAGAGGAGCACCGCGGCGGCGAGGGCGGAGCGGCTCACGGGCGCACCTCGACGAGCGAGTCCGCGAGGGCGCGGAGGTAGTCCTCCTGAACGCAGCGGGCGTCGAGGTCGGGGCGGTTGCTGCACTCGACCTCCAGCGACCAGGCGACGCCGTGCTCCTCCCAGGTGGCCACGCGGATGAGCTCGTTGAGCGACACGCTGGCGGGCACCCCGCGGAGGGTGGACGAGTGGCGGAGCACCTCGCCGGGCGGCGGATCGTGGCGGTTGGCGTTGCCGTGGATGGAGACGGTGAGGTCGGCGAGGGGAATGGACGCGGCGACCCAGCGAGGCCCGGAGGTGACCACGGCGACGGCCACGAGGCGCTCGTCGCGGGGGAGCAGCAGCGGGACCGAGGAGGCGTCGAGCTCGCGGCGGGACTCCGGGCGGAGCAGGTCGCGCAGGCGTCGCGGGTCGGCGGGCGCGACGGGCGACGGGGCGGACGGGGCGACGACCGTGGGCGGAGTCACCGGGGGCGTCGCGGGGGGCGTCGGGTCGCGGCGGCAGGAGAGAACGAGCAGCGGGAGCAGCAGGGCGGCGGAGCGCATGGCGTGCGGAGGGGACACCGGAGGCGGAGAGGCGGTCAAGGCGCGGGGGCGCCGGATGGGATGGGGTATCCGATGAGGGACAGGGCGTTGCCCGAGCGCCCGGCGCTCCAGGCGTAGGAGTCGCCGTCGGGGACCGAGCGCGCGATCTCCAGCAGCTCGTCGGGAGCGTAGGCCCGCAGCGCCGACACGGTCCCGTCCCAGGCGAAGAGCGCAGGGATCGCCGGGACGACGTAGGTGAGCAGCACCCGCGACCAGCGGAAGGGGCGGACGAAGGGCGTGGCGAGCAGCGCGGCGGTCCAGAGCGCGAGGAGGTTGGGGGCCGCGAGCAGCGGCGCGAGCGCGATCGGGAGGCGGCGGATCGTGGGCGACGAGGCGACGTCGAAGAGCGCGATGGGCGAGCGGTCGGCGACGGCGCGGGCCAGGAGCCTCCGCACGCCGTCGGGCCGGAAGTGGTGGAGCGCGCCGTACATGGTGCGGACCCCGACGAGCTCGCCGGGCACCTCGAAGGCGTCGACCGGGTGCGGGTGGTAGGTGACCGCCTCGTCGCCGAGCCGCTGCACCTTCGCGATCGCCGCGGCGTTGGGGTAGCGGTCGGTGAGCGTGAGGCGGACGTCGTCGCGCCCGCGCGCCCGCAGCAGCGGGTGCATGGACATCGCGCCGCCGCCGCCGCCCGATCCGAGGTCGACGATGCTCCGCAGGCCGGTCGCGTCGAGGACCTTGATGAGCTCGCCCGCCAGCGGGGTGTAGAAGCCCACGCGGGCGAAGCCGAGGTCGAGCAGGTCGGTGCCGCCGTCGCGGATGGCCGCGGGCACCCAGGGGAGGTCCTCGAACTCGAAGAGGTGCAGGCGCTTCATGGCGCGGAGGATATCGCAGCGCCCGCGGCGACCGGGCGCACCGGTCAGGTCCAGCCGCGGCCCCGCTCGACGGCGGCCACGGCGCGCTCGATGGTCGCGTCGTCGAGCGTCCCGTCGCCCGCGCGCTCCAGCGCCTCTCGCATCTCCGGGCTCGCGCAGCCGCCCGCCGCCAGCCGGATGCGCGTGGGCCCTTCGCTCCCGTCGATGGAGCGCAGCGCCATCGCCGCCGCGATGCGGTGCTCGATGGGGGAGCGCACGTCGTCGAGCAGCGCCTCGGCCTCGCGCCGGGTGAGCGCGACGTCGCGGTAGCCCTTGCTCGGGTCGACCACCCTCGCGACCTCCGCCTGCCACTGCCCCAGGGTGCGCCCGCGGCGCTCCAGGATCGCCGCCCTCGCCATCAGCGCCTCGTGCTGGGCGTTCGCCGCGAGCACGCCGTTTACCCGGTGCTGTAACGCCGCGAGCAGCTCCGGGCGCCGGGAGACGGCGCTGTTCCAGATGACCTCGGTGTGGCCGTCGCGGTAGTAGAGCATCGGGTCGCCGCCGTTCTCGCCGACGCCGCTCAGCTCGGCGAAGGGCACGAAGCGGGTCTTGAAGGCGCCGCGCAGGGTGATGCCGTCGGTGCCCACGCGAAGCTCGATGGGCCGCGTGCTCACCGCCCCCATGGCGCCGAAGATCGCCGCCAGGGGAGCGGCCACGAAGGCGAAGGGCAGGCCCGACACGATCAGCAGCAGCCCCAGGTAGAAGCCGATGTAGCTCCCGATGAGCAGGCCGCCGAGGGCGCCGAGCGCCTGCCTCGCCAGGGCCCTCGCGGGGAAGCGCAGCGCCCGGTGGGCGGGGTCGAGGCCCACCCGGTCGAGGAGCGCGTCCGCGGTGTCGAGCGAGTCGACCGCCACGTCGATGACCGTCCCCGCGAGGAGGGTGAACTGCACCCTCGGCGGCGAGCCCGGGATGGCCATGCCGTCGGCGATGTCCGCCCGCTCGAAGCGCATCGCCCGGGGGCCTGCTCCGACGGTGAGGCCTCGCTCGTCGACGCTGAGCTCCCCTTCGATGAGGCGACCCGACCAGAGCCACGAGGCGAGCCCCAGCATGAGGGCGCTCGCCGCCCCGAGCGGGATCATCACCAGCGGCGCCGTCCCGCTGAGGGCGAAGGCGGCGAGCAGCACCACGAGGGCGATGAGCGCCTGCGCCACGCGAGGCCGGCGGACGAGCACCCTCGCGCCCGGAACCGTCTCCTCAGCTCCGGGGGAGGACGGCTCCATCGGGTCAGCGCACCCGGAGGACGACCATGCCCGTGGACACGCCCGACGAGCGGCAGGGCTTCAGCACGGCGTCGCAGAGGTCGCGGGCGGTGGCGTCGGGGCGCTGGGCGAGCACGGCGGCCATGGCGCCGATGGAGCGCATCCCGAAGCCGTCGCGGCTGCCGAAGACGAAGAGGTCGCCGCGGGTGAGGCGCTCGGTGGTGACGAGCATGCCGCCGTGGGTGATGCCGGGCGTGCGGTTGGCGTGGTTGAGCAGGCGTTGGGGCTCGCCGTTGCGCGCTCGGTAGACCCGCATCCCCGCGGAGACCGCGATGTGCGCCTGGTCGCCCACGATGACCATCGCCGCGAGCTGGGCGTCGAGGTTGAGGTGCGGCTCGATGAGCACCGAGCGCAGCCGGGCGAGGGACTGGGCGCCCGCTCCGACCGCGCGCTCGAGGGCGCCGAGGCCCTTCTGCCCGTCGCCGAGGCTCGTCTCCAGGGTGACCCGGACGGTCTCCGCGACCTGGCTCCAGAGCCTCGCCGGGGCCACCGGGCTGATGACGCAGAAGACCGGGTGCTTGGGCGAGGCCCACGCGACGTCCTTCGCGAGGGAGCCCGCGCGCACCGCCGACGGGGATGATCCGACCGCAACCTCCAGGCCCATGCGATGGGGTCCATGGTTGTCAGACCTGCCGGAGGGTTGCAACGGCGGAAGTCAGCGGGGGGCGAAGGCGATCACGTTGCCCTCGTCGGTGAAGAGGCTCCACGGCTCGGAGGTCATCGCGCGGATGGCGCCGCCGCCGCCCCGGACGGAGCGCCAGCCCTCGACGGAGCCGAGGCGGTCGACGAGCACGGTGCCGCCGGCGCCCGCGGCCAGGAAGCCGAAGGTCGAGCCGCTGCTCATGAAGCCCGGGCGGCGCTCGTCGTAGGGGATCTCCGTCGAGGCCACCACGAAGAGGTCGGTGGTGCTGGCGGAGGGGACCACCGTCCACGGGGACATCTCGGAGGTGGACACCATCGCGCCGCCGTCGCCCACGGCGAGGAGGGTGTTGTTCCAGGCGGCGATGGCGCGGAGGGTGGTGTGGATGGGGGAGGCCTGGCGGGTGAGCTCGGCGCTCTCGAAGGCGCCGCCGACGATGGTCCCGCCGGAGCCCACCGCGACGACAGAGCCGTCGGGGGTGGAGACCGTGACGCCGTAGAGGTCGGCGGCGGTGTTGCTGAGCACGGTCGACCAGACGCCGTCGGAGGCGCGGCGCAGGACCGTTCCGCCGGAGCCCACGGCGATGAGCGTCGACTGGCGGGAGGCGACGGCGTGGAGGTTCGCGCTCGACCCGGTGGACTCCGCCACCCAGCGGCGCTGCGCCGGGTCGAAGCGAAGCGCGGTGCCCCGGTCGCCCACGACCACCAGCGGGTCGCCCGAGGTGATGCCGTGGAGGTCCGCCTCGGTGCCGCTCGGCACGGGCGCCCAGGTGGTCGCCGAGTCGGAGCGGAAGAAGATGCTCCCGCGGTCGCCGACGGCCCAGGTTCCGCCGCCCGCGCGCACCGCCGCCCGCAGCGCGACGTGGGCGATGGGCGATGGGGGAGACCAGCGCCCGCGGAGCTCGAGCGTGGAGGCGGCGGTCGCCATCGTGGGGCGTCGCACCGCGGTGAAGAAGCCGATGCCCGCGCCCATCAGGACCACCATGGCGACGGCGGCGATGATCAGCCGGGGGGCTCTCGTGGTGGCCGGCGAGGCGCGGCCCTGGCGCAGGGCGTCGAGCTCGGTCTGGAGCTGCGCGTTCTGCTGTGAGAGCACCTCGGCGCGCTGGAGCGCGGCCTCTCGTTCGTCGCGGTAGTCACCCATGGCGCGAGGGTAGTACCTCGCCGCAGGGGAAGCGAAGGGTCGCGGCCAGGGGGGCGGCCCGCCTGGGCATCGTCATGGCGAGGGTCCGCACTGGAGGGAACTCCAGCGAGCGACCGCTCGCGCCGTCAGTCCCCGACCTCACCCGGAGCGAAGCGGCTGTCCCCTGGGCTCATCTTCCTAAGGTGGAGGCGGCTGTTTTCGTGGATCGCGGGGAGCGACCTCGGCGCCCGCTCAATGCGCCTCACCGT
>CBIHPK010000030.1:0-55800 GCA_966211675.1 uncultured Myxococcaceae bacterium
ACCTCGCAGCCGTTGGCCGGGTCGCCGTCGCAGTCGGCGAAGCCCGCGTCGCAGGACCCGACCGCGCAAGCGCCCGCCGCGCAGGTCGCGGTGCCGTTGGCGGCGACGCAGGCGCGGCCGCACATCCCGCAGTTCGCCGGAGCGGTGCGGGTGTCGACCTCGCAGCCGTTGGCCGGGTCGCCGTCGCAGTCGGCGAAGCCCGCGTCGCAGGCGTAGGCGCAGGCGCCCGCGGCGCAGGAGGCGCTCGCGTTGGCGCGCGCGGCGCAGGCCCGCCCGCAGGCGCCGCAGTGGGCCACGCTGGTGGCGGTGTCGGTCTCGCAGCCGTTGCCCGCGCTCATGTCGCAGTCGCCGAAGGACCCGGCGCACGACGCGACGGCGCACGCCCCGGCCGTGCAGGTGGCCGCGCCGTTGGTGACCGCGCAGACCATCCCGCAGCCGCCGCAGTGGGCGGTGTTGTCCTGCGGGTTGACGCACGCGCCGTCGCAGCAGGCGCGCCCCGCCGGGCAGGGCTGCGAGGCGTTGCAGCCGGCGACGCACTGGTTGCCCGCGCAGACCAGGCCCGCGGGGCAGTGGGCGTCGACGAGGCACGCGACGCAGCGGCGGGCGGTGACGTCGCAGCGGGGCGTCGTGGTGCCGCCGTCGGGGCCGACGACGCCGCCGTCGGCGGCGCCCGCGGCGCAGCCCTCGTCGTTGCGGCAGCCGGGCGCGCAGCGGTACGTGGCCCCGTCGCAGAACTGACCCGCGGGGCAGGTGTCGGCGGTGGGCGAGCAGGCGACGCAGCGACCCGTGGGGAGGTCGCAGACGCGCAGGCCGAGCTCGTTGTCGCTGCACTCGTCGTTGCGCACGCAGCGCGCCGGGCCCGTGTCGGGCGAGCTCGCGTCGGGGACGTCGGCGGGGCCCGCGTCGAAGCCGGCGTCTGGAGCGCCGACGTCGAGGGCGCCGAGGTCCGCGGCGCCGAGGTCGGAGCCGCCTCCGTCGACCGGACCACCGACGACGGACTGCCCCGGACAGCCCACGAGAAGCCACGCCCACGCGAGGAGAAGGATCGGTCTGCGCATGGCGCGCGAGAGTAGACCCATCGGGTGACCGCCGGGGTCTTCGTGGCGTCCGCTGGGTGACGTCGGTCGATCGCGCGCCTCGCGGCGCCGCTCTCCCCGGTCGAAGCGGCGCCCCCTTGACTCCCCCGCCGACGTCCCCGACCACTGCCGCCGTGCGCACCCTCCTCGCCCTCTGCCTCGCCGCGGCCGCCTGCTCCGCCACGCCCCATCCCTCCACGCCAATGCCCACAACCGATATCCCTTCAGCCGATATCCCTTCAGCCGATATCCCTTCAGCCGATATCCCCTCAGCCCCGACCGCGGCCGATCTCTCCTCGGCGCTCGAACCCATCCGCGCCCGCCACGGGCTCCCCGCGCTCGCGGCCGCGGTCTATGACGCCGACCGGCCCCTCGCGCAGGGCGCCGTCGGCCTCCGCGCCGCCGACCAGCCCGACGCCCCGGTCACCGTCGACGACCGCTGGCACCTCGGCTCCGACACCAAGGCCATGACCGCCACCCTGGTCGCGCGCCTCGTCGAGCGAGGGACCCTCCGCTGGGACACCACCCTCGCCGAGGCCTTCCCCGACGAGGCCGCCACCATGGTCGCGGCCTACCGTTCCGTCACCCTGGAGCAGCTCCTCCAGCACCGCGGCGGCGTCGTCGCCAACCTCCTCGCCCGCCCCGCCATCTGGAACGCCCTCTGGACCAGCACCCGCCCCCTCCTCGAACAACGCCGCGCCTTCGTCGGCCAGGTGCTCGCGCTCGCCCCCGAAGGTCCCGCCGGCACCTACCTCTATTCCAACGCGGGCTACATGCTCGTCGGCGCCGCCCTCGAACGCGCCACCGGCCGCCCCTGGGAAGACCTCATGCGCACGGAGGTCTTCTCCCCATTGGACATGGCCTCGTGTGGATTCGGCCCGCCCGCCACCGTCGACAGCACCGACGCCCCGTGGGGCCACCGCGCCGCCGCCTCCGGCTACAGCCCCGTCCCACCCGGTCCTGCCGCCGACAATCCCCCCGCGCTCGGCCCCGCCGGGACCGTCCACTGCAGCCTCCGCGACTGGGCCCGCTTCGCGCAACTCCACCTCCGCGGCGCTCGGCGGGAGCCCACCCCGTACCTCCGTCCCGAGAGCTTCGCCCGACTGCACACGGCCCCCGCGGGCGGCGACTACGCCCTCGGCTGGGGCGTCGCGACGCGCCCCTGGGCCGGCGCCCTCCCGGCGCTCACCCATCAAGGGAGCAACACGATGTTCCTATGTTCGGTGTGGGTGGCGCCTTCGCGGGGGAGGGTGCTGCTCGTCGCCACCAACGCCGGCGACGACCGCGCCAGCGCCGCCGTGGAGGCCACGCTGGGCGCCCTCATCCCCGCGTGGGTTCCGCGGGACTGACGCCGTCCTACCGGCCCAGTCGGAGCGTTACCGAGGCACGGCCGTCGAAGTCGAGGCGAGTCTCCCCGCTCACCGCCGCGACCCCGAGGCCGAAGATCACCCGATCGCTCCACGGCCACGCTCCCGAGAGGCCGATGCGCGGCGCCGCTTCGCCGGCCCCGACCGCCTGCGCCTCCCAGCTGAACATGATCTCGTGCCCGGCGCGCGTGGTGTAGCCGAAGGCCGAGTACACCGACGGACGAAGCGTCATCGTCGGGTGGTAGGCCCCGAGGCCCGTGTCGAAGTGGAAGCCGTCCGGGCGCCCGATGCGCAGCCCGATCTCGGGGAAGAGCACCAGGCGCGTGGACGTGTATGTCGCCTCGCGGACGCACGAGGGGCTGCTCGGCGCGTAGGCCCCGCAGGGATCGGTGGGGTTGCTGTGGAACTCTCGTACCCCGACGCCCAGCTGGAAGCCGAAGTAGCGCCAGTCGTAGCCCGTGGCGACGGAGGCCGCGGCCATCGCCTGGTCGCGCGGGATGTTGGTCTGCCCGTCGCTCCCGGGGGTGAGGAGCTGGTGGGACTGCGCCTCGACGGCGCCCTGCGCGGTGACGACCCAGCCGTGGGTGCGGTCGCCGGGGGAGTCCATCACCCGGACGCGGGCGCGCGCCGCGAGGCCTCCGAAGGTGGTGCCGACCCGCGGAGAGAAGGCGCAGACGCCGCTCGGAGGGAGGAGACCGCTGGTCCTGCCGGCGTAGGGCGCGGCCTCCACGTCGACCACGACGTCGTCGTGCGCCTCGCCCGGAGACGCGAAGGCCGCGGCGATGAGCGCGACCAGTGCGGTGAGTGTCCAGCGGCGGGTACGCATCGGTGGCTCAACCCCTTCGCGACGGTTGTATCGCACCGCGAGGTCGTGACGTCCTTCAGGGCGTCGACGGACCGGCGCAGGTGATCGACAGGTCGTGGACTCCGCAGGCCTGGTCGGGCGCGTCGCCGAGGACATCGACGAAGAGCACGTCGCCACTCACCATCATCGAGCCCTGCAGGCCGGTCAGCGTGGCGGTGTTTGGAAAGGGGGACATGCCCAGGGTCGGCGGCGGTCCGCAGGGCGAGCCGATCTCGCAGGACTGACCCGCCCTCACGCTGGCGTTGAGGGGATCGGCGCCGAAGTCGAGGCCGCCGCAGGCCCAATGGGGCTGGAGGGAGTCGGGCCACGTCAGGCGGAAGGCTCCGCCGTCGCGGGTCACGGTGAGCGAGCCGACGCCGCCCGAAAGACCCGCCTGGATGGGGCCGTCCGTGCTCGATGAGGCGACGCAGGAGCGGTAGACGCCGGCGGTCAGCTGCCCCGGCGGCGGAGCGCTCGTCGCGATGTCCGTGGGCGCCACCCCCGCGGGAACGCGGCAGTGGAAGAAGGTGCTCACGTCGTCCGAGCCGGCGCTCCCGTGCGTCGAGACGAAGAGGGTCTGGCGGACGATGGAGAGCGCGCCGGTCGTCGCGGTCACGGTCGCCACGCTGAAGGTCGGGTTGGCGATCTGGACGTCGAAGCCCTGGCTCGCTGCGAAGGCGGCGGAGCTTCGGGTCGTGGGAACGAAGGCCAGCCGGCCGCTCGCGTACCTGGCGAGGCCGAGCGTGGCGACGACGCGATCGCCCTCGCGGGTGAGCGTGATCGAGCCGGTTCCTCCGGTGGCGCCCACGAAGTTGGGGCGCGTGGTGATGGTGCCGGAGGTGCAGCCCGAGTAGGTCCCGAGGGGGATGGTGAGCGTGACCGCCGTCGAGGAGGTCTCGGACGAGGTCGCGGCGTCGGAGGGGCCGAGGGGGTCGGTGGAGAGCGGCGTGCGAGCGCCGCAAGCGAGGCACGCGGCCACGACGAAGCAGGACCAGCGAGGGCCGTTCATGCGAGGGACGGTACCAGACGGGGTCGCGGGTGGGTCCGCGGTCCCCCGGGGCGTCAGTAGTTGCAGGTGTAGCTGCAGCTCGGGAGGGGGTTGGCCCCGAGCGCCTGGATCGACGAGGTAGCGGTCTCCTCGCCGAGGGTGATGGTCAGCGTCGCGTCGGTCATCGAGCCGCTGAAGCTCGGCACCGGGACCTCGATGCAGTAACAGATCAGCTCCGCGGGGGCGATGTTGATGGTCTCGCTGCTGGTGGCGAGGACGCTCCCCCCGCGCGCGAGCGAGAGCCGCAGCGGGAGCGTCTGCATCTGCTGGGTGTGGTTCGTGATGGCGCACGAGGCGCGCACGATGGCGACGCTGCCCTGCACCGTTCCGTCGACGCGACGGATGCGCACCGAGACGTCCGAGCCCCCGCAGCCCATGAGCGCGCGCCCCGCGACGCCCGCGAGCAGCGCCGACGCGACGCCGCCCAGAAACCCCCGACGTGAAACTTCCGGTGCGTTCATCAGCTTCGCTCTCCCTCCGAGGCGATGGTCGCACGCGATGGAGGAGGCGGGCCAGCGGCAACGCCGGTCAGCGCCTTGCGCGGCACACGAGCGACGGTCACGGCTGGGTGGCCTCGCTGCCGGAGCAGTTGCGGAGCGTGTTGGAGTTGCTGCGACACGGCCCGGCGTTGCAGGCCCCCGGGCAGGTCGAGCAGGAGTACTGGTTGAGCGCGAGGCAGTAGGCGCCGAAGGTCGGGTCGGTGAAGCCACCCGACCGCGCGCACGACCAGTTGTTGTTGTCGGTGTAGGCCACCGGCTGGGTGGTGCACACCGTGGCGGCGAGCTTCCACGCGCGGCACGCCGCGGAGTCGCCGGCGTTGTAGGGGTAGGTCCCGCCGAGGGCGGTCGGCGCGGTGTTGTTGTACGAGGTGGTGACGCAGCCAGCGATCGGGCTCGTCCACCCGTGATAGAGCGTCGGCCGGGCGGCGCAGCTACCCGAGGTGCAATCAGGCGTGGACCCGCTGCAGATGCGCCCGCAGGCCCCGCAGTTGGCGGTGTCGGTCAGGAGGTCCACGCACGCCGCGCCACAGGAGGTCCTCCCCGCGGGGCACACGCCGAAGCAGGCGCCCGCCACGCAGCTCTGGCCGGCGGCGCAGGCGACCGTCACGTAGCCCTGCCCGTCGGCGGTGCACACCTGCTGCGAGGACGGGCTCGTGCACACCGTCCCGGTCGAGCCGGGAGTGCAGGTCCAGGGCTGGCAGGCGCCTGCGCCGAGGCACGCGTTGCGGGCGGCGCAGGGGCTCGCCGTGTACCCGAGCCCGTCGGCGTTGCAGACGCGGCGGCTGTTGACGTCCGCGCACGATACGCTACCGGGCGTGCAGACCCAATTGGCGCACGCGCCCGCGCTGCAGGTCTGGCTCGCTCCGCACGCGACGCTCGTGTAGCCGAAGCCGTCGGCGTTGCAGACGCGCCGGGTGTTTCCGACGCAGCTCGTCGACCCGGGGGTGCAGAGCCAACCCGCGCAGAGGCCCGTCGAGTCGCTGCAGCTCGATCCGCTGCCGCACGCCGTCGTCGGGCCGTACGAGAGGCCGTCGGCGTTGCAGGCGTGCGTCCCGGTCGTTCCGACGCACGCGGTCGTCCCCGCAGTGCAGAGCCACGGAAGGCAGGCTCCGCCGCTGCAGGACCGACCCGCGGCGCAGGAGGACGGCTCCCAGCTCAGGCCGTCGGCGGCGCAGGTCTCGACCACGTCGAGGCGACCGCTCATGCAGCGCGTCGCCCCGGGGGTGCAGATCCGAGGACGGCAGGCGCCGTCGCGGCAGCCCTCGGAGGTGCCGCAGGGAACGTCCGCGGTGCCCTGACCGTCGGCGTTGCAGACGCGCCGAGTGGTGGCGGACGCGCAGCTCGCGGCGCCGGGAGCGCAGGACCACGGAGCGCACGCGCCGGTCGCGGCGAGGCAGGCGGTCATCGAGGGGCAGGCCGAGGGCGTGTACCCGAGGCCGTCGCCGTTGCACTGCCGGCGAGTGCTCGCGCCCTGGCACGAGTAGCTCTCCGGGGTGCACACCCAGGGGGCGCAGACCCCCGAGGCGCAGGTCTGCATCGAGCCGCACGGCGTCGTCGCGTAGCCGAGGCCGTCGGGGTTGCAGGTGCGCACCGTGTTGCCGTCGCAGCTCCGGGTGCCCGGCATGCAGACCCAGCTCGAGCACATGCCGGTGGCGGAGTCGCAGCCGTTCATCGCCGGGCAGGCCATCGGCGCGGCGTATCCGAGGCCGTCGTCGTTGCAGCGGCGGACCGAGCTCCCGCTCGCGCAGGACGCCGCCCCGGGGGTGCACACCTGCGGCACGCAGAGGCCGTCGCGGCAGCTCTGGGCGCTGGGGCAGGGCGTCGCGGCGTAGGCCAGGCCATCGGCGTTGCAGACCTCGCGGCTGTTGACGCTGCCGGCGGCGCATCGGGCCGATCCGGGGGCGCACACGCGGTCGAGGCAGGCCCCGTCGCGGCATGTCTGGAGCGCCCCGCACGCGGTGACGTCGTAGCCGCTGCCGCGCGAGTTGCAGACCTCGCGCGCCCCTTCGGCGGTGCAGCGAGCGCTCGCCGGGGTGCAGAGCCGCGCCGCGCATCGGCTGTCGGTGTCGCAGAACTGGCTGCCCGCCTCGCAGTCGTTGTCCGCGCCGCACTCGACGCAGACCATCCGGGTCGGGTGGCAGACGAGGCCGAGGTCGCTGCACTGCCGGGAGGAGGTGCAGCTGCGCGGTCGCGTCACGCAGCTGTTCTCGCGACACTGCTGGATGGAGGGGCAGTCCGCGTCGACGTTGCAGTCGACGCAGAAGCCCAGGGTGGTCTCGCAGACCTGGCCCGGGCACTGCCGGGACGAGGTGCACGCCGTGGACGCCACGCAGCGCTGGTTGCTGCAGGTGCGATTGGACCCGGCGCAGTCGGACCGGGTGCGGCACTCCACGCAGACGCCTCGCTCGCGGTCGCACACCTGCCCCCGCGGGGTGCAGGGGCTGTCCGACTGGCAGCTCGTCGCGGCGGCGACGGCGTCCAGGGCGCGATCGGCGCAGGACGCGTCGGCCGCGCAGGTCGTCGCGTCGATCATCGAGCCGATCGAGGCGTCGAAGTTTCCGCTCGGACCGGCGGGACTGCACGCCACGACCGCGATCGCGGCCCACCCCAACGCCCACACCGACCAACGAGATCGAGCCATGCCGAGCCTCTCCTCCGGGTACCCCTCGGCCCCGACGCGCAAGCCCTAACAGATCACGGTTCGGAGCACGAGTTCGCCCTGAACCTGCGCCATGCGACGGAGCGCAGGTCCGGCCCGACGGCCGCGACCGTCGGGGTGGTAGCGTCCCCGTCGATGCCGATCACGCCGCTGCACTTCGGCGCCGCGCTCCCCTTCGAGCTCGCGCTGCGGGATCGCTTCTCGACCGTGGCCTTCGTCCTCGCCAACGTGGTCATGGACATCCAGCCCGTGCTGGCGCTGGGCTTCGGGGTTCCGATCGCGGTGCATGGATGGACGCACTCGCTGCTCGGAGCGACGCTCATCGCCGCCGCGCTGTCGTCGCTCGCGTGGCACCTGCCTCGACGCCTGCCCTACGCGGCGGGCTTCTTCGCCGGAGCGCTCTCGCACGTCGCGCTCGACAGCCTGATGCACCACGACCTGTCACCGCTGTGGCCGTGGCGAGAGGGCAATCCCGTGATCTCGCACCTGGACGTCGACATCAGCGTCGTGATGCTGGCGCCGACCGCGCTCTGGTGCGCCGTGACGCTGTGGCGCGTCCATCGCGACCAGCTGAGGCACCCCGAGCGGGGATGGATCGCACGGCTCCTGGCGATGTGACGCGCCACAGGGTCACGACGCCCAGGGCGCGCGTCGCGTCGGTGTTCTGAGAGCGGGTCCTTGCGCCTGTCGCTGCGACCGTGGTGCGATCGCTCCTCAGGGGGAACATCCATGGCCACACTCGTCCGTCGCGCCGTCCTATCGCTCGTCACCGTGTTCGCGCTCGCGTCGACCGCCGCCGCGCAGAACCACCCGCCGACCTCCGCTCGCCACGCGGCCTTCGAGCGGCGCATCACCGATGAGCTCCGCGCTCGCGATCCGGGCGCCGCGGAGCTGTTCCAGAGCGCGACGGCCGCCAGCGAGCGAGGGGACCTGGCGGCGGCCCTGGAGGGCTACCGCGCGGTCGAGGCCCGCGTCCCCGACTTCAACCACGCGGTGCGCCGCGAGTGCTCGCTGCTCTCTCGCCAGGGCAGCCACGACCAGGCCATCGCCGCCTGTCGACGCGCTCTCGCCCTCGACGACTCCGGGGAGAACCACGCCGCGATCGCCGAGGCCCTCGTCCAGGGCGCCCTCGGGAGCGCTCGCGATGCGGCCCTCTCCGAGGCGCGCATCCACGCCGACGTCGCCGTCCAGCGACTGCCCGACGACGAGTTCGCCTGGTACGCGCTGCTGGGCGTCGCCCAGGAGCAGCGCGACGTCGCGCTCGTCGGGGGCGCGGGTCGACGGCTCCGGGAGCTGATGCCCCAGAGCTACATCGGCTGGTACGCCGGGACGATGGCCACGGCCTCCATGGGCGACCTCGACGGCGCCCGCGAGATGCTCGAAGGCGCCCGCACCCGCGGTCTGCCGCCAGCGGAGTACCAGCGCCTGAGCTCGGCCCTGGACGACGCCCGCCCGCTATCCGACCGGGTGCTCTCCACGGTCGCTCCGTGGTTCGCCGTCTGGGCCGCCGTCTTCGCGCTGCTGCTGCTCGCGGGCGTGGCCCTGAGCGCGGTCACCCTGGCCGCCACGCGCGACGCGACGGGCGCCGAGCCCATCGGCCGGGAGCGCCTCGTCCGCCATGTCTACCGCCTCGTGCTGGGCGCCACGAGCGTCTTCTTCTTCACGTCCATCCCCGCGATGGCGGTCGCGATGACCCTCCTGGGCGGTGGGCTCATCCTGCTGGCGCTGAGCGTCGGTCACGTCCCGATCAAGCTCCTCGCGGTCATCGCGGTGGTGACCCTCGTCACGCTCTGGGGCCTCGCTCGCGCCGCGTGGTTCGTCTTCGTGGTGCGCGACGACGACCCGGGGCTGCGGCTCGACACCGCCGAGCACCCGAGGCTCCGAGCGCTGCTCGACGACGTGGCCGCCGCGGTGCGCACCCGCCCCGTCGACGAGGTCTTCGTCACCGCCGGGACGGAGCTCGCCGTGTTCGAGCGCGGCGGGCTGAGATCGCGGCTCACCGGTCGCGGTCGGCGCTGCCTCGTGCTCGGCGTCGGGGTGCTCGAAGGCTTCGCGACGAGGCCGCTGCGCGCGGTGCTCGCGCACGAGTACGGTCACTTCGCCAACGCGGACACCGCCGGTGGCGACGTCGCTCTGGCGGTGCGACGCTCGGTCGGCGTGCTGGCGCTGTCGCTCGTCGAGGGCGGCGTGGCCACCTGGTACAACCCGGCGTGGTGGTTCGTGCGGGGGTTCAGCAAGGTGTTCCTGAGGGTGTCGCACGGGGCGTCGCGGCTGCAGGAGGTGCTCGCCGACCGCCGCGCGGTGGAGACCTACGGGAGCGAGGCCTTCGTCGACGGGCTGCGGCACGTGATCGAGCGCAGCGTGCGCTTCGACCACCACGTCGGCGCGACCCTGAAGGAGGTCATCGACGAGCGGCGAGGGCTCGCGAACCTCTACGGCTACCGCCCCTCCGCGCCGCCGGACGCGAGCGCGGTGCAGCGCGACATCGACGAGGCGCTGTCCCACGCGGCGTCGCCCTACGACAGCCACCCCGTCCCGGCGGAGCGCTTCGAGCGAGCGCGGGCGCAGGCCGTCACCGTCGCGCCGACGGCGGACGCGGAGGAGCCCGCGTGGTCGCTGCTCTCGGACCGCGAAGGGCTGGAGCGCCGCCTCACCGACCGGGTGCGCGACCGCATCAGCCTGGAGCACGGGGTGATCATCCCGACGGAGGCGGCGCCCGACGGACCGTAGGGTCGGCGCTCTCGCTCTGGACTCGAGTTGACCCCGCCAGGGAGCGTGCGATCCAATGAGCGTCCACCCGAAGAGGGACTCGGACGACATGGTGTACGCCTGCGACCTCACGCACTGAAAGCCCTTTGCCGTCGAGCGACGGTCGTCCTGCTGCTCGCGCTCGCCGGGTGCGGGTCGACGCTTCCCCCGAGCCCGCCCCAGGCGCCTCCGCGCAGCGCCCGCCGCGCCCGGACGCGGCACAGGACCGCGACCGCACCAGCGCCCGCCGTGGCTCCGGTCTCGCAGCCACCGGTCCAGGAGCGCAGCGGGGCCACGGCGTCACCGGCGCCGTCGGTCGGATCGCCGGGTGACGCGCCCTCCGAGTGGATGGAGCTTCCTCCGGTCGCGGCGGTGCGGGAGGCGCTCGATCGCGCGGCGCTCTGCGTTCCGGCGGGGCAGGGCGCCCGGGTGGAGGGCGGGGTCGATCCGTCGAGCGGTCGCGTGGTGCTCGCGCGTCCGCCCGCCGGGGAGCCGACCGCGGTCGAGTGCGTGACCGACGCCCTCGAGGCCGTGCACGTCGCGGCGCCGCTCGAGGTGCGCGTGGACTTCTTCGAGGCGGTGACCGCTCCCGCCTCGGCGTCCCGCCCCGCTCGCATCGACGCCGATCGGGCGGCCGCCGCGCTGCGTGCGCGCATCGACGACATCCGCGGCTGCTACGAGCACGAGCTCTCGCACGACCGGACGCTGGAGGGTCGCACCGAGGTGCATCTCCGCGTCGACGCGTCGGGGGAGATCACCCGGCGGACGGTGGTCGCCCCGGCGCGCTTCGCAGCCTTCGGTCGGTGCCTGCAGGGGGTGCTGCGCGAGCTCTCGCTGCCGCGGCCGACGGGCGGCTGGGTGGAGCTGGCCTTCCCCTTCACGTTCTCGCCGGGGGGCGAGGCGGCGCCCGAAGAGTGACGCGCCGAGGCCGTGCTCATGCGACGGCCGCGTGAGTCAGAGCGTGTCGAGGTAGGCCACGAGGTCGTCGATCTGCGCGGCCGTGAGCTGCGAGGTGTGCCCGTGGCTGTCGCCTCCGCCGCACCCTCCGAAGCGGTCGCGCAGGGTGGCCGCGCAGCCGTTGTGCAGCAGCGGCGTGCGCGCGGCGACGCCCCGCAGCGAAGGCACCTGGAACGCCGCCCCGGTGCCCACGTTGACCGTGACGCTGTTGGTGAAGAGCGGTCCGCCGTGGCAGGTCGCGCAGCCGACCGTCGGGTCGTCGAACACCGCCCGGCCTCGCTCGACCGCCGCCGTGTCGGCGGGCGCCGAGGTCGGCACCGCGGGCTGCGAGGTGGCCCAGCGCTCGAGCGCCGCGACCTGGTCGGGCAGCAGCGCGCCGCCGCTCATCCGCTGCGCGAACACCTCGCTCGCGAGCTGCGCGAAGGTCGCCATGTCGCCGTCCCAGTGGAAGGGCGCCGTGCCCGCGAGGCCGCCGTGGAGGTTCTGCGTGCGGCGAGGGCCGAGGGGAGTGAAGTTCCAGACGTGGCCGTCGTCGCCGCCCTCGGGGTGGCACGACGCGCACGCCACGAAGGCCCCAGCGCCCGAGTGGAACAGCCGGTGCCCGGTGTCCTCCCGGCTCTCGCCCTCGAACGCGATGGTCGCGCCCGCGCTCGGGAGCTGCAGCGTCGCGGGCTCCCTCGTCTGCACCACCAGCCGGTCGTCGGGCGCGTACGCCACCGCCACCACCTGCCCGTGCACCGCCGCCGGAGCGCCCGTCGCGCACTCCCCCGGCGGCGTCTGCCCCAACTGCCCGAGGTCGACCACCACCACCTGCGAGGCGCTCGCGAAGCCCCCGTTGCCCGGCACCGCGAGCGCGACGTGCGTCCCGTCGGCGCTGCGGGCCGCGTCCACCGCGAGCACCACGCCCGACAGCGTGGGCAGCGCGGTCGGCGACCCCGCTCCGACCACCGACAGGGTGTTCTGCACCACGCCCGTCTGACAGCGGGACCCGCCCCCGTAGCCGCCCGGCCCGACGGGCACCGGCGACTCCAGCGCTCGCTGGTGGAGCACCAGCACGCCGTCGCCGTGCGCGAGGGTGCGCCACGCGACGCGCGAGCGCCCGCCGAGCGTCTGCCGGTCGCGCCCGGTGCTCTCCCTCGCGTCCGCGGGCCGCACCCGGCGGGTGACGGTTCCGTCGGAGGCGACGGTCAGCAGCTCGGCGTCGCGGAAGCGAGAGACGATCAGCCCGGCGCCCCGCACGACCACGTCGCGCAGGTCGCGGTCGAGGCGCAGCGTTCGCGTCGGAGCGCCGCCGTCCGCGCGCAGGCTCACCAGCTCGCCGCCCGCGCAGGCCACGTGGAGCAGCCCCGTCGCTCCGTCGAAGGCGAGGCCCCGCGGCGCCGCGCAGACCGCGCGTCGCGCGACGATCGAGCGCGTGGCGAGGTCGACGGTGACCACCGCGCCGCCGCGGCGCAGGGCGACGTGCACGCGGCCGCCGTCGTCCTCCGCGAGGCGTCCCGGCTCGTCGCCCGGGGTCAGGTCGACGCAGCCGAGGGCCGCGCGGCGGTCGAGGTCGGCGAAGCACACGCGGTCGCGGTCGGGGTCCGCGGCGACGGCGGTGTGGCCGTCGCGGGCGACGAGGAGCGTTCCTCCGCTGATGGCCGGCGGCAGCACCTCGGGGGTGCGCGTCGGACCCACGAGGCCGCTCAGCGCTCCGACCCTCATCGGCAGCCGAGGCGGGCTCGGGACGTCGGCGCGCGTCGGGATCTGCAGCGGGCCGGCGTCGTAGTCCGCGCTCGCGTCGAGGTCGACCGCGAGGCCGCCCGGACGGTCGCCTCCGACCCGACAGCCCGCGAGCCACACGCCCGCCCAGCACAGCGAACTCCCCACGGCCCGCATCGATGCTGACTTCACGGCGCCCCTTACCTTTCCGGTCGCCCGAGCATAGAGCGACACCGCGCGCCCGTAACGGGGCCCTCGAACTTTGCGGCGGCGAGGCGACTCTGTGATTGAATCCATCGATGGCATGGATCCCGACTCGCAAGCCCGGTCCCGATGCTCCGGAGCTGGCCCGCGCGATGGCCGAAGGGATGGCCGGGTATCCCCGCGAGTACGGGAGGGCCGCCCCGGACGCGAAGCTCCCTCCCTCCGTCGCCGCCGACAGCATCGTCGGGGCGCACTCGCTCGCGCCGGAGGTGCTGCGGCACATCTTCGCGGGCTATCGGGCGATGCTCGAGCCCACGCTGCCGCTCTCGCGGCGCGACCACGAGCTGATCGCGACCACGGTCTCGGTGCTCAACGAGTGCTTCTATTGACTCGAGTCGCACGCAGAGTTTCTGCGTGTCGTGACTCTGGATGAGTCACTCAGCGAGTCCCTGAAGCGAGGATGGCGGACGGCGCCGCTCGACGAGCGCGAGCGGGCGATGCTCGGCTTCGTGGAGAAGCTCACGCTCACCCCGGGAGCGGTGACCCGCGATGACCACGGGCTGCTCCGCGCGGTGGGCTTCACCGACGTGGGCATCGCGCAGGTCACGATGATCACGTCGATGTTCGCCTACTTCAATCGCATGGCGGACGGGCTCGGGGTCGGCCGACCGCCCTGACTCCCCCCATCGTCCGCTCAGCGGAGCGGGAGGCGCATGTGCACCCGGGTCGACCAGTCGAGGCCGTGCTGCGCCTGCTCTCGCTCGATGGCCCGCAGCGCCTCGGACCACCCCGATTGCGGGACCACGACGAAGCCGTGGCGCTCGTACCAGGGGCGGTTCCAGGGGACGTCGGACTGGGTGTTGAGCACCATGGAGCCTTCGCCTCGACGGCGCGCCTCGTCGATCACGTGGCGCAGGAGCGCGGTGCCCACGCCTCGACGGCCGCGCGAAGGCTCGACGCTGATCTGACCCAGGCAGAGCTCGCCGTCGACGCGCCCCAGGTAGACCCAGCCGACCAGCGCGCCGTCGAGCTCGGCGACGGTGATCCGGCCCTGGGCGATGGCGGCGAGGGCGACCTCGTCGGGGATGCCCGAGCCGTCGGCGAGCTCGGGGTGACCCACCTCGGCGAAGCGGGCGTCGGCGTCGCGCTCGATGCGGGTGAGATGCACCACGTCGGCCTCTCGCGCCGGTCGCAGGATCATCGAGGGGAGGGGCTCTGCGCGGTCGACGGATCGGTCCATGACGCGGGAGACTCGCACGACGGTGGGGCCGCCCAAGGGGTCCACCAAAGGTCTCCCGCCGACGGAAGCACCAAACCCCCAGCCATGCCGACCCCACGCCACGCCGCGCTCGCCTCTCTCCTCCTCGTGGCGGCCTGCTCGGCCTCGCCGCGCACCACCATCGTCGTCCAGCCCGGCGTCGAGCTCATCTGCACGGCCCGCGTGCCCGACGCCGCCTCGCCCCCGATCTCCGTCGACGCCGCCGTCGATGCGGCGATCGGCGTCGATGTCGCGACCGCCGACGCCGTCGTGGCGAGCGTCGATGCGCCTCCGCCGGTCGATCCGTCGCGGCTGGTGCTGCTGCCCGCGGAGCCGTCGTGGTCCGTCGGTCGCGTCGCTCGCTGCGAGGGGGCGCGCGCCGTGGTGCTGCTGCCCGACGGCTCGGTCGTCGCTCGCTCCGTGGCGGCCCTGCGCGCTCCGCGTCTGCCGCAGGGCGCCGAGGTGATGGCGCTCTGGGGCGAAGGGGCGGGCGAGCCCTACCACGCCGTCGTGCTCGACACCGACCGGGGCGGGGTGCGCGTCCGCTACGACGACGGCTCCGAGGAGCGCCTCGCGATCCATCGCATCCAGCGGGTGATGCGCGCCCCGGCGCTGGGCCCCGCGGTGGGCGCGTGCTCGGCCTCGCCGGGCGCCCTCGTCGCCGTGCTCGTCCCCGAGGCGGCCAGTCGCCGAGTCGCCGTCGTCATCGAGGCCGGCGGACCCACGGTGCTCGTCGAGACCCTGCGCGACGGGCGCGTCACCGTCCCCGCCGCGGGCCTCTCTCGGCCGGTGTTCTCCGAGGGCGACCGGGTGATGGTGCGCTGGCGCGACTCCGGGGACTACGCGGCCCGCGTCGATCGGGCCGACGGCGCTGGCCTCGCGGTCACCTACGACGACGGCAGCCAGGAGACGATCCACCCCGCCCAGGTGCTCTCCTGGTCGGCCCCGGAGGGGACCACCCGCACGCTCCCTCCCTTCCGCTGAGCGCGGCGCGGCCGGTCGCGCTTGTGTACCCTCGGCGCGCATCGCCCGCCGACGGAGACCTCACCTACGCCATGCAACTCCCCGCAGCCTATCCCCCAGGACCGCGCGGCCCCATCGAGGTGGCCACCATGTTCCGGCGCTTCATGCGCGACCCCGAAGGCCAGCTCCGCGTGGCGCAGGAGCGCTGGGGCGACGTGCTGGGCTTCCGCCTGGGCAACGACCGCCTCGTGCTGCTCGGCGACCCGGCCCTCGTCGGCGAGGTGCTCGTCGACAAGGACGGCGCCTGGATCAAGGACCGCGTCACCCGCGACCTCTCGGTCTTCCTGGGCCAGGGGCTGCTCACCAACGAGGGCGCCTCGTGGCGGCGGCAGCGCAAGCTCATCGCGCCGCCGCTGACCCGCAAGCACATCGCCAGCTACGCCGACGCGATGGTGCGGCGCGCGGCGGAGTACGCGGCGGGCCTTCGCGAGGGCGACGCCCGCGACGTGCACTCGGACATGTCCGCCGTGACGCTCGAGATCGTGACCGAGACCCTCTTCGGCGCCTCGCTGGGGAGCGATCCGTCCCGCGTCGGTCACGCCATCGACGGCGTGATGGGCGACTTCCAGGAGCTCGTGCAGACCTGGCGGCGCTTCTTCCCGTCGAGCGTCCCCTTCGCCGCGCGGCGGCGCACCGTGGCCTCCGGGCGGGAGATCGACTCGGTGGTGTTCGAGGTGATCCAGAAGCGTCGGCGCTCGGGCGAGCGCGGCGACGACCTGCTCTCCCGGCTGCTGGAGGCGCGCGACGACGAGGGCTCGGGGATGACCGACGCGCAGCTCCGCGACGAGGCCGTCACGCTCTTCGTGGCGGGCCACGAGACCACGGCCAACGCGCTCTCCTTCGCGCTGATGCTGCTCGGCGACCACCAGGAGATCGACGCTCGCCTTCGCCACGAGCTCGACCGGGTGCTCGGCGAGCGCCCGGCCACCGCCGACGACGTGGCGGCGCTGCGCTTCACCGACGCGGTCGCCCGGGAGACGATGCGGCTCTACCCCCCGGCGCACCTCATCGGGCGCGAGGCCACCCGCGACCTCACGCTCGGGCCCTACGCCATCCCCAAGGGGACGGCGGTGCTGATGTCGCCGTGGGCGCTCCACCGCGACCGCCGCTTCTGGCCCGACGCTCTGGCCTTCCGCCCCGAGCGCTGGCTCGACGGCTCCGCCGAGCGCGCCCCGAAGAACGCCTACCTCCCCTTCGGCGGCGGACCGAGGATCTGCATCGGCAACCACTTCGCCCAGATGGAGCTGGTGCTGGTGCTGGCGACGATCCTGCGGAGGGTGCGCTACGAGCGCGCCTCCGGGGCTCCGGTGCGGGTGCAGGCCGCGATCACCCTGCGCCCCGCGGAGGGGCTGCGGATGCGGGTGACGCATCGGCCGCCGCCGGGCTGAGCGCGACCGACCCGCGCACGATCGCGGTCACGGGCCGCAGCGCCGATGCGGTCGGCCCCCGCGTCGGCCTCGATTGCCGTACCCTCGCGACCCCAATGATCCAACGCCCGACGACGTCGCGCCTGACCTTCGTGGTGGGCCTCGCCCTGTGCACCTCCTGGTCGTTCGCTGAACCGCGTCGGCCTCCCGGCGCCCCGCCGCCGCCCCAGGAGTTCGAGGCGCCACCGCCCGTCGTGCCGCCAGGGCCGCCGCAACCGACTGGCCTCTGCACCGCCATCCTGGTGGTGCGCCAGACCGAGGCGAGGCGGGGCTGCGCCATCGATGAGCGCGTCACCCACGCGCCGGGCGTGCTGCGATACCCCTGCGCCGGCGGTCCCGCCTCGGCGGATTTTGGCGCCTCGCGCTTCACAGGTACCGTGCAGGCTGGCCTGGTCGATCTACGGTTGCGCACGGCGTTCCATTTCACCGATCAGTGCGACTGGGAGAGCGTGCAGGCCATCAGCGGCAACCTCGGCAACGGCGAGCTCACGTTCGTCTACAGCGAGTCGCCGATGCCGGGCCAGACCCGTTGCGCCGCCGCGTGTCTCGCGCACGGCAGCGTGACGGTGCAGCCGTAGGCATCCGCGACGCGGACCCGTCGACCGCGGAGGAGCCCGCGGCGCCCGCAGCGGGTCACCGTCGGCGTCGAAGCGGGCGGTCATGGTCTGGTCCTCAGCTCCAGATCGCGTCTTCGGTGAACCCGAGCTCTGCGAAATCCGCGGCGCGCATCTCGGCCTCGTTGGCGCAGAAGAACTCGTCGAGCTGCGGGGGCTTCACCGCCGTCCCGGCGAGCATCGCGTGCGCCTGTCCGCGGTGGTGGATCTGGTGTTGAAACAGGTGGGCGAGCAGCCGCGCGGCGCCCTCGCTCTGCAGCCCGGCGCGCTTCATGATGGGCACACTTCGCACCAGGTCCGCGTCGGTGAGGCCCAGGCACACGGCGATCAGCCGTCGGTCGACGGCGCGCTGCTCGGGCGCCAGCTCGGCCAGCGACTCGAAGGGCTCCTCGGGCTCGAAGAAGCGCCACGGCCGCGGGTCGTGCTCGACGCCGTGGAGCGCGCGCTCGAGCGCGTCGACGTAGTACCAGTCCACCGTCACGGTGTGGTTGAGCGTCGCCTTCAGCGACGGGAAGAACCCCACCCGAGGGGCGCCGAAGTCCTCTCGGGAGAGCGCCGCGCAGGCCTTGAGCAGCCGGTGGTTCGCCCAGGCGTTGTTGTAGGCCATCGAGGCGAGGTGCTGCGAGAGGGGCGTCATGGGCCTCCACTTCTATCGCAACCTCCGGCGGCGCGAGGGGGGGGATCTCCGTGAGCGGTCCGAGCGAGGGCGCCACCAGCACCACCGGGTCGCCGCGGATGTGTCGATCGCGCGACGGACCGCAGTGGCGGGCGCGGAGCCCGTCTGGAGGCCGTCGCTCACGGCCTCGCGCTCGTGCTCCGAATCCCAGCCTCCGGCGTGCGGCACTGGAAGACCCCCAGCCTGGGACCGGGTCGGCGCGGCCGCTCGGTCGGCACCCCGTGCGAGAACTCGGGCTCGTGGACGTGCCAGCTCACCGAGAGCGCGCGCTCGTCCGCGACCATCCGCGCGTCGGTGTGTCCGCCGCGCTCGTCGCCGCTTCGAACCTCCACGGGGCGCCCGATGACCTCGCCGTCGGAGTCGAAGCGGAGGATCGAAGGCCCGACGCCGTCCCAGTACGACACCACCCAGCCCTGGCCCAGCGCGGCCACGCGGGGGTGGCGCCGGACGCGGGACGGGTCGGCGTCGACGGAGGTGGTCGGCGTCCCCAGCGGGGCGCCCTGAGCGTCGAAGCGGAAGAGCGTCAGCGCGTGGAGGTCGGGCCCGTTGCGCACGACCGCGAAGCCCGACGGACCCGCCGCGATGCTCGACTCGCCCGACGCCCCCGCGGTGCGGGGGAACAGCTCGCGACGGCTCGACGGCGCCGCGACGCCGGGCGTCAGCGTGGCGAGCCCGACCGCGGTGCGGGTCGGGAAGAGCGCGAGGTCGACCCGGGCGCCGCTGGCGACGAGCTGCTCCTGGGGCTCGGGCATTCCTTCGGACGGCGGGAGCAGGGCGTCGGGCGACCCGCCGACCCCGATGCCTCGGCGGACGAAGCGACCCTGCGTCGTCGAGTGCGTCGCGACGAATCCGCGCGGACCCGCCGTCAGATCCTCGGGCCAGAACGGTAGCGTGACCGCGGGCGCGTCGACCTGCGCGCCCCCGCTGCTAGCGTCGATCGCGAGGAGGTCGACGCGGGCGCCCGACACGGCGACGACCCGGAGGTCACCGCCCGCGGCGGCGATGCGCGGCGCGGACGCGTGCACCCCCTCGCGGAGTACCGTCGGCGCGAGAAGCACCCCGCTGCGATCGACCCGCTGCGTGAGGAGGTCGGTGACGGCGCCGTCGGCCGAGAGGGTGCGGGTGCGGGTGAAGGCCACCAGGACGCCGTCGCCGGTCAGCACCGGGGCGCTCGGGGGAGCGTCGCCGGGGGAGCCGAGCTCGTAGGCGCGGAGACTCAGGTCGCAGTGCAGGAGGTCGGACGCGGTCGCCCTCACGTCCATGGCCGGACGGGCCGCATGGCGCTGCAGACCCGGGGACGAGTGGCACGCCGCCGCCGCGAGGATCGGGGCGAGAGCGAGCGCGCGACGGACCCGATGGAGAACGGGCATCAGTCGTCGTCGATCATCAGGTCGAAGAAGGGCGAGTGCGGCGGGTCGACGCCCTGGGGCAGCTCGTTGCCCTCGCTCTCGGGCCCCGGCTCGGCGGGCGCCTCGTCGGCGCTGCACGCAGAGACCCAGGCCGCGAGGAGGATGCCGCCGCAGGTTCTGCGCATCGCGCGAGTGTCATCCCGCACTGGCGCCGTCCGCAACCGCGAGCGCCTCGCGGCGACGAGGGCGGCCGTCACCCGTCGTTCAAGGCGAAGTCCACCGCCGCGGTCGCGTGGATCGTCGTCGTGTCGAAGGTCGGCACGCCGCAGTCCCCGGGCTTGATCAACATCGGGATCTCCGTGCACCCGAGGATCACGCCCTGCGCGCCGCGGGCGACGAGCCGGTCGATGATCGCGAGGTAGGCGCCCCGGGTCTCCTGCGTGAAGACCCCTTCGGCCAGCTCGCCGAAGATCGAGTCGTGGATGAACCCGCGGTCGGGGTCCTCGGGGACGACGGTGGCGATGCCGGCGCGGGCGAGGCGCTCCTTGAAGAACGGGTGCTCCATGGTGAACCTCGTCCCGATGAGGCCGACGGTCGCGAGCCCTTGCGCGGTGATCGCCGCCGCGACGCACTCGGCGATGTGGAGGAGCGGGATCGTCACGCTCGCCTGCACCGCGTCGGCGACGAGGTGCGGCGTGTTGGCGCAGAGCACGATGCACCCGGCGCCTGCGCCCTCGAGGCGGCGCGCGATGTCCGAGAGCGAGGCCGCGATCCTGGGCCAGCCATCAGGGTCCGACGGGGGCTTCACCTCCTCGAAGTCGACCGAGTAGAGCAGGAGCCGCGCGGAGTGGTGCCCGCCGAGGCGCGCGCCCACCAGCTGGTTGATGGCGCGGTAGTACTCGATGGTCGAGTGCCAGGTCGTCCCGCCGATGAGCCCGAGCGTCTTCATGGCGGGAGATGTACCAGGGCCGGAGCCTCCTCGCGGCTCGCTCGGGGGGGGAGAGTGCGCGCTGGGCAGCAGCGATCGCGGGGACCATCCGCGGGAGGGCAGCGGTCCTGACAATCGGGCCGAGGTCGTTCGGCGGCAGCAGGAAGGTCCGGCCGCGCTTGCGCTGCGTGAACGTCGCCGACATCGGCACGATGCGCGTCTCGACGCCGTGCAGCTCGAGCAGGCGCATGAACGTCGGGTAGAGCGCGTCGCTGAACCAGCAGAACCCGTCGTCGGCGTGGTGCGTGTGCCCGTCTCGCTCGACGGTGGTGTGCGTGTGCCCGCCGAGCACCGCGTTACGCTCGAAGACGGTGACCTCGTGGCGCTCGTCGAGGAGCCACGCCGCCGTCATCCCAGAGCGGCCGAACCCGATGACCGCGACCCTCACCGCGCGTCCCCCGCCGGGAGGAAATCGGGCCCGACCTTCGGAGCCGGGGGCGCCGCCGTGGCGGTCGAAACGAGGAGCGACGCGTCATCCGCGGGACCTCCTGCGAGCAGACCGACCGCTGCCAACGACCGGGTTTGCCTGGCCGGTGTCAACGACCGTCGACCGTCCCGCCCCTGGTCCCCCCGGCGCTACCTCCGCTACGATGGCGGCCTCGCATGAACTCTCTCGCGGCCGTCGCCTCCGTGACTCCGCCGTCCCCCCGCCCGCGGCCCCGGGTCGTGCTGCACGCGGCCGCGCCCGGCGCCGAGATGTTCTGCGCGCCGTCCCGCGAGGCCGTGCGGCTGCTGCGCTGGGCGCCGGCGGTGTTCTCGCCGCGCGAGGGCCTGGGGTCGCTGCCCGCCCGCGCGCTGCGGAGCCTCCTCATCGCGCCTTTCACCCAGCTCACCTTCGTCAGCTTCGACCTGCAGATGTTCCTCTTCGACGTGCTGCACACGTCGACCGCGGCGCGCGTCGGGCACGCGGTCGGCATGGCCGGCGTGACGCTCTTCGCCATGGCCCTCGCCGCGCACGCGCTCGGCCCGTGGGGCGGCGCCCTCGTCGCGGCGGTGCTCCTCGCCTGGTACGGCGCGGTGGCGCGCGCCGCGGGGCTGCGCGGGTGGTGGGCCGCGATGGTGCCCGTGGTGGGCGCTCTCTGGGCGGGCGCCGCGTGGGTCTCCGGGGCGTGGTCGGGTTCCGGGCTGCTCGCGGGGCTGCTGGCGTCGGGCTGGGTCGTGGCGGGGTCCCACATTCCGGAGCCGCTCTACCCGGCGCGCGCGGGCGACCCCCACCGGTGGATGACGCTGCGGGAGTTCGTGCTCGGGCCCCCGTCGGCCCGGCTCGGCTGGCGCGCGGCGTCGCTCCGCGCGGCGCGCGTCGCGGCGTACCCCCTGATCGGCCTGTGCAACGAGCTCTGGGCGTCGCCGCGGCTGCTCCCGTACAACGTGCTCCGGCTCATGCTCGCGGCGGGCTACGCGCCGGAGCTCAAGCGCGTGCTCGACGACCGCGCCGCGCGCGCCCTGGCCTCGGGCAACCCGGCGCTCGACTACGTCGGCATCGGCGGCGGCACCTTCCTCGCGGTCGAGGACCCCTGAGCCCGGGGCGCGGTCGGATGCTCACCCCCGCCTGGAAGCGGCTCTTCCAACTCGAGGTCGCCATCTGCGTGGCGACCGCGGCGTACTGGGCGTTCGCGCCGGCGGCGTACCTGCGCGCGCTGTTCGCCGACCCGCCGGCGGGCGCGCACGCGGACTACCTCGTGGTGCAGGCCGCGGGGATCCTGTTCTGCGCGTGGGGCTACCTCTACGCGCGGCTCCTGCACGCGCGGCCGTTCCACGAGGAGAGCTTCCGCCGGCTGCAGGAGGCGATGGCGATCGGCGACGTGATCGTGCTCGCGGCCTCCGTCGCCGCGCTGCGGAACCCGGGGCTCGCGCTCCGGCCGGCGGCGATCTGGGCGCAGGTCGGGATGGCCGCGCTGTGGCTCGGGCTCCGGGTCGCGTACCTCGCGCGGCGGCGGCCGGCGTCGCCGTGAGCATCCGCCACGAGCGGAAGATAGCCTCCGCCGCGCGCTCGACGTCGCCCTCCGTCGTGCCTCGGCCCAGCGTCAGGCGCACCGCCCCGAGCGCCGCATCGGGTGTCACGCCCATCGCGAGGATGATCGCGGAAGCGCGTTCGTGCCCTTCGTGGCAGGCCGATCCGGTGGACGCGGCCACCTCGGGCGCCCCCGCGAGCCGCAGCGCGTTGTCGCTGCGCTCGGTGCCGTAGGGCGGATCGTTCAGCATGAAGAGCGTCTTTACCCTGATCAGGCTCCTTGCGAGCCCAGTTGCCGCCAGGCCTGGGTGCCGCCGCAGAGGGGGCGCACCGAGGTGTACCCCATCGCCCGTAGCTGCTCGGCCGCGCGGTCCGAGCGCCCGCCTCCCTTGCCGCACGCGGTGACCACGAAGGCATCCTTCGGAATCTCCCCGACCCCGAGGGCGATGCGGTCGAGGGGGATGTTGATCGCGCCCTCGACATGGCCCGCCGCGAACTCCTCGGGCGAGCGCACGTCGATGACCACGGCGTCCAACCGCTGCCGCAGCGCCGCGGCCTCGATGCACGCCGGCTCGACCGCGGCCTTGATCGGTCGCCGCAACGTCTCGCTCATCCGCACGGCCACCACGAGCCCGGAGCCGAAGGTGAGCGCGGCGACGAGCCACATCGCCGCGGAGAGCCCGAAGGCGTCGGCGGTCACGCCCGCGAGCAGCGCGCCGATCGCGTAGCCGAGGTCGCGCCAGAGGCGGTACACGCCCACCGACGAGGCGCGCCACGAGGGGTGGGCCACGTCGCCGATCGCCGCGAGGAGCGTCGGGTAGACCATCGCGGTGCCCACCCCCAGCAGCGCGGCGCCGGTCGCGAAGCCCGCGAAGGCGTGCGCCGTGACGACCAGCGCGATGCCCACGGACTGCACCCACATGCCCGAGGCGATGAGCCACTTGCGGCCGATGCGATCGGACAACGCGCCCGTGACGAGCTGAGAGATTCCCCAGGTGGCGGGGTAGATCGCGGCGAGCGTCCCGATCTGCCGGAGGCTCATGTGAGCGGCGGAGAAGAAGAGGGGGAAGAGGCCCCACGCCATGCCGTCGTTGAGGTTGTTGACGAGGCCCGCCTGGCTGACGCTGGAGAGGTTCTTGTCGAAGAGGGTGGTGCGCCAGAAGACCTCGCGCTGCGAGGGCACCTCGCCAGGAGGGAGCGCGCCGTGGAGCTTCGACTCGGCGGCCATGTGGTGCTTCGTCTCCCGCACCACGAAGGCCGAGAGGCCGAGGCCCACGGCGACGAAGCCTACCCCGAGGTAGAAGGGCTCCGGGCGCAGTCCGTAGCGCGCGGCGATGAAGCCGGTGGCGAGGGCGCTCATGGCCACCGCGAAGTAGCCCGCGAACTCGTTGAGGCCCATCGCGAGCCCGCGCTTCTGCGGCCCGGCGAGGTCGATCTTCATGATGACCGTGGTGGACCAGGTGAGGCCCTGGCTCACCCCGAGCAGCGCGTTGGCGAAGAGCACCCACGCCCAGCTCGGCGCCCACATCAGCAGGAAGGGCACCGGGGCCGCCACAGCCCAGCCGCCCACGAGCACGTGCTTGCGACCGAAGCGGTCGGAGAGGCGACCGGCGAGGTAGTTGGTCAGCGCCTTGGTCACGCCGAAGACCACGATGAACGAGAGCACCGCGCTCTTCGCCGAGAGGTGGAACTCCCGCTCCGCGATCGGCGGCAGGATGGTGCGCTCCATGCCGACCATCGCGCCCACGAAGGCGTTGACCACCACCAGCAGCGAGAACTGCCCGAGGTTCTCCCGTAGCCCGAGGCGCACGTCGCTCATCGCGCCGCCTCGCGCGAGGTCGCGACGCGCCACCCGCGGGCCCGCCAGTCGGCGACGCCCTGCTCCATCCGATGGGCCTTGTAGCCCTTCTTCTGCAGCAGCTCGGTCGCCTCCACCGCCATCACGCAGTAGGGCCCGCGGCAGTACGCGACGACCTCGCGGTCTCTCGGCAGCTCCTTGAGCCGGGCCTTGAGCTCGCCCACGGGAATGGAGACGGCGCCCGGGATGTGACCCGCGCGGTACTCCTCCGCGGGGCGCACATCGAGCACCGTGACCTCCCCCCGACGGACCCGTCGCAGCAGCTCGTCGCCCTCCACCGCCTCGCCGCCGCCCCGTCCCTCGAAGTAGGCGCGGGTCGCCTGCTCGACCTCGGCGAGGCGCGACCCGGCGATGGCCCGCAGCGAGACGAAGAACCGGCCCACGTCCTCGTCGGCGAGGCGGTACTCGACGTAGAGGCCCTTCTTCCGGGCCTCGACGAGCCGCGCCGCCCGGAGGACCTTCAGGTGCTGCGACGCGTTGGCCACCGAGAGGGAGCTCAGCTCGGCGAGCGCCTCGACGGTGCGAGGGCACTGGCACAGCAGGTCGAGCAGCTCGACGCGCTTCGGCGACGAGGCGGCCTTTCCGATGCGGGCGAGCTGCTCGTAGATGCCGTCCTTGAAGCGCCGGTGCGGGGTCGTCATGCGCCGACACTATTCAAGCGTACACTTGAATGGTCAAGCCGTGGAGGCGGGCGAGCTCTCGCTGCCGATCGTGCACCGACTGCCGGGCGGCGCGAAGCAGCGCCTCCAGCTCGGGCTGCGGGGCCATCGGGCGGAAGGCCGGCACCGTCGCGCGGCCGATGTTGCCCGCGGGCAGTCGCCCCAGGAGGTGCCCGAGCGGAACCAGCGCGAGCCGCGCGGCCTGGCCGAGGGCCTCGGGCCAGTCGCGCAGCTCGAGGGCGAAGCGCAGCATCAGGACGTGCGCGCGCCAGTGCAGGGCCAGGTCCGACTGCCCGAGGACGTGGGCCGCCTCCAGCGGGCGCCAGCGCTCGGCGACGGGCAGCGCGCGGCCTTCGGCGAAGGCGAGGACCAGCGCGTCGAACACCTGCGTCTGCTCGTCGGTCATGGGTTCC
This sequence comes from uncultured Myxococcaceae bacterium, assembly GCA_966211675.1. GTDB lineage: Bacteria > Myxococcota_A > Polyangia > Polyangiales > SCUS01. The sequence goes on from CBIHPK010000030.1 coordinate 25,321, forward strand.
GGTCTCCTCGGAGGGTCATTGTGGGTCCTGCGGGGGCTGTGCGCGACGGCGGCTTCGATCCAGGGCGGGCCCGCGGGCTGCTACGCTGCCTCGCGCGATGGGCGACGCGACGCGACCGATCCCCGAAGGGCTCCCGAGCTGGTCGGCGTTCGGGGCCTCGCTCTTGCGACCGTCGCGCCCGAGGCTCGCCGAGGCGCTCTCCGTCGCCACCGGCATCGCGGTCGACACGGTGCGCGAGGCGCTCGCTTCGCCCACCTGGGACTGGATGCAGCGCAACCACCAGAGCGGGCTCTCCTGGGACGCGACCGACCCGAGCGGCCGCACCTTTCCCCAGTGGGCGCCGAGCGCGATGCGATGGACCCCTCCGGCCCTCTGGGAGTCGCTCGCCACGCGCGGCCTCATCCCCGACCGGTGGGTCGACGACCGCTCCCGGCGCTTCCACGGCGGCGGTCGCGCCCCGGCGACGGTGACCGAGGCGGTGCTGCTCGCCGCCGACGCGGAGGGCATCGCGCTCGCCGAGGCGCTGGCCCGAGAGGCCGTGCTGAGGCTCAGCCCCTGGTTCGATCGCGAGCCGCCGCGTACCGTGCGCTGGCGCCTCCTCGACTGGACGCTCTTCCTCTCCGGGCTCTGGACCGACGCGGTGACCTACGGCCCCGGAGGCGAGGCGGTGGGGGCGCTGATGCGGGCCTCCACCGAGGCGGCCGGGGCGCCGCAGGCCTACCGACGCCCCTCGCTCACCGCGGTCGGCGTCGAGGTCGCCGAGAGCCCCAACGTGTTCCGTGAGCTCACCGAGTCGGTCGCGTCGATCGTGTCCGCGGCCGAGCACTGGACCACCGCCGCGCGAGCGAGGGCCGTCTCGACCGGCGCCCGACGCGTGGCCTTCGAGAGCGCCCCCGATCCCTTCGAGCCGCTGCTCTCGCTCTGGGCTCGCGGCTACGGGCTCCTCGACGCGGACTCGCACCTCACGCTGCTCCTGCCGACCTTCGAGGGGCACGGGCCGCCCACGCGGACCCGCTACGGCTACGTTCCCATGGGGCGCACCCGCCCTTCGCCGAGGACGCCATGAAGCCCGCTCGCTCTTCCGCCCCGCCGCTCGTCCAGGCGAGCGAGACCTTCGCGCTGGTCGACGGCTCGCTGCGCATCGCGGTCGTCGCGGACACCCACTCGCGCCCGCACCCCGAGCTCTCGCGTCGGCTCGGCGCGCTGGCGCCGCATCGCATCCTCCACGCCGGCGACATCGGCGACCTCGCGGTGCTGGCGGCGCTCTCGGAGCTCGCCCCGGTGACCGCGGTGCGCGGCAACATCGACGCCCGCGCGGCGGAGCTCCCCGACGTGGTGAACGTCGAGCTGCGGGGCGAGACGGGCACGCTGCTCCGCCTGCTGCTGACGCACATCGCGGTCGACCGCACCCGCATCCGCGCCGACGTGGGCCGCCTCGCTCGGGAGAGCGGAGCGGGGCTGGTGGTGTGCGGTCACTCGCACGTGCCCTTCGCGGCGCACGACCGCGGGCTGACGGTGTTCAACCCGGGCTCCGTGGGTCCGCGACGCTTTCACCTGCCGATCGTGTTCGGGGTGATCGAGGTGAGCGCCGAGGGGGTGTCCCTGCGCCACGTCGACTGCGAGACGGGGCTCGCCTGGACGCCCGGGACTGCCGCCGCGGGCCGCGAGTAGCGCCAGCGCGATGGCCCCGGCGAGCAGCGCGAGGTCGATCCGGACGCCGAGGCGCAAGGCCCCGAACAGGGCGTAGAAGAGGCCGACGACGGAGAGCAGCCAGGCCCAGGGGCGGCCCAGCCCGCCGCACAGCAGCGCGACGCCGATGACGAGGGAGAGCGACGGGCACGGGATGAGCCCGACCGGCGCTCCGTAGAGGTAGGCGACGGGCGAGCGGCCCGACAGGAAGTGCGGGTACAGCCACGCGAAGGCCACCAGCGCGGCGCCGAGCAGGGCGAAGCCCGGGGCAGGGCGCTCGACCGGGGTGCGAGGGAGGGTGGCTCCGATGGCGGCCGCGGCGAGCCCGAGGGCCGCGAAGACCGCCGCGTTGAAGGGGTTGCCGAAGGCCCAGGCGAACGCGGCGACGGAGAGCAGCGGGGCGCTCAGCGCGATCGCGAGCGCCCGACGGGAGGGACGCCAGCCGAGCACCGCGGCGATCAGCGCGGCGGCGATGAGCGCGTGCCAGACGACGGCCGCGGCGAAGGCGTCGTTCGAGATGCGGGTGAGCCCGGAGAGGATGTCGCTGGTCGATGGCATCGGTGGTGCTCCGCGGCTCGGAGAGCACGTGGTGTGCCCGATCGAGGGGTGAACCTAGTGGCGGTGTCGATGGTGGGCGTCGGGGGTGTGCGCGTGGTCGTGCGCGAGCGGGGCGTGGTGGTGCGCGTGAGCGTGCGGCTCCCCCGGCGGGTCGTCGGGGCCGTGAGCGTGCTGGTGGTGCTCGTCGTGGACGTGGGCGTGCGCGTGGTCGAGCGCCTCGTGCGCGTGGCGGTGCCCGTGTCGCTCGCGCAACAGCAGCGCGACCCCGGCCGCCATCACGGCCATCGCGATCCCGTCGGACAGCCCCGGGCGCTCGCCGGTGAGGAGGATCGCCGCCAGCGCGCCGAGGAAGGGGGCCGTCGCGAAGTACGCCGCCTCGCGAGCGGCGCCCACCAGCCGCAGCGCGTAGGCGTCGAGCACCACGCTCGCGCCGTAGCTCACGCTCCCCAGCGCGAGCGCCGCCATGGTGACCCGGAGCGAGGGCATCCGGCCCGCGATCAGCAGCCCCAGGGCGAGGTTGAAGGAGCCCGCGGCCAGCGTCTTCACCCTCACCAGCGCGAAGGGGTCGCGCAGCGAGAGCCGCTGCGTGAGGTTGTTGTCCAGCGCCCACGCCGCGCAGGCGGCCGCGAGGAGGAGCACCCCCGGCGTGTCCGCCCGGTGCGCCCCGGGCTGCAGCCGCAGGATCGCCGCGCCCGCGAGGATGAGCGCCATCGCGCCCGCCGCGTAGCGCCCGAGGTGCTCGCGAAACACCAGGACCGCGAGCGCGATGGTGAAGGGCGCCTCCAGGTTGAGCAGCAGCGAGCTGGTGAGGGCGCTGGTGCGCTGCAGCCCGAAGAGCATCAGCACCGGGCCCGCGACGCCGCCCGCGGCGACCAGGGCCGCGAGCTTCGGCAGGTCGCCTCGCACCAGCGGGGACTCCGTGGTCGAGGGGCGCGCGACCCGGTAGAGCGTCAGCGCGAGGCCCGCGCCCAGGTAGAGCAGCCCAGCGAGCACCGTCGGCGTCACGTCCCCGAGAAGGCGCTTGGAGATCGGCGCCGAGACGCCGAAGAGCGCCGCCGCGAGGAGTCCCATCGCGGCCCCCCTCGACGCGCTTCCTCCGGGAGGCGATGGGTGCGCGCTCATCCTTCGAGGGGAGTTACTCCTCTTCGTCGCGCGCTGCACGACGGGCCGCGGGTGGGTGACGTCCCGCCCGCCCTGCTCCATGCATCGCCCACCGGTCCGGCGAAGGGGATGAGCACACCCATGAACACCATCGATCGCAGGGATTTCGGCGGCGTCGCGCTCGGCGCCGCCGCGGCCGCGCTCCTCCATGGCCGCGACGCCGGGGCCCAGCCTCGGCACCCGGACGCCGGGGCGCCGCTCGGACCGAGCCCGAGGGAGGCCGCCATCGCGCCGCTGCCCTTCGCGCCCGCCTCGCTGCCGGGGCTCTCCGAGCGGATGCTGGTCTCGCACCACGACAACAACTACGGCGGCGCGGTGCGCAAGCTCAACGAGGTGCGTACGCAGCTCGCGGGCGCCGACCCGGCGCAGTCGGGCGCGTACTGGAGCCTCTACGGATCGCTCAAGGCCGCCGAGCTCGCCGCGCGCAACAGCGCCGTGCTGCACGAGCTCTACTTCGCCAACCTCGCGGCGGGGCAGAGCCCACCCGCGGCGCTGGTGACGATGGTGACGCAGCGCTACGGCTCGCTCGACCGGCTGCGAGCGCAGATGCTCGGCGCCGCCAAGGCCGCCAACGGGTGGGTCGTGCTGGTGGCGGACGGGGTGAGCCACTCGCTGGAGATCGTCCAGACGGAGAGCCACGCGATGGGGGGATGGAGCGCCTCAGCCCTGCTGGTGCTGGACGTCTACGAGCACGCCTTCGCCATCGACTACGGGGCCAACAAGCCGGGCTACTTCGACGCCTTCTGGCGCAACGTCGCCTGGAGCGCCGTGCACGAGCGGGCCACGCGGGCGCTGGGGCACGGCTGAGCGCACGCGTCCTCCGAGGCCCGGTCTACGAGCCCGGGGTCAGCTCGCCAGCGCGGAGCTGGCGGTGGCGCCAGAGCGCGTAGGCCGCGGGCAGCACCACCAGCGTGAGCACCATGCACGACCAGAGGCCGCCCACGACCGGCGCCGCGGTGCGCGCCGAGACGTCCGCGCCGACGCCCGACTCCCACATCAACGGCAGCAGGCCGAGCACCGTGGTCGCGACGGTCATCACGAGCGGGCGGGCGCGCATCGCGGCCCCCTCGACGATCGCGGCATCGAGGTCCCCTGGCGTCGGCGAAGGCGTCCGCTTCAAGCAGCGGTCGATGGCCTCGTCGAGGTAGACGATCATCACCGTGCCGGTCTCCGCCGCGACGCCCCCGACGGCGATGAGGCCGACCCACACCGCGGTCGAGAGGTGGTAGCCGCGCGCCGCGAGCAGGGCGATGCTCCCGACCAGGGCGAAGGGTAGGCTCAGGAGCACCAGCGAGGTCTGCGCCCACCCCCGCATCGACATCCGAAGCAGCGCCACGATGAGCGCCAGCGTGAGCGGCAGCACGTACCGCATGCGGTCCTCCATCTCGCGCATGAACTCGTACTGGCCCGTCCAGGCCAGGCGGTAGCCGGCGGGCATCGGGACGCGCCGCGCGACCAGGGCGCGGGCCTCGGTCACCCAGCCGCCGATGTCCCGACGCGCGGTATCGACGTCGACGAAGACGTAGCCCGCGAGCACGCCGTCCTCGTCCTTGATCATGGGTGGGCCCTGCACCACCCGCACGCTCGCGAGGGTCCCGAGGGGCACCACCGCGCGCCGAGGGGCCCAGCGCTCCACGGCCTCCCGGGAGCGGGCACCTCCCGCCATCGGGCTGTTCATCGGACCGGGGCTCGCCGTCTGCGAGGACGACCCGCCCATCGACCCGCCCATCCCACCGCCGGAAGAGCGCGCTGGCGATGCGCCGGCACCGCTCGCCTCCTGGCCCGGCGGCGCATCGAGTGGGGCCGACTGCGGCACCGGCACGAGGATCTCCCGGATCGACTGGGGGTCGGTGCGGAAGTCCTGCGCGAGGCGAACGTGGACCGAGAAGCGCGCCCGCCCCGCGATCACGGTGGAGACGCTCATTCCGCCGAGGGAACTCTCCACCACGTCCTGCACGTCCCGCACGGTGAGCCCGTAGCGGGCGATGGCGTCGCGGTCGGGCACCACGTCGAGGTACTCCCGGCCCGTCTGACGCTCGGCGAAGACGCTGCGGGTGCCGGGCACCTCCCGGAGCACGCCCTCCAGGGCGATGGAGAGGCGCTCGATCTCTTCGAGGTCGGCCCCGAACACCTTGAGCCCGACGGGCGTACGCACCCCCGTGGTGAGCATGTCCACGCGAGTGCGAATGGGCGGCGAGACGGCCATCTGGTAGCCGGGCATCTGCAGCGCCGCGGAGAGGTCGCGCGCGAGCTCCTCGATGGTGCGCGGGCGGCGGTCGGGCCAGAGCTTCCGCAGCGCTGGCGCGAGCCAACCGGGGGCCTTTCCGCTCCACCAGCGCAAGGCGGAGCGTAGGGGCCAGCGGGCGCGCGGGCGCAGCGAGACGACGGTCTCGATCATCTCGAGCTGCGCCGGGTCCGTCGCCGTCTCGGCGCGGCCCGCCTTGCCGTGGACCGAGGCGACCTCCGGGAAGGTGCGGAGGATGCGGTCCTGCGCCTGGAGGGCGCGGCGCGCCTCCTCGATGGAGATGCCCGCGAAGGTCGTGGGCATCACCAGCAGCGACCCCTCGTCGAGCGGCGGCATGAACTCCGACCCCAGGCGCATCGCCACCGGGACGGTGCCCGCCAGCACGAACAGGGCGAGCACCACCACGACCACCCTGCGGCGCACGGCCCAGCGCACCACCGGGGCGTAGATGCGCGAGAGCACCCGCGCGACGGGGTTCTGGGCCTCCGTGCGAATGCGCCCGCGGATCAGCAGCACCATCAGCGGCGGGGCGAGGGTGATGGAGAGGATCGCGGCCGCGAGCATCGCGAAGGTCTTGGTGAAGGCCAGCGGGCGGAAGAGCCGCCCGGCCTGCCCCGCGAGCGTGAAGATGGGCAGGAAGCTCACCGTGATGAGCAGCAGCGAGAAGAAGATCGGAGAGCCGACCTCCTTCGCGGCGTCGAGGATCACGCGGCGTCGGTCCGCGCCGGGGGGCGCTTCGGCGAGGCGGACGTGCGCGTTCTCGATGAGCACGATGGCCGCGTCGGAGAGCTCGCCCACGGCGATGGCGATGCCGCCCAGCGACATGATGTTGGCCGAGAGCCCCAGGTAGCGCATGGGGATGAAGGCCAGGAGCACAGCGAGCGGCAGGATCACGATGGCCACCAGCGCGCTGCGCAGGTGCAGCAGGAACACGATGCACACGAGGGCCACGATGATTCCCTCCTCCAGGAGGGTCGTTCGCAGCGTGTCCACCGAGCCCTGGATGAGCTCGGCGCGGTCGTAGGTGGGCACCAGCTCCACGCCCGGCGGCAGCGCGATCTCGTGGACGCGCGAGCGCACGGCGCGGATCACGTCGAGCGCGTTGGCGCCGATGCGCATCACCACGATGCCGCCCACGGCCTCGCCCCGGCCGTCGAGGTCCGCGGCGCCGCGCCGGATCTCGGAGCCGAAGCGCACGTCCGCCACGTCGCGCACCCGCACCGGCGTCCCTCCGCGGCCGAGCGTCACCACGGCGGCGCCGAGGTCCTCGAGGTGGGCGACGTAGCCGCGACCGCGGAGCACGTACTCGCGACCGCCCATCTCGACCACGCGACCCCCCACCTCGACGTTGGAGTCGCGCACCGCTCGGGCGACATCTGCCAGCGTCAGGCCGTAGCCCGCGAGGCGGTTGGGGTCCGCCACGACCTGGAATTGCCGCTCGAAGCCACCGAAGGATGCCACCTCCGCGACGCCTCCGACGGCCTGTAGCGCGGGGCGCACGGTGAAGTCCTGGAGCTCGCGGAGCTCGGCCAGGTCGCGCCGCCCCGATCGGTCGACGAGGGCGTACTGGAAGACCCAGCCCACGCCCGTGGCATCGGGTCCGAGCACCGGCGACACGTCCGACGGAAGGACCGATCGCACCCGCCCGAGCTGCTCCAGCACCCGGGTGCGGGCCCAGTAGATCTCCGTGCCCTCGTGGAAGATCACGTACACGAAGCTCATGCCGAACATCGAGTAGCCGCGCACGGTGCGGACGCCGGGCGTGGATTGGAGCGCACGCACGAGGGGGTAGGTGACCTGGTCCTCCACGAGGTCGGGGCCACGCCCCATCCAGTCGGTGAAGACGATCACCTGGGGGTCGGTGAGGTCGGGGATGGCGTCGAGCGGCGTCTGGCGGACACAGACCACGGCCCACACGGCGAGCGCCAGCACGGCCGCGAAGACCAGCCCCCGGCGCCTGGCGCAGAACTCGATGATGCGCGGGACCATCAGTGGCCCCCGTGTCCGCTGTGTCCGCTCTGTCCGCCCGCGCTCGTGCCGCTCGTGGCGCGCAGCCGGCTCTCCGAATCGATCAGGAACACCCCCGAGGCCACGACCGACTCGCCCTCCATGAGCCCCTCGCGCACCTCGGTGCGCTCGCCGACGCGTGCCCCGAGGGTCACCGCGCGGGGACTGAAGCGGCCGTCGCCCTCGACGACGAACACGTGCGTGCTCGCCCCCGTGTCGACCACCGCGTCGCGCGGTACGACCAGGGCGCGGCGGGTGGAGACCGCGAGGGTAGCCGTGCCGTACATCCCCGGACGGAGCGTGCCGGCCGTGTTGGGCACCTCGAAGCGCACGCGCAGGCTGCGCGTCTGCTCATCGAGCGTGGGATAGACGAAGGCCACCCTCGCGGCGACCGCGGCTCCCCCGGCCGCCTCGAAGGTGAGCTCGGCCGCCTGACCCACGGCGACCGCCGAGGCCTCCGACTCGGGGATCTCCGCGAGCACCCAGACCGTCGAGAGGTCCGCCACGGTGAGCAGCTCCGTCGAGGGGTCCACCGCGGTGCCCACGGCGATGCCCCGATGGAGCACGACGCCAGCGCGGGGAGCCACCACCGTGACATTGCGCATCGGGCGGCCCGTGCGCTCGACCTGGGCGATCTCCCCGGCGGTCATCCCGAGCACCGAGAGGCGGCCGCGGGTGGCGGCGAGCAGGCTCTGCGTGGCCATGGCGGTGGTCGGGTTGGCGAGGTTCTGGCGCAGCGCGATGAGCTCGTTCTGCGAGGCCAGCAGCTCCTGCGAGAAGATGGCCGCGAGGGCGGCGCCGCGCTCCACCCGCTGGCCCGTGGTGTTGACGTAGAGCCGCTCGATCCAGCCCGCCACGCGGGTGTGGACGTGCGAGACCCGCGACTCGTCGAGCGCCACCGTCGCCACGGCGCGCACCGGCCGGCCGACGTCGTCCATCACCACGCGAGCGAGCCTCACGCCGATCGCGTCGAGCTGCGCGCGGGGGACCTCCACCGCCACGCGCGACGGCACGGCGTGGGCGGCGTGCGGGTCGACGGCCCCGTCGCCCATGGTGGCGGTCGGCGCGGCGGCGTCGTGCCCGGCGTGAGGGTCCGCCGGCGTCATCTCGTGGTGCAGCGAGAAGGGCCAGCCGTGGCGGAGGTGCTGCGCGAGCAGCGACCCCAGCGTGAGCACCAGCGCGGCGAGCGCGGCCAGCGAGAGCGTACGCCACCAGCGCGCCACCAATGGGCGGATCATGGCTGCGGCCCTCTCCCGAACCGACCGACGGCGCGCCCCAGCCGAGCGCGGGCGATGCCGAGCTCGACCTCGACCATCACCCGCTCCTCCTGCGTCATGCGCAGCGAGACGGCGGCCTCGATCACCGCGACGAGCGGCGCCTGCCCCGCGGCGTAGGCCGCGATCGTCGCCCGCAGCGTCTGGACCGCCTGCGGCTCGACCTCGTCGCGCAGGGACGTGGCTCGCACCCGCGCGGCGTCGAGGGAGCCATGGGCCGCACGCACCTCGCCCTCGATCATCGTGCGCATCCCTCGCAGCTCGGCGTCGGCCATGGCCCCCATGGCGCGCGCCTCCTCGACGCCCGCCGCGAGCCGCGACCTCCAGATCGGAACGCTCACCCCCACCATCACCATCACCCCCGGGCCGTCGCTCATGGTGGTCGAGGGTCCTGCACGGACGAAGGCCATCGGCGCGTACATGGCGCGCATCGCCTCGACCTCCGAGCCGTACTGCCGTCGCGTGGCCTCGACCGAGGCGAGCTCGGGCCGCGCTCGCAGGGCCTCCGCGACCAGCGCCTCCACGGGCGCAGGCGGCTCGTCTGGCAGGTCCGCGAGCTCCGGCACCGGGAGGTCGCCCGAGCGGCCGAGGGTGGCGTTGAGCATCGCCTCGGCGGCGACGGTCTCGCCCCGGAGCGCGGCCCGTCGCGTGGCCTGCCGACGCCGCTCGGTGTCGGCGCGCAGCACGTCGGACTGCGGCGCCGCGCCGGCCGCGTAGCGCGCGGTGGCGATGCGGGTGAGGTCTTCCGCGAGCGCGACCTGGCCGTCGAGCACCGCGGCCATCCGCCGCAGGCCCGAGAGCATGTGGAACGCCCGAAGCGCCTCGGCGGTCACATCGAGCACCGTCTCTCCGGCCCGCAGGCGCCGTGCTTCGGCGGCGGAGGCGGCCGCCCGGCGACGTGCACCCAGCACCCCCGAGAGCGGGAAGTCCTGCTGCAGCTGGAGGCTCCCGTCCACGCCCATGCCCGAGACGGGGATGTGGTCCGCCGAGAGCATCACCATCGGGTCGGGGAGCGATCCGACGATGGCGGGCCGCTGTGCGAGCGCTCTCGCCTCGGCGCGCGCGGCCACGATCTCCGCGCGGTGCGCGTCGGCGTACTGCACCACCGCAGGCAGATCGAGCGGCGTCGGCAGCGCGTCGCGCGCCTGCCCGTGGGCGCTTTGCGTGGTGAAGGCCACGAGGAGCCCGAGCGCCGCGGACACGAACGTCGCCCACGCGGGGGAGCCGACGACGACACGCCCACGACGGCGCTGGCGGCGATCCGTCATGCGAAATCCTCCCTCGCACTCCACGACGAACGCCTCCTTCGTGCTGCGCCGACGCCCTATTGGGCCGTGCGAGCAGCACGTCCATCGCCACGGGAAGCGGTTGCAGGGATCCAGGGCCGTCCCCGGCGGCAGGAACTCCGGGCGCGGACGACGGGGTCAGAGCACCTGGATGACACCCTTCATCGCGCCGGGGTGGTTGGTGCAATGGAAGGGATAGAAGCCCGGAGTGCGGAAGGTGATCGAGTGCACCGTCCCGCTGGAGAAGGGCTGGATCGGCGTGGTGGTGGGCTCGGTGCCCGCCTCGCCCGGAGCGAGGCCCGGCGCCAGCGGGTGCCGGGAGAAGGCCCACATGAACTGCACCGCCTGACCGGCGCGGATGGTCATGCACGGGAAGTCGAAGGTGCTGGTGCTCCCGCGGGTCATGATCATCCGGTCGCTGGCGGTGCCCCCGGTCTGATCGACGTACAGGTCGGACGTGCAGCCGTTGAGCGCCGCGACGGCGCCGGCGTCGGCTTCCGAGGGCGCGACCACGTCGGTCGCGGCGGGCGTGTCGGTGAGCATGGCGACGTCCACCGGAGCCGGGACATCGGGGGTGCTCCCGGTGTCGGCGGTCCCAGCGTCGGTGCTCGTCGCCGGGATGGACTCGGACGAGCCGCAGGCCGAGAGCGACAGCGCCAGCAGAACGAAGGGGAGCGGTCGGAGTGGCATCAGGATGTCCAAGGGAGGGTATGAGGGCAGGCGTCTCGTGGGTGTCACCGGGTCAGCGCTCGACCATCACGTCGGCCATCATGCCGTGGTCGACGTGCTCGAGGATGTGGCAGTGGAACATCCACATGCCGGCGCGGTCATCGGGGCGGAACGCGATGCGCATCCGCTCGCGACCGCGGAGGTTGACGGTGTCCTCCCAGCTGCGCGCCGCTTCGGGCACGCCGTCTCGGGCGACGACCTGGAAGAAGAACCCGTGCAGGTGGATCGGGTGGTCCATCTCGCTCTCGTTGATCACGTCCCACACCTGGGTCTGGGCCACCGTCGCGTGCAGCGCCGGCACATCGGGCCACGAGGCGCCGTTGATCATGAAGCGGATGGTCTCCGTGGCCTCGTCGACCTGCTCGCTCAGTCGCACCTCCGTCGGCGTCGCACCCGCCGTGTCCAGCGGGTCGATCGTGCGTGCGGTCGTGGGAGCCGGAAGGGCTGGTAGCGGAGCTTCGGCGGTGTACGCGACGGCGAGGACGTCCGTTGCGTCGAAGACGCCCGCGCCGTGGCCACGCGAGTAGGGGAGGTTGCGGAGCGTCGCGCGGGTGCCCGGCGGGGCGACTGCGTCGACCAGGACGTCAACCCGATCGCCCGGCACCACCAGCAGCTCGTCGAGCGTGCGCGGCGTCGGGAGCATGCCTCCGTCGGTGCCGATCACCGTGAAGCGATGCCCCGGGAGCGAGAGCCGGTAGAAGCGCGCGCTCCCGGCGTTCAGGATGCGCCAGCGCTGCCTCTGGCCCGCGCGCATCGACAGCACGGCGCCCGCGCGGCCGTTGATCACCTGGAGGCCGGCGTCGCGTCCGCTGTGGATCTCCAGCAGGTCGCCCGGCGGCGCGATCTGTCCGTCGTCGCCGAGCGTCACGTCGTCGAGGACGATCACCGCTTCCGCGTCGACGCGAGGCTCCTCGTCGCCCCGCACCACGATGGCGCCGTAGAGCCCGGCCTCCATCTGCCGGGCCTCGTCGGCGTGCGGGTGATACCAGTAGGTTCCGGCGTCGGGGAGCGTGAAGCGGTACTCGAAGGAGCCGCCCGGCGCGACGGGCTGCTGCGAGCGGGGGCTGCCGTCCATGTCGGCGGGTACACGGAGCCCGTGCCAGTGGATGGTGGTGGGCTCGGCGAGGCGGTTGGTGAAGTGCACCACCAGCGTGTCGCCCACCCGCGCCTCGATGAGCGGACCGGGCACGCCGCCGTTGTAGGTCATCGCGCGGACGCGTCGGCCCGTGGAGAGTTCCCACTCGCCCATGCGGGCCTCGAGGTTGATCTCGACGACGCGGGGGTCGGGGTTGAGGTCAACGGCGCGAGGGAGCGCGAGTTCGGCCGCCGCGGGATCGGGGCCGGTGCGCGGCGCCGTCACGGCGGCCAGATCGCTGCCGCAGCCGAGCAGGACCATCGAGGCACCGAGCAGACCGCGTCGCGCACTTCTCATGAGTTGAACCATCGGGTCGGTCTCTGCTGCGAGTCCGTTGAGAGATCCAGACCGACGCCACCGGCATGGTCGCAGAGACCTCGTGCTCCCTACTAGCGGCCCGCGTGGCTTCTGTGACCGGGGTCGGTTCGTCGATTGCTCCAGAGACGGACCGGCAAGGAGTTGCTCGTGCGCAGGCGCGGCCCGAAGCGGTCCGCGAGGCACCCGATGGACCATCCGACGCACGCCCACAACCCTGTTCACGGCCCCGCCGGGCCCGCGGCGGCGCCTTCCGAGCCGCCCGCGAGGCCGTTGCCTGGGGCGGTCGAATACACCTGCCCGATGCATCCCGAGATCGTGCGCCCTGGTCCCGGGACCTGCCCGATCTGCGGCATGGCCCTGGAGCCTCGCACGCCCCTCGCGGCCGTCGAAGGCCCCGACCCCGAGCTCGCCTCCATGCAGCGTCGGCTGTGGGTGAGCGCGGCCCTCACCGTGCCGCTCTTCGCGCTCGCCATGGGGGCGATGCTCCCGGGCGATCCGCTCGGGCACCTCGTCTCCGCGGGCCTTCACAACGGCATCGAACTCGCCCTGGCCACGCCGGTGGTGCTCTGGGGCGCGTGGCCCTTCTTCGTGCGCGCGTGGCGGTCGCTCGTGAACCGCCACCTCAACATGTTCACCCTGATCGGTCTCGGCGTCGCGGTGGCGTACGGGTACAGCGTGGTCGCGACCCTCGCCCCGGGGCTCTTCCCCCCGGCCTTCCGGGGCCACGGGGGCAGGGTGGCGGTGTACTTCGAGGCCGCCGCGGTCATCGTCACGCTGGTGCTCGTCGGGCAGGTGCTCGAGCTCCGGGCGCGCAGCCAGACCGGCGCCGCCATCCGCGCGCTGCTGGGCCTCGCGCCGAAGACCGCCCGGCGGCTGCGCGACGACGGCGGCGAGGAGGACGTCCCCCTCGACGTCGTGCAGCCAGGCGACCGGCTGCGGGTGCGCCCCGGGGAGAAGGTCCCCGTGGACGGCGCGGTGTTGGAGGGCGCGAGCCGCGTCGACGAGTCGATGATCACCGGGGAGCCGATGCCGGTGCAGAAGCACCCCGGCGACCATGTGGTGGGGGCGACCATCAACGGCACCGGGGCGCTCGTGATGCGCGCCGAGAAGGTCGGCCGCGACACGCTGCTCGCGCGCATCGTCGCCATGGTCGCCGAGGCCCAGCGCAGCCGCGCGCCCATCCAGGGCCTCACCGACACCGTCGCGGGCTACTTCGTGCCCGCGGTGATCCTGGTCGCGCTGCTCACCTTCGGGGCCTGGGCCCTCTGGGGGCCGGAGCCGCGGCTCACCTATGCGCTGGTCAACGCCGTGGCGGTGCTCATCATCGCCTGCCCCTGCGCGCTGGGGCTCGCCACGCCGATGTCGATCATGGTGGCCACCGGCCGCGGTGCAGCGGCGGGCGTGCTCTTCCGCAACGCCGAGGCCATCGAGGTGCTGCGCGGGGTCGATACGCTCGTCGTCGACAAGACCGGGACCCTCACCGAGGGCAAGCCGAAGCTGGTCACGGTGGAGCCCGCGGAGGGCTTCGACGAGCCGACGCTCCTGCGCCTCGCGGCGGCGCTGGAGCAGGGCAGCGAGCACCCGTTGGCCGCCGCCATCGTGGCGGGCGCGGAGGCGCGCGGGATCGCGCTCCCGGCCGCCGAGGGCTTCGCGTCGGTGACCGGCAAGGGCGTCACGGGGCGCGTCGAGGGCCGCGCGGTGGCGCTCGGCAACGTCGCGCTGATGGCCGACGTGGGCGCCCGCATGGAGGGCCTCGCCGGGCGCGCGGAGGCGCTGCGGGCCGAAGGGCAGACGGTGATGTTCGCGGCCGTGGACGGGGCGCTCGCGGGCCTCGTGGGCGTGGCCGACCCGATCAAGGAGACCGCCGCCGAGGCGCTGCGGGCGCTGCGCGCGGAGGGCCTTCGCGTGGTGATGCTCACGGGCGACAGCCGCACGACGGCGGAGGCCGTGGCGCGCCGGCTCGGGCTCGATGAGGTGATCGCCGAGGTGCTGCCCGCGCAGAAGGCCGAGGCGGTGAAGCGCCTCCAGGCCGACGGGCGGCGAGTGGCGATGGCGGGCGACGGGATCAACGACGCGCCCGCGCTCGCGCAGGCGGACGTGGGCGTGGCGATGGGCACCGGCACCGACGTCGCGATGGAGAGCGCCGGGGTGACGCTGGTGGGGGGCGACCTGCGAGGCCTCGTACGGGCGCGCCGGCTCAGCCGCGCCACGATGGCCAACATCCGCCAGAACCTCGCCTTCGCCTTCGGCTACAACGCCCTCGGGGTGCCGGTGGCGGCGGGGGTGCTCTACCCCTTCACGGGGCTGCTGCTCAGCCCGATGATCGCCGCCGCGGCCATGAGCTTCAGCTCCGTCTCGGTCATCGCCAACGCGCTCCGGCTGCGCGGCGTCCGCCTGTGAGGGAGGCGCTTCCGCCGCCCGGGCCGAGGGTGTGACCGTCAGAGCTCAACGGGCGTTGCCGTTTCGGGGGGGGGCCCCCGGGGGGGGGCCCCCCCCCCGGGGCGCCCCCCCCGGGCCCCCCCCCCCCGGCGCGACGCCGCCCCTGAGGGGCCACGCCGAGGGGGCCGCGCCGGCGGCGACGCCCGCGACGGAGAAGCGGACGCTCCCGACGGTCACGCCCATATTCTCTCTTCGCGATCGTGTCGCGCTCCTTTCCCGGCTTCCGAGCACCGCTCGCTCATCGGCCGCTCCGGGACGCATGCCACCTCGGAGTCGCGGTGCGTAGCGCGCGATGCGACTCCGCGGAGACGCACCCGCGCAGCCTCGAACGCGCGTTGCTCTTCGCGTCTGGATTCTCTACTCACGCGTCCGCTCGTGGGCTGACGGCGTCTCTGCATGAGCGTCGCCGAGGCTCACGACAGGAGCCACCGATGACGACGCAGGACCCCTCCTCCGTGACGCAGCCGCGCACGACGCTCCGCCCCGACACGCAGGAGCCGAGGCACTTCGTGGCCACGCCCTCGCAGCCGCCGCTCTTCGCGGCCGCGCGTCTCGGCGAGGCCCGCGTCGCGGTGGTGTTCGGCGGCCAGGGCTCGGCGTGGCTCGATGGGCTGAGGGAGTTCCACCACGCGCACCCCGCGGTGCGCACGCTGGTCTCGGCCGCGACGGAGCGCCTGCGCGCCTCCGCCGCCGACCCCCGCTTGAGCGCGCTCGCCACGCCCGCGCGAGGCTTCGACCTCGCCCGCTGGGTCGAGCACCCCGAGTCCGCGCCCCCTCCGGAGGTGCTCGCCAGCTCGCTCATCTCGCAGTCGGGGATCTTTCTCACCTCCATCGCCCGCCTCGTCGCGATGGCCGAGCGGGGCTTCGACCTCGACGCGCTCTCCTCGCTCGCCACCGCCGCCACGGGCCACTCGCAGGGCGTGATGGCCGCGCTGGTCTTCGCCGAGGGCCACGCCTTCCCGGGCCTCGTGCGCCGCGCCTCGGAGATCGCCAGCTACTTCTTCTGGCAGGGCTACCGGATGCAGGAGTCCTTCGTGCTGGCGACGGTGCAGCCCGCGGTGCGCGCCGCCGCCGAGCAGGCGGGCATCGGCGAGCCGTCGCCCATGGCCGCCGTCGCGGGCCTCACCGACGCGCTGCTCGCGGAGGCTCTGGCGAGGTTCCACTCGGCCAACCCGCAGCTCCCGCCCATCGATGTCTCGCTCGACAACGGCTACGTCCGCAAGGTGCTCTCCGGGCCGCCCGCCTCGCTCGTGGCCTTCGCCCGAGCGCTCGCGGCCTTTCGCGTCGCCGAGGTGCAGGCCTTCGCCCGGGGCCGCCTCGGCCGCCGTCCCATCGACTTCAGCTGGGAGTTCGTCGCCGCGTCGGCGCCCTTCCACTCGCGCTACATGGAGCACGGCCGCCGAGCGCTCCCCGACGACCTCGCGAGGGAGGGCATCCGCTTCGCCCCCGGAGCGCTGCGCCTCCCGGTGCTGGGCAACGACGGCTCGGACCTGCGCTCCGCCGCCGACGAGGCCGCCCTGCTCTCGTCGCTCCTTCGGATGCAGCACGTCGAGCCGGTGCGCTGGGGCTCGGTGTGCTCCGCGCTCCGCCGCAGCCACCGCGACGGCGTCACGCACGTGCTCGACTACGGCCCCGGCGACGCCGTGGCGAAGCTCACCGCGCTCAACTGCCGCGGCTACGGCGTGCACGTCTTCCCGCTCGCCACCGAGGCCGGTCGCAGCGACGCCACCGCCCCTCGCGAGCACCTCGCCCGAGGGGCCGACTACCGACGCTTCGCCCCGACGCTCCGTCGCGCGCCCTCGGGCGAGGTCTCGCTCGACAACGCCTTCCGCCGCGCCACCGGGAGGCCGCCGGTCTTCCTGCCGGGCATGACCCCGACGACCGTCGAGGCGCCCATCGTGGCGGCCGCGGCCAACGCGGGCTTCGTGAGCGAGCTCGCGGGCGGCGGCCAGGTCACCGAGCGGCACTTCCGGCTGCGGGCGAAGGAGCTCGCGGGCCTGCTCGAACCCGGAGCGGCCTACGTGGTGAACCTCCTGCACCTCGACCCCTACCTCTGGAGCCTGCACTGGAAGGGCGAGGGGCTGGTGCGACGGCTGCGCGCCGAGGGGGCCGCGATCGAAGGGGTGACCGTGTCCGCGGGCGTTCCGGAGGTGGCCGAGGCGAGGGAGCTCCTCGCGGCGTGCCGGGCGCTGGGCATCGGGCTCGTGTCCTTCAAGCCGGGGACGGCGAAGCAGATCCAGGCGGTGCTGGAGATCGCTCGCGCCTGCCCCGACGCGACCATCGGCATGCAGGTCGAGGGCGGCAAGGCCGGCGGCCACCACTCCTGGGAGGACCTCCGCGACCTGGTGCGCGCCAGCTATCACCAGGTGCGAGAGCTGCCCAACGTGGTGCTGAGCGTGGGCGGCGGCATCCGCAACGAGTCCGACGCCTGGCGCTGGCTGAGCGGCCAGTGGAGCGAGCGCCTCGGGCTCGCGCCGATGCCCGTGGACGCGGTGTTCCTGGGCACGGCGGCGATGGCCGCGAGGGAGGCCAGGACCTCACCCCAGGTGAAGGCCCTGCTCGCCCGCACCCGAGGCACCGACGAGTGGGTCGCGCAGGGCGCCTCCAAGGGCGGCATGACCAGCGGCAAGAGCCAGCTGGATGCGGACATCCACTACGTCGACAACACCGCCGCGCGGGTGGGACGGATGCTCGACGACGTGGCGGGCAACGAGGCCGCCGCGCTCGCCCGCAAGGCCGAGATCGTGGCCGCGCTCTCTCGCACCGCCAAGCCCTACTTCGGCGACCTCACGGAGATGTCGCCCGCGGCCGTGCTGCGCCGCATGGTGGCCCTCATGGCCATCGGCCGCTCGACGGACTACGACGACGGCCGCTGGCCCGACCCCTCGTACCGTCAGCGCGTGCAGGACATGGCGCTCCGTCTGGAGGAGCGCCTCGCCTCCCGGGAGGGCCCCTCGGTGGTGCGCTCGCTCTCGGACCTCGACGACCCGGACGCCTTCGTGGCGCGCTTCGTCGAGGCGTACCCCGAGGCCGAGCGGGCGACGCTCTCGCAGTCCGACGCGGACTTCTTCGTGCAGCGCGTCTGCGCCCGCGCGGGCAAGCCGGTGAACTTCGTCCCCGCGATCGATGGCGACGTGCGCCGCTGGTACAAGTCCGACGCGCTCTGGCAGAGCCACGACGACCGCTACGACGCCGACCAGGTGCTGATCATCCCAGGGCCCGAGGCGGTGCAGGACATCGCCCGCGTCGACGAGCCGGTGGGCGAGCTCCTGGGGCGCTTCGTGGCCTACGGCGTGGCGCAGCTCGAGGCCGCCGGGCAGCGCCCCCGCGACGCCCGCGACGCGATCGACGACGCCGCGCTCGCCCGCGCCGCCGCCGCGCTGGGCCTCACGCTCGGGTCCCTCGGCGACGTGGTGGTGGCCGTCGCGCCCACCAGCGCCTCCCGCCGGGGACCCGCGGGAGACCTTCGCCCCGCCGCGCTCGCCGCGTGGCTCGAGGCGCTCGATCCGGTGGTGCTCGCCCCCCTCGCGGCCGCGAGCGGCGTGATGCGCGATCGCTCGCTGGCGCTCAACCCCGTCGGCCGGATGCTCCGCGTCGAGCCCGGCGACCGATGGACCGTCACCCGCGACGCCTCGCAGCGCCTCGCCTCGCTCTCCGTGCGCCGCGCCTCGGGCCACGGCCTCGACCTCGCCCTCTCCCGCGACGGGGCGCTCGGGCGCTGCGAGCTCGAGCTCCTCCACTCGCTCCCGGCGGACCGCTCGGGGCGCGTGCGCGAGGTGCGCGCGGCGCTCTCCTATGAGCGCGACCTCGGCCACGAGGGCAGGTTTCCCCGAGACGTCACCCCCGGCCGCGACGCCCGCCTCGGGGACTTCTACCGCGCCGCGATGGTGGGCGAGGCCGAGCCCGTCCGCGCGGGCGACACCGTGCGCTCGACCTTCACCGTCGACCAGGACTTCGTGCGCGAGTACGCCCTGGCCTCCGGCGACGCCTCCATCGCCTACCTGGGCGGGCGAGGCGCGGCCCTCACCATGCCCCTCAACGCCGCGTTCTCCGCGGCCTTCGGGGCGATCTTCCGCGCCACCTTCGTGCCCGGCGTGGCGTGGGATCCGTCGCGCCTCGTGCACCTCGACAACACCGTGCGCTGCGAGGGCCCGGTGCTCCACGAGGGCGAGCTGGTGGAGGTGAGCGCACGGCTCGTGGCCTGGGAGCCGGCCCGCGGAGGCGCCCGGGTGCGCACCGAGGCGGCCCTCCGCGTCGGCGACGCGGCGCGCGCCACCATCGCCAGCACCTTCTTCGTGCAGGGCCACGAGGGCCCCTGGCGCTTCCGCTCCGAGACGCGGCGCCACCCGCTCCCGGCGGGCGACGCGGCGCTCCTCGACCTGCTCTCGGAGAAGCCCTGGATCGCCCTCGACGAAGGCGTCCGCCTCGACCCGTCGCTGGCCTGCGAGGCCTCGCTCTCGCTCCGCACGGAGACCGTCGACGGAGCGGTTCGCGCCACGGTGGAGGGCGAGCTCCGCGACCCGTCGGGGCGTCGCGTGGCGACGGTGCGCCTCTCGCAGGCTGGCGTCGATGCGGCGGAGACCGAGCCCGCGCGCTGGTTCGCGGCCTTCGCTCCCGCTCGCGACGTCGAGGTGACCCTGGGCCAGGCCTCGCCCGCCCACGTCGAGCGGGCCTTCGCCCCGTGGGACCTCGCGGAGTTCGCCCGCGCCTCCCGCGACGCCAACCCGTTGCACCGCGACGCCCACGTGGCGGCGCTCGCGGGCTTCGAGCGCCCCATCGTGCACGGGCAGTGGACCGCCGCCCGCGCCGTGGCCGCCGCCGTGACGGGCTTCGCCGCGACCGACGGCGAGCGGGTGCGCGCCATCGAGGTGAGCTTCACCGACCGGGTGATGCCCGGGGACGAGATGGAGTTCCAGGCGCGGCACGTGGCGATGCTGGGCGGAGACCTGGTGGTGGAGGTGGAGGCGAGAGTGCGGGACGGCGCCGACGGGGTGCTCGCCCTCAAGGGGCGGGTGCGGGTCGCCGGACCTCGCACGGCCTATGTCTTCCCCGGCCAGGGGGTGCAGGCGACGGGCATGGGGATGGAGGGCTACGCGCGCTCCGCCGCCGCGCGAAGGGTCTGGGACGAGGCCGACGCCTGGTGCCGCGACAGCCTCGGGTTCTCCCTGCTCACCGTGGTGCGGGAGAACCCCGCGGAGATGCGCGTCGGGCTGGAGATCCACCGCCACGACCAGGGGGTGCTCTTCCTCACGCAGTTCACCCAGGTGGCGATGGCGGTGCTCGCGATCGCCCAGGTGGCCGAGCTCCGCGAGGCGGGGTGCTTCCAGGAGCAGGGGCTCTTCTGCGGGCACTCGGTGGGCGAGTACTCGGCCATCGGCGCGGTCACCGACGCGCTCCCGCTCTCGGCGCTGGTCGAGTGCGTCTACCAGCGCGGCCTCGCGATGCAGGGCTTCGTCCCTCGCGACGCCCACGGCCGCTCGCCCTACCGCATGGCCGTCGTGCGCCCCAACATCGTCGGCCTGGGAGAGCGCGAGCTCGGCGCCCTGGTCACCGGGATCGCCCGGGAAACAGGCCTCCTCTGCGAGGTGGTGAACCTCAACATCCGGGGTCGGCAGTACTCCATCGTGGGGCACGTGCCCGCGCTCGACCTGCTGCGCGCCCGCCTCGCCGAGCGCACCCCGGCGGGAGCGAAGCCCGCCTACCTGGAGGTCCCCGGCATCGACGTCCCCTTCCACTCGGTGGCGCTGCGCGACGGCGTCCCGGCCTTTCGGGAGCGACTGGAGGCCTACGTCCCTCGCTCCATCGACGTCACGCCGCTGGTGGGGCGCTACGTGCCCAACCTCGTCGCGAGGCCCTTCTCCCTCGGCCGCGCCTACCTCGACGAGATGGCCGCGTGCACCGGGTCCGAGATCCTCTCGGCGCTCCAGGCCCGCTGGGACGCCGACGCCCGCCCCCCGTCGGGCCTCGGCCGGGCTCTGCTCATCGAGGGCCTCGCGTACCAGTTCGCCTCTCCGGTGCGCTGGATCGAGACCCAGGACGTCGTCCTCGCCCGAGACCGCGCGGGCGTGTCGAGGGTGATCGAGGTCGGCCTCGGCGCCGCGCCCACGCAGGCCAACATGTTCCGGGCGACGCTGGCGCTCGACCCGTCGAGGCTCGATCCGCCCGCGGTCTACAACGTCGAGTCCGACCGCAAGGCCGTCTTCCACGCCTACGATCCGGAGTCCCACGAGGCCCCTTCCACAGCCCCCGTCGCCGCCGCTCCGTCCTCGCACAGTGCGCCCGTCGCTCGCCCTGCCGCGGCCTCCTCGGGTCCCCTCGCGGACGCTCCGCTCACGGTGCGCGACTCGCTCCTCACGCTGCTCGCGCTCAAGGCCCGGGTGCGCGTCGACGAGGTGCGCCCCGACGAGAGCGTCGAGCAGCTCTTCGGGGGCAACTCCTCCCGGCGCAACCAGGTGATGGCCGACCTCGGCGCGGAGTTCGGCGTCGGGGCCATCGACGGAGCCCACGACGCGCCCCTCGGGGCCCTGGTCGACGCGCTCCAGCGCGCCACCGGCGGCCGCTACCGGGCTCAAGGTCCCTACCTCCGCGCGCAGGTCGCCGCGGCGCTCAAGCCCTTCTCGCTCTCCACCCGGGACGTGCTCGCCGCGCTCACCGCGCGAGGCCTCCCGGAGGGGCGCTCGCTCTCGATGCTCAACCGCGTGGCGCTCTGGCTACGCGCTGGGGAGTCCACCCGAGCCGGGGCGCTCTCCCCAGTGCCTCCGCCGAAGCCCGGTGACCGCGGCGGAGCGACGGCCTGGATCGACGCCGCGCTCTCGCAGTACGCCCGCGAGGAGGGCCTCTCCCTCGGAGGCGGCGCCTCGGAGGCGGGCGGAGCGACGGTGGATGCGGCGGCGCTGGAGAAGCTCCTCGCTCGCTACTTCGGCGTGGGCGGGGCCTTCCTGGAGTCGCTGCGCTTCGCCGAGGCCGCCCTCGGCCGGGACGTCTGGGCCGAGCTGGAGGTGAAGAGCGAGCCCACCGAGGAGCCCGAGCGGCTCGCCCGCTACGACGCCGAGCACGGCGAGGGCTACGAGCGCGCCGTGAGGCCCGCCTTCGCGAGCGAGAAGGCGGTGGTCTTCACCGGGGCCTGGGCCTGGTCACGGCGAGAGGCGCTCTCGCTCTTCCACTCGCTGCGCCGTGGAGAGGCCGACGAGGCGAGCGTCCGCGACGCGTCGAGGCGCATCGCTCGAGGGGCCGACGAGGCCACGGTGCGCACGGTGGCGTGGCTGCGGGCGAGGGCCGAGCGGGAGGGCGACGAGCGCGCGGCGGAGGTCTTCGCGGCGCTGGAGGCGGGCATCGACCCGAGGGCGCTGCCGAGGGCCGAGAGCGAGGCGGCGCCGAGGTCTCCCGCGGTAGAGATCCGGGCCGACGGGCGCATCGAGGACTTCGAGCGCCCTCGGGGAGAGCAGACCGCGCTGGCGGTGGCCGAGGAGCTGGCACGAGGCGGCCACGCGAGCCTGAGAGCTCACGGTGCGGCGCGCGAGGACGTGGCGTCGGCCTTCGAGGAGACGCTCTTCTCGCTCGCGCGGTCGGAGGTGAGCTTCGCCGGGCGCACGGCGCTGGTCACCGGGGCCTCGGACCGCTCCATCGCCATCGAGCTGGTGAAGCTGCTGCTCACGGGCGGGGCGCGCGTGGTGGTCACCACCTCGCAGCTCACGCCCGAGCGGGTTCGCTTCTACCGTCGGCTCTTCCAGCGCTACGGAGCGCGAGGGGCCGAGCTGGTGGTGGCGCCCTTCAACCAGGGATCGCGGCAGGACATCCGAGCCCTGGTGAACTGGCTGGTCTCCACGGAGAAGACCTCCGTCGGCGGCACGCTTCGCACCGTGAAGGAGCCCTGGCTGGTGGACCTGCTGGTGCCCTTCGGGGCCGTCGGCGAGGAGGCCACGCTCGCGGACATCTCCGACCGCTCCATGGCCACGCTGCGGGTGCTGCTCTACGGCGTCGAGGCGCTGGTGAGCGAGTGCGCCCGGGCCTTCTCGCGGCTGCACGTGAGGGAGACCCGGACGCACGTGATCCTGCCGCTCTCGCCCAACCACGGGCAGTTCGGCAACGACGGGCTCTACGGCGAGGCCAAGGCCGCGCTGGAGGCGATGCTCAACCGCTGGGGCTCCGAGCAGGCCGCCTGGGGGCGTCACACCTCCGTGGTGGGCGCCCGCATCGGCTGGGTGCGCGGCACCGGCCTCATGAACGTCAACAACGCCATCGCTCCGGGCCTCGAGGCGCTCGCGGGCGTGCGCACCTTCTCCGCCGCGGAGATGGGGCTGCTGCTGGGCGCGTGCTGCGGCGACCGGGTGCGCGCCCTCGCCGTCGAGGCCCCGCTGGTGGCCGACCTCACCGGCGGCATGGACCGGGTGCGAGACCTCGCGGGCGTGGCGCGCTCGCTGCGGGCCGAGCTCACGGCCCGGGTGGCGAGGGCGAAGCGGCTCTCGACGCTGCGGGGCGAGGAGGCGAAGGCCCTCGGTCGGCGAGACGAGCCCTCGCGCACGGTCACGCCCGCGGCGAGCTTCGGTCGCTACTTCGCCTTCCCGGCGCTGCCCTCGGAAGAGCGCCGAGCGTCGCTCTCGTCGCTGCGCTCGCTCGACCTCTCTCGCGTGGCGGTGATCGTCGGCCTCGGGGAGCTCGGACCCTGGGGCGGATCTCGCCCCCGCTGGTCGATGGAGTCCTCGGGGGAGCTCAGCGTCGAGGCCTGCGTGGAGCTGGCGTGGATGACCGGGCGCATCCGCTACGAGCGCTCCCGGCAGCACGTGGGCTGGGTCGACGCGTCGAGCGGAGAGCCGGTGCGAGAGCGGGACGTGAAGGCCCGCTACGAGGAGGCGATCCTCGCGGACGCGGGGGTGCGCTTCGTCGACCCGAAGATGCAGTACGGCTTCGACCCGCAGCGGCTCACGGTGTGGGCCGACGTGGCGCTGGAGCAGGACTTCGTCTTCCCGGTGCCGGGCCGAGCGGAGGGCGAGGCCTTCGTGAGCGCGGCGGGCGACGGAGCTCGGCTGGTCTTCGACCCGGCGAAGGACGCCTGGTTCGTGGTGCGAAAGAAGGGCTCCGTGGTGAAGGTCGCGCGCGCCGCGAGGCTCAACCGCTACGTCGCGGGGCAGGTCCCCGGCGCCTGGGACCCGGTGCGCTACGGCATCCCCAAGGACCTCGCCGAGCAGGTCGACCGCACCACGCTCTTCAACCTGGTCTCCACCGTCGAGGCCTTCCTCAGCGCGGGCCTCGAGCCCGAGGAACTCTACGAGTACCTCCACCCCTCGGACGTCGGCAGCACCCAGGGCGCGGGCATCGGCGGGATGCAGAAGCTCCGCCGGCTCTACCTCGACCACGCCCTCGACCGCCCCCGCCAGGGCGACGCCCTGCAGGAGACGCTCATCAACGTGACCGCCGCCTGGGTGGTGCAGACCCTCGTCGGCAGCTACGGCCCGATGGTGCACCCGGTGGGCGCCTGCGCCACCGCCGCGGTCTCGCTCGAAGAGGCCGCCGACAAGGTGCTCGGGGGCAAGGCCGCCTTCATCGTCGCGGGCGGCTTCGACGACTACGGCGAGGAAGGGGCCCTCGGCTTCTCCGACATGGCCGCGACCTGCGACACGGACGACATGCTGGCGCGCTCGATCCCTCCGAGGGAGATGTCGCGCCCCAACGACCGCCGCCGACGGGGCTTCGTCGAGGCCCAGGGCGGAGGCACCGTGCTCGTGGCCCGAGGCGACCTCGCGGTGCGCATGGGCCTTCCCGTGTACGCGGTGGTCGCGCTGGCGCGCACCTACGGCGACGGGATCCACCGGAGCATCCCCGCTCCGGGCCCCGGGGTGATGGCCGTGGCCGCCGAGCGCAGGGCGCGCGAGGGCGAGGCGGGCGGCGCCGAGCTCTGCGACCTGGGCGCTCGAAACGCCCAGTGGGAAGCGCTCCGGGCGAAGCTCCGCGGGCTCGACGAGGCCCTCGGCGCCGAGCGCGTGGCGGCCCTCGAGGCCTCCGAGCGACGGAGGATCTTCCACGACCTGCACCCGGGCGACGAGCGCGTCTCGCCGCTGCGCCGGGCGCTCGCGGTCTACGGCCTCGGGCCCGACGACGTGGCCGCCGCGTGGAAGCACGACACCTCCACCGACGCCAACGACCCCAACGAGAACCGCGCCTACGACCGCATCTTCCGCTGGCTCGGACGGGCGCCGGGCAACCCCCTGGTGGTGGTCTCGCAGAAGGCGCTCACGGGTCACTCCAAGGGCGGCGCCGCGGCGTGGCAGGTGGCGGGGCTCTGCCAGGGTCTCGCGACGGGGGTGATCCCCGGCAACCCCAACCTCGACGACCCGGACCCTGCGATGCGCGCCTACGAGACCGTCGCGTTCACCGACGCGCCGATCCGCCTCGCGCCCGGCGCCTTCGAGGCGGGGATGGCGACCTCCCTCGGCTTCGGCCACGTCGGAGGGATCGTCTGCCTCGTGCACCCCGACCGCGCCCTCGCGGCCCTCGACGACGAGGCCTTCGCTCTCTACCGCGCCCTCCGCGACGCGCGAGAGCGCCAGCGCCTCCGGGACGAGCTCGCGGTCTACGAGGGCACCCGCCCCGCCGTGCGCATCCGAACGGAGAAGTCCTTCCTCGCGCCCGCCGACGAGGTCTACTCGGGCCTCGACGCGGAGCAGGCGGTGCTCCTCGACGCCGCCTCGCGACGGCTCACCCGAGGCGGTCCCATCGTGGCGGGCGGAGTGGCCGAGCGCCTCGCGCCGCCGCTGGCCCCGCTCGCCTCGCCCGCGGAGGTGTGAGGAGCAACGATGATCGCCGGAACCGGCATCGACGTGGTCGACTGCGCGGCCTTCGAGGCGCTGCTCCGGGAGCCCGGAAGCGCCTTCGAGGCCCGCACCTTCACGGCCTCCGAGCGAGCGGTCTGCTACGCCCGGCGCTCGGGCGCTCCGGCCACTCACCTCGCCGCCCGCTACGCCGCCAAGGAGGCCACCGTGAAGGCCCTCTCGCAGGCGATGGCCCCTTCGCCGCTGCCCCGAGCGCTCGCCGACCTCTCCGAGATCGAGGTCCTCTGCGACGACGACGCTCGCCCCTCGCTCGCCCTCCGCGGCCGGGTGCTCTCGCTCGCCGAGGCGGCGGGCGTCACCCGACTGCACCTCTCCATGAGCCACGACGGCGCGGTCGCCACCGCGATCGTCATCGCCGAACGCTGACGCGAAAGACCCGGAAATCCACCCATGTCGTTGATCCATCGCTCCTTCCGTCGCGTCGGCGTCGTCAACCGCGGTGAGGCCGCCGTGCGCTTCCTCCACGCCGCTCGCGCCTGGTCGCGTCGCCGGGGAGAGCCCCTCGAGGTGGTCGCGCTCTACACGCACCCCGACCGCGACTCGCTCTTCGTGCGCGAGGCCGACGACGCGGTGCTGCTCGGCGACGCGCTGGTGCCCGGACCCGACGGCGGGCTGCGCAGCGCCTACCTCGACGCCTCCCGCGTGCTCCCGCTGCTCATCGGCCGAGGCTGCGACGCGGTGTGGCCCGGCTGGGGCTTCGCCTCGGAGAGCCCGGAGTTCGCGGATGCGTGCGCGGCCCTGGGGCTGGTGTTCATCGGCCCGTCGGGCGCCTCCATGCGGATGCTCGGCGACAAGATCGGCGGCAAGCGAGTGGCCGAGAGCCAGGGGGTCCCGGTCACGCCCTGGAGCGGAGGCGCGGTGCTCGACGCGAGCGACGCGGCGGGGCACGCGAGGCGCATCGGGTACCCGGTGCTGCTGAAGGCCGCCGCCGGGGGAGGGGGCCGCGGCATCCGGCTGGTGCGGGAGGAGTCGGAGATCGAGGCGGCCTTCAAGAGCGCCTCGCACGAGGCCCGCTCGGCCTTCGGCGACGCGACGCTGCTGGTGGAGGGCTTCGCCCCGGAGGCGAGGCACGTCGAGGTGCAGGTGATCGCCGACGCGCACGGCCGGGTGCACGCCGTGGGGACCCGCGACTGCAGCATGCAGCGCCGCCATCAGAAGGTGCTGGAGGAGGCGCCCGCGCCGGGCCTCGGGGCGCTGGAGGAGCGGCTCAAGGAGGCGGCCATCACCATCGCCCGCGCCAGCGGCTACGTGAACGCGGGGACGGCGGAGTTCCTGGTGCTGCCCGACCTGTCGGGCTTCTATTTCCTGGAGATGAACACCCGGCTCCAGGTGGAGCACCCGGTGACCGAGTGCGTGACCGGCGTGGACATGGTGGCGCTCCAGATCGACGTCGCTCGCGGCGAGGCGCTGCCCGTGGCGCTCCCTCCCTCGCGAGGCCACGCCATCGAGGCCCGCCTCAACGCCGAGGACCCGGACGAGGGCTTCCGCCCCAGCGCGGGGCGCCTGCTGCGCTTCGAGCTGGCGATGGTGCCGGGCGTGCGCGTCGACTCGGGCTTCGTCTCGGGCGACGTGATCCCCGGCGAGTTCGACTCGATGCTCGCCAAGGTGATCGCCACCGGACCCACCCGCGAGGAGGCCCTCGCCCGCCTCCAGGAGGCCCTCGCCCGCAGCACCGTGGCCATCGAGGGCGGCGCCTCCAACCGCTCGCTGCTGCTCGAGCTCTCCGCCCACCCGGCCTTCCGCGAGGCCCGCGTCACCACCCGCTGGCTCGACCAGCACCTCGTCGCGAGGCCCGGTCCCAGGGAGCGAAGGCACCTCGACGGCGCCCTGGTCGCGGCCGCCATCGGCGAGCACCAGCGCGCCCGCGCCGAGGAGGTGACCGAGCTGCTCCGGCACGCGCACCGCGGGCTCCCCTCGACGGTGCCTCAGCCGGAGCCCCGAAGCGTGCGCTTCTCCGTCGGAGGCGCCTCGGTCTCGCTGGAGGTGCTCGCCACCGGACCGGACCGCTACCGCGTCTCCTGCGCGGGCGAGCGGGTCGATGTCACCTTCCGCTCCACCGGCGTCGGCACCGCGCTGCTCACCCTTCGCGGTCGGCGGCTTCCGGTGGTGCAGGTGCTCACGCCGACGGCGCTGCACGTCGAGGTGGAGAGCGTGGCGCACCGCTTCGAGCGCGCCTCCGACGGTCGGGTGGTGGCCCCGGTTCCCGCCGCGGTGACGGGGCTCCATGTGCGCGAGGGCGACGTGGTGCGCGAGGGCGACCGGCTGCTCACCCTGGAGGTGATGAAGATGGAGATCGCCATCGAGGCCCCGGTGGACGGCCGGGTGGGGAGGCTCCTGGTCGAGGCCACGTCTCGGGTGACCGCGGGGCAGTGCCTCGTCCTCATCGAGGGCGCCTCGTCCGAGCGCGCGGCCGCCGAGACGCTGTCGCCGCTGCGGGCCGACGAGGGGGTCGATCCCTCGGCGAGCGCCTGCACCACTCGGCTCGGCGCGATGCTGGGCTATGACCTCACCGCGAAGGAGGTCGACGCCTCGCTGGCGCTCCTCCGCGAGGGGAAGGTCAGGACCACCCGCGCGGAGCTCGTCCGACTGCTCGATGCCTACGTCTCGCACGAGCGCCTCTTCGAGACCGCGAGAGGCCCCGACGGCGTCGCGCCCATCGACCACCTCGCTCGCCACCTGCGGCCCGGATCCAACCGCTCCGACGGGGTCGCCGAGGGCTTCTCGGCGCTGCTGCGCGAGGCGCTCGCGTGGCACGAGGGACGGGAGCTCGACCCCCCGGCGCGCCACGCCGACACGCTGCTTCGGGTGCTCCAGGCGCACGGGGCGCTCGAGCTCCGAGACCGGGTGATGACCGGCGTCTTCGCGGCGGTGATCCGCGACGACCGGGGCGACGCCACGGAGCCCGAGCGGGTGGCCCTCCGCACCCGCCTGGAGGCCTTCGCCGCGACGGTGGTGCGCCGCGACAGCGCCCTCTCCGAGGCGGCCTACGTCACCCTCTACCTGCTCTGCGATCGGCCCCGACAGCTCGCCGACGCCGCGCAGCTCGGCCGCGCCGCCGCCGCCGCCTTCGCTCGCCTCGTGGACGAGGAGGCCTCCGTGGAGGTCCGCTCGGCCGCCGAGGCCGAGCTCGACGAGCTCCCTCACGGGGCGCTGCTCTCGCTGGTGCACGCCGCGCCGAGCCTCGCTCGCGCCACGGCCCGCGCCACGCTGCTCGACCTGCTCGCCCGTCGACTGCACCCCGAGGCGACCCTCTCGCAGCCCTTCGAGGGGAGCGCGGCGGCGGCGCTCTACGCCATTCGCGGAGGGGCCCTGGTCGCCCTCCTGAGCGCGCCCGATACGCTGGGTCAGGACGTGGCGCGGGCGGCGCTCTCGGCCCCATCGGAGGCGTCCGCGGTGGAGCTCGACGCGTTCATCCCGGAGCCCGACGCGGCGTGGAAGGCGATCCTCGACGAGGGCTTCGCGGCCTCGCTCGACGCGCTCCCCCCGCAGGTGCGGAGGGTCTCCGCCAACTGGGGCAACGTCGAGCTCGGCCGGCTGAGCCGCACCTGGTCCCGAGGCGTTCGCGACACCTTCGCCGAGGACCGCTTCCACCGCGATTTCCACCCCGCTCGCGTGGAGGCCACGGAGATCGCCCGGCTACGGGAGTTCGACCTGGAGCGCCTGCCCGCGCCCGGCGAGGTCTTCCTGGCGGTGGCGCGCTCCAGGCACGACCCCACGGACGAGCGACTCGTGTGCATCGTGGAGGCCGAGCGCATCGACCCCGACCGCGACCCGGTCACCGGCGAGCTGCGCTACGTGCCGGGCTTCGAGCGCGTGTACCTCACGGCCCTCTACGCGATGCGCGAGGCCCAGATCGGCCGCTCTCGCGACCCGAAGCCCTTCTGGAACCGCCTCGTGGTCTTCACCCGCCCTCTGCTCACCTTCACCCGAGACGAGATCAGCACGGTCACCCGCCGCCTCGCGCCCACCGTGGCGGGCCTCGGCATCGAGAAGATGATCGTTCGCGGCCGCGTCCCGGACCCCTCGCACCCTCACGGCCGCCCGGTGCAGATCGAGTGGACCAACCCCACGGGCCACGGCGCCACGCTCACCGCGAGCGAGCCCGACATGACCCCGGTCGCCGCGCTCACCGCCGACGAGCGGCGCATCATCGAGGCCCGCCGCAAGGGGCTCTTCTACCCCTACGAGCTGATCCGGGCGCTCTCCCGCGACGACGAGCGCGGCGCCCTCCCGCCGGGACATTTCGCCGAGCTCGACCTCTCTCCCGACGGAGAGCACCTCGTGGCCGCGGAGCGACCCTACGGCCACAACGCCGCGCACCTCGTCGTGGGCGTGGTGACCAGCCGCTTCGCCCCCTTCCCCGACGGGCTCTCGCGGGTGCTGCTGGTGGGCGACCCCACGCGGGGCATGGGATCGCTCGCGGAGCCCGAGTGCCGACGCATCATCGCGGCGATCAACCTCGCCGAGCGCGAGGGCATGGCCGTGGAGTGGGTGGCCGTCTCCAGCGGCGCCCGCATCGCCATGGACAGCGGCACGGAGAACCTCGACTGGACCGCCCGGGTGCTCGCTCGCATCGTGCGATTCACGCAGGGCGGCGGGACGATCAACGTCATCGTCGACGGCATCAACGTCGGAGCCCAGAGCTACTGGAACGCCGAGGCCACCATGCTCCTGCACTGCCGCGGAGCGTTGATCATGACGCCGCAGGGCTCCATGCTGCTCACCGGCAAGCGGGCCCTGGAGTACGCGGGGAGCGTGGCCGCGGAGGACAACAACGGCATCGGCGGCTTCGAGCGGGTGATGGGCCCCAACG
>CBIHPK010000031.1:0-55545 GCA_966211675.1 uncultured Myxococcaceae bacterium
GACGCCGGGCGTCGTAGGCGGGGGCGCGGTGAGGCTGGGCAGCTAGTTCGTGGACTTGCTCGAGTGGACCCCTCGTCTGCGGGGCTACCTCGGCGCCGGGTTCCGCAGCGCGTGCGGCGGCGGGGCGAGCGGCGGCGGATCGGGCGGCGTGGTCTTCCTCTACGCCCCGACGGTGACGGTCACGGCCGGCGCGACGGTGAGCGCCGTGGGCGGAGCGGGCGGCGCGCGCGGCTCGAGCAACGGCGGCCTCGGCGGCAACGGCGGCCTCGGGCGCATCCGCCTCTCGGCCACGCCGGGGATGTGCACCCTCGGCGGGACCTTCACCCCGGCGCTGGTCTCCGGCTGCACCGTGACCCCGGCGCCGGGCACCGACGGGCGCGTCTACGTGAGCGCCTTCCCGAACTGACCCGTCGCTCCTCCCCCCTCGTCGATCCTCCCTCTTCACTCCATCCGGCAGCGCAGCGCGATCGCTCGCTCGCCGGACCACGCCCGTCCCTCGAAGGACCCGTCGACCGTCGCCCTCAGCACGAAGCTGCGCACCGGCTCGTGCTCCTCGCGGCCTTCGCCGGCCTCGCGCTCGTCGCGCGCCTCACCGCCGGTGATCGACCGCACGCACGCTCCCGACGGACCGAGCGCGATCACCTCCTCGGTCTGCCACTCGCCCGCCTCGACGAACCACTCCCGTCCGCTCACCTGCGCGACCCGCTGCATCCTCCGCATCTCGCCCGGCAGCTCGGCGGCGGCGCAGGCCCGCGTGGAGGCGCCGGGCGCGGGGGCGGTCACCAGGGCCTCGCCCGCGGTGTCCGCCGGGTCGAGGGCGAGGAAGCGAGTCCCCCCGTCGCGGTCGTCGACCCAGAGACCGTCGCGCCCCGACCAGCTCCCGACGTGGGCCTCGTCGGTGGCGGCCGCGAGGGCGAAGGTGCGCCGAGCGGTGATCGTCCCCGCCGCGTCCAGGGCCACCAGGGTCACCAGGGTCACTCCGTCCCGCGAGTCGTCCGCGCGCGCCACGAAGCCTCCGGCGCGCTGCTGCACCTCGACGCCTCCGGCGAGCGCCCTTCCGAGGCCCAGGTCGGTGTAGCCCGTCGGGAGCGCGAGCAGGTGGTCGCACCCGCCCGGAGCGCAGAGCTCGATCAGCGCCGCGGGCGAGCGCGTGCCCTGCACCCCTCGGCCGCTCGGTCGCGCGCCGGGTCTCGCGGTGACGGGCCGCGAGACGGCTCCCTGCGAGGTCTCCCCCGACCACCGCACCGAGAGCGTCGAGCCCTGCAGCGACCAGCTCACGGCGTGTCCGCTCACCGCCGCGCCGCGGTCGATCTCGGGCGCCCGGGTGGCCGCGCCGTGCTCACAACGGACCGCGCGCTGGGGGCTGCGCGGCGAAGGGATCGGCGGGGGCGCATCGGCGCGGGCGATCACCAGCGAGGCGGGCGTCGGCGGCGGGGCGATGGTGAGGGCGCCTCCCAGGCGGCACCAGGGACCGACGCAGAACGAGTCCGCCGCGGGGTCGAGCGCGAGCGCCGCCGCGGAGCCGATCACGGGAGAGGGCGGGGCGGAGAGCTCGCGGCCGTGGCGGGAGTGGGCGAGGGCGCGGGCATCGCTGCCGAGGAAGAACACCGAGGCGTCCGCGGCGAATACCGAGCGGGTAAAACCGGCCGGGACCGCGACGCGCCGCCAGGAGGGTTCCGGCTCGATGGAGGAGGTGAAGGAGAGCGCGAGGGCGGCGGAGGGCGTGGCGTGGACCAGCGAGAGGCCGTCGCGACCCCACGCGGCGGAGACCGGGGCGCGAAGGTCGTCGGGCAGGGAGAGGGGCACGACGGATGTGCCGCGGAGAAGGTACGCGCGGGGCGCATGGTCGGCCGCGGCGTTCTCCACCGCGAGCGCGACGCCCTGGTGGACGGCCACGAGGGTCGCGGGCGAAGGGAGGTGGAGCTCGTGCGCCGCGCCGAGGGCGTCGTAGAGGCAGACGTCGCGGGGGTCGATCACCGGGTGCTGGGCGCACGGGGCCTGCACCGCCCAGGCGGCGGAGGCGTCGTCGAAGCGGAGGGCTCCGGCGGGCTCGGCGCGGGCCTCGTCGCGGAGGATCGTCCAGCCGGGCCGGTCGGCGTCCCTCGCGGCGACGAGGGTGGCCCACGCGAGGTGGCGGCAGACCGCGCGCAGCCCGCGGTGGGCGGGGTAGAGGGCGCAGTCGTCGCCGGGGAGGGTGTCGCGGGCGAGCTCGCGCCCGGTGCGGGCGTCGACGACGTGGAGCGCGCCGTCGAGCACCAGCGCGATGCGGTTGCCAGGGAGGGCCGCGGCGCGCTGCGGGTGCAGCGGCACCGGGAGCGAGGCGGTCGCGTCGTGCAGGCCCTGGTCGACCGCGCGGGGGAGCCCCAGCCAGGCGGCGGGGGAGGGGGCCGAGGCGTCGGGGACGAAGGCGCCCGAGGCGAGGCGGAAGGTGCCCGCGGTGGTGCGGAGGAAGGTGTCGTCGTCGGCGTTCCAGATGGCGAGGGGGACGCCGGCGGGGGCGCGCAGCACGGTGAAGCGACGGCCGCCGTCGTGCGAGGCGCGCAGCACGCCGGGCTCGGAGACGGCGTAGACGTCGGCCTCGGAGGCGAAGCACACGGAGAGGACCCGGCCGAGGCCGAGCGGACGGTGGCTGCCATCGGGCGCGACCGCGTGGGCGCCGAGGGAGGCGTCGAGGACCGCGAGCGCGCCGCGAGAGTGGACGCCGCGGGCGTGGAAGCCCGCGCGGGCCTCGACCGGGTCGAGGCGGAAGGGCAGCGAGGGGAGCACCGTCAGCGGGCCGGTGAAGGTGGGGGCGCGGTAGAGGGTTCCGTCGACGCTGGCGAAGAGCCAGGCGCCGTCGGAGAGCTGCGCGGTCGCGGCGATGGGGCTCGCGGGCTGCGGGGCTGAGGCGACGCGGCCGTTGTCGGCGCGCAGGGCGCCCTTCAGCACGAGCCCTCCCCGCACTCTCACGGCGGGACCGGCCGGAGCCGCGACGACCCATCGGGGCGCGCCGGAGGGGCGATGGGTGCGAGCGCGACGGGCGTGACAGCCCGCGACGAGCGCGAGGCCAGCGAGGAGGGGTCGGACGATGGGGGGGACTGACACGGCGCGGAGTGTATCCGAGGCCACCCTTGACACCCTCGCTCCGCGCGTGCGAGCCGGAGCGCGTTTCCGCACTCCACCCATCGCCTTCGTCGGGGGTCCGCCCATGCATCGAGCCCGCTACGTCCTATCGGCCACGCTCGCCGTCTTCTTCGCCGGCTGCGGGCTCACGCAGTCCATCGCGCGGCTCATCCCGGTCACCTCCGCGGCGGGCGGCACCGTCGTCGCCCCGGCCGAGACCACCGTCGCCGTCGCCCCCCGCGGCCCCCCCGGGTCACGTCCGCGTGGCCGGCGCCGCGCCTCCGCCGGTCGTCGCGCAGCGCCCCGCGCCTCCGCCCCGCCGAGGCCGTCGCGGCGCCGTGGTGATGGCCGCTCCGCCCCCGGTCACCGGACCGGGAGCGATGGCGATGGCCGCCCCTCCTCCGGTGACCGGCGGGGTGATGGCCGCTCCGCCTCCGGTGACCGGCGGGATCATGGTCGCGCCCCCGCCCCCGCCCCCGCCTCCGAGCTGGGGACAGCCGGTTGCGATGGTGGGGAGCGATGCGCCGATGGGCGCTGAGCCGTCCTACGCGCAGCCCGCTCCCTCGACGGAGGGGATGGCCGTCACCAGCACGACCACGGTGACCAGCACGACCACCACCACCACCAGCGACGGCTCCGGCTCCGCGGCCGCGGCGGCGGCGGGCTGCAACGGGGACTTCACCCTCGGATCGCTCCCGCTCACCTGTCGCAACTGCTCACAGGGGAGCGCCTGCGACAACGCCGACGCGCCCCGCAACTGCGTCGACGGGACGTACATGCGCTGGGGCGACGGGCGCTGCGTGTGCGTCGCTCGCTGCTCGTCCTTCGGCGTCAACGAGGGCGAGTCCTGCGGCGAGGGCTTCACCTGCCGAGCGATCCAGTCGACCAACTCCAGCGGCAATCACATGTCCGCCTGCGTCTCCGAGGCGTGGAACGTCTGCCGGGTCGGGCAGGTTCCGCCCCCGCCGCAGCGCCGCGCCCGGATGCGCTGAGGACCCACCCATGAACCGACGCCCGATCCTCGCGCTGCTCTGTACGACGCTCTCGGCCGCGGCCTGCGGCGACGCCGCGACCCCGCTCGAGGGCGCCGACGTCCCTGCGGTCGACACCGCCCCTCCGACGGACACCGCGACGGTGGACGCGCCCGTCGCGGTCGATGCGACGACCCCGCGAGACGCCGCCATCGACCGCCCGGCAGCGATCACCGACGCCCCGGCGCTCGACGCCCCGAGGGCCCCGGTGGACGCGGGCGCGATGCGCGACGTCGCGGTCGATCGGGCCGTGGTGGTGATGGACGCGCCCCGCCCCGCGGACGCCGTGGCCGTCGACGTCCCGATGGACCGCGGCCCTGCGGATGCCGGCCCCGTGGACGCGGGCGTCGTGGACGTCCCCGCGGTCGACGGGGCGCCCTTCTCCGACGCGGGCGCGGTGAGGCCCTCGCGCACCCGCGTCGGCCCGCAGACGGGCGCTCGCATCGTGTTCAACTCCAGCGAGCAGCGCGGGTCGTTCTGGGAGCTGCCCGGCGGCGACGTGCTCACCAGCTTCCAGACCTCGCGCACGCAGCCTCGTCCCGGCGTCGCGATCTACGACCTGCACTACACGATGCGGCGCATCGTCGGCACCACCGTCGCGCGGATGCCCGAGACCGCCGACGGCACCTGCCGCGACGACGGCCGCCTCAACGGCTGCGACGTGGGCCCCGATCCCGACGGTCCCAGCGAGCGGTCGCTCGTCGCCGACGGCAGCGTCCTCGTCGTGCAGCGCCGCGCCATGTCCGATGGCCGCTCGTACCCGGCCCTGATGCGCCTCGACCCGGCGACCGGGATGCTCTCTCCGGTGGCGGAGTATCCCGACCTCCGCTCGGCGCGCGCCGACAGCGCGTACGACCCGCCGATGGCGCTGCGGGCGCTCGGCTCGGGGCAGATCGCGCTCGCCGCGGAGATGATCGGCGTCCCGGCGCAGTCCCTGGTGCTGAGGCCCGACGGGACCTTGGTGGCCCGCGCGCAGGGCTACGCCTTCGGCGACCGGTGGAGCCCCTTCGGGGTGCTCGTCGGCGAGGCCTCGGGCTACGCGCTCAACCGCTACCGCTGGTGGGACGCGCGCACCGGGTCGAGCGCCTTCCTCTACGCGCTGCCGGGCGCCGCGGCGGGAACGTCCCCGCCGACCTTCCGCACCTTCGTCGCACCCACCGGCGACGTGCTGCTCCCGGGCAACACGTACACCGACCGGTTGATCCACCTCGGTCCCGACGGGCGCGTGGTCGAGGACCGCGACTTCTACCCGGCGGGCTTCCTCGGGGTCTACGCCGACGGGGCCTACCTCACCTACGAGCGCTACGCCCCGGGCGACGTCGGGTACGCCGCGCGCGCCCGCAATGCCGTCGGCGAGGGGACGCTCCTCTACGACGACGCCACGCTCATCCGCGACGCCGGGTGGTCTCCCGCGCCGCGCGGGGGCTTCCGATACCCCTACCTGCTGGGGGCGAAGCGCGCCGTCATCGACGACGCGGGCAACGCGTACATCGGCTTCGTGCTCCAGACCGGCGGCGACTCCCGCACGGAGACCTACCTCGCGGCCTTCGCGCGCGACGGCCATCGGCTGTGGGGGCTGCGCCTCCCTTCGACCGGCTTCGGCGAGTGCCACGCCCGCGCGGTGCTGAGCGGCCGCCGGCTCGCGGTGATGTGCCCGGGCCGCTACGTGAACAACTTCATGATCCTCGGCGAGTGACCCGACCGCCGCGGAGGTGGCAGTCTGCTCCGTCATGGACATCGTCGTGACGGGGGCCAACCGGGGCATCGGGCTGGAGTTCGTGAGGCAGCTGCTGGCGCGCGGGGAGCGCGTGGTGGCGGCGGTGCGAGAGCCGCGCTCGGCGGACGCGCTGCGCTCGCTGGAGGGCGCCCACCCGGGGGCGCTGCGGGTGATGGCGTGCGACGTGGGCGACGACGCGAGCGTGGCGGAGTTTGCTCGGGCGCTCGGCGACCGCGCCGTCGACGTGCTGGTGAACAACGCCGGCGTCCGGGGCGAGTGGACCTCCCTGGAGGCGATGGACACCGCCGAGGCGCTCCGCACCTACTCGGTCAACGCGCTCGGGCCGCTGCGGGTGACCCGCGCGCTGCTCCCTCACCTGCTGCGCGCCCCGACCCGCAAGGTGGCGCACATCTCCTCGGGCATGGGGTCGATCGGGGACAACACCTCCGGCGGCGCCTACTCGTACCGGATGTCCAAGGCCGCGCTCAACATGGCCTCGCGCAGCATGGCCGTCGACCTGCGCGACCGGGGGGTCATCTCCGTGGTGTTCAACCCCGGCTGGGTGCAGACCGACATGGGCGGCCGCTCGGCGCCGCTCCCGGTGGACCAGCCGGTGCGAGCGCTCATCGCCCTCATCGACAAGCTCACTGCCTCCGACAGCGGGGCCTTCCTCGACTGGCGCGGCAAGCCCTACGAGTGGTGAGTCCGCGAGGGACCTCGGCCGCGGTGAGGGTATCGTCGCGCCGATGACCGCGCCGAAGCGTCCCGACATGGTGGGCTGGTACGACCCCGCGCAGCTGATGCGCACCGGCGTCCAGACGGTGCTCACGGAGATGTTCGCCACGCGCGCGGACTTCCGGCTCTTCCTGGCGCTGGGCGAGCCTCAGGAGCCGCGCTCCTTCGCCGAGCGCGAGGCCTTCTGGCTGGACTACGTGTCCGACACGGGCGACGGCTGGCGGCCCACGACGGCGGTGCTCCACTCGCTCGCTCGCCCCTCGATCGAGGTCGACGGCGAGGCCCTCCCCCGGGGCGACCTGCTGCTCATGGGCGGCGACCAGGTCTATCCCGCGGGGAGCGTCGCGGAGTACGAGGCCCGGCTCATCGCGCCGCTTCGGGGGGTGTCTCCGCCGGAGCCGCCATCGCCTCGCCCGCTGCTGCTGGCCATCCCGGGCAACCACGACTGGTACGACGGCCTCGTCGGCTTCGTGAACACCTTCGCGCAGAAGGGCGAGCTCGGGATGTGGTCGACCTTCCAGACGCGGAGCTACCACTGCCTCCGACTGCCGCACCGCCACTGGCTCGTCGCGGTGGACCTGCAGCTCCAGTGCGACCTCGACGTGCCGCAACGCCGCTGGTTCGAGTCCGCCCTCAAGGACCTGCGCGAGGGCGACCACGTCATCATCGCCCTGGCCGAGCCCACCTGGGTCTGGCGCCAGCAGTACGGCAAGGAGCACGGTCCGCAGATGCGCTCGCTGGTGCGGTACATCACCGAGGAGAAGCGCGCCCGGGTGGTGCTCTGGCTCGCGGGCGACCTGCACCACTACCGCCGCATGGAGCGCACCGAAGCGGGCCCCGACCAGGGCGCGCAGTACGTCACCGCGGGCGGGGGCGGGGCCTTCCTGCACCCGACGCACACGCCCTCGCTGCCCCGGCTGCAGCGCGGCCGTCCCGGCGAGACCCGTCGCTACCGGGTGTCCGCGGAGTACCCTTCGCGGCGGGTGTCCCTCGCGCTCGCTCGGCGCAACCTCTTCTTCCCGATGTTCAACCTCCGCTTCGGCTTCGCGACCGCGGCGCTCTACACCCTGCTCTCGTGGCTCCTCCCGCAGCCCGACCTCGGGGCCATCGATCGCGGCATCGGTCCGGCCATCCAGCGCGGCCTGGTGCAGGTCGCCGAGCAACCGAGCGCCATCTCGCTGGTGGTGCTGCTGCTCGTCTCGGTGGTGTACTTCACCGACTCCAACCGCACCTCCTACCGCGTCGGAGCGGGCCTGACGCACGGCGTGGCGCACCTGCTCGCGGCCCTCGCGGCCACCGCGGCGGGGCTGTGGTGCGCCCGGGCCCTCGGGGTGCAGCACGACGTGGTCGCGCGCCGCGGGGTGATGATCGCCGCGAGCGCGGTGCTCGGCTACGTCCTCGGCGGCGCCATCATGGGCTTGTACCTCTTCGTGAGCGTGAGGGTCTTTCGCCGCCACGGAAACGAGGCCTTCTCGTCGCTGCGCGAGGAGGGGTGGAAGAACTTCCTACGGCTCCGCGTCGACGCCTCGGGCATCTCGCTCTGGGCCTTCGGCCTCGATCGCATGCCCGAGCGCTGGACCGCCGGCGACTGGCCCCTCCCGCAGGACCCTTCCCCCGAGGCCACCGCCCGGCTGATCGACTCGGTGCACATCCCCGCCCCGACGCGCTCCGCGGGGTAGAGGCTCCGTCATCCATCGCCCGCTGGGAGAATCTCCCCTCGCGCGACCTGGGATATGGTCCGCCTCTATGGGTCGCCCGATCGCTTCGCTTCTCCTCCTGGCGCTCGTGGGCTGTGGCTCCTCCCGCGCGGGGGAGTTCTCCCTCGACGCCTCCGCCACGGACTCGCCGCCCCCCGCCGAGACCGGCGCGCCGGACGTCTCCCTCGACGACGTCCCTCCCGTCGATGCGCCCGCCGCGGTCGATGTCCCCTCGCCCGACGATGCCCCCTCGGCGCTCGACGCGGTCTCCGCCCTCGACGCTCCCCCCGCGGTCGACGTCCCGGCGCTCGATGTCCCTCCCGTCGACGCGCCCTCCGACTCGCCCGACGCGAGCCGTGACGGCGCCGTGTCGTGCCGCTCGTCCCGCGAGTGCGGCGCGCTGGGCCTGGTGTGCGACCCCGTTCGCATGACCTGCGTCGAGTGCCTCACCGAGGTCGACTGCCCCTCAGGTCAGGTCTGCGCCGCCGGATCGGTCTGCCGAGCGCCCCTCTGCGCGGCGGGCCCGAGCACCTGCACGAGCGACGGGCGCGTTCGCACCTGCGACCCGCGCACTGGGTTCGTCGACATGGTCTGCCCCGCCGGGATGGGCTGCATCGGGGGTCGCTGCCAGGCGCGCGCCTGTACGCCGGGGGCGGTCGAGTGCGGCGCCGGGGCCGAGCGGCGCACCTGCAGCGCCGACGGAACCACCCAGACGATCACGGCCTGCCCCGCGGCCCCGCACGCGCTCGGCCGCTGCATCGGCGCCGGCGCCTGCTCGATCGTCTGCGACGCGGGCTTCGCGGACTGCAACAACAACACGGCGGACGGCTGCGAGCGCGACACTCGCTCCGACAACAACAACTGCGGCGCGTGCGGGTTGGCCTGCACGGCGGGCCTCGTGTGCTCGGCCGGTGCGTGCACCTCCGCGGCGTGCGGCGCGGGGCTGAGCACCTGCTCGGGCGTCTGCCGCGACCTCACCAGCGACACGTCCAACTGCGGCGGCTGCGGTCGGACCTGCGCCACGGGCATGGTCTGCGTGGGCGGAGGCTGCGCCTGCACGGGCGGGCTCACGACCTGCGGCGGTCGCTGCGTCAACACGCAGAGCGACCCGGCGAACTGCGGCGGCTGCGGCGTGGTGTGCGGGACGAGCTGCGCCGCGGGCGTCTGTTCGGGCTCGTCGCTGACCTGCGGCGCGAGCACCTACGACGTCAACGGGCTCACCGCCGACGGCTGCGAGGTGAGCGACGACAACGTCGCGGGGCACACGCAGGCGACGGCCAACGCGCGCGGCAGCCAGGGCTGCTCGGACACCACCACCGGGACCATCAACGGCGTGCGCATCCCCTCCGACGCGCGGGCTCACTCGCCCACTGCCCCGGGCTTCGTCGCGACCGTCGGCGCGGCGCCGGACTGGTACTCCGTGCGCGCCACCGGCGGCACCCTCTGCGCCAACAACTACGGCGTCACCGTGGTCACCAGCGGCGGGAGCAGCTCGGGCACCTGCTACACGGTCACGCTGATCACCGACCGCACCATGGTGAGCATGTCCGTGAGCGGCAGCGGCTCCAACACCATGTCCTCGACGGCCTTCGGGCTCTACACCGAGAACACCACCGTGTACCTGCGCGTCGAGAAGGTCTGCTCGCTGCCGACCCGCGAGAGCGTCGAATACACCCTCTCGTATCACCTCTGATCCAGCGGGCCATGCGGGTCCTCCTGGTCGACGACAACGCCGAGCTCCGTGACCTCGTCACCCGGGCGCTCTCCCGCGACGGCCACGCGGTCACCGTCGCGGCCACCGTCGCGGCGGCGCGCGAGGCGCTGGCGGACAACCCCCCGGAGGTGCTGGTGCTCGACCTCGGCCTCCCCGACGGGTCGGGCATGGACCTCTGCCGCGCCCTCCGCGCCGAGGGCGAGCGGGTGCCCATCCTGATGCTGACGGCGCAGGGCGCGGTGGCCCGCCGGGTGGAGGGCCTGGAGTCCGGGGCCGACGACTTCCTGGCCAAGCCCTTCGCGGTGGCCGAGCTGCGGGCGAGGGTGCGCGTCCTCGGCCGACGCGGACCGGCCGCGCTCCCGACGACCTGGCGACAGGGCGCGGTGACCCTCGACTTCGCGGCGAGGCGCGCGGTGGTCGAGGGCGCGGAGGTGCCGCTGACGGCGAGGGAGTGGGCGCTGGTGGAGTTCCTGTCGACGCGGGGCGGGCGCATGGCGAGGCGGGGCGAGATCCTCGACGCGGTGTGGGGGACCGACTCCCCGCAGGCGAGCGCGAGCCTCGACGTGCTCACCGCGCGGGTGCGGCGCAAGCTCGGGGCGGCGACGCTGCGCACCGTGCGCGGCGAGGGCTACGCGCTGGGGAGCGGCGAGTGAGCGGCGGTCGCACCGTCGCGCGGCGGGTGGCGCGCGCGATGGCGGCGACCGCGGCGCTCTCCGGGCTGCTCTCCGCCGCGCTCTCCACGGCCATCGCCTGGACCTCCATGCTCGACCGCGAGGACGAGCGCCTCCGAGGGGCCGCGCGCACGCTCGCGGTGGAGGTCCCGGCGACGATGGACGACGCCGCGGCGAGGGCCCACGCGGACGACGAGCAGACCGAGGTGGCCATCGCCGGGATGCGCATCGCGCTCTACCGGTCGGGGCGCTTCCTGGGCGGCGACCCGACGCTCCGGCCCTCCGCCTCGGACGGCTGCCGGACCACCGCCCGCGGGTGGCGTCGCTGCCGGCTGTCGCTGCCCACCGGGTCGGTGGAGGTGACGAGCGACCTCGCGGCGGCGCGCTCGCAGCGCTCGCTGCTGCTGGGCGCGTCCCTGCTGGCGGCGCTGCTGGCGGGCCTCGCGGGCCTCGGGCTGAGCGGCGCGGTGTCCGAGCGCATCGTGCAGCCGCTCCAGCGGCTGCGGGAGCAGGTCGCCGCGGTGGACGCCGACGCCCCGGGCCACGGGCTGCCGGGCGCGGGCGACGGCTACGAGGAGACCGACGCGCTGCGCTCGGCGCTGGGCGAGATGCTGTCGAGGCTCGACGCGGCGCTCTCGCAGTCGCGTCGCTTCGCGGCCAACGCGGCGCACGAGCTGCGCACCCCGCTCGGAACCATGCAGGCCGAGCTGGAGCTCGCCGCGGAGGGCGCTTTACCCGAGGAGGTAAGGTCGTCCCAGCGCCGTGTGCTGCGCACGCTCGCCGGGCTCTCGGGCCTGGTAGAGCGGCTGCTGATCCTGGCCGCGCCGGACGAGTCGCTGCGCGGCGCGCGCGAGGCGGTGGCGCTGGCCGACGTGGTCGACGAGGTGCTCTCGACGCTCGACCCCGCCGGACGCGCGAGGGTTCGGGCCTCGGTGGACGAGGGGCTGCACGTGCGGGGCGACGCGCTGCTGCTGCGGGTGATGCTGGAGAACGGCGTGGGCAACGCGCTGAAGTTCGCGCCGACCGGGGAGGTGACGGTGCGCGCCTCGGCCGAGGGCGAGGCCGTGGCGCTGGAGGTGGCCGACGCGGGTCCCGGGGTGCCGCCGGGCGATCGCGAGCGGGTCTTCGACGCGTTCTACCGATCGGCGGAAGCGCGCGCGGAGGGGGTTCGCGGCCACGGCGTGGGCCTGGCGCTGGTGGCTCGCATCGCGAGGGCGCACGGAGGGAGCGCAGCCTTCGAGGACGCCCCGGCGGGCGCCCGGCTGGTGGTCCGGCTGCCGCGGTGGGCGCCGACGTAGCGCGACGCTACGATGCGCCCCCTGTGAGCAACCTGCTGCGCGTGGTGCACCCGATCCCGGACGAAGCCTGGCCCGGCGCCGACGAGGCCGCGGGCTCCCGGCTCTTCTCGCCGGTGTCGCTCGGGCGCGGCTGCTCGCTCACCTCGCGCACCTGGGTCCCGGCGATGGTGCCGTGGAGGGCGACGGACGAGGGCGAGGTCACCGACGCGGTGGTGGAGTGGTACGGGCGCTTCGCCGACGGCGAGCCGGGCGCCCTCGTGGTGGAGGCCACCGGCATCCGAGACGTGCCCAGCGGGCCGCTCCTGCGCATCGGCCACGACCGCTACGTCGACGGCCTGCGCCGGCTGGTCGACGCGGTGCGCGCCCGCTCCTCCGGACGCACCCGGGTGTTCATCCAGCTCATCGACTTCCTCACCATCCGCCGCCGGCCGGAGCCCGCCGCCTACTTCGCTCGCTTCATCCGCCTGGACGAGGGCCACCGCCGCCGACTCGCGGCGCTGCGCTCCGACGAGGCCCTCGCGCTCGCGCCCGACGAGCACGTCCGCGCGGCGCTGGCGGCGCTCCCCGACGATCAGCTCGACGCGGTGCTCACGGCGCGCGAGCTCGACGACCTCCGCCGCGGCTACCGCGAGCGCGTGACGGACCTGCACCTGCCGCACATCCGATCGCTCCCTTCGGTGCTCCCGGGGCTCTTCGCGGAGGCCGCCGCGAGGGCCGAGTCGGCG
This sequence comes from uncultured Myxococcaceae bacterium, assembly GCA_966211675.1. Lineage (GTDB taxonomy): Bacteria > Myxococcota_A > Polyangia > Polyangiales > SCUS01. The sequence continues at coordinate 12,691 of CBIHPK010000031.1, forward strand.
GGCTTCGACGGGGTCGAGCTGCACTACGCCCACGCGTACACGATGGCGTCCTTCCTGTCGGCGCTCAACGACCGCGACGACGGCTACGGGCGCACGCTGGAGGGGCGGCTGCGATTACCCGTAGAGGTATTCTCCGCGGTGCGTCGGAGGGTCTCCGAGGGCTTCGTGGTGGGCTGCCGCCTCCTCGGCGACGAGGCCATCGAGGGCGGGAGCACGGCCTCCGACGCGGCGTACTTCGGCGCCTCGCTGGCGGCCGCGGGGATGGACTTCATCTCCGTCTCCAAGGGAGGGAAATTCGAGGACGCGAAGCCTCCGAGGGTGGGCCTGGCGGCCTATCCGTACACGGGTCCGAGCGGGCACGAGTGCATGCCGACGGTGCGCTCGGACGAGCGCGGCCCCTTCGGGCGCAACCTGGGGCTCTCCCGGGCGGTGCGGGAGGCGATCGCCGCGGCGGGTCTCTCGACGCCGGTCGTGGGCGCCGGGGGCATCAACGGATATCGGCTGGCGGAGGCGGCGCTCGCGCGGGGCGACTGCGACGTGGTGGCGGCGGCGCGGCAGAGCCTCGCGGACCCGGACTGGTGGCGCAAGGTGCGCCTCGGCCGCGGCGCGGAGGTGCGGCGGTGCAAGCTGACGAACTACTGCGAGGGGCTCGACCAGCACCACAAGGAGGTCACCTGCCAGCTGTGGGATCGGGTGGTGGTCGAGGGCGAGGACGCCGCGGCGGTGGCGCGGTCGAGGGACGGGCGTCGGAGGCTGGAGGCGCCGCGGTGGCGGGTCACTCCAGCTCGTTGACGATCACGATCTGCGAGCCCTGGATCTCACCGGCGTTGAGCGCGGCCGTGCGGGTGAAGCTGGAGTTGATGTTGTCGCCGTCGATGTTGCCGGTCGCGACCGAGGAGAAGCTGGTCGCGCTCGCGGTGGCGGAGTAGGCGTAATAGAGCGGGGAGTCGACGGAGAAGCCGATGGCGCTCCAGCCCGAGTTGCCGGTGAAGGCCGTGGGCTGCGCGGGAAACTTCGAGGCGGTGGGGGTGCTCGACGGGGTCGCGACGGCGGAGGCGAAGCTGGCGACGCTCTGCTCGGAGGCCTGATTGAAGTAGCTCACCTCGCCTTGATAGATCTTCGAGATGTTGCCAGTGGCCTCGCTGGTCTTGGAGCGCTTCACGTAGCGGGTGAAGGCGGGAATCGCCACCGCCGCGAGGATGCCGAGGATCACCACGACGATCATCAGCTCGACCAGGGTGAATCCAGCGAGAACCTTCTTCATGGAACGCTTCATCGAAGTCATCTCCGTCCGTTGAGAGGGGTGATCCGTGTGGACACGGTTGGCCAAGGTCCTGCGGAGGGCAGTCCAGGCCGTAGGCGCGGACTTTGCGGAAACGGTGCCAAAGGCTACGCGACATGAAATCCGCATAGAGAAGTACGGAGTTTGCGCAGTATTGTGATGTGGGAGGAGGGCGCATCCCCTGGCCGCGACCCCTGGAGGGGGTGACGCGATCGGGCCTCGGCGGGTGCCGTGATTCGTCAGCGCCCTCCAGAGCCTCCGCGCGCGGGCCCTGCGGAGCGCCGCGGACGGCGGTCATCTTTGGGGTTCCGGTGGGGCACTGATGCTCTATGCTCCCGCCCCGGCGCAGAGCCCCCAACGCTCCCGAAACACCATCAAAACAGGTACGCGCGCACCATGACCACGGACAAGACGATCGGATTCATCGGCCAGGGCTGGATCGGCAAGACCTACGCGGACGACTTTGAGCGCCGCGGCTACCGTGTGGCCCGCTTCGCCAAGGAGGAGCCCTATACGGGCAACGCCGCGCTCATCAAGGACTGCGACATCGTGTTCGTGGCGGTGCCGACGCCCACGACCCCGGAGGGCTTCGACGACAGCATCGTGCGCGGCACCATCGGGCTCGTCGGCAAGGGCAAGACGGTGGTCATCAAGTCGACCCTCGTGCCGGGCACGACCGAGTCGATCCAGCGGCAGTACCCCGACGTGAAGGTGATGCACTCGCCGGAGTTCCTCTCCGTGGCGACGGCGAAGCACGACGCGGAGAACCCCACGCGCAACATCGTGGGCATCCCGGTGAACAGCGCCGAGTACCACGCCGCGGCCGAGGAGGTGCTCAAGGTGCTCCCCAAGGCCAACTACTCCATCGTGTGCTCGGCGCGCGAGGCGGAGTTCATCAAGTACGGCCGCAACGCGCTCGGCTTCGTGCGCGTGGTGTTCATCAACCTCTTCTACGACCTCGTCGCGAAGCACGACGTCAACTGGGACGTCATCCGCCAGGCGATGTCGGCCGACCCGGACAACGGCCCGACGTACATGAACCCGATCCACAAGTCGGGCCGCGGCGCCGGCGGCGCGTGCTTCATCAAGGACTTCGAGGCCCTCTCGCGGATGTACAAGGAGATGGTCCCCGACGAGCTCGGCGCGAAGATCTTCGACAGCCTCACCGAGAAGAACATCGCCCTCCTCCTCGACACCAACAAGGACCTCGACCTGCTGCGCGGCGTGCACGGCGAGGACGTGGTCCTGCGCGGCAAGCACCAGGGCTGATCGACTTCACTCCGCGACGCGCCCGGCGCAACGCGGTGCTAGAGCTGTCCCCCTGATGGGAGAGAAGCTCGACCTCGCGCTGGCCGTCCTCAACGGGGCGGTCGGCGACTACCTCGTCCGCACCGACAACGGCCTCGCGCTGCCGATGGCCTTCCATCAACGCGGCGAGCCCATCGCTCCCAACGCCGCCGAGCTGTCCGCCGCCTACCCCGACGCGACGGCGCGGGTCGTCGTGCTCGTCCATGGGCTCATGAACAACGAGGGCATCTTCGCGATGCCCGACGGCCGCGACTACGGAACGCTCCTGCGCGACGACCTCGGCCTCACTGCCCTCTATGTCCGTTACAACTCGGGCCTGCCCATTGCCGACAACGGCGCCGCGCTCTCCGCGCTGCTCACGACGCTCGTGTCGCAATACCCACGTCCCATCGAGGAGATCGTCCTGCTCGGGTACAGCATGGGCGGCCTCGTGGTGCGCGCCGCCACGCACGCCGCCGCGCTCTCCTCCGCCCCGTGGCTCCCGCTGGTCCGCCGCGCGCTCTACGTCGGGACGCCCCACCGCGGCGCCCCCCTCGAGCGCGTCGGCCGCATCGTGAGCGCGGTGCTCCAGGCCATTCCCGACCCGTACACCCGGCTCATCGCCGACATCGCCGACCTCCGCAGCGACGGCCTCAAGGACCTCGGCGACGCCGACCTCCGCCACGAAGACCGCGCTCGCCGCACGCTCCAGGTGACGCTGCGCGACCCGCAGCACCCGGTGCCGTTGCTCCCGGGCATCACGCACCACCTGGTGGCGGGCGTGTTGTCCGAAGAGCGGTGGCTGCGGGCGCTCTTCGGCGACGCGGTGGTCCCGGTGTCGAGCGCCACCGGCGGGAGAGCCCTCGGCGAGGGGCTCGACCCGTCGCGGGTGCGGGTGTTCCCCGGGCTGAGCCACGCGGCGCTCCCTCGATCGATGGACGTCTATGCGCAGCTGCGCCAATGGTGCGAGGTCCGATGAGCCCGACTGGAAGGAAGCGCCTCCTGGGATTGCGCGCGCTGCTGCAAGACGTCGTCGAGCACGGCTCCGCCGCCGTGGAGCGCGTGCACCGCGAGACCGCCGATCGCACCTTCGCCGTGCTGGAGGCCATCCCCCCGGTGGCGGGCGCCGCGAAGGTGGCGCACGACGTCCACGGCGCGGTGCTCACCGGGGTCTATGGCAGCATCCGGCTGGTCAATCGCGCCGTCGGCGAGGTGCTCACGACGGTGATCGAGGAGTCGACGAAGCCCGACGCGGAGTGACCTCCGCTCGCTATGTGCCGGTCACCCGATACCCGATGGCCTCGGCCAGGTGGTGCCCCTGCACCGAGTCGCTCGCATCGAGGTCCGCGATGGTCCTCGCCAGCTTCATCACGCGGTGGATCGCCCTCGCGCTCAGCCCCAGCCGGTCGCTCGCGTCCGTGAGGAGCCTCGTGCTCATCGCGTCGAGCGCCGCCACCTCCCGCAGCTGCCGCACGTTGAGCCGCGCGTTGCAGTCGCCGCTCCTCGCCACCGCCACCGAGCGCGCGGCCGCCACCCGGGCGCGCACCTCCTCGCTCGACGGACCCGCGGCCCCCTCGGTCAGCTGCGCCGCCCGCACCGGAGGCAGCGGCACCAGCAGGTCGATCCGGTCGAGCAGCGGCCCCGAGATGCGCGCGCGGTACCGCTTCACCCGCTCCTCCGCGCAGTCGCAGCGGTCCGACGGGTCGCCCGCGTAGCCGCAGGGGCACGGGTTCATCGCCGCCACCAGCGTGAACCTGGCTGGATACCGCGCCCGCGAGCGCGCCCTCACGATCGTGATGTGCCCCTCCTCCAGCGGCTCTCGCAGGGCCTCCAGGCTCTCGCGCGGAAACTCCGGCAGCTCGTCGAGGAAGAGCACGCCGTTGTGCGCCAGCGCGATCTCCCCCGGCCGCGGAGGATCGCCCCCTCCCGCGAGCCCCGCCGCGCTGGCCGTGTGGTGCGGCGCGCGGAAGGGCCGGTCGCGCAGGAGGGACACCCCGGGGCGCAGCGTTCCGGCGACGGAGTGCACCGCGGTCACCTCCATCGCCTCCCGGAAGGTGAGCGGCGGCAGCAGCGCCGGCAGCGCCCTCGCCAGCATCGTCTTCCCCCCGCCGGGCGGCCCCATCAGCAGCACGTTGTGCCCGCCCGCCGCCGCGATCTCCAGCGCCCGCTTGGCGTGCGACTGCCCTCGGACGTCCAGCAGGTCGAGCACCTCCATCGCGTCGCCGGTGGCGAAGTCCACCACCCGCGTGCGGTCGATGAGGGGCAGCTCACCGCGCCCGCACAGGAACTCGCACACCCCGCGCAGGGTCTCCGCGCCGCGCACCTCGATGCCCTCCACCACCGCCGCCTCGGCGCCGTTCTCCAGCGGGACGATCGCTCCGCGCATCCCGCGGTCCCGCGCCGCCAATACCTGGGGGAGTATTCCCCGCACCGGGCGCACGCTCCCGGTGAGCGACAGCTCGCCGAGCATGAGCCAGCCGTCGAGCCCCTCGGAGGGGCACTCGCCCGCGGCGGCGAGGGTGGCGATGGCGATCGCGAGGTCGAAGCCGGTGCCGGCCTTCTTCACGTCCGCGGGCGCGAGGTTGACCGTCACCCGGCGCAGCGGGAAGAGGTAGCCCGCCTGCTCCATGGCGGCGCGCACTCGGGTGCGGGACTCGCGCACGGCCACCTCGGCGAGCCCGACGAGGTCGAAGGCGGGCAGTCCCCGGGCGATGTCGACCTCGACCTGCACCGGGTGCGAGTCGAGCCCGATGAGCGTGCTGGCGTGCGTGGTGGCTAACAATGGCGGTTCCTCCGGCGGGGGCCTTCACCACGGCGCGTGCCATCGGAGGAGAGCGCGCAGAGGGCTTGTTTTCAGGGCGATGGCGCACCCTCGCGGCGTCGCCGCCAGTGGCGGCGGGGGTGGCGGCGGGGGTGGCGGCGCCTCGCGCTCGACGTCGCTCGCGCGGTCATCACCCACGGGCGCACATCGTAGGAGGGACTGCGACCAATTGTCGTCGGCGCCATGAACACGACTGGTGACGCCGCCGTCGATGGGCCTAACACTCGATCGCGACGCGGGGCCTCCATCCCCGCGCGATCGATCCTCAAATAAGGAGCACTTCATGTCGGCAGCCTCTCGCTACCTCTCGCTCGGTCTTGTCTCGCTCTCGATGGCCTGCGGTGACCCCGACGCCACCAACACGGTGAACTTCTCCGGCCCGGTCGCGATCAACATCGACAAGTTCAAGGACGGCGAGGTCCGCAACGAGGCCTTCGACGTCGACAAGAACATCAACACCGAGAACGGCAACCCCTACGGCGCCTTCCTGCAGCAGGCCCGCGGGGCGCTCGGCCGCGCGCCGGCCGCCGTGCTGGTCGAGCGCGTGACCCTCACCCTCGGGCGCGACAGCACCGGCGTGACCAGCTTCGAGCAGTTCCTCGGCGGGCCGCTCACGGTGTACCTGGCCTCCTCGTCGGTGACCGTGAACATCGGCACCGTGACGCAGCCCACCGGCGCCGGGCCCGTGGAGGTGAGCATCTCCGCGACCCGCGACACGCTCGCCCCGCTGCAGAACGACATGATCAACGGGAGCTTCAAGGTCGGCATCCGCGTTCCCGCGGCGGCGGGCCGGCCCCGCTCCTTCGACGCCAAGGTCTCGACCGTCCTCTACTTCCGCGCTCTCGCCACCTGAGCCACGGCCCTCGCTCCGAGCCGCCCGCCTCGCGCGAGTACCCGCCGCGCGGTCGAGTGGCGTACACTGTCGCGCCAGAGATGCCTGCGGACAGGGAGCGATGACGAGCGAAGCGGAGACAAGGCCCTCGATGGCCGCCAGGCTGGGCCTCTCGCCTGGCGACATCGTGGGCGGGCGCTACCAGATCATCTCGCTGCTCGGCGAGGGCGGCATGGGGGCGGTCTTCCAGGCGAAGCACACGGTGCTGGGCCGCATCGTCGCCATCAAGGTGCTCAAGCCCGACATGGCCACGAGCGAGCAGTTCGCGGGGCGCTTCCTCCAGGAGGCCCGCAGCGCCGCGGAGCTGCATCACAAGAACATCGTCGAGATCTCCGACTACGGCGTCGACGGCGACCGGCCGTACATGGTGATGGAGTACCTCCAGGGCGAGTCGCTCGACGCGTACATGGAGCGCGAGGGCCCCCTCTCTCCCGCGCGCGTCGTGGCCATCATGGAGCCCGTGCTGCGGGCCCTCGCGATGGCCCACGAGCGCGGGATCATCCACCGCGACATCAAGCCCGACAACATCTTCCTCCAGCGCGATGAGGACGGCGGCGAGCCCATCCCCAAGCTGGTGGACTTCGGCATCGCCAAGCGCCAGTCCAACGAGGACAGCCCCCAGCTCACCACCGCCAACATGGCCCTCGGGACGCCCGCGTACATGGCGCCCGAGCAGATCATGTCGTCCAAGAACGCCACCGGCGCGGCCGACCAGTACGCCGTGGGCGTGACCCTGTACGAGGCCCTCACGGGCTCGTACCCCTTCGACGCGACGACCATCAACCAGTTCATCGTGGCCAAGGCGACGCAGGACGCGCGGCCCATCACCGAGCTGCGCCCGGAGCTCGACCCGGCGCTCGCCTCGGCCGTCATGCGCACCCTGGCGCGCAAGCCCGAAGACCGCTTCCCGACCATCCACGCGCTGCGCGAGGCGCTGTCCGCCCACCGGGCGCCGCTCTCCAACCGCCCGGTGCAGCCGGGCGCCGGGTCCGCCGGGGCAGTGGGCAGCATCACCGTCGGCAACCGCAGCCCGGAGCCGGGAGCCTTCGCGGCCACACCCGCCGGACCGACGGTGATCCACGGGACGCGACCGGAGACGTCGAGCGTCAACACCCCGGCCCCGGTCGAGCGCGTGGCGAGCGACGGGGGAGGGTCGCCGATGCGCATCGGCCTCGCGGTTGCCGCGCTGCTCGCGCTCGGGGGAGGAGGGTTCGCCGTGTCGCGGATGCGCTCCAGCGCGCGCCCCGAGGCGCCGCCCCACGAGGTCGTCACGCCGCCGCCGCAGCCCGAGCCGACGCCTCCCCCGGCGCAGCGGCCGGTGGTCTTCTCGATCCGCGTCGATCCGCCGACCGCGGTGATCAGCCTCGACGGAGAGAACCTCGGCTCCGGGCGCGCGGAGGTGATGCGCCCCAACGACGGTCACCGCTACCAGCTCCAGATCACCGCGCCGGGCTACGCGACCATCACCGAGGTGCTCAGCGCCGACCGCGACGTGAGCCTCGACCGCCGCCTCACCGCGCTCGCGGAGCCCGGCAACCGACCGCGCGTGCATCCGACCCCGACGCCGACTCCGACTCCGACCGTCGCGCCGACGCCGACTCCGACCGTCGCGCCGACGCCGACGCCGGTCGCGCCGACGCCGGTCGCTCCGACGCCGAACGATCCGCGGCATCCCAACATCGATCGGTCGAACCCCTTCGAGGGGCAGTAGCGCTACAGCCGCTCGACGGAGCGGAGCATCTCCGGGACGAAGTGCGCCCGGTGGCGGATCAGCGACGGACCCGATCGCAGCACCCTCCCTCGGGCGGTGGTCATGTCGGGGCGGCGGAGCGACGACTGCACCAGCTGGTCGCCGAAGGTGAAGGTCTGGTCTCGGGGCGTGGGCGCGGGCGCGGGACCCGGCTGCGCCGCGGCGAGGGCGGGCGCCATCAGGGCCGTGACGACCGCTGCGACGACGAACGAACGAACCCGTGAGAACGACATAGGCTCCGATGCTCCTCTGCGAAGTCGGCGGCCGGGCATCGGCCGCGCTACGGTAGGGACGCACCAGCGGTCTGGCGGGTCTCTGAATCCGTTGGAGGTGGTGGTGCTAACGTCGTCGGCGATGAGCACCTCGGAGATGCAAGGGCGGCTGGAGCGGGTGCGCGCGGCGATGCGCGCGAAGGGCGTCGACGCGCTGGTGGTGCGGGGCACGGACGCTTACCTGAGCGAGTATGTTCCCGAGGCGGAGAGCGGGCGCGTCTGGCTCACGGGCTTCACCGGCAGCCTCGGGGACGCCCTGGTCTCGCGCGACCAGGCGTGGCTCTTCGTCGACGGCCGCTACCACGTCCAGGCCGACACGGAGCTCGACCCCTCCTGCTGGACCGCCGTGAAGAACCCTCTCGGCGTCGCCAACGAGTCCGCGTGCGCGGCGAAGCTCACGGAGCTGGCCTCGGCGCTGCCCGACCCGCAGACGCTCAGCGTCGGCTACGAGCCCGGCCGCTACTCCGTCAACGGCTGGAACTCCTTCCGCAACGAGCTCGCCGGCATCCCGGTGCGCTGGGTCCCGCTCGACCCGTCGCCGGTCGCCGAGGCCCGCGGTCCGGTGGCCCCGACGGTCACGGGCTCCGGCCGGCTGCGCGTCGTCGACGAGTCCTCCCTCGGGCGCACCGTCGACGAGAAGGTCGCCCTGGTCGCCGCGTGGCTCTCGCAGAAGCGCGCCGACGCGCTGCTGGTGACGAAGCTCGACGAGCTCGCGTGGCTCGCCAACCTGCGCGGCGAGGAGATGCCCTACCAGGCGACCTTCCGCGGCCTCGGGGTGGTCACCCGCGACGCCCTCCACCTCTCGGTGCACGTCGCCCCGGTGACCGACGCGGTGCGCTCGGCCCGGCCCACGGTGCGCTTCTGCGACGACGACGCGCTCATGGCGCTGCTCTCCTCGCTGCGCTCGCAGGGGAAGATGGCCCGCGTGGCGCTCGACCCCGCGAGCGTGTCCGCGGGCATGCGCGACCGCGTCGAGGCGCTGGGCATGGACGTGCTCGCGGTGGCCTCGCCCATCGTGGCCGCCAAGGCCAGGAAGACCGACGCCGAGCTCGCGGCCATGAAGCGCGCGCTGCGCCGGGCCGACGGCGTCGTGGCCGGGGCGCAGGCCTGGCTCACCGGGCAGGTGGCCCGCGGAGAGCGGGTGACCGAGGTGGGCTTCGCCCAGCAGGTCGAGCGGATGTTCCGGGCGGCGGGGGCGGTGGGGCTGTCGTTCCGGGTGATCTCGGCCTTCGGCCTCAACGGCGCGTCGGTGCACCACCCGCCGAGCGACGAGGCCGTCATCGCCGCGGGCCAGCTCATGCTGCTCGACACGGGCTGCTACTTCGAGGAGGGCTTCGCCACCGACCTCACCCGCACCTTCTTCGTGGGCGGCCCCGGCGACGCGCCCACGGCGGAGCAGCGGCGGCTCTATACCCTCACCCTGAAATCGGCCATCGCGGGCATGACCGCGAGGATCCCCCGGGGGGCGTCGGGCGCGCAGATCGACGGCATCACCCGCCGGCCGCTCTGGAACGAAGGGCTCGACTACGCCCACGGCACCGGCCACGGCGTCGGCATCAACGTCCACGAGGCGCCTCCGTCCATCGGCAAGACCGCCACGACGACCGTCGAGCCGGGGCACGTGTTCTCCATCGAGCCGGGGCTCTACATCGAGGGCGTCGGCGGGGTGCGCATCGAGAACCTCTGCACGGTGCGCGACGACCCGGCCCACCCGGGCTACCTCGAGGTCCAGCCCCTGACCTTCGCCCCGTTGGACGCGCGGCTCATCGACCACACGCTCCTCGATGACGGGGAGTCGGAGTTCGTGCGCTGGTACGCCGAGAGGGCGTCGGCGGAATTGGGAGAAGAGGTGACGTCCCGCTCGGCTGTAGGGTAGGCTCGCAGGCCTTCTACGAACGATGCCCAGCCCATCTCCCAGTGAACGCATCGGAACCACCGTCGCAGGACGGTATGAGATCCGAAGGATGCTCGGGGAGGGCGGGTTCAGCGCGGTGTTCGAGGCGGTGCACAACGTCACCGGCCGCGAGGTGGCGCTCAAGCTGCTGCACCCGCACCTGACGACGACCGAGCAGATCAGCGATCGCTTCCTCATGGAGGCGAGGGCGATGGCGCGCATCCGGCACGACGGCATCGTGCAGGTCTTCGACGCCGGCACGGACCCCGACGGCACCGTCTACATCGCGCTCGAGCTCCTCAACGGCGAGTCGCTGGAGACCACCCTCACGCGGGTGCGCAAGCTGACCTGGGGCGAGACCGTCGCCATCGGCATCGACCTGCTCAGCGCGCTCGCCGAGGCGCACCGCAACAAGATCATCCACCGGGACATCAAGCCCGGGAACATCTACATCGTCCGCAAGCCCGACGGCAGCAGCCAGGCGAAGCTGCTCGACTTCGGCATCGCGCACGTCGCGCAGCGGGGGCAGAAGCTCACGCAGCAGGGGATGATCCTCGGCACGCCGGAGTACATGTCCCCGGAGCAGAGCCGAGGCATCAACGTCGGGCCGGAGAGCGACCTCTGGTCCGTCGGCATCGTGCTCTTCGAGTGCCTCGTCGGGCACACGCCCTTCGTGAGCGAGACCACCACGGATATCCTGGTGAAGATCGCGACCACCACGGCGCCCGCGGTGACCACCATCGAGCCGCTGGTGCCCAAGGCCATCAGCGACGTCATCGAGCGCAGCCTCAGCCGCGAGGTCGAGCAGCGCTACCGCAGCGCCGACGAGATGGCCGAGGCGCTCCAGAAGGCGCGCGACGCCGCCGACGCCGCCCGCGCCTCCAAGACGACCCCGAAGACCACCGCGACCCCCCCGCGCCGGTCGCCCCCGGAGACGCTCTCCGCCCCGCCCGAGGAGCGCGCGGTCGACAAGGTCACTTCCGCGAAGAGCGAGACCACCCCGAGCGGCGGCCGCCCGCCGCCGCCCGTGCGCACCGAGCGGGCGAGCACCCTGGCGGCCTCGCTGCGGCGCCCGACGCCCGCGATGGGGCAGCCCGGTCCCCCGCGAGCCACCGGCGTCGGCGCGGTGCGGGTCGTCGAGGTCGACGCCACCAAGGTCCGGGAGGAGAGCGGGCCGCGGAGCTCCGGCGCGATGCGTCGCGAGGTCGGAGCGACCGCGAGCCGGGACGAGCGCCCGGTCGGCGTCACGCCCCACACCCCGAGGCCGTCGCCCGAGCCGTCGCTCCCGTCGCTCCCGCCGCCCGCGACCAGCTTCGACCTCGACCTGCATCCCGCGCCCATCCCCCCGGGCGAGCGCATCAGCGGAGACCGGCTCAGCGGAGACGCCTTCCCCAGCGGCGAGTCGGCGGCTCCCCGCGCGGCGCAGCGCACCTTCCAGGCGCCTCCCACGACGGGTCGTACGCAGTCCCCGGCGATGATGGTCGGCGCGGCCCTCGGCGCCGTCGCGGTGATCGGCGGGCTCGCGTTCGCGCTCTGGCCCAAGGCGCCGGCCACCCCCGAACCCACGGTCCCGACCCCGCGCGTCGAGCCCCCCCGGGTGCCGACCGATCGCGTCGACGTGCCCGCGGCCCCGGGCGCCCCGGTCGCGTCCAACCTGGAGCAGCTGCGCGCGTTCAGCCCCGGCGCGGGCATGGCGGGCAGCGACGCGCTCTCCGACTTCGCCCGCCACGCCGCCGTGAGCGGCCCTTCGAGCGCGCAGCACATCGTGGTGAGCTGCCTGCCGGGCGGCGAAGGCGGTCCCACGGTGGTGATCCACCCCCTCAACGGCGGGCCCACGCTGGGATCGTTTCGCGGCGCGGTGGCCTGCGCGGGCTTCGACCTGGGCGTGGTGCCGGACGTGACCGACGACGGCACCGACGACGTGGTGGCCACCACCGCCAACGGGACCGGCATCGTGGTGATCGACTCGCGCTCGCTGCGGGTGTGGCGCACCATCCCGGTGCCGGGCGCGCGGGGCATCGCGCAGGGCGGCGGCTTCGCGGTGCGCGGCGCCGACAGCGACGTGGTGGCCATCGTGTACACCGAGCCCGACGGGCCGGGCGAGCCCTCGCAGGTGCGCGCGGTGAGCCTGCGCCGTCAGCGGGTGCTCTGGACCGTGAGCGGCTCCGCGCCGCTCGGGCGCATCGGCCAGCCCGTGGAGCTGGGGCTCGCGGTGGGCCCCGACGCCACGGGAGACGGCGTCCCCGACGTGGTCATGGGCATCGGCCCGATGGGTCTCTCCGCCGGCACCTCCGACCCGCGGCGGTGCGTGCAGCTCTACTCCGGGGCCAACGGCGCGCAGATGTGGCCCGAGCCGTCGTGCCGGCGGGTGGGGCGCAGCGCGCAGAGCCTGGCGCTCGGGGTCGACGTCAACGGCGACGACCGCGGCGACGTGGTGGTGGGCACCGACCAGCACGACGTGGCGGCCTCGGTGGTGGTGCTCTCCGGCGCCAACGGCACGCCGCTGCTCTCGGTCTCGGCGCCGGTGCGGGAGCGGGGCACGGCCTTCGGGTGGCCCGTGGCGCTCTCCGGCGACCTCGACGGCGACAACGTCCCCGACCTCGCGGTGGGCACCGTCGGCCGGCAGACGCTGGTGACGCTCATCAACGCGCGCACCGGCACCCTCGGCGGAACGCTCACCCTCAGCGGGGACGGCGCGGGCAACCTGCGGGTGTTCCCGGTGGAGCCGGCGTCGCCGAGCGAGCCGTGGTCGCTGCTGGTCGCCGACCCGGGCAACGGGCTGCGGCTGATGTCGCGCCGCGGCGAGAGCGAGCCGTTGTAACGGGCACCCCGCGGGGCTTACGGTCCGGAGGGCGCAAGGGAGGCTCACGGATGAAGGTCGCGGTGCTTGGATCGGGAAGCTGGGGCAGCGCCCTGGCGAAGGTGCTCGCGGACAACGGTCACGCGGTGGCGCTCTGGGGACGACGGCCGGAGCTCGCGGAGGCCATCCAGGCGACGCGGGAGAACGCGACCTTCCTGCCGGGGGCGCGCTTCGCCGACTCGCTGCGCGCGACGTCGTCGCTGGAGGAGGCGCTCGACGGCGCGGAGATGCTGCTGGTCGCGGTGCCGACCCACGGTCTGCGCGAGGTGCTGCGCGCGAGCGCAGATTTTATACCCCGGGGTATTCCCGTGGTGAGCGCGACCAAGGGCATCGAGCAGAACTCGCTGGAGTTCGTGCACGAGATGATCGCCGCGGAGGTGCCGTGGTCGCAGAAGACCTTCGTGGCGCTCTCCGGGCCGTCGTTCGCGCGCGAGGTGGCCGCCGGGCTGCCGACGGTGGTGGTGGCCGCGGCGCGCGACCTCGCGCTCGCGCGGGTGGTGCAGGAGGCCTTCTGGACCGAGGACCGCTTCCGCGTCTACCTGAGCGACGACGTCATCGGGGTGGAGGTCGGCGGCGCGCTGAAGAACGTCGTGGCCATCGCCGCGGGCGCGAGCGACGGCCTCGGGTACGGGCACAACACGAGGGCGGCGCTGATCACCCGCGGCCTCGCGGAGATCGCGCGGCTCACCATGAAGATGGGCGGCGACGCGCTCACGCTGGCGGGCCTCGCGGGCATGGGCGACCTGGTGCTGACGTGCACTGGAGAGCTGTCGCGCAACCGGCACGTGGGCTTCGAGCTGGGGCAGGGGAAAGCCCTCGCGGAGATCCTCGGCGGGATGCGCCAGGTGGCCGAGGGGGTGCGCACCGCCCGCAGCGCTTGGGACCTCGCGCAGCGCGAGGGCGTCTCGATGCCCATCACGGAGCAGGTCTACCTGGCGCTCTATCACGACAAGACGCCGCGCGACGCGATGCACGACCTCATGACCCGCAGCGCCGGGCACGAGCGGGACTGATCGACGGTTGCAGTCGGCGCCCGCGCGATCAGAGCCAGCGGTAGGCGTCGCGCACCGCCTCGCGGCCGCCGTGCTCGATGAGCCCGCCGTGCGCGAGCACCACGCCGTCGATGTCCCACTCCAGGATGCGGTCGACCTGCCTGCGGCCGAGGGCGTAGTCGCGCACGGCGATGCGCTCCAGGTACCCCTTGCCGGGGCCGCTGTTGCCCATGAGGAAGGCCGCCGCGCGGGTGACCCGCGAGGGGTGCACGGACAGGTTGAGCAGCGCGTCGGCGCACACCATCGTGCGCGTCTTGCGGTGGAGGAAGACCACCTCGCGCTCGAAGCGGGACGTGAACGGGGCCTGGTCGATGTCCGCCGACCACTCGACGTGCGCCGCGTCGCCGAGCACGCCCGAGAACTTCAGGTCGGGGCGCTTCTCGGCGAGGCCGGGGCAGCCCCAGAACGACGCCTTGGGAAACGCGGCCATCCACTGGCCCACGTAGAGGTGATGAAACAGGCTCGACGCGACCACGACCCGCACCGGGCCGAGCGCGTCGATGTCCCGCCGCGTCGCCTCGTCGAGCGCCACCGGGCAGTGGACGAAGAGCGCGCCGTCGGACATCCGCGCGACGGTCATGCGCGTGCCGGTCTCGAGGCCCCAGAAGCGCTGCGGGCGGTGCGTGGTCCAGAGGTCGTCGGCGACGCGGTCGAGCATGGGCGGGAGCATGCGCGGACCCGTCGGTGGTCCACAACGCCTCTGCGCCGTTTCAGCCCAGCCACTCCGGGTGCGAGGCGGTCGAGTCGTGGACGTTGGAGGTCTTGAACCTCTCGCAGCGGCCCTCGCGCGCGGCCGCCTCGGTCCGGCTCAGCAGCCGCGCGACCTCGTCGGCGGAGAGCGGACGGAAGCTCGCCGCGGCGGTCACCGCCTGCTCGATCAGCTCAGGCTTGTCGAGGCCGGTGATGACCACCGAGGTCGGGAGGTTCATCGCGTAGTGGAGGCACTCGAGGGCGGAGACCACGCCGCTCTTCACGATCATCCCCGCGGCCATGGACTTCATCCCGAGCACGCCGATGCCCTGCGCGACCAGCGTCGGGAGCACGCGCCCCTCGAAGCTGCGGAAGTGCGCGTCCATCACGTTGAGGGGCATCTGCACGGCGTCGAAGGTGAAGCCGTGCGCCCTCGCGACCTCCAGCATGTAGAGGTGCACCGACGGGTCCTTGTGGCCGGTGAAGCCGAGGTAGCGCGCCTTGCCCGCCTCGCGCGCCTCGACGAAGGCCTCGATCACCCCGCCAGACTCGAAGGCCCGGTCGGCGTCCTCGAAGCGGATCACCTCGTGGAGCTGGAGCAGGTCGACGTGGTCGGTGCGGAGGCGCTTCAGCGACTGATGGAGCTGCTTCGCGGCGGCCTTCTTCGTGCGCCCGTCGACCTTGGTCATGAGGAAGACCCGGTCGCGGCGGCCTCCCTCCAGCGCGGCGCCCATGCGCTGCTCGCTCTCGCCCTCGTGGTAGTCCCACGAGTTGTCCATGAAGGTGATGCCGCGGTCGATGGCGGCGTGGACGATCCGCTCCGCCGTCCGCTCGCTCCGCACCAAGCCCAGGTGGTAGCCCCCGAGGCCGACCATCGAGACCATCTCCCCCGTGCGCCCCAGCGCCCGCCGCGGAACCTCCGTCCCCCCGGTGCTCTCCCTGTTCATCGCGTCGCTCTGTGGCGACGGGGCTACGACCGCAAGGGCCGCGCGTCCTACTTCTTGTCGGCCTTCGGGAGCTTCATCTTCGGCTCCGAGGGGTGCGGCCGGTACAAGAGGATCGTGCGCCCCAGCACCTGCGCGACCTCCGCCTTCAGCTCCGAGGCGAGCGCCTCGGCGGTGTCGTAGCGGTCCGACGGCGCCTCGGCGTGGATGCGGATCTTGATGAGCTCATGGTCGAGCAGGGCCTGGTGCACCGCGGCGGTGACGGACTCGGTGACCCCCTGCTTGCCGATCTGCACGAGGGCGTTGAGGTGGTGTCCGAGGGCGCGGAGGTACTGGTTCTGCTTGCCGGTGAGGGGCATCGTTGGTCTGGTCTTTCTAGAACTGGTAGCGGGCGCCGAGGCCCACGACGTTGACGGAGAAGTCGTACGTGCCGCCGTTGACGGCGATGCGCGGGCCCTGGCCGTTGGAGCGGAAGGGTTCGACCGGGTATAGCGCGGCGGTGCGGGGGTCGACGACCACCGAGCTCGCGAACATGTAGGCGAACACCGCGTCGAAGCGGAAATGCCCGTAGTGCAGCGACGCCCCGAGGCTGCCGACGAACTTGTCGGTGTCGAGGGTGAGGGCGTTGGTGTACGCGTTGGGCGTCGCGCTGGTCTCGTAGGAGACGCCCACGCGCGCCTGGAGGCCGAAGCCCCGGCCGAGGTCCGTGAGGTGCGCGGCGCCCAGGCGCAGCGACCAGGTGTCCTGGAACTGCCGGTTCATCGAGAGCGGCCCCACCTGGTAGGTGCCGACGCCGCGCACGTTGGTGAGCGCGATGTGGTCCGGCGTGATGTCGATGCGCTCGTGGACGCTCCAGCCCTCCCACACGCCCGCGAGCTCGACGCGGGTGCTCGGCAGCGGACGAATCTCCACCCCGACGCGGGCGATGGGCGCGAGGCGGAAGGCCACCCTCGCCGCGTCGCCGGACACCTGCGCGCCGTCGTAGTACGAGGCCGAGGGCAGCCGCACGCCGAGCTTCGCGGGCGCGTCGATGTCATACGGGAGCTGGTAGGACGCCCCGAAGGCGATCATCGGGTGCGGGGTGAACTGCACCCCGAAGTTGGCCGTGGGGGCGAAGATGGGCCCCACGTTGAGGACGGCCATGGAGTCCCACTGCGGGTCTTCGGGCGCGCAGGTGACGGTGGCCGGGCACGCCGAGAGGGCCTGCCGCGCGACGAAGGACCCGGTGAGCGCGGAGACCCCGGCGCCGATGTGGAGCATCGGGTGCGGGCGCCACGCGGCCCAGAGGCCCGCCACCACGAGCAGCGACCCGTCGAGGGTGACGAGGCTGTAGCGCTGCGCCGCGGTGGGGGTGTCGGCGTAGGAGGTGATGGCGGCGTAGGGGGCGTAGGCCCCGGCGGCGAAGTTGAAGTTGCGCAGCCCGAAGTTGTGCGAGACGACGAGCGTCGGGATGGGCAGCGCGGCGCCCTCGCCGTGCGTGGCGTCGAAGGTCACCGGGGCCATCGCTCGATCGGGCAGCGCGCTGCGGGTGAAGGTGTTGTTGAAGTTCACCAGCGACGCGTCGAGGAGCAGGCCGTTGCCCGCGGAGATGAGCCCCGCGGGGTTGTACCAGACGGCGTGCTGGTCGTCGGCGCCGGCGATGAAGGCGCCGCCGCGGCCGAGCGGGCGCACGCCGCGGTCGGTGAGGTAGAAGCCCCCGGCGGAGGAGAGGGCCGGCGAGAGCAGCGCGGTGAGCGCGAGGGCGATGGGGGCTCGTCGGGCGATCACTGCGGGAGCCTCCGGCGCTGCACGATGGCGTAGAACTGCTCCATCCCGCGGCTGTTGTCCGTGAGGAAGGAGATCACCTCGCGGAAGGTATAGAAGACGTCCTGCGGGGACATCGGCCCGTGGTCTCCCGGGTGCTCGCGGTTGGTGTCCGCGATGGCGTCGGCGATGACTGTGAGGGGCTCCGGGGTGAGCGGGTTTCCGGCCGCGGGGCGCTCGACGGCGTGGCCGAGCACGGAGATGAGGGCGCGGTCGCGGTCGATGGCGCGGGCCCGGTCGAAGAAGCGCAGCACCTGCGGGACGAGCCCGGTGCGAGGGGTCATCGCGGGCGCGAGGCTGTGCAGCAGCGGGTCGACGTCGGCGTCGGCGCGCAGCACCTGCACGGTGTCCGCGAGGGCGCTGAGCGTGGTGGCCTGCGGCGACGCGCTGCGGGCGTTGGGGGCGGCGTCGTCCATCATGTGCGTGAGCAGCCGGGCGACGGCGAGGCGCGCGGCGGGGTCGTCGCGCAGCGCGAGCGAGAGGTCCGTGACGGCCGCGAAGGGGGCGTCGCGGAGGACGGTCTCCAGGCGACCGGAGAGGCCGAGGGCCCAGGCGTCGAGGTCGCCCGCGGCGCGGTGCGCGGCGATGCGCTCGCGCAGCCACGCCACGAGGACGCGGGTCACGCCGGGGATGGCGCGGTTGTGGAAGCGCGCCGACGCGCCGCTCCCCTCGGCGGCGAGAAACTGGTCGACCATGGACGAGCGCGCGGCGAGCCACTCGGCGTGGCGCTCGGGCTCCGCGTCGA
This sequence comes from uncultured Myxococcaceae bacterium, assembly GCA_966211675.1. Lineage (GTDB taxonomy): Bacteria > Myxococcota_A > Polyangia > Polyangiales > SCUS01. The sequence goes on from CBIHPK010000031.1 coordinate 30,983, forward strand.
AGCGCGGGTCCATGGCGTTGAAGCCGTCGGCGAGCAGGTAGAAGAGGTTGACCCCGCCGACGGTGGTGGTGCCGTCGGCCCAGAGAGCGCCGGTGGTGCCGTTGCGGTAGCGCAGCGGCGTGGCGAAGGCGGGCATCCCGTCCATGGCGCGAGCGCGGGTGTCGACGAGCGCGCGGGTGAGGGACGCGATGGCCTGGAGCCCGGTGCGCCCGCCGCCGACGTCGAGGGTGCGGAGCTCGGCGGTGACCGAGGAGAGCGCGGGCAGCAGGTCGCCATCGAGGGCGGAGCGCACGATGGGCTCGTAGCGGACCGCGCCGTCCATCTGCGAGTAGTTGACGCCCTCGCGGCAGGCCTCGCAGCGCACGGTGGACTGGTACCCCCCGGCGGCGGGGGTGGCCCAGTGCCGGTGGAAGGCCGAGAGCAGGTCCGTGAAGAGCTTGGAGCCGTTGGAGACGTCGATGGCGCGCGGGTCCATCGTGCGGGGGTCGGCGCCCGGGGAGAGCGCGGGGTCGAGCCGGCCGTTGAGGCGGTCGTGGCGCGCGAAGGCGAGCGCGAGCGGGCGGATGGAGTCGTAGAAGCAGTAGCCCTCCCAGGCGAAGATGGTCGCGGGGTGGAGCGTGCGCACCTGCCGGTCGACGGGCGACGGGGACGGCGGGGGAGAGCCCGCGTTGCGCACCGTCGCGACGTCCATGAGGTGCTGGAGAAACTCGTTGGGCTGCGGGTTGAACACGAGCCGGGCGATGGCGTAGGGCGTGGGCTGGGAGTTGAAGCCCGTGATGCCCGACTGCGACTGCACAAGGCCGTCGAGGGTGCTGTCGAGCGGGACCCCGATGGTGCGCGCGAGGTTGGAGAGCGTGCCGGCGATGCCCGGGATGTCCAGCGGCAGGATCGCCCGGCCGTTGCCCGCGATGGAGCGCACGTAGAAGGCCGCGGCGTCAGGCACCTCGACGAGCCGACAGGAGTCGATGTTGCCCGCGCCCGGGACGCCGATCGAGCGCGGCCCGAAGAGGTTGTAGTAGACCCTGATCTCCGCCGCGGGCTTGTTGCAGAGGTGCGCGCCGTTGAGGTCGTCCACGAGGTGGAAGAGGCGCTGGAGCACCGAGCGGTTGTCCTGCGTGTCGGGCCGCGAGCGGTCCACGGTCTGCGTGAGGTTGACCGGGACGTGGGCGTTCCAGTTGCCCGACCAGGCGGGCTCGACGCGGTCGCGGTTCTGCGCGTAGGCGCCGAAGGCGCGAGCGAGGTTCTGCACCGGCACGCTCCCGGCGCAGGACTGCTCCCAGAGCCCGGAGGAGGGCAGCGGCTGCTGGAGGGTGGCGAAGGCGTTGAGGAGGTCCTCGAGCAGCCCGGGCTCCGCGGCGATGCGGCGCACGACCTCCATCACGTCGTCCCAGATCACCGAGCGCGCGTCCATGCGCGCCGCGGGGACGCGGTCGGAGGCCTCGTCGATGGCGAGCATCGCGCCCACGAGGCGCGCGGTGAGGGCCTCGCGCTCGGGCGACATCAGGGCCTGCGCGGTGTTGAGCACGGCGTCGATGTCCCGGTGCGTGAGCGTCGCGCCGGTGGCGTGCACGAGGTCGACGAGCGGCGAGGCGTCGGCGGCGAAGCGCTGGTACGCGACGCGCCCGGCGGCGCCGCCGTAGTCGCGGCTGGCGGCCATGCGCGGACCGATCAGCGGGCGCATCCCCGACATGAGCTGCAGCGCCGGGAGCTCGGCGTGCGAAGGGGCGCCGAGGAGGCCGGGGAGCTCGCGCGACAGCGCCGCGAGCACGGTGGAGTTGAGGTCGACATAGCGCCAGGGGTATCCCCCCGCGGAGGTCGCCCGGCCCTGCGCGTCGCGAGCGACGGTGGGGCCTCGGTAGGTGGGGAAGGGCGTCGGGAGACCGGCCGCCGCCCCTGAGGTGGGCAGGGCGTTTCCGGCGGCGTCGCGGCGCACCACGAGCGTCGGCCGGTCGCCTCGGGCGAGGCTCGGATCGGCGCGGAAGAAGAGGTCCGTGGCGGCGTCGAGGGTGGTGCCGCCGGTGGTGGCGGTGCTGGGCCCGGCGGCCTGGAACTCCCCTCGCAGCACCGAGAGCAGCTGGTCGAACTGCGGGTGCGCGCGCCCCTCGGGCTGCGTGGGCGTGGCCTCGCGGAAGAGCCCGAGCGTCGCGTCGAGCACGTCGTTGACGCGGTCGTAGGCGAGGATGGGGCGGAGCAGCCCGATGGCGCTCTCCGGGGGGCGGTAGCCCTGGCGCTGGGACATGCGGCTGAGGGCGCGGAGCACGCTGGCGTCCGTGGCCATGGTGGCGAGCTGCTGGGAGACCGCGCGGGTGGTCTGCGGGAGCAGGTCTTCGGCGACCGCGGTGCCGCCGTCGGCGGTGTCGACGATCCAGGTGCCGGCGTCGCCGTTGCGGCGGCCCGTGCCATCGGGGCCATAGAACGGGAGCATGTCGACCAGCAGCCGGTCGAGGGGGGTGTAGAGCGGCCTGGGCATCGACTGGTCGAGGCCGACGACGAGGTCCGAGCGCATCCGGGCGAGGGCCGTCGCGCGGGGGCCGACGCCGGGGGCGGACTCGGTCGCGCCGAGGCCGCGGGTGCAGGGTCGGCGCCCCGCTGCGAAGCCGAGGTCGCGGGGCGATTCGCCCCAGTGCACCCGCTCGCACATCACCTGGAAGACCTCCTCGCCGAGGGTCCCCTGGGGCGCCGGGACTCGGCGGGTGTCGTACTCCGGCGCGCAGGCCAGCAGGACGACGGGCAGCGCGGCGAGCGTTCGCCGCGGCAGGTATTTCCGGGTTGCCATGAACGGATCCTCCGACGCCCTTCCAGAGGCAGAGAGCCCGACGAGGCTACCAACGATCGCGACGCCTTGGAAACGCGCGAGGGGGGTGTGATGTGATAGGGTCGATGGATGTCAACGGGCCTGCACTCGACGCTGCCGCCGAGGGACGTGACCGTACAGACGCTGACCGAACCGGGGGCCATGTCGGTGAGGCTCACGGTGTCGGCCGGCGCGGGCGGGCTCGACCGGAACATCATCCATCCCCGCATCCAGAAGTCGGGCCTCGCGCTGGTGGGGCACTTCCAGGGCCTGACCCCTGAGCGGGTGCAGATCCTCGGGGAGACGGAGATGTCCTTCCTCGCGGCGATGACGCGGGACGCGAGGCGCGAGGCGGTGGACGGGTTCTTCTCTCGCGGCATCTGCTGCGCGGTGGTGACCGCGGGGCAGACCATCTTCGCGGAGGTGCTGGAGGCCTCGGAGAAGCACGGCTGCCCGGTGCTGGTGAGCGAGGCGCGGAGCTCGGTGACCATCAACGCGATCCACGCGCTGCTCGACGAGAAGCTGGCGCCGCGCACGAGGGTGCACGGGGTCTTCATCGACGTCTTCGGCGTCGGCATCCTGCTGCTGGGCAAGAGCGGCATCGGGAAGAGCGAGTGCGCGCTGGAGCTGGTGCAGCGCGGTCACCGGCTGGTGGCCGACGACCTGGTGGACTGCGTGCTGCGCCCGACCGAGTCGGTCTACGGCGCCGCGGTCGACCTGCTCAAGAATCACCTGGAGGTGCGCGGCCTCGGGGTGCTCAACATCAAGGACCTCTTCGGCGTCGCGGCGGTGCGGGACAACAAGCGCATCGACCTGGTGATCCGCCTCGTGGCGCACGACGACGAGGACGAGACCTGGGACCGGCTGGGCATCGACGACGAGTGGTACCCGCTGCTGGGCACGCGCATCGCGATGCGCCGGGTGCCGGTGCGGCCAGGCAAGAACACCTCGAGCACGGTGGAGGTGGCGGCGCGCAACGAGCTGCTGCGGCAGGCGGGGCACCACTCGGCGAGGGAGTTCCACGCGCGGCTGGCGTCGGCGATGGGGGTGCATGACCCGACGGCGATCCTGCGGGGAAAGGGCTGAGCGATGGGCGACGCGGTCCCGCTCATCGTGGTGGTGACGGGCCTCTCCGGGGCCGGGCGGAGCACCGCCCTGCGGGTGCTGGAAGACCTGGCCTTCGACTGCATCGACAACCTCCCGACGCCGCTCATCGAGCAGGCCGTGGCGCTCTCGGGCAGCACCGGCGCGGTGCCCCGCATGGGCATCGGGATGGACGTCCGGGTGCGGGCGATGCTCGACGGCGCGGGGGCGGTGATCGAGACGCTGCGGGCGCACCAGCACCGGGTGACCGTGATCTTCCTCGACGCGGCCGACGAGGCGCTGGTGCGGCGGTACAGCGAGTCGCGCCGGCCCCACCCCCTGGCGGCGCAGCACCCCGAGGAGGACCTCGCCGCGCTGATCACCCGCGAGCGCGAACGCCTGGCCGACCTGCGCGCGCGGGCCGACCGGGTGATCGACACGTCCGCGCTGACGGTGCACGACCTGCGGCGGCTGCTCATCGAGCACTTCACGCAGGCCGAGGGGGCGACGCTGCGGATGAACACCCGCGTGCTGAGCTTCGGCTTCAAGTACGGCATCCCCTCGGATGCCGACCTGGTGTTCGACGCGCGCTTCCTCCCCAACCCCCACTTCGTCCCGGCGCTGCGGCCGCGGAGCGGGAAGGACCCGGAGGTCGCGCGCTTCGTGCTGGAGACGGTGGAGGGCCGGGAGTTCATCGACGCCATCGAGGGGCTGCTGGCGCCGCTGTTGCCGAGGTACGCGAGGGAGGGCAAGGTGGCGTTGACGGTGGCGATCGGGTGCACCGGGGGGCGTCACCGGAGCGTGGCGATCGCGGAGGCGCTCTCGTCGAGGCTGTCGAAGCTGCGGGCGCCGGGCGAGGTGCGGGCGTCGCACCGGGACATCGATCGCGGGGGATGAACGAGGGATCCATTGGCTGACGTGATCGAAGAGACGATGGAGGTGTTGAACGAGCGGGGCCTGCACGCGCGCCCGGTCACGCGCATCGCGCAGACCGCGAGCAAGTTCCGCTGCGACCTGACGCTCTCGAGGGACGGCCAGACGGCCAACGCGAAGAGCGTGATGGGGATGCTGCTGCTCGTGTGCCCGCGGGGCTCGAAGGTCACGGTGCGCGCGAGCGGCCCGGACGCGGAGACCGCCGTCGAGGCCGTGCGGGCGCTCTTCGTCGACCGCTTCGGGGAGGGTTCGTGAACGAGGCCGAGGACACGGCGCCGCGGAGGTTCCTCGGCATCCCGGCTTCGCCCGGGGTGGTGGTGGGGCGCGCGTTCGTGGCCGACCGGCGGAGGGTGACGGTCCCGCGGCGGCACATCGCGCCGGACGACGTCGAGGCGGAGGTCCAGCGGCTGCGGGTGGCCATCGGCTCGGCGCGGGTGCAGCTCGAGCAGATCCGCGCGCGGCTCAGCCTCGACGCGAGCGACCACTCGGTCATCCTCGACGCGCACCTGCTGATGCTCGACGACGCGCTGCTCATCGAGCAGTCCGAGCGGGCGATCCGCGAGGAGGGGCTCAACGCCGAGTGGGCGCTGCGGCGCACGGTGGAGAAGATCAAGGAGGTCTTCGACCGCGCCGACGACGACTACTTCCGCGAGCGGCGCAGCGACGTGGACTTCGTCGGCGAGCGGGTGCTCCGGCAGCTGATGGGCGCGCCGATGGAGATCTCGCGGCCGCTCGACCTGCACGGCCCGGTGGTGCTGGTGGCCCACGAGCTCTCGCCGGCGGACACGGCGGCGCTCGCGCGCAGCGACGTGATGGCCTTCGTGACCGAGGTCGGGTCGGGCACCTCGCACACGGCCATCATGGCCCGGGCGCTGACGATCCCCGCGGTGGTGGGCGCTCCGGACGCGCTGCGGTACATCGCGACCGGCGACATGCTGGTGGTCGACGGGCTGCGGGGCGTGGTGGTGCGCAACCCCACGGACGCCGAGGCGGCGGACGCGACGGACCGCGGCGAGCGCTACGGCGCCTTCGTGCGCTCGCTGCGCTCCAACCGCGCGGGAGTGGCGCGCACCCGCGACGGCACGCCCATCCGGCTGCGGGCCAACATCGAGCTGCCCGGCGAGGTCGCGGTGGCCATCGACCACGGCGCCGACGGCATCGGGCTGTACCGCACGGAGTTCCTGTACATCGACCGCCGCGAGCCGCCGACCGAGGAGGAGCAGTTCGAGACCTTCAAGCGCATCGTGTCGACGATGGCGCCGCGCTCGGTGACGCTGCGCACCTTCGACCTCGGCGGCGACAAGTTCAGCACCGCCTTCCGCATCCCCAAGGAGATGAACCCCGCCCTCGGCATGCGGGCCGTGCGCCTGGCGCTGCGGGAGCGCGAGGTGTTCCGTGCGCAGCTCCGGGCGATGCTGCGGGCGTCGGCCTTCGGCGAGGTGCGGGTGATGATCCCGATGATCGCCGCGGTGAGCGAGCTGCGCGCGTCGCGCGGGGAGTTCGACCTCGCCAAGACGGAGCTCCGCGCGGCGGGGCTGCCGTTCCGCGACGTGCCCTTCGGGATCATGGTGGAGACCCCGAGCGCCGTGACCATGTCCGACCTGCTGGCGAGGGAGTCGGACTTCTTCTCCATCGGCACCAACGACCTGATGCAGTACACGCTGGCGATCGACCGCGGCAACGAGCACGTGGCGCACCTGGCGCGGCCCTTCGACCCGGCGATCCTGCGGGCCATCGCGACGGTCAGTCGCGCGGCGCGCGAGCGAGGCATCCCCTGCGCGCTCTGCGGCGCGATGGCCGCCGAGCTGCTCGCGGTGCCGGTGCTGGTGGGCCTCGGGGTGCTCGAGCTCTCCGTCGAGCCGACGGCGGTGCCCGAGATCAAGGAGGCCCTGCGGCGCATCGACCTGGACGAGGCGCGCGTGTTCGCCGAGGAGCTGCTGGGCATCGCCTCCGCCGACGAGATCGAGCAGAGGGTGCGGGAGCGCTACGAGCCGGTCTTCGCGACGCTGCTCTCCAACGGCGAGAACGGCACCTTCACCGAGACCGGCACCTTCGTGCTGCCGGAGTACAACGGCCTGAAGTAGCGGGCTGGTGGGGGGGTAAGAAGGCCCGCGGCCCCGATCGGAGGTTGGACCGATCGGAGCCGCGGAGGGAGGCGCAGGGGCGAGGGAGGGGACCCCTACTCGCGGATCTGCTTGCGCATCTTGGTGAGCGCCTGCTCCTGGAGCTGGCGGATGCGCTCGCGCGACAGGTTGTACTTGTCGCCGATCTCCTTGAGCGTGAGCTCCTCCTCGTCGTCGAGGCCGAAGCGCCAGCGGAGGATGCGGGCCTCCATCGGCGACAGGGTGTCGAGCAGCCGGTGCACCTCGTTGGACCAGCTCACGGTCATCACGTGCTCGAGCGGCGAGATGATCTTGTCGTCTTCGAGCATGTCGATGAAGCGGCGGCCGTCCTCGTCGTTGACCGGCTTGTCCAGGGAGAACGGGGTCTCGGCCCAGTCCTTCTGGATGCGCTCGAGCTTCTCCAGGGCGATGCCCGTCTCGACCGCGACCTCCTGCAGCGAGGGCTCGCGGCCGAGGCGCGCCGCCATCTGCTGGGTGGTGCGCTGCACCCGGTTGTAGGTGTCGAGCATGTGCACCGGGATGCGCACCGCCCGGCCCTTGTCCGCGAGCGCGCGGGAGATCGCGTGACGGATCCACCAGCTCGCGTAGGTGCTGAAGCGGTAGCCGCGCAGGTGGTCGAAGCGCTCGACGGCCTTGATGAGCCCGAGGTTGCCCTCCTGGATCAGGTCGATGAGCGGCATGCGGCCGCGGTTGTAGCGGCGCGCGATGGAGACCACGAGCCGGAGGTTGGCCGCCACGAAGCGGTTCTTCACCCGGTAGACGCGGCCGCGGGCGGCGCTCACGGAGGTGAGGTACTTGCTGAAGCCGGTGGAGAGCACCTGCCCCGGCTCGAACTCCTCCTCGTCGAGCTCGGCGTCGTCGTCGTTGGCGCCGCGGGCGAAGCGGCTGAGCTCGTGGTCGACGGACTCGATGAAGAGCCGGTCGGCGTCGAGGGCCCGGAGCTGCGGCGCGAGGGTGTCGAGGATGCCCTCCCACTTCTTCGCCGAGATCCGGTCGAGCTTCGAGCGGTTCTTGCGATAGACCTTCACCAGCTTGCGGAGCTTGTCGAACTCCGGGAGCGTCACCGGCTCGGCGAGCCCGGCGAGGGCGGCCTCGACCACCGGCGCGACGAGCTCGACCGCGGGCGGGTACGAGAACACCGCTCGCCACCGGGCGATCTCCCCGGCGAGGAACTCCTCGGCCGCCTGCACCTCCGCGGCCGGGTTCATCACCGGGTACGCGGACATGTCACGGAAGTAGCGGGTGAGGGCCCCCTCGGCGACGTCGTCCTTGGAGGCGACGGCGACGTCCTGGGCGGCCTCGACGAGCTCCGACTCGGTCGGCTCGACGTTGGGCATGGAGGTAATCACGACCTGCGGCTCGAGCACCTCGGACGTGAGCGTGGGATGGTTGACCGCGACGACCGTCCCGGCCGAGGCCGGGGGGGTAGCGGAATGAGTGACCTTGGCCGACGACTGCTTCGCCATGATGACCTCGACTCGTTGCCCTACACCTACGATGCTCGGTGGGCCTTCTGAGGGGCGCAACAAGCGTTGGACGAACCAATGAAGTGACGGCTCCGGGTAGGGGAGGCCGTAGACATCACCGCACTGGTGAATCGGCTTTTTGAGACGCTACGACTGAGCGACGGCAGCGTGTTGGGGAGCGCGCTGCCGGGATGTGTTGGATCTACGAAGGCGCCAACCGATTGGTTGCAGCGCCGCTGATTTGTGCTCTGACTGCGGACGACCTTCCGGGGGTTCGTTGCAGTGCACCTCTACGCGCGGGAGGGGGAGCCTATTCCCGACCTCATCCGCCAACTTCAACCTGACCTCCTTTGTGCAGAAGCCGGGCCAGATTTTTCAGACCTTTCGAGCGCGGGAGCCTTCACATAGGTGGTGTCGCGGAGGGCTCCCGTAAAGCCCTGTTGCCCAAGAACTTCTTTGCGTTCGTTGGACGGATGAGTCAGGCAATGGGTTTTGCCTCCGCGTCGATGAGCGCCCGGGCGGGCGCCGCTCACCGTGACATGGTTGTCAGGGCGGACCGGGGTCTCGGCCTCAGTCCTCGTCCTCGCGCAGGGAGGCCTGGCGCTCTCGCGACTCGCGGGCCCGACGGGATTCCTCGTCGACCCAGCGCTGGCGGGCCAGGTGTTCGCCCACCGCCCGGCGCCCCTCCTCCAGCGCGGTCTCCGCCCTCACCACGAGGGCCTGCGCCGCCGCGTGACGCCGCGCGACGTCCTGGCGCCTCGCCTCGATCGCCTCTCCCCGAGCGCGCAGCGCGGCCAGCTCCTGCCCTGTCAGGGTATGTCCCGACAGGGCCCGGACGCGCTCCTCCCAGCGGGAGCGATCGAGCTCGAGGGCCTGCCGGGCGTGCTCGCTCCGATGGAGGGCGTCGCGTCCCTCCGCCAGCTCGTCCTGGCGCCGGGCGAGGTCCCTCCGGGCGGCCTCGAGCCCGACCTCGATCGTCCGCCGGAGGGCCGCGAGCGAGGCCTCGTCCATCGCCTAGCGCGGCATCGGGGCGAGGTGCTGGAGGGTCCACGGACCCTGCAGGGGGGCGCCCGGGTCGGCCGTCCACTGACCCACGAACATCCCCTGCGCGTGGTCCACCACCAGGCCATGGGCCAGCGGCGAGGCCACCGCGGCCATGCGGAAGGTCGTCGTCGAGCGGGGGCTGAGCTGGTTCGCGACCTCGTCGTCGAAGACCCGGGCGAGGGCGTCGACCGCCCGGCGGCACGCGACCTGGATGCACGCCGCGTCACAGACCCCGCTCGCCTCGCGCAGCACCGCCGCCGCAACGGGGCAGAGTGGCGCCGCGGCATACTCGCCCGTGGTGGAGGCTCCCAGGCGGACGGTCACCGCGCCGAGAGCGCCCCGGGCGACGCGAGCCCACGGCAGGCTGGTGTTGGAGAGGGTCACGGTGGCGATGTCGCCGCTGCCGACGGAGAGGGCGACGGAGCCTTCGGGGCTGAGCGTCAGCCGGGCGTCGTCGCGGCTCACGTCGGGGGTGCCCGGGTCGAGCACCGCCTCGGAGAGCGTGGGCGCCGCGGCGCCGCCGCCGGGCACCGAGGGGAAGGTGATCCGCCAGTGGACGGTGCCCAGGGCCCGGGCGGTGGTGGCCGCGATCTGGTCGAAGCTGTCCTCGAGCAGCAGGCCGCGGGAGGTGAGCTCGGCGTCGAAGCGAGCGCCGAGTCCCGAGCGCAGGGCCGCCTCGAAGACGAGCTGGAGGGGGGAGACGCCGCCGTCGGTGGCCCCGCCGGCCTCGGCCACCGCGCGGGAGACCTCGTGGGCGATGTAGCTGCCGGTCGATCCGGCGGTGAGCAGCTCGTGGCGGACCGGCGCGGTCCAGCGGGCGCGCAGGTCGGTGGTGGTGGCGGCGAGGTCGAGCGAGAGGTCGAGCGCGTACTGGTCGGCGAGGCGCAGCGGCCGGTCGACGAAGAGCACCGAGGTGGCAGCCTCCTCGTCGGCGCGGATCGTCTGCGGCGGCGCGCAGCCCTGCGCCAGCACCACGTCGTCGGAGCCCAGGGTCTGCGCCCAGACGGTGAAGGTGAGCCCGGCGGGGAGCGATCCGAAGCGCACGACGCCGCCGGGGAGCGGGACCATCGTGCGGCGCATCGGGTCGCCGCCCAGCGTCGGGCACTCGCTGCCGGAGACGATGTTGAGCTCCAGGCGCTCGGGCGTGCGGGCGCCACGGTAGACCGCGTCGGCGGCCAGGGAGCCGAAGCCGCGGTTGCCCACGGCGACCTCGACGGAGGCCTCGGCGCCGCACTCGGCCGTGGCGCGCACCCGGAAGGTGGCGCTGTCGGTCGGGGCGATGAGCTCGGTCTGCGCGGAGCCGTCAGCGCCGGTGACCATCCGGGTCTCGGAGAGGGAGGCGTCGAGGCCGACCCCGACCAGGCCGACGCGGACCCCGACGCCCGGCGTCGCCGGGTCGAGCACGATGCGCAGCCGGCGGCGCTCGCTGGTGCGCACCAGGATGGCCGGGTCTCCGTCGAAGCGCACGGCGCAGCTCGCCACCGGGCGATCGCTGGCGGAGCCCGCGTCGGTGGAGGGAGCGGGGCGACCTTCGTTCGAGCACGCGACCAGGGCCGCCATGACAACGGCAAGCAAGCGGGACACGAGCGCACTCTAACGTCCGCCGCGGCGAATCACCACGACGACGCGCGCCCGGGGCTGACGCAGACCCCGAGGCCCGGCGGACAGTTGGCACCCACGGACACCCGGAGTACAGAGCCGCCGGTGGACTTCGCCCTCCAGATCGCGGGTCGCTACCTCCGGGCGCGCCGCCGCGCCTTCGTCTCCATCATCGGGGTCATCGCCATCGTGGGCATCGCCCTCGGGGTCTGGGCGCTGTCCGTCACCCTGGCGATCACCTCGGGGTTCCAGGAGTCGTTTCGCAGCAAGGTGCTGGGCGTCAACGCCCACGTGCTGGTGCTCAAGTACGGCTGGGACTTCTCCGAGTACCGCGAGGTGATGGCCTCCGTGCGCGCCACGCCGGGCGTCACCGGCGCGGCGCCCTTCCTCATCAACCCGATGATGATCACCCGCGGAGAGCGCATCGCCGGCGTGCTGGTGAAGGGCGTCGACCCGACGCTCCTGGGCCAGGTGCTCGACCTCCCGACCTACCTCGTCGCGGGATCGCTCGACGGCCTGCGGCCCGCTAGCTCGCAGCCCCCGGGGCCCGTGGACGACCTCCCCAGCGCCCGCCGCGACGCCACCCTCGACGACTACATCGCCCGCGCCCGCCGGGAGCTCGAGCACCCGCTCGCTCCCTCCGCGCTGCCCGACCCGCTCACCGATCCGCTGCTCGCTCCCGCCCCCTCCGCCGAGCCCGCCCCGGCCGCGCCGACGCCCGTCGCGCCGGTCGATCGCCTCGCGCCCGGCGCCACCCCCGACTACGCCCTACCGCCCGACGACCCCAGCGCCAGCGACCCACTCGACGCCTTCGCTCGCCAGGTCTCCCGCGAGGCCGAGACCCAGGGCCGCCGCCCGGAGGCCCAGCTCCCCGGCGTCATCATCGGCCGCACCCTCGCGCGCTCGCTCTCGCTCCAGCTCCACGACCAGGTGCGCATCATCTCTCCGCTCACCGGCGCCGACGCCGCGCTCGTGCGCCAGGGCGCCACGCCCCGCGCCCGCGACTTCCGCGTCGTGGGCATCTTCGACGCGGGCTTCGACGAGTACGACTCGCGCCTCGTCTACGTCGACCTCTGGCAGGCCCAGCGCTTCTTCGACCAGGGCGACTCGGTCACCGGCGTCGAGGTCAAGGTGCGCAACATCGAGCGCGCCCGCGCCATCGGCCGGCGCATCGAGCGAACCCTCGGCGGCGGGGCCTTCCACACCCTCGACTGGGAGTCGCTCAACCACAACCTCTTCACCGCGCTCGCCCTGCAGAAGCTCGCGCTGTCCTTCGTGATCACGATCATCATCGTGATCGCGGCCTTCAACGTGATCGCCACGCTCGTGATGGTCGTGCTCGAGCGCAAGCGCGAGATCGCCATCCTCAAGGCCATGGGCGCGCCGGACTCCGCCGTGCTGCGCATCTTCCTCGCGCAGGGCCTCGCGGTCGGGGCCATCGGCACCGGCGTGGGCCTCGCCCTCGGCGCCCTCAACTGCTGGATCCTCACCCGCTACCCCTTCCCCCTGGACGCGCAGGTTTACCTGATTCGGTATGTTCCGGTGCGGCCGAGCGCGGCGGAGTTCGTGCTGACGGGCGCGGTCGCCATGCTCATCGCGGCGGTGGCGTCGTTCATCCCGGCCTGGTGGGCCTCGCGGCTGACCCCCGTCGAGGGCCTCCGCTACGAGTGAGAGATGCCTCGGAAGTTTTCCTGAAGATTTTTGTTTGACAGGGGAGGGGAGCCCGGATAAACAAGCGCTCCCTTCGCGATGCGGGTGTAACTCAGTGGTAGAGTGCAACCTTGCCAAGGTTGACGTCGAGAGTTCGAATCTCTTCACCCGCTCCGAGAAAGAAAGCCGATCCCGCCGCGAGGTAGGGTCGGCTTTCCGCTTTTCACACCCTCCTTCACACCCTCGCGCGATGCCGGAGGGCCGGAGCGCCATCGAGGGCGCCCTTGAAGTCGGCGAGGCTGACGACCGCCGCCAGGGCCCCGCGCTGCTCCTCCCCCGGGACGGTGGAGTAGTGCTGCTGCATCACCTCGGTCGCGTGGCCCGAGATCGACCGGGTGACCAGGTCCGTGACGTTGGCCGCGCGGGCGAGATCCTGGAAGGTCCGGCGCATCCCGCGGGGCGAGAGGCGCTTGGTCAGGGCGATGGCCTTCACCACGGCCGCGAAGGGCTTGTCGAGCACCGAGCGCGCCCGGAAGCTGCCCTTCACCGAGGGGAAGAGCAGCTCGGACTCGGTCTGCTTGCCCGCCGGGAGTCGCGCGACGTGCCAGCGCAGCACGTCGACGAGCTCGGCCGGGAGCGAGAGCTTCTGGCGCAGCCCCGTCTTCGTCTTGCCCATCACCTCGTCGCCCAGGGTCTGCGAGCGGCGCACGCGCAGGACGCCCGCCTCGAGGTCGAGGTCCGCTTCCTTGCCCGTGCGGCGTAGGGGGCGGAGCGAGGAGGGGCGCAGGCCCGTGGCGAACCCGAGGGCCGTCATGGCGTAGTGCTGCGGGTAGAGCCGCGCCATCGCCGCGAGGAAGCGCCGCGCCTCGGCCGGCGTGAGGCTGTTGGGCTCCTCGTCGGTGTAGGTCGCGTGCAGGCTCGTGTCGAAGTCCGCGACGCCCTTGGTCGGGTCGCGGTCGAGCTCGTGCTCGTCGACGTACGCGCCGACGACGACCCGCAGGAGCGCGAGCCAGTCGTTGGCGGTCGTGGGGCGTAGGTGCCCGCCTTGATCTTCTTGGCCACCTCGTCGCGCCAGGAGAGCACCTCCGCCCGGCGCAGGTCCTCGACGGCCCGCGCGCCGAACGCGGGGTAAGAGGTGCTTCTCGAGGATGTTGCCCCACTTCTGGCGGGTCGCGGCTGAGCGGGTCGCGCCGGTGGTCTGGAACCGGCAGTAGCGCGCGGCCTCGGTGGTGGTGAACCACTCGACGGGAGGGGCGAGGGAGGGAGCGGCAGCGCCGTCAGCCATGGGGGTTCTCCCTCGAGGCGCACGGGAGGCACGGCTGCCCCGGCGCGCCGCAGATGGCCCCACACTCGCAGCGGGGCACCACCGCGAGTCCCGTCGCCGCGCATCGTGAGCAGTAGTCGACCGGCACGCCGTCGAGGAGGACCTGCGTCGGCGTAGGGAGGTCGACGTCGAGGAGCGTGAGGGCACCCGCCCCACGGCAGTCGGGACAGCGCGAGCGCGCGTCGGGCCCGTCGGGCGCGAGCTGGAAGTCACCCGGCATCGCGCACCTCCTCCACCGGCCCGAGCGCGCGCGGGCACTCGTGCGTCTCGACCACGAGCCCCGCCCCGCGGGCGAGTCCGGCCGTGTGCCCGGTGCCGCGCGTGTCGGCCCACGGTGCGGCGAGCGCGAGGACGTGCACGCGAGCACCACCCGCGGCTCGACCCCTCACGTAATCGACCATCGCGGCGTTGCGCACGAGCGGCCAGCGCTTGCCCTCGGGGGCGGCGAACGGGGGGCGCTGCTGCTGGGTCCAGCGCCAGCCCTCGCCGCTGTCCTCCACCTTGCCCCAGAGGTTGAACACCAGCGTCGGCACCCGCAGGTGAATCGCGAGGCGCCGCGCCCACTCGTCGGGCCCCCTCGCGTCGCCGGTGACGAGCTCGGCGCCGAGGTCGAGCCGCGAGAGCGCGGTGAGGATCCGTTGTGTCGCCCACCACTCGGCGGCGGGGGTGTTGGCGAGCGCGCGAGAGCCCGTCACGAGGAGGAGGTTCATCGCTTCGGCCCCCCTCGCTGGATCTCCGCCGCGCAGGCCTCGGCGCCGGGGCTCCACGGCACACACGACGCGGCCACGCTCCGGCAGGTGTCGACGCAGCGCTGGCGCTCGGCGGCGACCAGCTCCGCGGCGGTGAGCTCGCCGGGGGCCCGCACCTCGGCGATGTCGATGTGATCGAGGCACGCGGCGATCACGGCCGCGCGCTCGTCCTCGCCCGACCACGGCGTCTCCTCGTGCATCCGCGCGAGCCGCGTGTCGCCGTCGAGCCACACGGCGACGTCGTAGGCGTGCCCCGACGTGCAGACCACGCGGTAGCGCTTCTCAGCCATGGGGCACCTCCGGCAGCAGCGCGCGCAGCGCTTCGCGACACGCCACGGCACCGGCCTGGGCGTTCGCGGCCTCCTCCTCGTCGTTGAAGATCACCTCCTCGATCTCGCCCTCGAAGAGCAGCTCCGCGGTTCCGCCGTCTGCGTCGACGAGGTCGCCAAAGGTGCCCGCGAGCTCGCTGCACGTCGCGACGCAGCGCTCGATGGTCGCGCGCTTGATGTTCGCGAGCTCGCCCTGGAGACGCGCGACCTTGGCCTCCGCGGCCTCGGTGCGGTCACCGAGCTCGCGCGCGACGCGGGGCTGCGCGTGGACTGGCAGGCCCCCGAGGGGATCCGCTTCGACGCGCAGACGATCGACAACCAGCACGTCTGGCAGTGGCTCCTCGCGCGCACCGGAGAGCTGGGCCTGGAGGTCCTCGTCGAGGGGGACGCGCTCGTCGTGCGCGAACCGCGACTCTCGGGCGGCGCCGAGCAGGTGCTGCACTTCCGGTGGAAGAACGGCGAGGTCCTCTCCTTCGAGGTCGAGACGCAGCTGCGCAAGCACGAGCGGCGCGACGCCGACGCCGTCGCCCTCTTCACCGACCCGGCCACGGGCGAGGCGCTTTCGCACGCCGCGGGCGACCCGAACACCACGCGCGCGGTGCTCGCCGCCCGCCGAACCCGCGCCCTCGCCGCGCAACGCGCAGCCCGCGCCGCCGAAGAGGCAGGGCAGCGGGCGTATGTCGCGTCGCACCCGGAGGTCGCGTCACAGTCTCCGGCCGCGCAGCGCGAGGCCCCTCCGGCCGCAGGCTTGGGCACTGAGGCGTCGGTCGCGGCGCGCGGCGAGGTCGAGTCGCACCCCGTGGCGGCGCCCGCATCGGCGGCGCACACGCACCTGCGCCAGGTCGCCGAGGGGCGGTTCCGCGCGCACGAGCGAGGGCGGGTGAAGGGCAAGGTCACCTGCCTCGGGCTGCCACTCGTGCGCACCGGGCGCGTCGTCCAGATCGTCGGTGTGGCGCCGCGCGACGGCGGGCTCTGGTACGTGGTCGCCGCGCGGCACAAGGTCGAGGAGAGCTACACGACGGAGTTGGGCCTCCGCCGAAATGGCCCTAATGGGCGACATGGCGCGCCCCTCGCCCGCAGCGCAGGCCAACACCGCCCCGGCCGCGAGCGGCGCGCCGCAGGCCGAGCCGACGGTGGCGGTGCGCCTCGGGGACGACGGCGCCGAGCGCTAGGTCGAGGAGCTCGGTGCCGCTACCGGACGATATACCGCAGCGTGTATTGCATTCCCGCCCCACCGGAACGCTCGTCGACGACGAGCGCGTGGAGCCCGCGCGCGGTGGCCACGTTGTTGAGTCGTGAGCCGTACGCCCCCGACGTGTCGCCGGTGCCGACGCAGTTCGTCCCGCCCATCGTCCCGCCGTCGTCGTTGCACGCGCTCTCCGAGTTGGTGAGCGCGCTGCGGAGGTACAACGCCGGATCGAACGAGGCCGATCCGGTGCGGCGCGTGAACGTGCCGCCGTCGCTCGCACAGAGGCTGAAGAACTGCTGCGTCCCACCGCAGGTCACGAACCACCGGACGTCCTCGCCCGAGGCCGCCCCGCCACACGTGCCGGCGATGCGGCTGCTGCCGACGAGGGTCGACGACGTCGTGCTGTTCCCTGTCAGGCGGCTGTCATAGAAGTACGACCCCAGCGTGGTCGGCAGGTGCTGCACCCGCAGCATGAAGGCTCCCGTGCCGCAGCCGCCGACGGCGACGTACCAGGTGCCCGCCGCCAGCACTCCCGCGGTGCGCGAGTTGAGCGCGCTGGTGAAGCCCGACGAGCCCAACCCGCAGCCGCTGTCGTCGTTGCACAACCCGAGGTTGTTGTTGCCTGAGGCGGACTGCGACGGCACCGCCGCGCCGCTCGCGTCGGTGATCACCAGGGAGGTGTCGGCTACCGAGCCCGCGGTGTCGAGGTACACCACCTCGCGCTGCGAGAGGGTGAACCGGTACCACACGTTCGCCCCCGACGTGCACCCACACGGCACCGTCGGACCGTCGTGCGTCGCGCCCGCGGTGGTGCCCATGACGACGGTCTCGGCCGCCCCGAGCGTGAGGAGGCTCGCGGCCGCCCGCTGGTCGTTGCTGGGGGCGCAGTGCCCGACCGCGCAGGTCATCCCCGACGTACAGGCGGACCCGCAGGCGCCGCAGTTGGCCGCGTCGGTCAGGAAGTTCACGCACCGACCGGCGCACGTGGTGAAACCGGTGGCGCACCCCGTACCGGTGTCCACCGGCGGGGTGCCCGCGTCGACGGGACCGCCGAGGTCCGTCGGCGTGCCGAGGTCGGTCCCTGCGTCGAACACGTCGCGCGGCGGCGCGACGTCGGGCAGGTCCACCGCGAACGCGTCGACCGGGGTCGGCACGTCGAGCTCGGCGGGGGTGTCCATCCCGACAGTGACGTCCGTCCCGCCGGACGTGTCCATCCCGACAGCGACGTCCGTCCCGCCGGAGGTGTCGGGCGCCTCGGTTGCGTCCGTCGCTATGGTCACGTCCGCCGACGCATCTGGCATCGCCTCGCAACGTCCGTCCTGGCACCGCTGACCGCTCGGGCAATCGACGACCTCGGACCGGGCCCCACGCGTGTCGCAGGTGCTGAGCTGGAACGCCCCCTGGCAGACCGACAGACCCGGGGTGCACGTCTGCCGCGCGCAGACGTTCGTCGGGGCGCAGTAGCGTCCAGCCCCGCAGTCGACGTCGACGTTGCAGGCGACGCAGTGCGCGAGCGCGGTGTTGCAGACCATTCGCATGGCGGAGCACTCACGGTCGGACGCGCACGGCGTCGGGCGGTCGACGCACAGGTTGTCCGCACACCGCTGCGTGGCCGGGCAGTCGTGGTCGGCGTCGCAGTCGACGCAGTACCCCAGGCTGGGGGAGCACACCTGCCCCGGGCACGTCACCGACGACGTGCAGCGCGTGACGGCCTTGCATGTGTTGCGCAAGCAGAGGAGGTCGCCCGCACAGTCGCGCTGCGTGTTGCAGCTGACGCATCGGCCCATCTCAAGGTTGCAGACCATTCCGACCCCGGAGCACTCGCGGTCCGACACGCAGTCCGCGACGGGAGCGCCCAGATCGGTGTCCACGGGGCGATCGAGGATCGCCGCGGCGTCCGGCGCGTCGCCGGGGAACTCGAGGCGCGTCGGGCTGCAGGCAGCCAGAAGGATCGCGAGCATTGCGGCAGTGGTCTGAAGTCTATGGCCGGCGTGCATCGGTCCCCCTCCGGTGGTGCGGAGCGGGCGGAGTATCGATGGAAGCGTCCGCACGCGTCCAGCGGGTGCCCCTCGTCCTCGCTGCAGGCGAACACAGCCTCATCGGGGCACAATGCTCGACCGGCCGAGTCTGCGGAGGCGCCATGCCTCGAACATGACGGCGCCGAACCGCGAGTGACTACCCGGTGGCTGCGTCGGAGGTTGGCCTCTCGCCTGGGCAGCCGATCATCACGTTTGCGTCGCTCGCCGAGTGCACCGCGACAGTGCTGGCCGACGAGACGTGGCGGCCGATGAGGAGGTCGACCGAGAGCTCGATCGAGCGGGCCGTTGCGCGCACGACAGGCTGCCCCCCGCGCACCCGGCGGAGCGTCGAGTCGCTCACCTCGGCGTGGGCGACAATCGTGTGCAGCTCGATCCCGAGAGCGTTGAGGGCCGCGATGCGCTCGGCGTAACTGGGGGCCAGGGCGCGGGAGTTGGGGCGGCGGCTCATGCCCGTTCGAGCGCGGTCAACCTGAGCGGGCGTTGACCCCGCGCGAGGGGCGTCATGGCGATCGACCCGGACATGGACGTCGGCGGCCGGGTCTTCCTCGTGGACGGGTTCTCCGCGGTCGCGGCCCGGGTGGGCCGGAGCTTCACGGCGCTGCGCAGCGGCTTCGCGCAGGGCGTCCGTGGCGTCGGCGCCTCCTCGCGCGACCTCACCGCGGGTCTCGGCCAGACGGCACGGCGGGTGGGTACGGCCGTTGAGGGCATGGCGCGCGCCGCGCAGCGGGGCTGGGCCGCCTTCGCCCACCCGCGCAACGGGCAGGGGCAGTTCCTGACGTCGCCGCTCACTCGCATGCGCGATGCGCTGACGGCGACCCACGGGCACTTCGCCGCGTTTGTGCGGCGCGGCTCCGGCCTGGTGAACTCCTTCTCCCGCAACGTCCGCCGGGGCATCGACAGCGTCACGGCGGGCTTCGGCGGGCTCTCCCGCTACCTCAGCGTCGGGGGTGTCGTGCAGGGGCTCACCGGCCTCCTCCGGGCGTCGGTGCGCGGGCTCCGAGATGGCCAATTTGCGGATCGCGTTCACGACCATGATGGGGTCGGCGAGCGCGGCACAGGAGCACCTCCGTGCCCTCCAGCGGTTCGGCACCACCACCCCGTTCGAGTTCGCCGACCTGGCGGTGCACTCGCGCAACCTGCAGTCGTTCGGCTTCCAGGTCGGCCAGGTCATCCCGCTCTTGCGGGAGTTCGGCGACGCAGCCTTCGTCACCAACACGGGCAACCAGGGCGTGGGGGTGCTGGTCCGCGTCTTCGGCAACATCCAGCAGACGGGCCGCGTCACGTTCGGCCAGCTCAACCAGATGGCGGCGCGCGGCATCCCCGCCCACCAGATCCTGCGCGAGCAGCTCAACCTGACGGGCGAGCAGCTCCGCAACGTCGCGCGCAGCGGCATCCCGGCGGAGCGCATCCTGACCGCGCTGCGGACGGGCATGCGGCAGCGCTTCGCGGGCGGCATGGAGCGCGCGCTCGACACCATCGCGGCCCGCGTGTCGAACCTGAGCGACCTCTGGGGGATGTTCCTCGTGCAGGTGTGCGACCGGCTGCAGCCGGTGGTGATCGCCTTCCTGCGGCAGTTCGCGCGGGCGCTCGACACCATCAACATGGACCGGCTCGCCGATCGCCTGGGCAACGTCCTCTCCGTCGCGACACTGGTCGGCCGTGGCGTGGTGGCGGTGCTCTCGATCCTCGGTGGTGCCGTGTCGGACACCGCAGAGCGCTGGAACGGGAGCACGCAGCGCATGGCGCGGGGCTGGACGGAGTGGTTCGGGCGGGTCCGCGACGTCCTCGACGGGGTGGTGGCGCTGCTCTCGACGTCGAACTCTCGCGGCGTCGCCAGTATCCCGCGGAGCCTCCACGGCACGTCCGCGGGGCACGCCCACTGGTGGCGAAACGGGCCCCTCCCCGGGTTGCCGCCCGAGGACGCGAGGTACTCCCTGCCGGACCCTGCTCCCATGTCGGAGGGCCGGTGAAGTCCCCCGAGCGTCCGCCCATCAGGACAAACCTGACGCCCGCGCCTCCCTGCTCGATCCCGACCACGCGGACGTGGGCCGACCCGTCTGCCCCGGCCTATGGAGGGTGCGCGCCCTGATGGCGGAGAGCAGGGCCGACCTGCCCGAATCGCGCCTCGCGGTGCCGCACGTCAGCGGCTGGCCTGGCATTCCGGACGCGCGTCGAGACCTCGTGGCAGGTGGCGTTCGTGCCGGGGCGCTTCGTGGTCGAGGTGACCGAGTGCGAGAAGGTCGCATGCCCGTGCTGCCGCGACGCCGTCGTCACCGCCCCGGCGCCCGCCAAGGTGATCCCCGGCGGTCCGCCAGGGTCCGGCGTGCTGGCGCGGAGGATCGTGGACAGGGCCGAGGACCAGGGGACGTTCCCGTCGGCGTGGTAGCATTCCGTTGTCATGGGTGGACACGACCTGGACACGCTCCACGCCTCCGACGTCTTCTTCGCGCTCGCTGACGAGTTGCTGGTGGTGGCGGACTTCGACGGACGCTTCCAGCGCCTGAGCCCGGCCTGGACGGAAGCGCTGGGCTGGTCGACGGAAGAACTCCGCTCGGAGCCCTGGCTGTCGTTCGTGCACCCCGACGACCTGGAGGCGACGGTGGCCGCGGGCGACACCCTCCGGGGCGGGGCGACGCTGGCCCACTTCTCCAACCGGTACCGGTGCCGGAACGGCGCCTACCGGCGGCTGGAGTGGCAGTGCGTGCCCTCGGTGCCGCGGCAGCTCATCTACGGCGTCGTCCGCCTCGTGCCCGAGCCGCCCGCGGTCCCGGTCTCCGCTCCGAGGGTCCCAGGTGGGGCCCGGACGCGCGTGCTCATCGTCGATGACCAGCCCGCCGTCGCCCTGACGATGGGCCGGGTCCTGCGGCACCACGACGTCACGGCCGTCGCGCACGGCCCCGAGGCCCTTGCGCTGCTGGCGGCGGGGCGGATCTTCGACGTGATCCTGTCGGACCTGAGCTCCCCAGTGATGCCCGGCCCCGCGTTCCACGCCGCGCTCTTGCGCCACTTCCCGGAGGCGGCCGCGCGGCTCGCCTTCGTGACTGGCGGGGCTCACACGCCTGAGGCGCAGGTGTTCCTCTCGGCCGCGCCCCACCCGTGCCTGGAGAAGCCTTTCCACCCCGAGCAGCTCTGCGCCCTCGTCGAGGCCGTCTCGCAGTAGCGCCGCACGCAGGGCCCGGTGTCGGCTTGGTCCGCGCGCTCGGGCCACACCGACAAGCGCCGACCGCTCCCCACAACCGCGCTGGGAGTGAGAGGAATCGACCGTCGTCCCCACGCCCCTGCACTGTGGATCGCGCGGTGCGGCGCGCAGATTGGCGCTCATACGATGGATGTCCCCATGAGACCGACCGTCCGACGTATCCTTCTCATCGACGACCAGCCGCGGAACCTTCTGGCGCTCAGCGCGCTCCTCGAACCGCTCGGCCACGAACTGCTCCGCGCGACGGACGGGCGCGAGGCCCTGGCGATCTTCGAGCGCGAGCGCCCGGACCTCGTGCTGCTCGACCTCGTGATGCCCGGCTTTGGCGGCCTCGACGTCCTGGCCGGCATCCGCGCCTGCCCCGTGGGCGGGGAGGTCCCGGTGGTCCTGTTGACGGCCCACTCCGATCGGGAGCGCCGGCTGGAAGGGCTTCGGGCCGGGGCCGACGACTTCCTGGAGAAGCCCATCGACGAGGCCATCCTCTTGACCCGCGTGCGCACGCTCCTCGCGCTCAAGGCGTCGCGCGACGAGCTCAAGGTCCAGGTGGCCGAGCTGAAGGCGGCGCAGCGCGCGCAGCGCGAGCTCACCGACTTCATCGTCCACGACCTGCGCAACCCCCTGTCGGTCGTGGTGGGCAACGTCGGGTACGCCGCGGGCGGCCTCCTGCCGTCGCAGTCCGACCTCAAGGAGGCGCTCGACGACGCCTCCACAGCGGCCTACCGCCTTCACCACATGATCGGCGACCTGCTGGCCATCTCGCGCCTGGAGTCGGCGACCTTCCCGCTCCGCTTGGAACGGGTCGAGGTGGCGGCCTTCCTGCGGTCGGTCGCACAGTCCTACGCGGCCCCGCTCGCCGAGCGGGGGCTGACGCTCGTGCCGCCCGCCGACCTGCCCGTGGAGGTCGACGCGGACCGCGAGCTGTTGCGGCGCGTGGTGGAGAACCTGCTGGACAACGCTTTGCGCTACACCCCGCGGGCGGGGCGCATCGCGCTGGACCTGCGCCTGGCCCGGGGGGCGGAGATCCTGGTCTGCAACGACGGCAAGCCGATCCCGCCCGCCGACGCTGACACCATCTTCGAGAAGTTCCGACGCGGCCGCGGCGAGACGGGCGGTCTGGGCAACGCCGGCCTGGGCCTGTACTTCTGCAAGCGCGCGCTGGAGGCGCAGGGCGGGTACATCCGCGTCGCCCAGACGGCGGACTGGCCGATCTCCTTCGCAGTCCATCTGCCCTTGCACGCCGAGCCCCCCCGTCCCGTTCCGAACTGAACGTCTGCCAGGACGCCGGGGAGCCTCGCTCGGTCGAGTGACTCTCCCGCCCGCACCGTGCGTGCTTCACACGGCGAAGGGATCGGTGGTCCACCGCGAACCGTGGCGCCTCGACGACCCGGGACACGTGGACCACGGCCTGCGCGTCGCGGCCGTCCGAAACACGGACAACCGCGCTCCCCGCGCCGCGCGCCGACGCCCCGGCCGAGCACATAAGCGACAACGGCGATGGCGTCCGCTACCTCCCGCCGGGCGAGCCGCGCGCACTCCTCGTCGCTCACGTCCGGCGCTCCCAGTCGCGGCGGCACGGTCGCCCGCGGCGACGAGCCGGTCCAGTGCCTCAGGGTGCGCGGCGGTCCCACGGTCACGTCGGCCGACATCCCACCCGAAATCCGTCGGTCCGCGGGCAGGCGCCGGGTGGAATGGGCGTCAATGGCCCGGGCTCGCGGCGCCCTGACCCGGCCGGAAGCGCTCGAACCCGAGGAGGGCACCCATCCTCGCCAGCGCGCTGCCGAGGCCGAACAGCCCTGGGCTCTGCCGTTCGACGACCACGGGCCGACAGGGTTCCACGGTCCTGCGAGGGGACCGCGGTCCCTCGATAGGCTCCACAGGATGGGCCAGAACGGCGCTCACGGGTGCGGTGCTCACGAGTGCGGTGCTCACGAGTGCGGGGCTCACGAGTGCGGCGCTCACGGGTGCGGCGCCTGGCGACGGTGCGGTTCCACGCGCCACGGTGCCTGGCTCGTCCCTGAACTCCATCGGGAGGATGTCGAGGATGCCCTCGAAGTCGCTCGGCCGGGGCCGGAGGCTCTGGGCGATCTCGGGGGTGACACCCCGCCACAGGTCGCAGGCCGCGAGGGCGTCGCGGAACTCCGCCATCGTGGCGTAGCGCTGGTCGAGGTCACGCTGGAGGGCCTTGTGCAGGACCGCCTCCAGGTCCGCCGGCGCGCTCGGCCATCGCTGCCGAAGCAGCACCGGGCTCCCGTAGATGATCTGCGCCATCACCGCGTTGGCGTTGGTGGCGCCGAACGGCAGCGCCCCGCAGATCATCTCGTAGACCGTCGCGCCCATGCTCCACACATCCGTGCGCGCGTCGATGG
Source organism: uncultured Myxococcaceae bacterium (assembly GCA_966211675.1). GTDB lineage: Bacteria > Myxococcota_A > Polyangia > Polyangiales > SCUS01. The sequence continues at coordinate 54,870 of CBIHPK010000031.1, forward strand.
CGGAGTCGCCCAGGGCCTGCTCCGGGGACATGTACCAGGGCGTCCCGAACACCAGGCCCGTGGCGGTGCGCGTGCTCTGGTCCATCTCGTCGATGACCTTCGCGATGCCGAAGTCGATGAGCTTCGGCACGACGCACCCGTCCTCCGTCTCGTGCAGGAACATGTTCTCCGGCTTGATGTCCCGGTGGACGATGCCCGCCGCGTGGGCCGCGACGAGGGCATCCATCACGGGCAGCGCGATGGCGAGGGCCGAGAGCGGCGAGACACACCCGAGCTCGTTGAGGCAGCCGGCCACGTCGGCCCCCCGGAGGAACTCCTGGACGATGAACCGCAGGCGCAGCGCAGGATCGGTGCCCGCCGCGCGCATGCCGACGATGCTCGGATGCCCGACGCCCGCGGCGGCGCGGGCCTCGCGCTCGAAGCGCTTCACCAGGTCCTCGCGCTCGTAGAAGCCCTCGTGCAGCGTCTTGAGCGCGACCGTCTCCCCGGTCGCCGTGTCCAGCGCCCGGTAGACCGCACCCATCCCGCCCTGCCCCAGCACCGCCTTGACCTCGTACCGGTCAGCGACCCGCGTTCCCGTCTGTAGCATCCTGAACCCCCTCTCCTCTCGACCCGGCAGCACGCCGCGCGGCCGCTCGATGCATCGTCTCGTCTGGCGCGTGGACCGTCCGGGCTC
>CBIHPK010000032.1:0-54835 GCA_966211675.1 uncultured Myxococcaceae bacterium
CCGGCTCTCGACCATCGACCTCGCGGGGGGCCACCAGCCCATCGGCAACGAGACCGGCGACGTGCAGGTGGTCTTCAACGGCGAGATCTACAACTTCGCCTCGCTGCGTCGTGAGCTCGAGGAAGGCGGCCACGTCTTCCGCACGCACAGCGACACGGAGGTGATCGTCCACGCCTACGAGGAGTGGGGCGACGCGTGCGTGTCGCGCTTCGAGGGGATGTTCGCCTTCGCGCTCTTCGACCGCCGCCGCTCGGCGCACGGCGACCGGCTGCTGATCGCGCGGGACCACCTCGGGAAGAAGCCGCTCTACTACGCCGACATCGACGGCACGCTGGTCTTCGGCTCGGAGCTCAAGCCCCTGCTGCTGCACCCCAAGGTGGGTCGCACGCTCGACCCCGAGGCGCTCGGCCACTACCTGACGCTGCGGATGATCCCTTCGCCGCTCAGCGTGTTCCGGGAGGTGAAGAAGCTCCCCCCCGGGCACACCATGAGCGTGAGCCGCTCGGGCATCATGCTGCGCCGCTACTGGGACTGGCGCTCGTACGCCGACGACGAGATGCCGCCCTTCGACGAGCTGGTCGCCGACGTGCGCCGGATGATCTTCTCCGCGGTGGAGCGGCGGCTCGTGGCGGACGTCCCCCTCGGGGCCTTCCTCAGCGGAGGCCTCGACTCCTCGGCGGTGGTCGCGGTGATGTCGCGCCTCATGCCCGGCCGGGTGAAGACCTTCTCCATCGGCTTCGAGGGGCCGGCGTCGCACAACGAGCTCCCCAAGGCGCGGCGCATGGCCGAGCACCTCGGCACGGACCACCACGAGCTCTTCGCGCAGCCCGACCTCGTGGAGCTGCTGCCGGAGTTCGTGCGCTACGCCGACGAGCCCTTCGCCATCTCCTCGGCGCTCCCGACCCTGCTGCTCGCGCGCGCGGCCCGCAAGGAGGTCACCGTGGTGCTCACCGGCGACGGCGGCGACGAGGTCTTCGGCGGCTACGCGCAGTACCTCTTCGAGCGCTGGGCGAGCCTGCTCCGGATGAGCCCGTCGGGCCTCGACCCGGCGGCCATCCGCGCGGCCTCCGCGCTCTACGCGCAGCTGGGCGAGCGCGGCGCGGGCTTCCGTCGCATCGCGCGGTTCCTCGAGGCGGCGCGGCGCCCCACCGCAGGCGGGCGGCGGCTCGCGTGGGCCAACGCGCCGAGCGAGGGCGACGTGCTCGCCGTGCTCTCGCCCGGCCTGCGCGAGGGCTACCGATCGACCGCCGAGCGCCTCGACGCGGAGATCGACGCGGGCCTGCGTCGACTCTCCCCGGAGGCCATCACCAACGCCTTCGACGTGCTCGTCTACCTGCCCGACGAGATGCTCGCGAAGGTCGACCGGATGACCATGGCCGCCTCGCTGGAGGCCCGCTCTCCGCTCCTCGACCTCGCGCTGGTGCAGCGCCTCGCGGGCGTCGCCTTCGCCCGCAAGGTGCCGGGCCTCGGGCGCTCGTCGCTCAAGCAGGTGCTGCGCGCCGCGGTGGGAGACCTGCTCCCGCCGGACGGGCGCGACGCCCCGAAGTGGGGGTTCAACGTCCCGCTCGACCCGTGGTTCCGCGGCAAGGCGCGCTCCTTCCTGCTCGAACACCTGAGCCCCGAGCGCGTCGCCCGCCGCGGGGTCTTCGACCCGGCCGCCGTGCGCGACACCCTCGCCCGCTTCGACGCGGGCCGCGCGGACGCCAACAACCACGTCTTCCCGCTCCTCGTCTTCGAGGTGTGGGCCCAGCAGTACCTCGATCACTGAACGTCGTGCGAGCTCCCCGCAACCTCCTCCAGGCAATGCCCCGAGCAGCGGCTCCATCTGCTGCGGGGCCATCACCGCAAGCGATTCGCGTGATGCATGGCGCCACACCGCGCAGGTGTTCGGGATTGCATTCATCGCCCCGAACGGGGATTGGAGTCCGCGAGTTTCATGGAGGTCTGAGGCTTCGTTGATGTTCCGCGTACTGCATTGCATCCCGTCGCTGCTCGGCGGAGGCGCCGAGCGTCAGCTCTGCTACCTCGCGTCGGGGCTCGTGCGTCGCGGGCACGAGGTGCACGTCGCCTATCAGCACGACGGGCCGAACTTCCCGCTGCTCCAGGAGAGCGGCGCCCGGCTCCATCGCGTCCCGTCGCGGCGCTCCTTCGACCCGCGGGCGGCGCTCTCCATCGCGGAGGTGCTCAAGCGAGAGCGCATCCAGCTGGTGCAGACGTGGCTGCGGCGCATGGACATCTGGGGCGGCGTGGCCGCCGGGCTCGCGGGCGTCCCGTGGCTCTTCAGCGAGCGCAGCCAGTCGGTGACGCTCGACGAGCGCACGGCGAGCGCGCGGGCCCTGCGGGCGCTGCTGCCCGTGGCCCGGGCGGTGGTCGCCAACTCGGAGACCGCGGCGGACATCTGGCGGCGCGGCGGCAAGGTCCCGGTGCGCGTGGTGCCCAACGCGATCCCGGTCGACCACATCGAGCGCGTCGCGCCGGCCGACCGCCGCGAGCTGGGGCTGCCCGAGGACGTGCCGCTCATCCTCTACGCGGGCCGCTTCACGCAGGGGAAGAACGTCCCGCTGCTGGGCGACGCGCTCGCGAGCCTGCTGCGCGAGCGGCCCGAGGCGCACGCGCTGATGCTGGGCGAGGGCCCCGAGCTCGCGGACTTCCGCGCCTGGGTGCGCGCCCAGGGCCTCGCGCGGCGCATCGTGCTCCCCGGCTACCGCGACGACCTCTTCCGCTGGATGAAGGCCGCGACGGTCTTCGTGTCGCCGTCGCGCTCCGAGGGCCGGCCCAACGTGGTGATGGAGGCCATGGCCTGCGGCTGCCCGATGGTGCTCTCGGACATCGCGCCGCACCGGGAGTTCGTGGCCGAGCCGGAGGCCGTGTGGTGCCGCACGGACGACGCCGCGTCGCTGCGCGAGGGCCTCGCCCGCGCCCTCGACGACGAGGCGGCCGGCCGGGAGCGCGCCACGCGGGCGTTGACGTCCATCCGGAGGTTCTCTATCGACGCGATGGTGGATGCCTACGACGCGATCTATCGGGAGGTGGTGGGCCGTGGCGCATGAGCTCGTAACGCTGCTCGTGCCGAGCTGCGACCGGTACGCCGACCTGTGGGCGCCCTTCGTCGCGCTGCTCCACCGGCACTGGCCCGACTGCCCCTTCCGGATCGTGGTGGGCAGCAACCACGTGCCGTGCGTCGAGCCGGGCGTCTGGTCCATCTGCGTCGGCGACGACCACGACTGGAGCCGCGGCGTGCGAGCGATGGTCGAGCGCGTCGAGACGCCCGCCGTGCTGGTGGTGCTCGAGGACTTCCTGCTGCGCCGCCGGGTCGACTCCGCCGAGGTGCTCGCCCGGGTCGAGGACTTCTTCCGCCTCGACGCGGCCTACCTCCGTATGCGCCCCTTTCCGCCCCCGGACGTGCGCCTCGCTCGCTTCCCCGAGGTGGGCGAGTGCGAGCCGGGCGCGCCCTACCGGGCCTCGATGCAGGCCGCCCTCTGGCGCCGCGACGACCTGCTCGCCCTGCTCCGCGACGGGGAGAACCCGTGGGAGTTCGAGGTCTACGGGGCGCGCCGCTCCGACTCCTTCGCGCGCGGGTTCTACAGCACCCACGACGACGTGCTCGACTACTACGCGGCCGTCACCATGGGGAAGTGGATCCCCTACGGCGTCGCCCTCTGCCGGGAGAACGGCGTCTCGGTCGACCTCTCGGCCCGCCCGATGATGTCCCCCGAGGAGGCGATGCGCCGCAACGTCTCTCGGGTGACCAACGAGGCCTTCGGGCTGCTCCCCTGGAAGGCCCGCGAGCGGATGCTCCGGTGGTTTCGCGCGACGGGGCTGCGCAAGCCGCCGGGGCGCATCACCAACGCCCCCCGAGGCAGCGGCGGCGCGGGGTAAGAGGGCGTCCGCGGCGCAGGGAGAGCGATGAGCAACGTGTCCAGTCCGGTGGTGTTCGTGGCGGGCGCGCGGCCCAACTTCATGAAGGTCGCGCCGATGCTGCGCGCGATGACCGCGGCGGCGCCGCCCTTCGAGCGGGTGCTGGTGCACACCGGCCAGCACTACGACGCCGCGATGAGCGACGTGTTCTTCCGCGAGCTGGGGATGCCCTCGCCGGACGTGCACCTCAACGCGGGCTCCGGCTCGCACGGAGCGCAGACCGCGAAGGTGCTCGCCTCCTTCGAGGAGTACCTGCTGGGCTGCGCCGCGAGGCCCCGCGGGGTGGTGGTGGTAGGCGACGTCAACAGCACCATGGCGTGCGCGCTGGCGGCGGTGAAGCTCTCGATCCCGGTGGCGCACGTCGAGGCGGGGCTGCGCTCCTTCGACCGGGCGATGCCCGAGGAGATCAACCGCCTGGTGACCGACGCCATCTGCGACCTGCTGCTGACCAGCGAGCGCGCGGGGGACGCCAACCTGGCGCGCGAGGGCATCCCCCCCGAGCGGGTGCGCTTCGTGGGCAACGTGATGATCGACACGCTGATGCACCAGCTCCCCGCGGCGAGGGCGCTGGGCGTGGCGGCGGCCATGGGCATCGCGCCGAAGGGCTACGCGCTGGTGACGCTGCACCGCCCGTCCAACGTCGACGAGCCCGCGCGGCTCGCGGCGCTCGTGGGGCTGCTGGAGCAGGTGGCGGCGCGGCGGGCGGTGGTGTTCCCCGCGCACCCGCGCACCCGAGAGCGGCTGGAGCGCTTCGGGCTGCTGGAGCGCCTGCGCTCGAACGGGGCGATCCACCTGCGCGACCCGCTCGGCTACCGGGAGAACCTCGGGCTCATGGCCGACGCGGCGCTGGTGCTCACCGACTCCGGCGGCATCCAGGAGGAGACCACCGCGCTGGGCGTCCCGTGCCTTACCTTGCGGAGCAACACCGAGCGCCCGGCGACGGTGACCGACGGGACCAACACGCTCGTGGGCGACGACCTCGAGGCGGCCTGGGCGAAGGTGCTGGAGGTGCTCGAGGGCCGCTACAAGCAGGGCGGCACCGTCGAGGGCTGGGACGGCCGCGCCGCCGAGCGGGTGACCCGGGTGCTGATCGACGCGTGGGGCTGATCGACGCGCCGACGCGGGCGGAGAAGCTGCTCCCTCCGAGGGCGCTGACCGCCGTCGGGGAGTCGCTCTTCGCCGGGCCCGCGGAGGGCTCGAAGACGGCCTGGCTCGCGTGGTGGTCCGGCGCCCACGAGGAGCTTGCGGAGGTGATCGCGAGGGCCCGCGAGGCGGGGGCGGCGAGGCTCTGCGCGGGCGGTCCGCCGGGCAACTACGTCGAGAGCGGAGTGGACGCGAGCGACGCCCACCGGGTCGCGGCCCTCGGAGCGGCGGGCTTCACGACCCGCGGCGAGCACGTCGACCTGAGGGTGCGCACCGCGGTGGCCGCGCGCCTGGCGACGGGAGCGATCGTCGCTCGCACGGGAGACGACCTGGGCGGCGTGATCGGCGCGGCCTTCGGCGCCGCGTGGGCCTGGGAGGCGGAGCGGGCCCGCTCGCACCAGGGGCTCTTCGGCGCGTACTCGGACGACGGCTGCTGGCTGGGCTTCGCCGCGCACTCGGGCAACCTCGCGCACCGCGGAACCTTCGGCCCCATCGGCGTGCTCCCCTCCGCGCGAGGTCGAGGGGTCGGGGTGGCGCTGGCGACGGCGGTCCTCGCCGACCTGCAAGCCTGCGGCTACGACGAGGCGACGGTGCCCTGGGTGGCGGCGGAGACGGTCGCCTTCTACGGGTCGATGGTGACGATCACGGCCCGCACGAGGCGGCTCGCGATGACCCTGGAGCTCACTGGTACGGGCTCGCCTTGAGGCCCTCCGGGAGCGACTCCCGGGCGGGCCGCGGGCGCCGTCGCATGACGATCGGGACGCGCGGAGGCGCCGGCGTCGTGGTCGCCGGAGGAGGCGCGGGCGAGGGCGCGGGCGCCGCGAGGACCGGGGACGGGGCCGCCGCGAGCACGGCCGGCGTGGGCGACGGGGGCGAGGAGCGCGCGACCGGCGGACGGGCCCCGAGGTGGCGAGCGACCACGGGCGCCGGATCGGGGTGGTTGGGCGAGCGCCACGCGGCCTCGGTGACGAGGCTGCCGAAGGCGACGAGCGCGGCGACGGCCACGCGACGACGCCAGCGGGCGACGCCCTGGTCGGGGGAGAGCGCGGCGTCGAGCGCGTCGACGACGGCGCGGGCGTCGGGGTAGCGGTCGTCGCGGGACTTGGCGAGCAGTCGCATCACGAGGGCGTCGACCGGGGGAGGAATACGCACCTCGGTAACCCGCAAGGACGGCCTCGGGATCGCCGCGTGGTTGTGCTTGTACATCACCTCCATCGGGGTCTTGCCGTCGTAGGGGAGGGTCCCCGTGAGGAGCTCGAAGAGGATGCACCCGAGGGCGTAGAGGTCCGCCCGGTGGTCGACGAGGGCGCCGTCGGAGCCCTGCTCCGGGGCCATGTACTGGGGCGTCCCGAGCACGACGCCGTCGCGGGTGATGGGGGCCCGTCCCTGGTCGTCCTCGAGCACCTTGGAGATCCCGAAGTCGAGCACCTTGGCGTAGTCCCCGTCGTCGCGGGACACCACCATGACGTTCTCGCACTTGAGGTCGCGGTGCACGATGCCCTTGGCGTGCGCGGCGCTGAGCGCGTCGGCCACCTGGCGCGCGATGCCGAGCGCCCGCGACACCGGGAGCGGACCCTCGCGCCGCAGCAACCCCGCGAGGTCGATGCCGTCGATGAGCTCCATCACGAGGTAGGCGTCCCCCTCGGGGCCGTGCCCGAAGTCGATGACCTCGATGATGTGCGGGTGCCCGATGGCGGCCGCGGCCTGCGCCTCGCGGTGGAAGCGCGCGAGCGCCTCGGTGTTGCGGGCGAGGTCGGCGCGCAGGATCTTCACCGCCACGGGCCGTCCGACGGCGAGGTGGCGCGCCCGGTAGACGATGCCCATGCCCCCGCGGGCGAGCACGGATTCGATGGCGTAGCGTCCGCCGAGGACCCGGCCGAGCGTGGCGTCGACGCCGTCCGTGGCGCCGTCCGGAGGGCCCGGGACCGACGGGGTCCCACGCTCGATGCGCACGGTGTCGACGCGCCCCGCCGCGGGCTGCGGGGCTCCGTTCTCCGGCGTCACGGTGGTGGACGCACTCACAGGTGAAGGCTGACGGACAGACCGATCGATGACAAGAGCGAGTCGCCGTCGAGGAGGTTGAACTCCTGCCACGAGAACCGGCCGTAGAGGCCGACGGAGATGCGCGGGTGGAAGAGCACGTCGACCTTGAGCGTGACGCCGCCGAGGGACACCGCCGACCCGACGGAGCCCTCCCTCCCCCGGCAGATCGAGTCGCAGTGGCGGAGCACTCCGGCGTGGGCGAGCACCGCGAGGTCGAAGTCGTCGCCGACGAAGGTCCAGCCGAGCTCTGCCGTCCAGACCTGCGGGGCGCCGTCGGTGTCGATGGCGAGGCCGTGCGCGATGAGGGTGAGCGAGCGCCCGAAGAACACCGTGGCCTCGAAGCCCACCGCGAGGTTCTGCCGGTCGCGAGGCGCCGCGAAGCCCCCGATGAACCCCAGGCGAAAGGACACCAGACGGTGGCGTCGACGGTCGACGATCCGCTCATAGGCGCTCGGAGGCGTCACCGGAGGCGGCACCACGGGAGGCGGCACCACCGGGGGCGTCACCACGGGAGGCGTCACCACCGGAGGCGTCACGACCACGGGCGGGAGCAGCGGCGTCACGGCGGGCTCCAGCGAGGCGCGCAGGGACGCGATGGTCCGACGCACCTCCGCCGCGTCGGAGGCGTCGGGCGCGGCGCGGAGATACTCCTCGTAGGTCTCGATGGCGGCGGCGGTGTGGCCGAGCCGCTCCTCGGCGCGCGCGACGTTGTAGAGCGTCGCCGGATGCGGCGAGAGCTCCTGCGCGTGGCGAAAGCCCTCGAGCGCTCGGACGTAGTCGCCATCGCGCCACGCGCGCACGGCGCCGTCGAAGGCCGCCTGAGCGATCGCGCGTCGACGGCGGACGTCGACCGGCTGGGCCGACGCGCTGACGCCGAGCAGGTCGAGGGCCGCCACCATCGGGAGCATCCATCGCCAGCGCTGTCGCCGCGGGGCTGCCATCGCCGGGGCCGACGCTAGCACGGCCCGCGCGGCGACCGGGCGGTTGAGCGGTCGCCCCGGCCCGTGCGAGGGTCGTCGACACGATGGCCTACAACGTCCGGCATTCCTTCAACGAGATCCGCGCGGAGGACCTCCTCACCGAGCAGGGCCTGAGCGTCGCCGAGCTGGCCCTGTGGTCCGCGACCTCCGACGGCCTCGTCGAGCGCCACGAGCTGGAGGGGATCGTGTCGACGATCCGGCAGGTCCCGGGGCTCGCCGACTTCGACGAGGACGACGCGCAGGCGCTGCTGGAGGAGATGGCGGAGTACGACTCCGACGAGGCGGTCACCGCCCGCCTCCACTCGCTCGCCGCGGGGATCACCGAGCCCGGGCTGCGACGCGCGGCGTTCCAGCTGGCGGTGTACTGCGCGTCGAGCGACGGCGAGTTCTCGAGGGACGAGACGGACTTCCTCGAGTGGCTGGCGTCGGCCTTCGGCTTCGGCCCGGAGGCCGCGGAGGCGCTGGTCCTCGAGGTGATCCCCTGACGCGCGTCGCGCTCATCCCGGGCGGCGCTCGAGGCATCGGCCGCGCGGTGGCCCTGGTCCTCGCGAGCGGAGGGTGGCGCGTGGCGGTCGCCGCGCGTCGGGACTCGGACGACGTGCGCTCCCTGCGAGCGGCCCTCGGCGACGACCACGACGTCGCGCTCTGCGATGTGAGCGACGAGGCCGCGGCGAGGCGCTGGGTCGACGCGGTCACTGGCCGCCTCGGGCCCCCGGACGCGCTCGTCCACGCGGCGGGCCCGTTCTTCCGCGCCGGGGAGAGCACCGCCGATCTCGCGGCCTGGCGGAGCGTCTTCGCCGACAACCTCTTCGCGGTGGTGTGCCTCGCGGGGATGGTCGCCCCGGCGATGCGCGCTCGGGGCTGGGGCCGCGTGGTGGTCTTCGGTCACGCCGGCGTCACGACGATGCGCCCTCCCCCGACCATCGCCGCCTGGTACGCCGCGAAGGCCGCTCTGGTGTGCTTCGCCCGAGCGCTCGCGGCGGAGGGCGCGGGTCACGGGGTGACGGTGAACTGCGTCTCCCCGGGCGTCATCGACACCGGGGGCATGGACGCGGCGGTGTTCCAGCGCATGGCCGCGCAGGTACCGGGCGGCGTCGCCGGGCGCCCGGAGGACGTAGGCTCGCTGGTCGCGTGGCTGCTCTCCGAGGAGGCCGCGCACGTCACCGGGGCGGAGATCACCGTCGCGGGGGGATGGGACCTCCCGAAGGCGACATACAGGTCTGGGTAAGGCAGGGGCCCGGTCCCGGCGCTCGAGGCGTAGGCGGGACCGCGGCCGTGGGGGAGTGGAGGGCTTACTTCGCCTCGGCGACCGGCGCGGCGGCCTCGATGTGCACGGGGAACACCGGGGTGCCATTGGCGCGGCGGACGCGCTTGTTGACCTTGCCGTTGGTGGTCTGCTTGCGGCGGCGAATACGGCTGGTCTGTTGGGTCAGCGAAACCATGGGGAGTGGGCTCCTCTCAAGAGTTGATTCAGGGGGTAACGGGGCGCGGAAGCTAACGGGAGTGTTGGGGAGGCGTCAACCCCGGACGGGGTCGACCGGCGCGCAATCAGTTGCTGCGGCAGGTGCCGTCGATGCAGGACTGGCCCGCGGCGCAGTCGCGCTGCGATCCGCAGTTGGACTGCACCTCGTTGTTGGTCTGGCAGAACCGCTGCGCCGTGTGGAGGTACGTGATCGGCTCGCAGTTGCGGTACTGCACGTCGGTGCGGATGCACTCGTCGGCGGTGGCGCAGGGGCGGCGGCACACGCCGTCGAGGCACTGGCTGCCCGCGGCGCAGTCGGCGTTGCTGCTGCAGAAGGGTCGGCGCCGGGTGTCCGGCTCGCACACGCCCTGGTCGGAGCAGTAGGTGCCCGTGGCGCAGTCGGTGGCCGCGGCGCAGCGGGTGAGGCAGGTGGCGTTGAGGCAGCGGCGGCCGGTGCCGCACTCGCTGTCGCGGGCGCACTGGTTCGCCGGGCTGGTGGCGCACACGCCGCTCGCGGCGTCGCAGGTCTGGCCCGTCGGGCAGGGGTTGGAGGCGCTGCAGGAGGCGCGGCACTCCTGGTTCACGCAGACGCGACCGGCGCCGCACTGCGAGTTGAAGCGGCACGCGTTGGAGGGGACGGTGCACTGGCCGGAGAGGCAGACCTGGCCGTTGGAGCAGCTCGCGTCCGAGGTGCACGCGCAGCTCGTCGCGGACCCGTCGCAGGTGCGCCGAGCGCAGGTGCCGTCGAGGCAGACCGCGCCGCCCATGCACTGGGTGTTGTCGCGGCAGGTGCCGGGGTTGCGGGTGGGGACCGACTCCGTCGGGGCGATGCAGACGCCTCGCGTGGTGCCCGCGGCGCCGCGGCAGACCCAGCCCTGCGAGCAGTCGGCGTCGTTGAGGCAGGAGGTCGCGCAGCCGAGGCTGGTGCAGACCTGGCCCGTGGAGCACTGGTAGTCGCCGAGGCAGGTGGTGCGGGTGGGGGGCGTGACGGAGCGACAGCCGACGCCATCGCAGAAATAGCAGCCGCTGGCGTCGCAGTAGTACGAGTCGTCGGAGCAGCCGGTGGAGGCACCGAAGAGGCCGCCCGCGATCAGCGCCAGGACGAGCTTGGAAGGGGCGAAGTGAAGTCGGCTCATGGGGGTGTTGCCTCCCGATCAGGACCTTGTGATGGACGCAGCCTATGGCAGAAGCATGCCATGCACCCATCAGTTTCTGGCCGCAACTCCATGGGTGCGGCTCGTGAACGATGCTTCACAAGGCCCGCGTGAACGTTCCTGGGATTGTGCGGGGTGAGGGCGCGGGCTTAGGGTGCCCCTTCCTCCCGGTGAAGCGCGTCTCGGCGAAGTCCCTGCTGATGTTCTCGGCGCTCTCGATGGTCGGGTGCGGGACCTCGCGCTCCTCCGCGAGGGCGACGCTCCAGGCGGTGGCGGCGGCGACCCGCTCGCCGGACCCGGCGAGGGACCTCTACGACCTGATGCCCGAGGCCGCCCGGAGGTCCGAGTCGCTCGAGGCCTTTCGCGCGAGGGTCGGCGGGGACCGTCGCTCGCTCGATGAGCTCCGCGACGCCATCGGCGCGGCGCTGAGCGCGGGGACCCCGGTGACCGCCGAGCTCCACCACGGCGCGCGGCGGGTGCTCGCCGTCGAGGAGCGAGGCGGCTGGCGAGTCGGGGGTCCCAGCCTCGGAGACGCCACGGTGGTCACGACGCCGGGGCGCGACGGGGCGAGGGCGGCGCTCGAACACCTGCGACGGACCCTCCTCCGCGGAGACCTCCAGGGCCTCCTGTCGATGCTGTCGGCGAGGGCGCGAGGGGCGATGGAGAGCGACCTGCGAGACCTCGCGGCGGCGCTGGAAGATCCCGACGCGCTGCAGTTTCCGGAGGTCCCGGGGGCGACGAGGGTGCGCCTCCCGGACGGCCGTGTGCTCTTGCTGGTGTGGGAGCGCGACGGCTGGCGGGTCGAGGGGCTGCGAGAGAACCCAACGCCCTGACGAGCGATCGGGGGTCGCTCTACTCGGCGCGCGGGCTGAGCAGCACGACCTCGACGCGGTCTTCGGTGCGAGCGCTGCCGGGCAGGCGATGGAAGCCCGCGGCCTGCAGGCGATCGGCCGGGACGCCCGCCGTGACCAGCGCCGCGCGGAGGGCCGCGGCCTGGGCACGCGCCGTGGCCACCGCGGTCGCCGCGACCGGTCCGCCGACGAAGCACTCCACGCGCACCGGCAAGGTGCCGTGCGAGCGGATCACCCGGCCGAGCAGCTCGACCCTCGAGCGCGAGGTGGGGGCGAGCCGGGGGCCCGCGAAGAGGCCCCGCAGCACGGCCACCACGCCCCGAGCATCGCGGTGCGCGTCGACCCCTTCGGTCTCCGTGAGCGAGGCCTGCAGCCGCAGGGCGTCGACGTCGGCGGTCGACACCGCGGCGCCCGAGGCGCGCGTCGCCTCGAGCAGGGCCGCGGCCTCGCGGTAGACCGCGGCGGCTGCGGTCAGTCGATCGGGCGTGGCCGCGCGCCCGGGGACAATGCGAGCGCGCAGCGGCTGGATCGCCTCGGGCCGCGCGCCGAAGAGCTCGGCGGCGGCGAGGAGCAGCTCGGTCTGCTGGTCGAGGTCGTCCGCGGTGGCGCTGCGTCGCGAGGCCTCCACCGCGGTCGGGGTCCTGGCGGCCGCCTGCGCCTGCCTCGCCTGGGCGTGCGCGGCGAGGCTGCGGGTCGTCGCCTCCTCCAACCGCGCGATCTCCGCGTCGAGGCGGGTCTGCTCGTCGGTGAGCGCCGCGCGCTGGGTCGACGCCGCCGCGAGCGAGCGATCGGCCGCGCCCCGCTCGGCCACCGCCTGCGCCCACTCCAGCGACAGGGCGAGCTCGACCTCCGCGTCGGCGCGGGCGGTCCCCGAGAGCCCGCGCGCTCGGTCGGCCTCGCGCAGCACCTCGGCCCACGCCTCCGGCGCTCCCGTCACCAGCGCCCGCGCCACCGGACCGCCGAGCGCCCTCGTCACCGGGTCTTCGTCCGGGCGCACCGACGCGCCGCTGCAGCCGAGCGCCGCGACCATCAACGCCCCGTAGAGCCGGCGCGCCCTCATCGCCCCGCCTCCGCCGCGGCCGTGGCGTCTGGCGCGATCATCACGCTCGCGTCCACGTCCGGAGCCGGGAGCGCTCTCGTCGAGACCGCGTCCTGACGCTCGGCCGCCACCAGCGCCTCGCTCGCCCGGTCGCGCGACGCGCGCCGCTCGGTCACCGCGATCCGTAGCGCGACCGCCTCGGTGAGCGCCTGCGCCGCGCGCTCCTGCGCCCGCATCGCCTCGACCCTCGCCCGCATCACCCTCGCGAGCCACGCGATGCGCCGGCCCCGCGCCTGTACGGTCTGCAGGTCGCGGTGGTGCTCCGCCTCCACCAGCTCGGCGGCCCACGCCTCGCCTCGGTCGCTCACGTCCCGCAGACGGGTGCGCTCGTCGTCGGTGAGCGAGAGCGCCTCGGTCGCCTCGCGCAGGGGCGTCAGCGCGCGGTCCATGGCCTCGCGCGGCGTGGGGCGGGGCGGGGTCTGCGCGGCGAGCGCGGCGGTGAACGCCAGCATCGAGAGGGAGACGCCGATCGAACGGCGGGGCGACCATCGCATGGGGCGCAGACGTTGCGCGGAGAGCGGCGGTGCGTCAATCACCCGCGTGCGCTCGTCGCGATTGAAAGACGCGACGGATACGAAGTACGGTCCCGCCCTGTGATCGAACGGGTCGCGCAGCACCAGAGCCGGTTTCGCGCCCCTGGGCTCAGCCCCGACGTGCGCGGCGTGGCGCTCGGCCCCCTCGGGGTGGTCCTCGTGCCCTCGATGGAGCGCCTCGTCGCGCTGCTCCGATCGCTCGGCGAGGACGGCGCGCTCGACGAGCTCCTCGACGCGCTGCGCATCGTGCAGGTGGTGTCTCCGCTGCGCACCCGCGAGCTCCTCGTGGAGGTGCAGTCCGGCACCTCGCACCGCATGGACCGTCTGGCCGCCATCGCCCGCCTCGTCGGCGCCATGGTGTTCACCGGCTCGGGTCGACACTTCGTCAAGTACCGCGACGCGCAGGCGCCCTTCGGCTACGACATCTCCGAGCTGCTCCCCGAGCCCGGCGACGTCGCGCTCTACCACGACCGCTTCGCGCAGCCCTACCGGCACGACAAGGTCCTCCCCCTGCGCGACCTGCTGCTGCGCCTCGCTCCGGCCGCCCTGCACCGCGCTCGCTGGGAGACCCCGCGCACCCTCTTCGCGCTGCTGCGCCCCGGCCTCGGCGACTCGGTCATCGGCTACCTCGCCCGGTGGAACGCACCGGCCCGCGTGGCCATGGTCGAGTGGCAGCGCGGCGGGCCGAGCGACGTCGTCGAGCAGGGCCTCCTGCTCCAGCTCTCCTCGCCCGCGCCGCGCTTCGTCCAGCTGCTGCGCTCGCTGCCCGGGGTGATCCTGTTCGTGCCCGACGGCGACCGGTGCGCGGTGCAGTTCGGCTACCGCCACCCGGTGCCGCTCTCGGCGTGCGCGCCCCTCTTCGGCTCCGACGAGCTGGTGCTCTTCCGCGCCGAGGGCCTCGGCGCCATCCCCCTCGCCCAGCGACCGCCCTTCGTCGACGTGCAGGCCGTCACCAGCCTCGTCGCCAACGCGCCCGCCGTCGTCGACGGCGTGAAGACCTTCGGCGCGACGGCGACCTTCAACCTCCCGCTGCGGCTCGTGCCTACCGGGAGCGCCCCGAAGCGGGTCGCCGCCGCGGTGATCCCGAGCGGCGAGCAGGACACCCTCGGGCGCATCCTGGGCATCCTTCCGCCCACCACGCTGGGCAAGCTCTCCATCGCCTTCACCGAGTCGTCGATCTTCGTGCACGGCCCCGAGGCCGCCGACGCGGTCCCCCTCGGGACCCTCTACGAAGAGCTCGGCGACGACGTGTACGTCCCCCTCGGGTGGGGCCTCTCGCCGCCCATTCCGCCGGACGTCCTTCGGCAGCTCTCGCGCGTCTCGAGCGACCTGCGCATCTTCGTCACCGGCGGCGCGCGGCCCCTCACGGCCATCTCCCGCAACGCCTTCGTCCCCGCGACGCGGGTGCTCCTCTCGGACGTCCCGGTGGTCGAGGAGGAGACGCTCGCGGCGCCGCTCGACGCCGAGCTCCCGCTGCCGGACCTCTGGCCCACGCCGCCGGGGCTCCTCACGGGGCTGCTCTCTCCCCTCGCCCGCACCGAGCTCCCGTCGCCGCGCGCCCCGTCGCCGACGATGGCCGAACAGAACCCGAGCGTCGCCGTCGCGCCCTCCGCCGGGGACGAACCCGGACACCGTGGCTGATCCCACCGTCGACGAGTTCGTCAGCGCCTTCGTCGAGCCGCTGGTGCTCGGCGGTCGCGTGGTGGTCGACGGGCTCATCGCCCCGACCGCGCTCACCACCTGGGCGCGCTCCCCCAACCCCGACGCCACCCGCCTCGTGCGCGTCTGCGACGCGGCCCGCATCCGCCTCTCGCGCCTCGGGGCCGTCGGTCCGCTCGACCGCCTGCCCCTCGACGCCATCGCCCTCGCGGCGGTCTGGTACGACCTGCTCGCGATGACCCACCCGGAGGCCCACTCGCGCAGCGGCCTGCGCAAGGTCGCGCGGCACTGGTGCGTCGCGCTGCTCGAGTGGGTCAAGGCGCCGGTGTCGCGCTTCGAGGTCGCCCTGCGCCACGCGGTGCTCGGCCGCATCGGCGAGCTCGGGCGCGTCGACACGCACGTGGAGTTCTGGGCGGGCTACGCGGACTTCGTCGGGGTCGCGCCGCCGAAGGCCCTGGTGGCGCTGCCGACGGTGCGCCGCGTGCGCGAGACCCGCCGCCGCGTGGACCTCTTCTCGCTGCTCTCGGCGCTCGAACCCAAGGGCAGCCCCAGCGACGACCTGCCCGACCTCACGGACGTCACCCGCGCTGCGCTCGCCGCCTCGCCGCTCACGGACATCCTCCTCGCCGACCGCCCGGCGCCGTGGTCCTTCCGCTGGACGCCGTCGTCCATCAACGCCATCGCTGACGGCTGCCTCCGCGGCGCCGCCCACCGCGCGGTGCTCGCCCGGGGCACCGCCACGGTGCGCGCGCTGGAGCAGGCCACCCTCGCCGCCATGCGCATGGGGGCGCCCCGCGCGGTCGCCGAAGACCTGCTGCGCTTCCACCTGGAGATGCTCGCCCTCGACGCCCTCGGGCACCGCGGGGCGGGCTCGCCGGTGACCTCCGCCAGCAGCACCCACCCGGGCGCGGCGACCTCGGTCTCGCAGCCCCTCGCCATGGACGCCTACCTCCGCATGGGACCCGAGCGCGCCGCCCCGTGGCTCGGCCTCCCGGTGGAGACCCTGCGCCGCATCCTGCCGGCCGAACCCGTCCGCTCCGCGATCAAGGATCCCCCGTCGGCGCCGCTCCTCCAGGGCGCCGGCCTCATGGAGGCAGCCGTCTCGTGAACACCCCCGTCATCCAGCGACTCCGGGCGCTCGCGCGCTCGCTCGAACAGCAGTTTCTCGGCCGGCAGGAGACGATCCGCCTGATGGTGCTCTCGGTGCTCGCGGGCGAGCACATCGCGCTCGTGGGCCCGCCGGGAACCGCCAAGAGCGCCCTCGTGCGCACCTTCGCTCGGGCCATCGACAGCCGGTACTTCGAGTACCTGCTCACCCGCTTCACCGAGCCCAACGAGCTCTTCGGCCCGGTGGACATCCCCGCCTTCCGCCAGGGCACCTACCGCCGGCGCACCGAGGGCATGATGCCCGAGGCGGAGATCGTCTTCCTCGACGAGATCTTCAAGTCCAACAGCGCCATCCTCAACGCGCTGCTCACGCTGCTCAACGAGCGCAAGTTCAACAACGGCTCGACGGTGGTCAACGTGCCGCTGCTCTCGGTCTTCGGCGCCTCCAACGAGGTGCCCGCGGACGAGAGCCTCCAGGCGATCTTCGACCGCTTCCTGCTTCGAGTGCGCAGCGAGCACCTCGACGCGTACCACTTCCAGGAGCTCATCGGCCGCGGCGTCACCCTGGAGCTGGAGAAGCTCGGGGTCGCCGAGCCGCCGCAGATCTTCCTCACCACCAAGGACCTCGTCGCGACGCGCGGCGAGGTCGCCCGCCGCATGCAGCTCTCCGACGAGCTGCTCGCGACCTACAAGAGCCTGGTGTTCCAGATCAGGGCGGAGGGCGTGTCGCTGAGCGACCGCCGCGTGGTGAAGCTCATCAAGCTCATGGCCGCGAGCGCCTACTTCGACGGCCGCCCCGCCGCCGACGTGAGCGACCTCTTCATCCTCAAGCACGTCTGGAACACCCTGGAGCAGAGCGAGATCCTCGACGCCATCGTGTCGCCGGTGCTCGACGGCTACTTCCGCTCGCACCCCGAGGCGCGACGCGCGGGCGGCATGGAGGTCGGCCTCGACGCCCTGCTCACGGAGGTGCAGCGCATCAAGGCCACGCTCACGGCGCCGACCCCCGTCAGCGACCTCCAGCTCTTCGCCCACCTGCGCGCCCTCGGCGAGATCAAGGCCGCGCTCCAGTCGCTCGCGACGGACCCCGCTCGCCGGGCGCTCGTCGAGGTCGACCAGCTCCTCGAGCACGTCTTCCGCAGCGGCCGCATCAGCGGCTGAGGTCACCCCATCGGAGGGGCGACCAGCGCGGCGACGTCGCTGCCGCCGTGGATCGCCCCCACCTGCTCCATCGCGCCGTCGTGCTTGCGGAAGAGCGTCGCGTGGTTGGTGCCCGCGCGCGTCTGCGTGACCATCAGCAGCCCCCCTTCGGCGAGGCGGCCGACGGTGACCGCGACCATCTCCCGCAGCCGGGCCTCGCCGAAGTAGCCGAGGTTGAACACGTTGGCCACGCGGATGACGTCGAAGGCCCCGGGCACCGTGGGGCGCAGCAGGTCCTCCTCGACGACGCTCACGCCCCGGGCGGAGGCCACCGCCGAGGAGGTGAGCGGCACGCGCGTGACCCGATAGCCAGGGCGCTCGGCGTGCAGGGCCGCGCGGAAGTGGTCGAGCTGCGACCGCAGGATGAGCTGCGCCCGCGCGACCTTCACCGGGTGCGCCACGAGCTCGACCTTGCGCGGCGGCCATCGCCAGGACATCGCCCATCGCCCGACCTCGACCTGGATCGGCTCCTCGTCGTCGTCGAAGAGCACGCCGCAGCCGTCCTCGCGGGCGACGTGGCGCGCGGCGGTCATCACGTCGGTGCCGACCGTGTCGCAGCGGAGCCCGGCGGCGGTGAGCGCGTCGTGGAGCTCGACGGTCGAGACGCCCGAGGAGCAGCCGACGTCGAGCACCCGCACCGAAGCCCGGCCGAGGGCCTTCACCGCGGGCACCAGCAGCGCGTTGGCGTCGTCCAGTCGGCGGTGGTGCGTGGTCTTGAACACCCCGTTGCGCATCTGGAGGCCCGCGAAGAACTCGCGCTCCACGTCGAGCCGACCCGCGGCGCGAGCGTCGACGAACTCCAGCGCGGGGACCGCCCGCAGCGCCAGCGAGGCGCGCACCCGATCGATCATGGCCTGCACGCGGCGGACTCTACCCGAGCACCGCGGCGAGTCACGCGTGGACGCGAGAGCGCGGGCGTCCGTGACGGGTTGACGGACTCCGAGGTTCATCCCTAGCGTGCCCACCCAATGGTGCGGGGGACCAATGAGACCGGGCTGGACCCGCTGCTTCCGACGATGCCCCGCGGCGTCGAAGCTGTAAGCGTCGGTGCGGCGCGAGCAACCAACGGGCGAGTCGTGGCCGGGCGCTACTCGCTGGTGCGCTGGCTCGGCGCGGGCAGTCATGCGGAGGTATGGGAGGCCACGGATGCGCTGACGGGCGACACCGTCGCGGTGAAGTTGCTCGGTCCAGCGACCGCTACACGGCAAGCCCGGGTGCGCCGTGAGGTCGCGGTGCTGCGACGCCTCCGGCTCCCCGGCGTCGTTCGGCTGCTCGACGAGGGGACCGACTCCAGCGGTGAGTTCCTGGTCATGGAGCGGGTACTCGGCACGCCATTTCCTGGAGCCTTGGGACGCGCATGGCCGACGCTCGTCACCGTAACGACGGCGCTGTTGGAGACCCTGGCGCGCGTGCACGCGGCAGGTGTGATCCACCGTGACCTGAAGCCCGCGAACGTTCTCGTCGACGCCAGCGGTCGGCCCACGGTGCTGGACTTCGGCGTCTCGTGGGCCTCGCTCGGCACCGACCTCACCGGAGCGGGTCAGATGCTCGGAACCCCAGCGTACCTCGCGCCTGAACAGATCGTTGGCGAGGCCGTGAGCCCGCGGACGGACCTCTACTCGCTCGGCGTGATGCTGTTCGAGGCGCTCACCGGACGGCTGCCCCACGAGGGTAACAGTGTCCCGTCGATCCTCTACGCTCGCATGACCCGCCGCGCCTTCGGGCTGCGCGACCTGGCGCCCGAGGTCCCCTCTGCCGTCGCCGACGTCGTAGACCTCCTCCTGGCGCAGTCCGCCACCGAGCGTCCCCGCTCCGCCGTGGAGGTGCTGGGTATGCTCCGCGGGGAGGCCCTCGGCGTATCCGGCGCTCCGCGTCTCCCCCGACTCGGAGGTGACGCGCCGGTAAGGGCCGTCGTCGAAGCCGTCCTGGCCGGGCGCCCGATCGATGTCGTCGGTGACACCGGCACGGGGCGCTCGCGGTGCCTCCGCGACGCCGCTGACACGCTCTCGCGAGAGGGGCGTCGCCTGGTCTGGGCGTTGCCCGCACGGGCGCCCTTCGCGAGCCTGGAACCCCTCGTCGGCACCCTAGACGAGCACGCTTCGCGAGGACTCGATGAGGTCGTGCTCGCAGTCGAAGCCGCGGTGCGGGGGGCGATCACGGGCGGCCTCGTGCTGTTCGCCGATGACGCCGACCGGCTCGATCCGTGGTCGCGGTCGGCGGTGGCGCGGTGCCGCGAGGCAGGGGCCGTGGTTCGTGCGCTGCCGCGAGCCGGGGGCGTGGAGGGTGCGGTGGCGTTGGAGCCTCTGGAGGAGAGCGCGCTGCGAGCGTTGTTCGCCGGTCCAGAGCGGCTCTTCCATCTGCCTGCGGACGGCGCACGGCTGCTGTGGGCGCGCACCGGCGGGGTCGCGGCCCGCGTCGAGGAGGAAGTGAGCGCGTGGGTGCGCGCCGGAATCGCCCGCTGGGATGAGAGGCTCCTGATCGTGGAGCGGGATGCCCTCGACCAGTTCGACGCGAGCCTCCGCGTGGCGCCACCGGTCGACCGTGCCTTCGCGGCGACCCGACCGACGCTGGCACCCCACCTCGACGATCTCCTCTCCTGGCTGGCCCTCGCCTGGCCTCACACGCGCGGCGATGTGATCGCGGCAGCGATGGCCCAGCCCGCGTGGCGCATCGAGGCCGAGGCAGAGGAGCTCGTGGCGTGCGGCGCAGCGCGGCGTCTGCCAGACGGGCGGCTCGAGCCCTGCACAATCTCGCTCGCCGAGCCCGCGTGGCCGTGGGAGCGCCGACAGCGTGCCCACCGCGCGATAGCGAGAGCGCTGCCGCGCGGCGCTGAAGGTCGGCTGCTCCACATCCTGGCTGGAGCCGACGCCGCGGAGGAGAGCGCGATGGTGATCGCCGACGAGGCGGCGACGCTCGCCCGAACGCGGGCCGAAGCGGGACACCTGGGTCATGCGGTCGCAGCGCTCGCGGACGCGCTGCTGGCGGTGCGTCAATGGTGCTCGGACGCCGGCCGGCACGACCCGGCGTCCGAGCTGCAGATCCTCGGAGCGTGGGTCGAGATCGCCCTGTTGGATGGCACTCCGCGAGCGCTCGACCGGGTGCTCTACGAGCTCTGTCGGGTGTCGTCGGGCACCGAAGCGACAGAGCACCTGGCGGACCTCGTCCGGGCGGCGTTGGCTAGGAGCGCTGGCGGCGAGCGCGCTCTCGAGGTGGCAGAGGCGATCGCTCCCTTCGCCGAGCTCCCGCTGGAGCGGCGGCGGCACGGGGTGCGGGTGGCGGCTGCGCGACGGTGTTCCCGGGAGCGCGAGGAGACCGTGTTGGCGAACGTAGCCCGCTGGGCCGAGGAGTGCGGCGACTCACAGGCGCGGGCCGCCCTGGCGGGATGGATGGGGCGGCTGCGCTACCGGCAGGGTCGCTTCGACGACGCCGCGGCGCTGCACGTCGAGGCGGCCCGACAGGAGGCCTGGGTGACGACCCGCATCGAGGCCACCATTGCCGCAGCGTCGGCGTGGATGGAGGGGTTTCGCCACGGCGAGGCGGAGGTGTGGGCGCGGTCGGGGCTGGCGCTCGCCGAGGGCTGTCGGCACCCGTACCACGCTGCGCGGGCGGAGTGGATCCTGCGCTCGATGGCGTACCGGACCGGCGCGGCGTCGGCGCCTGATCACGAACTGGTAGACGCGGTCGCGGCGCTGGGTGTGCTCGATGCCGAGGCCCTGGTGTGTCTGACGGAAGCCGCAGTGGCGTGGCGCGTCGGGCGTTGGTCGGAGGGTCGGGCACTGGCGATGCGAGTGCACAGGATCTGGACGCCAACAGCGTGGACCTGGGGCGCGATGCTGGCGCGGTGCCTCGCGCTGGCGTGTGGAGACGAGGCGGCGAAGGACGAGGTGAAGGCGCTCGCTGCAAGCGCAGGGGCGTGCCACCTCCCACGCATCGGACTACAGGCGCTGGGTCTGCTGGGAGAGCTCTTCCCGGAGGCTCGCGATGAGTGGAGGGTGGCCGCGGAGGCGCTGGCTGCGACGGTTCCGCGCGAGTTCTGGCCGCTGCGGATGGAGGTGATCTCCGTGGCAGAGGCTCTCGCGGGAGTCGGCTGCGAGGTCGAATTCAGCAGAGCCGAAATGAGCGATTGACAGTAGCGACAGCGGGGGATTGCCTCGGGGGGTTCGCGCAAGCAGACCAACCTTCAGTCTGGAGCGAACGAATGAGGGAAGATGACCAACGATCCTGCCGCGAAGAAGACCCCCGAGGGGAAGAACGATCGTCAACTCGATCCGGGCTTTGTCTACGAAGTGCATGTCGAGATTCCTGCGAGTGGCAACTACCAGCTCCAAGGCAAGATCTTCGTTCCCACCAACTCGGCGACGGAATACTGGGCTTTCGCGGCCAGCTATGAAGAGCAGATGCCCGAAGCGATCGGCACGTCCGCCAAGATCAAGATCACGAAGGTGAGCAAGAGCAGCGTATTCAACGACGAACCCATGACGTTCCGTAACGCGATCGCGAACGACTTCCCCAAACTCTACAAGATGTCTTCCTGGGCGTAGACGTGGCGTCGCAGGTGCACGAAGACCTCGCGGTTGCCCGCGGGCCCATGCACCGGCGAGTCCTCTCTACCCACGCAGGTGAAGCCCAGCGCCTCGGCGGCGGCCACCACCTGCGCGACCGCCCTCGCCCGCAGCGCGTCGTCGCGCACCACGCCCCCGGGGACCAGCCTGGGCTCCAGCTCGAACTGCGGCTTCACCATCGCGACGATGGACGCGCCCTCCGACCCGGCGAGCACCTCCGCCACGGCGGGCAGCACCTTGGTCAGCGAGATGAACGACACGTCCATCACCACCAGCGACACCGGGTCCGTCACCACCTCGCGCAGCCCGAGGCGCGCGTTGACGCCCTCGCGCACCACAACTCTCGGGTCGCGGCGGATGCGCTCGTGCAGCTGTCCGTGACCCACGTCCACCGCCCACACCTTCGCCGCGCCGCGCTGGAGCAGCACGTCGGTGAAGCCCCCGGTGCTCGCCCCCACGTCGAGGCAGGTGCGACCGCTCGGGTCGACGCCGAGCGGGTCGAGCACCCCGGCGAGCTTCAGCCCGCCGCGGGACACGTAGGGGCACGGGTCGCCGCGCACCTCCAGCGGCGTGTCGACCGCGAGGCGGTGGCCCGGCTTGTCGACGCGCTGGCCCGCGACGAAGACCCGCCCGGCGATCAGCAGCGCCTGGGCGCGCTCTCGGCTCTCGGCGAGGCCCCGGTCGACGAGGAGGCGATCGATCCGTTCGCGAGCGACGGCGGCCACGGCGGCGGTCAGTGCAGGAGCTGCGAGGCCGCGAAGGCGAGCACGCCCACGACCACCACGGCGGCGAGCGCGATCACCGCCACCGGGCGCTTCGCCGGGGCTGCGGGGCCCGCGGGCCGCGGCGCATCGGGGACGACCGCCCTGGGGATGGACGCCTCGACCGGCCCCGGGGGACCCGACGACGGCAGCGCGAGGGGTGGGATCTCCTCGGGCACCGCGGACGGGGGCACGGTGAGCAGCGGGGCCCGGTCGTCGTCGTAGCCGCCGAGGTCGGGGATGACCTCCACCGGGACCTCGGCGGTCACCGAGAGGGCGCGCTGCTCCAGGTCGCGGCGGACGCTCACCAGCTCGGTCTCGAACTGCTCCGTCAGGAACCCGCCGAGCTTCATGGGCGAGGCGCGCAGCCGGTTGCGGATGACGTAGTCCTCGAGGTCGCGGGCCATCGCGCCGGCGGTGGCGTAGCGGTCCTCGCGGCGGGGCGCGAGGCCCTTGGAGACGATGGCCTGGAGCTGCGCGTACTCGGGCAGGCCCCGGTCGACGAGCGGGGGCACCTCGCCCGCGCGGGCGATGTCGATCACCTCGCGGCCGGGCTGGGCCTTGTACATGCGGCGGCCGCAGAGGAGTTCCCAGAGGATGATGCTGGCGGAGAAGATGTCGGCGCGGCCGTCGATGCGCTCGCCGCTCGCCTGCTCCGGGGACATGTACGCGGCCTTGCCCTCGAGCGCCCCCTCGGGGAGCTCGGCGATGTCGGTCACCGCGCGGGCGATGCCGAAATCGCAGAGCTTCACCTCCCCTTCGAGCGACACGAGCACGTTGGACGGCGACACGTCGCGGTGCACGATGCCGAGCGCGTTGCCGTCGTCGTCGGTGCAGCGGTGCGCGTAGTCGAGCGCCTGCAGCATCTCCAGAACGATATAGAAGCCGAACTCCGCGGGGAGCCCGATCTTCTTCTGCGACAGCTTGCGCAGCAGCTGCGTGACGTCGAAGCCCTCGACGTACTGCATCGCGATGAAGAGCCGGCCCTCCTCGCGGCCGAGGTCGAAGGTCTGCACGATGTTGCGGTGGGACAGCCGCGCCGCGAGCTTCGCCTCGCTGATGAGCATCGCCGCGAAGGACGGGTCTTCGGAGAAGCGGTTGAGCACCACCTTCACCACCGCGAGCCGCGAGGCGCCCATCTGGGTGGTGCCTCGCGCGAGGTAGATCTCCGCCATGCCGCCGCGACCGATGTGATCGAAGAGCACGTAGCGTCCGAAGCGACGCGGGAGCTCGAACTCCGGCCCCTCGTTGGTATCAGCCATTGGCGCCGGGACCATGCCCCCAACACCCCCTGCGATCAAGGGTCTCCCGCGACCTCGATGCGGAGCGCTCCGTCGACGGACCACACCACGGCGCTCGACCCGCGCGGGAGGCGGCCGCGCAGCACCGCCTCGGCCAGCGGCGCCTCGACGAGCCTCGCCACCGCCCGGCGCATCGGCCGCGCGCCCAGCAGCGCGTCGTAGCCGCCGCCGTCGAGCAGCAGCTCGACCACCGAGGGGTCGACGGTGAGCGAGACTCCCTGCTCGCGCTCCAGGCGGCCCGCGCGGTCGGCGAGCAGGCGGCGGGCGACCTCCGCGACCTCCGCCCGCGACAGGGCGCCGAAGACCAGGGGCTCGTCGATGCGGTTCCAGAGCTCGGGGGGGAGCGAGGCGCGCGCGGCGTCGAGCACCGCCTGCGACGCGTCGGCCCCGGGGTCGCCGGGCGATCGGGCGCTCGCGAAGCCGACGCCCCGGCGGGTCATCGTCGACTGGAAGGCCTCCGCGCCGAGGTTGCTGGTCATCACGATCAGCGTGTTGCGGAAGTCCGCGGTGCGGCCGCGACCGTCCGTCATGCGGCCCTCGTCCAGCAGCCCGAGCAGCGCCTGGAGCACGTCGCGGTGCGCCTTCTCGATCTCGTCGAGCAGGATCAGCTGCCACGGCCTCCGCTTCACCGCCTCGGTGAGCTGGCCGCCCTCGCCGTAGCCCACGTATCCGGGCGGAGCGCCCACCAGCCGGGCCACCGCGTGAGCCTCGGTGTACTCGGCCATGTCGAAGCGGGTCATGCCGCCGTCGCCGGGGAAGAGCGCCTCGGCCAGCGCCTTGGCGGTCTCGGTCTTCCCGACGCCCGTCGGACCGAGCAGGAGGAAGGTCCCCAGCGGGCGGCCGCCGCGGAAGCCCACCGCGTTGCGGCGCACCACGTCCGAGACCCGGGCGAGCGCCGCGCGGTGACCCACCACCCTCGCGGCGAGGTGCTCCTCCAGCGCCAGCAGCCTCGCGTGGTCGCTGCTCGCGACGCGCTCCTTGGGGAGCCCGGCGACCCCGGCGACCACCTCGCAGAGGGTGTCCTCGTCGAGCGCCGAGGCGCCCTCCCGTCGGGCCCTCGCGAGCCCGAGGTCGAGCACCGTGAGCGTGCGCTCGGGCTGCGCCCGGCCTCCCACGAAGCGGTCGCAGAGGGCCACGGCGCGCCGCGCGAGCTCGTCGCTCAAGGCCACGCCGTGCATCGACGAGAGCGGCCGCGCGCGCGCCGCCACCACCTCCATCACCCTCGCGGAGGGCAGCTCGTCGAGGTCGATGCGCTGCGCTCCACGCTCGATCCACGGGTCGCTCTCGGCGAGGCGCCGGGCCTCCTCCGGGGTGGCGACGCCCACCCACGCGACGCGGCCCGACTGCATCCACGCGCGCATCGGCGCGAGCACATCATCCGGGGTCTCGCGGGGGGAGGTCCACGCGGCGATGGGGTCGAGCGCCACCACCGCGTGACCGCGCGCGGCCCATGCGAGCACCGCCCTCGCGGCCTCCGCCTCGTCGCCGCGCATCGCGGCCATCACGTCGGCGTGCCGAAGCCGCAGCACCGCCCCTCCGGTCTCCCTCGCGAGGGCCGTGAGCACGGCGCCCTTGCCCACGCCGGGGGCGCCCACCAGGAGCGATCCTCGGGACTCGCGGCGCTCGGTGGCGTCGCGCAGGCGGGCGAGCTCGTCGTCGCGGCCGACCACCTCGAGCCCGGAGGTCGGGACCAGCCAGCGGTCGAGGAGGGGGCTCTTTCGGCGCGCGGCGGTCACCTCGTCGGGGGCCTCGACGGGCTTCGCTCGCAGGGGCTTCGGCCGCGACGTGGGGGTCTTCGGAAGCGGCGGGGGAAGGGGCTGCACCCGGCGCGCGTCGAGGGGCGAGAGGCGCGAGCGGGAGACCATCGCGCTGGCGGAGGTGGGGCTGCGGGGCGCCCCCTGCGAGGCGGCGATGGAGGCCGAGGCGGCGGCGAGCTCGGCCGAGCGCTGGGCCTCGACGCGCACGGGCGCAACAGGGCCCACGAGGGTGCGGGCGACCTTGGTGAGGTCCTGGCCGAGGGCGCGCAGGACGGCCCCCGCGACGCTGTCGGGGACCACCACCGCGGCGGCCAGGAGGTGGCGCGCTCCGGGCTCGGGGAGCCCCTGCGCCGTGGCGAGCTGGCGCGACTGCGACTGCGCGCGGGCGAGCGTGCCGTCGGGCTCCTGGTGGCGAGCGATGGCCTGCCGCAGGTCGACGGTGCGAAGCCCGAACGATCGGAGCAGTCGGGCGAGGTCGGCCGAGCTGTCGATGGCGGCGGCCATCAGGTGCAGGGTCGTCGGCGCGACGCGGGTCTCCTGGGCCAGGGTGATCGCCCGCTCGACGAGCGCGCGGGCGGAGGGCATCGGCGAGGGCTGCATCGAATCCGCTGCGCTGCCACACCCGGAGGGGGGAAGGGAAATTTCGGGCAGCGATGGAGGGAGAGGTGGGTCTGGCGTTCGAGGAGTCGCCGGGTAGACTGCCGACCCTCCGCCATGAACCGACGAAACCTCCTGGGAATGTTCCTGGGCGCCGCGGCGCTCACCACCACGGCCGCCCTCCCGGCGCAGACCACCGGCTCCATCGTCTTCACCAACCGCCGCCCTCCGAGGGATTTCGTCGGCAACATCCGGGCGTGGGCCAGCTCCAACCTGGCCCGCACCTACGCCGAGGACGTGCAGTCCCACGTGTGGAGGGTGCAGTTCATGGCCTTCCTCGCGAGGCCCCCGCGCGCCGCCGAGGTCACCCTGGTCTTCTACAAGGTCGAGGGGCGCACGCGGCGGTACATCACCAACCAGGCCATCGCGCTGACCAACCCCAACGAGCAGGTGTTCTTCCACCAGACGGTGCTCCACCGGTCGCCGGACGAGTTCCAGCCCATGGAGAACTACGAGGTCGCGATCACCGTCAACGACTCGCGCGGCGCCTCGGAGATCGCCCGCGGACGCGTCGGCCTGGTGGGCATCCCCGACCGCCACGACGGCGTGGTCGACTTCACCGGCGCCACGCCGGTCGTCCGCTGAACTCAGTCCCTTCCCCCTCTCGCCGATGAAGCGCGCAGGAAATTTGCGGCGCGATTCTCCGACAGGCTAACGGCGCTTCCATAACCAGTTGCGGAGGTGCTTCGGACCCGGACGGGGTCTCCGATGCTGAGCCTCCCGCGCTGTGATCGGGAGGCGACGATGGCGACGGCGAAGACGTGTTCGGTGTGCGGCAAGAACTTCGAGATGAAGTTCCGCTACCAGGTGGTGGAGGAGGGCGCGGGCGCGAGGCACTTCTGCTCGCAGCGGTGCCAGCAGAAGCACCTCGGGGTCGACCGCGGGGCGGCGAGCTGCTCGCACTGCGCCAAGGCCTTCAAGCTGGAGTTCGCCTGGCAGGTGCTGGTGGACGACCACGGCACCCGCTTCATGTGCACGCAGGGGTGCCGCGACGCGCTCATCGCCGCGCCCCCTCCGCCCCGCGCCACGCGGCGCATCGCGGTCTTCAACCACAAGGGCGGCACCGGCAAGACCACCACGGCGATCAACGTCGCGGCGGGCCTCGCGGAGAAGGGCCTGCGCGTGCTGCTGGTGGACGTCGACCCGCAGGGCAACGTGGGCGTGTCGCTCGGCGTGCGCGGAGAGACCACGCTCTACCATGTGCTGGTGCTCGGGGCCGACCCCCGCGACGTGGCGGTCCCGGTGCGCTCCAACCTCGACGTGATCACCTCCAACGAGACCCTCGCCGCGGCGGAGGTCTACCTGGCCTCGCGGCCCGCGCGCGACCGGGTGCTGCGCGAGCGGATGCTCGGCAGCGACGCCTACGACGTGGTGGTGCTCGACTGCTCGCCGTCGCTCTCGCTGCTCAACCAGAACGCGCTCTGCTACGCGGACTCGGTGCTGATCCCGGTGAGCTGCGACTACCTCGCGCTGGTCGGGGTGAAGCAGTGCGTGCGCACGCTCGGCCACGTGCACGAGCAGCTGAAGCACCCGGTGTACATCCTCGGGGTGATCCCGACCTTCTACGACGCGCGGCACAAGCTGGGGCGCGAGGTCACCGACACCCTGCAGAAGAAGTTCGAGGACCTCTGCTTCCCGCCGGTGCGCGCCAACATGAAGCTGCGCGAGGCCCCAGCGGCCAAGCAGACCATCTTCGAGTACGCGCCGGACTCGCACGGCGCGGAGGACTACCGGACGGTCGTGGAGCGCGTGCTGCAGGCCGTGCAGCGCGACCAGAAGTCGGTGGCCCCGGTGAGCGGGGAGGTCGTCGCGCCGAAGCGCGCGGCGGCGGCAGCGGCGGCCTTGGCGATGGAGGTGGCGTGATGGCTCGGACGACGTTGAAGGACCCCTCGCAGGGGATCCAGGACGTGCTCGGTGATGACATCGACACGGTGCTGCGCGAGCGCTTCTTCGCGCCCGCCTTCGTGGAGGAGCCCGACCGGCCGGGGCCGCGACGCGCGGTGCCCGAGGCGAAGGCCCGGCCCGAGCACTACAAGGTCATCTGCATCTCGCTCTACACCGAGGACCTCGACCGGCTCGACGCCGCCGTGCGCGACCTGAAGCGCAAGGGGCACACCAAGGCCAGCCGCTCGTCGGTGCTGCGCGCCGCGATGATGCAGCTCGACCTGGCGAAGGTGCCGCGCGGGGTCTAGCGAGGCAGCGAGCGGGCGCTGATGCGCACGGGTCGAGTGGAGAGCTCGTGCGCCAGCGAGGCGCGGGCGGGGTCGCTCTGCGGGGTGATGTTCCACTCGACCATGCGGTCGAGGGCGACGATCTGCATGGAGAGCTCGGTGAGGGTGCGCACGTCGCAGCCGGCGCCGTCGGCCAGCGACTCGGGCAGCACCGAGCAGCGGGAGAGGGCACCGTTGACCACGGCCTGCGCGGTGCGCACGTCGCCGAGCGACTCGTTGGCGCGCGCCACCATCAGGCAGACGGCGCCGTCGCGCTGCACGGCGGCGGGGGCGCGGCTCGCGCTGTCGACGACGAGGCGCGGCATCCCCTGGTCGAAGTAGCGGCGCAGGAGCACCCGCGTGGCGACGGCGTCGGAGGGCGTGCGGGCGACGCGGGCCTCGAGGGCGGCGAGCGAGAGGCGCTCGGTCTCGCGCGACGGGTCGAGCACCGACCGCACCCGCACGAAGCGCCCGGCGGACCAGGCGACGGCCACGGCGGCGACGATCGCGAGTTGCGTGCGAAGCTCCATCAGGGCCTATGCTACCCCACGCATGACGGCGGACGACATCAAGGCGCTCCGGAAGGAGCTCGGCATCACCCAGCGCGCCCTGGCCGAGGCCCTGAAGCTCGACGTGGCCGAGGTGCGAGCCTGGGAGGCGGTGGAGTCCTTCCCGACGAAGGCCCACTGCGAGGCGATGGAGCGGCTGCGCGCCAACCCGCCGCCCAGGCCGGTGAAGGGCGCGTCGCCGATGCAGCTGCTGGCGGACCCGAAGTTCATGCTGCTGGTGCGCAAGCTGATGGCGCACCCGAAGCTTCGCGCGGAGGTCGAGAAGCTCGCGGCGGAGCACCCGGACCCGCTCGATGCGTGACAGCCCATCGAATCGCTTGACGGGGAGAGGGTCGGTCCCGTTCCATGGCGGCTGAGATGGCTGCTCTCGGGGTGCAAGACGTCAAGGCGATCCTGGAAGAGCGGGCTTGGTCTCCGCGGCAGCTCGATGAGCACACCCTGCGCTGCACCCTGGAGAGCGAAGCCGGAGAGATACGCCTCGTGGTGCGCCACGCCGGGCCCTGGATCTACCTCGCCGTCCTCCCCTTCCTCGACCCGGCGGAGCTGAAGCCCTGGGGGTCGGGGAGGTTTCCGCCGCGCTTCCTCGGGCGCATCCTCGCGGTGAACTACAACCTCACGCTGGTGAAGTTCGCCCTCGACGACGACGGCGACCTCACCCTGCGCGCCGAGCTCCCCACCGAGTCGATGCAGCGCGGCGAGGTGGAGGTGGCCCTCGACCTGCTCGTCGGCGTCACCCAGCAGTACCGCATCCCCGTGCGCGACGCCCTGCTCGACGCGGGACGCGCCACCGAGCGCCCGTCGATGCTCCCGCCGGCGCCTGCCTCGCAGCCGCCGCTCGCCACCGACGAACCGATGGAGGGGGGGCCCGCCATCGAGGTGCGCGAGCCGAGCGTCGAGCTGTCGAGCGACCCGCTGCCGCGCGACCCGTAGCGACGGCGCCGGGCCGCTGGACGGCATCCGTCGGAGATGCGATCGGTGCGTAGTCATGAGTGACGCTCCCTCGAAGAACAAGCCCGCCGTTGCCCCGGCCACCGCGGCTCCTCCCGCGGCGAAGTCGGCACCCAGTGCAGATTGGTCGCCGCGGTTTCGCTCATTGGAGGAGGTCGACAAGACGCTCATCCGCCTGAAGCACTCGGACATCGAGCTCGACCTCGCGTTGATGTCGCGCGTGGAAGACTTCTTCGCCTCGCTCCGCCCCACCAACGACCCAGCGGTGTCGGTCGCGTGGCTCGACTCCGCCGAGCGACTCCTCAAGGAGCTCTCGGACCGCCTTGATGGGCTCAAGGAAGACCACGTCGAGAAGCTCACCGACCTGAATCCTCAGCAGTTCCAGGTGGAGCTCAACAAGACCGAGGCGCAGGTGCGCGCCGAGCTCAACGCCCTCAAGGGCGCGCGCTTTGGACTCGAGAAGCAGGCGTGGCGCGAGCGCGTCGACAAGAATCTCGCCAACCTTCGCCTGAAACAGGAAGGCCAGGCGGAGAAGCTCAAGCACACCGCAACGACCGGTCCCGACCGCATCACTGTTCGTCCGAGCGACGAGTTCTGGACCGCCTACGCCGCCTGGCTGGTGGAGGTGCACGGCGTTCTCCGTCGGCACCTCAGCGACCTGCTTGTCGACCGATGGACCCGCTTCATCGACGAACACGTGGCGCCCGTGGTGAAGCCGCTCGACGCCAGCTTCTCCCTCGATCTTCCGCACGTTCCGATCGACGATCTACCCAACCCGGTCGTGGTCGCAGCGCCGTACCCGAAGCCCCTGCACTACCGTGACAGCGGGCTCTCGGGCACCGAGCGACGGGACGAGGTCGACGTGAAGGCCCCTGAAGAGGTCATCCTCGCGCACGAGATCGACCGCGCGGCCTCGGGCGCGGCTCAGGGCGGCGGGCTCGGCGCGATGCAGCGGTACGCTCCGGCCATCCTCTCGCCCCTCGTGATGCTGGTACCGGGCGTCCCGATCATCGCGAAGACGCTCGTTGGTGTCGTGGTCGCGGTGCCCGCGGTGATCATCGGGATGAAGAAGCAGCGCGCGGTGCGCCTCATCGTCGAGCAGGAGCGCGTCGAGAAGGCCGCCGAGACGCTCAAGCGCAAGCTGGTGGACGACTTCCGAAAGCGGATGGAACGCCACCGGATGGACGTCGAAGCCTTCGTCCGTGACTACAACGCCGCGGTGCAGCAGCTGATCTTCCAGCGCCTCTCGGCGCTGGTCGACCGCGAGCTCGAACAGCGCTCATCGCTGCTCCCGCAGCAACGGGCCGAGCTGCAGGCCCGGAAGCAGCGGCTCAGCGGGCGGGTGCAAGTGCTCGAAGGGGCGTCCCGGGTGATTTCGTCGGTGCTGGTGGAGCTGGAGCTGCGGCGGCGCGTGCTGCGAGAAGAGCTCACCCGGCGGATGAGCGAGGACAGTCAGTAGCCTTCGTCGTCCCTGGGCTCGGGCTCGTGGTGGGACGAGTGCGGGTCTTCGTGGGCGTTGGGGTCGTGGATGTCGTGGTCCTCCTCGGGCTTGTACGGATCCTCGTAGTGCCCGAGGTGCGCGGCGTCCGGGTCCTCGTGGTGCTCCTCGGGAAACGGCAGCGTCCCGAGATCCGCGTCGGGACCGTAGTGCCCGTGGTCGGGGTGACCATGATGATCCTGCGCGAGGTTGGCCATCTCCTGAGCGTGGAGGTGCTCGGTCGCGAGCGGCTCGTGGTGCCCGTGACCCGGTGAGTGAGCACCGTGCAGCGCTTGTGGGTCGGCGTGGTAGCCGTGCGATTCGAGGTTGGCGAGCGCGAGCGTGCTCTGAGGTCCGGCGATGCCGTTGGGCGTGACGCCCGCGTGGGCTTGGGCGTCGCGCAGCGCGGCCTCGGTCTGCGGGCCGAATACGCCATCCGTCGCGACCGGGTAGCCGAGGCGATGAAGCTGTTGCTGGAGCTTGAGCACGTCAGTGTCGTGCTCACCGTGATGGATTAGCGTCGCGGGCTTCGGGGCGGAGGGGTTGCCGGGGTTGGAAGAGTCGGTGGCCATGGTGAGGGTCTCCTTCAGGGGGCGGTGATGATCTCGCAGCCCGCGCACACGGGCAACGGGAGGTATGCGATGGTCGCGCGGTCATGACGGAGCGGCTGCGTCCCGGGGTGGTGGTCAACGAACGGTTCACCCTTGTTACGCCGTTGGGTGAGGGCGGCTTCGGCGAAGTGTGGCGCGCCCGCGACCTCTCGCTCGAACGCGAGGTGGCGCTGAAGTTCATGCGCCCGGAGCTGCTGCGCAACGAGAGCCTGCGCAAGCGCTTCGATCGCGAGTCGCGGGCGCTGGCAGCCATCAAACATCCCAACGTCGTGCAGGTGATCGACCGCGGCGAGTGGCAGGGGCGGCCCTTCGTCATCCTGGAGTACGTGCAGGGCGGAACCCTTCGCGACTGGCTCCAGCAGCACGGCGCGACGCCTCCGTTGAAGGAGGTGCGCTCGCTCTTCGCCCAGATCTGCGAAGGGGTCGGGGCGGCGCACGACCGGGGCATCGTCCACCGCGACCTGAAACCGGAGAACGTGCTGCTCGCCAACACCGGGCGGCGCACCGTGGTGAAGGTGCTCGACTTCGGGCTCGCCCGCATGAACTCCGGGCAGAGCTCGGTGATGATGACCGTGGGGACCTACGAGTACATGTCTCCGGAGCAGGCCTCCGAGGGGAGCGAGGAGCTCGATGCGCGCTGCGATGTGTTCGCGCTCGGGGTGATGCTCGTCGAGATGCTCACCGGGCGGCGCCTGCCCGGCGACGGCAAGAAGTCGTGGGAGCGCGTGGTCGACAACGGTCGGGGCGCGGAGTTCGTGGCGGCGCTGGCCACGACGCGGCCGGGTGTTCCGGCGCTGGTGTGGTCCGCGGCGAAGTGCGCGCTGGCCAGGCGCCCAAGCGATCGCTTCGCGGATGCGGAGGTGCTGGGAGAGGCGCTCTCGGCCGCGTGGGCGGGCGTCGCGGGGCCGGTGACGGAGGAGCGGGCGTCGGCGACGGCGCAGCGCCCGACGCCTCGGCCGCAGGTGGCGGTGGCCGCTCCGCTGGCGAGCGTGGTGGTGATGCCGAGCATGGCGACGCCGCGGGTGGCGCCCCCTCCCCCGGTCGTGCGCGAGGCGCCGAGGCCGCCACCAGTCGCCGCCGTGACGGCCCCGATCGCGAAGACGCAGGTGTGGGAGGACGCTCCGGGGCGATCGCGAGGAGTCCCGGCCTGGCAGAAGGTGACCGCGGGCGCGGTGGCCCTGGTGGCTCTGGGTGGCGGCGGGTACGCGCTCCTGGGACGAACGACGGAGACGCCGCGGACACCTTCGTCGCCTGTCGTTGGCGCAGCCGATGCGGTGACGCCGGTTGTCGCGACGACGCCGCCCCCCACCCAAGCGGCTCCGCGCTGCGACGACGGGATGGTGCTGGTGCCGGGTGGTACCCTCCCCCAGGGCAGCAGCGCGTCGGCGGGGGCCACGGTGCCAGCATTCTGTCTCGATCGGACCGAGGTGACCGTTGCCGCATTCCGGGCATGCGTGAGCGTGGGGCGGTGCGTGGCGCCCGACCCGTCGGTGGACTTTGAGGGCGTCACCGCTGCGATGCATCGGCGGTACGACCCGTACTGCACCCTCCATCCCCGCTTCGCCGACAGCGACAAAACACCCGTGAACTGCGTGGCGTTCGAGCAGGCGCAGGCCTACTGCCAGCAGCGAAGAGCGCGGTTGCCGAGCGAGACCGAGTGGGAATTCGCCGCTGGCGGGACCGAGGGGCGGGTCTATCCCTGGGGCGACTCACCCCCCACGGCAGAGCGGCTCAACGCGTGCGGCGAGGGCGAGTGCCCAGGGGGGAGGATGTTCGCGGGGCAGGACGGGTACGCAGCGCCTGCGCCGGTCGGGAGCTTCGTGGCCGGCAACACGCCGCTGGGGCTGCAGGACATGGCGGGCAACGTCTCGGAGTGGGTGAGCGACGTGTTCGCTCCGGGCGACGGCACCGCCGGGGCGCAGATGCATGGCGTGCGGGGGGGCGGTTGGAGCACGACCGGGGCGGCCGCGGTGCTGACAACCCACCGTGATGGCGTTCTCGACGGGGAGCGGCGGCCGGAGGTGGGTTTCCGGTGCGCGAGCGCGGCGCGGTGAGAAGGCGTTTCGGCGGGTGATGGACCGAGAGCGCTCGAAGACGATCAACCCTCGACGAGAACTCGACCCGTTCCCCGACACGGCGATGCGCTTCACCCTGCCCCGGTACACCGCGTCAACCGTGGCGGCGGATGGGCCTTCATCGATGCCGCCAGGGTCCGCGCGGCCAACCGCAACAGGGACTCGCCCGCGGACAGGAACAACAACCTCGGCTTTCGTTGCGCGCGCGAGAAGTACGCCCGCTGCCTCGTGGGTCACGGCTCACGGGGTCTGTGCAACGCCTCCCCCCGCCCGGCGGCTACACGGTGACACCATCGTCACCGGGTATAGATCGCCTGGAGACCACCCCGCAGGGACGCCGGGTGGAATCCACGCCCGGTGGGGTCCTCCGAGCGATCGGCGGCCCCACCGAGCCGCATGCCTGTGCCACGAGGGTGGCCTGGCTCCTGTGCCCTATTTTGAACGGCGCGTGCTTCGCGCGAAGGGCGCCATGCTCGTGGTGAAGGACACCGCGAGAGACGCCCTGCATCGTGATCGCCGGGTGAGGGGAGAGGCAATAAGGAGGAAGGACTAACGGGCCCCGCGCGCGCAACGAAAACCCAGGTAGAAGTTCCTGTCCGCGGGCGAGTCCCTGTTGCGGTTGGCCGCGCGGACCCTGGCGGCATCGATGAAGGCCCATCCGCCGCCACGGCTGACGCGAAATTCCATACTTTGAGAGCCAGTGCGCTGGGCGGTGAAGCCGCCATGGCTTCGCCCATAGGCGTTCGCGTCGTAGCCGTCCTCGACCCACTCCCCTACGTTGCCACCCATGTCCTGCAGACCATCAGGTGTGTTGCCTGCCGGGAAGCTACCCACTGGTGCCGTCAGTCCCCAGCCGTCAGTCCAGCCCGCCATCCCCGTGAAGTTATAAAACCTCCCCGCGCGGAGTGCTTCGGTACACTCGCTCCCGCACAGGTTCGCGCGGCTGCTGTCCAGCGACGCGTTGCCCCACGGGTACCGCCGGTTCTCGCTCCCTCGCGCCGCGTACTCCCACTCCGCCTCCGTCGGGAGGCGGCCGCCAGCCCAGGCGCAGTAGTTCCTCGCCTGGTTCCAGTCCACGCAGTTCACCGGGTGCGTCTCCGTCCCGCTCCGGCCCCAGTTACAGAATGTCGAACTCCACCCCCCGATTCCTTCCCGGAACGGGTCCGGCTCGCTGCACCGACCCGCCGCCGTGCACGCCCGGTAGGCGCGTACCGTCACCTCGGTCATGTCCATGCAGAAGGCCGCGGAACGCACCTGACGCTGCGGATGCTCGTCGGCCTCGCCTTCGCCGCCGGGTGAGCCCATCCAGAACTCCCCAGCCGGGATCAACACCATCCCGGGAGGGCACCCCACTACCGCCGCTTGCGCGTGCGCCGTCTCCGTCCGAGACACCCGCGGCGGACGCGGACGCCCTCCCTCGGGCGCCGCTCCGCCCACCCGCTCGCAGCCGAAGGGCGTTCGCACCTGCCCCGGTGGGCACCGCTGCTGCGCCGCCGCCGCTCCCGTCACCAGCAGCAGAGCCCCGCCGACCGCCAACCCCACCCACGCGACTGTCTTCATCGGTGTCTCTACCTGCCAGCCTCTCCCAACGACGTCTGTTCGAGGGTTTCGCACGGCGCCAGACCCTCCCGCCAGACCCTGCGGTGACCTTTCGCAGATGGCGAGACCCTCCCGACGAACCCCGCGGTGGACCTTCGCGAAAGGAGAACCCCTCCCGACGGACCTTGCAGCATGGGTTGGCACCTACTGGCCAGGCACATCGCCCGTCGAGCTCACGTCGGGTTCGTACAGCAGCCCCAGCAGGTGCAGCGTCCGCTCCTTCAAGCGCCACGCATCGGCGTGCTCCCAGTGGGCGAACACCGAGCACATCCGCGCTTGGAACGCATCGGTCACCCCGCCCCCCACCCGGAGTTGCTCGCGCATCCGGCCCTCCGCTGGGCGCACGGTGCTCCGTCGCACCCGCACGTGGTCGGGCATCAGCCGGCGCTCGATGCGAGGCGCGAGGCCGGCGCAGAGGGCCTAGTGTACGACCCGGTCGCGAAACGGCGGAATGGAGATCACCCGCGGCTTCGGGTCGCGGAGGTGGACGATGCGCGGGACGGAGGGCGCCCAGGTGCCGACGAGGAGGTCGGCGTGGAGGTCGAGGAGGTCGCGCTCCAGGGTGAGCTTGAAGCGCGCGACGGCGTGTCGGAGGCGCTTCTCCCGCGCCGCGCGGCGGGCTGCCAGCCAGAGGGCGCGGAAGGAGAAGAGCGCTGCCGGGTCGAGGAGCGGCGTCACGAAGGGCGGCGGGCGCGGACGGGACGGAGCCACCCGCCGATCATGCGACCGACGGCCTCGAGCTGCGTGGCGGCGTACTGGTAGGGATCGGGGGCGAGATAGCGCCGCTCGAAGGCGCCGCGGAGGAGGAGACGGAGGAAGGCGACGCGGTGGTTGGCCTCGCGGAGGAGCGCCGCGAAGGCCGGGTCGTCGCGGGGGACGAAGGCGGCGCGGGTGAGGTGATCGAGGAGGGTGAGGACGCCATCGAGGACGCGGGCGCCGAGGGCGGCGCGCGCGGGGGCGGGCCAGTCGACGACGCGGGCGTCGAGCCAGAGCCAGAGGGCGTAGGTAGCCTCCACGGCAGCGGGGGGCGTCGGCTGCGGGGCGCGAGGGCCATCCGGCGGGGAGTAGTGTAGACAGGCGAGGCGGGGTGGACCCCAGTTCAAACGACGCGCGCTGCGCGCGATGGGCCCCATGCTCGTGGCGAAGGAGGATGGCAGCGACGAATTGACCCATGATCACGGGGTAAGGGGGAGCAGCAGTCATGGGGAAGGACTAACGGGCCCCGCGCGCGCAACGAAAACCCAGGGACTCGCTGCTCAACACGGGCCCGGCCCTGTTGCGGTCGGCCGCGCGGACATAAGAGACAAGGCCGCTGCCCCAATAGCCGCCACGGGTGACGCGATATTCCATACTCGGAGAAACTGAACGTTGGGCTGTGAAGCCAGGAGGGCGGCGCCCATAGGCGTTGGCGTCGTACGTGTCCTCGGTCCACTCCCCGATATTACCCCCCATGTCCTGGAGGCCGTTCGGCGTACTGCCGGCCGGGAGACTCCCTACCGGGGCCGTATCGCCCCAGGAATCCCTCCAACCGGCGATGGACGTCGCGGGGCCGCCCGCCCCAAGGCGGGGGTCCCCGCCCCCCCCGCCCCCCCCCCCCACCCCCCCCCCCCGGGTCGGCCGGCCGGGCCCCCCCCCCCCCCCGGGCCGCCCCCCCCCCACTCCGAGCCGCACAGGTTGGCCCGGGTGCCGTCGGGCGCCGCGTCGCCCCAGGGGTACTGTCGGCTCTCAACGCCACGAGCGGCGTACTCCCACTCCGCTTCGGTGGGCAGGCGGCCACCGGCCCAGGCGCAGTAGTTTCGGGCTTGGTTCCAGTCGACGCAATTGACCGGGTGGGTGTCGGTGACGCTCCGGCCCCAGTTGCAGTGGGTGTGCGCGAGGCCCCAGAGAACCGATGTGTCGATGGGTACGGTGCAAGGCCCGCGGCTGGTGCAGGCCCGGTAGGCGGCCACGGTGACCTCCGTGCGGTCCATGCAGAAGGCCGCGGAGCGTACCCGATGCCGGGGGTGCTCGTCGGCCCGTCCCTGGCCGTCGGGCGAGCCCATCGAGAACTCGCCCGCGGGGATGAGAACCGACCCGTTGGGGCACGTGAGCGCGGGCGGCGCAGGCACGGCCGGGGACGTGGTTGGCGTCACCGTGACGCTCCCGGCGTCGACCAGGGCCGCCGTCCGCGTCGACGACGTCTCGCCGCCCGACGACACCGCGAACCCGACCCCCACCGCGAGCAGCACTGCCGTCGCGAGCCCGCCGACGATCCATCGTCCGCGCCCGGTGGACGACGGTGGCCCCATTGGGCTCGGCGGCGCCATCGGCGCGGTCGCCGCAATGACCCGCTCCGTGGGCGCCGTCGACACCGGCACCCGCTGGCCCATCACCATGCTCGGCATCGCCACCACGCTGGCCATCGGCTCCACCGGCACGCCCGTCGCTACCGCGCCCGCGCTCCCGCCCACCGCCGCGCCGCCCGTCGCCTCGGCGCCGCCCCACGCGCCATCCACCGCGCGCCGGAGCGCACCCGCCGTCGCCGGCCGCCCATCCGCCTGGGTCGCCAGCGCCAACGCCACCGCCGACCACACCGCCGCCGGAACATCCCCCCGCACCCGCGCCGCCCCCATCACGGCCGCGCCCGCTCGTCCCAACTGCGCGGCGTTCCACCACGTGGTCTGCTTGGGCGGTTCGGGCAGCAGCCGCCGCGTGAGCATCTCCACCAGCATCACGCCCAGCGCGAACACGTCGCTCGCCGGCCCCGCCGCCTCGACCCCCTCGGTCGCCTGCTCCGGGGACATGTACGGGATCGTCCCCCCCTGGAGACCGGTCGACGTCGCCAGCGTGCCGCCGCGCGCCAGACCGAAGTCCAGCACCTTCGCCGTCGCCCTCCCCTCGTCGTCGAACTCGATGAGCACGTTCTCGGGCTTCAGGTCGCGGTGCACGATGCCCTTCGCGTGGGCCGCACCGACCCCGTCGCAGACCTGGGCGAAGAGCGCCCGCACCTCCTCGGCCGGCGGCAGCTTCCGGATCTTCTGGTAGCCCTCCATCCACTCGCGCAGGGTCGATCCGACGACAAGCTGGAGCACGACGAAGGGCCGCCCCTGCCACTCACCGTCGTCGAAGACCTGCACCACGTTGGGGTGGTTGATCGCGGCCAGGGCGCGGGCCTCCTTGGCGAATCGCCGCCGCAGCGTGGCGTCGCGCGCCAGTTCCGCGCGCATGAACTTCACCGCCACCGCGCGGCCGAAACGACGGTCCTGGGCGCGCCACACCTCGCCGAAGCCGCCACCGCCGAGCGACGCCGTCAGCTCGTAGCGATCCGCGACCAGCGCCCCCTCGTAAAGCGTCCCCTCGGCCATCGTGTGCCGCACCATCGCACGATCGACGCCCTCCGCGAAACACTCCACGTTTCGGAGTGTGAGCGCGGCGTTGATCCAAGTAATCGCCTGCCCGTCAGGAAGCCAGCACTGGGCGTCTTCTCAAGAGGAGATCAAGCCCTGACTGGAGGTGACAAGTCCCATTGAGGATCAGTGTTGAAGGGTGCTCCACGCGCACCGGAAGCCGACGTCGATGCTCCTGGCCGAAGGCCGCAACTCCATTCGGCTGGCCGCACGAACCCTCGCGCGCTCTTCGACGGTCCACCCTCCGCCACGAAGGACCCGGGAACCCATCAACGAGGATCCCACCTGCTGGGCCGAAAAGCCGCGCGGTCGGTACACATAGGCGTGGGCGTCATAGCCGTCCTCGACCCACTCCCACACGTTTCCGCCCATGTCTTGAAGTCCACTCGGAGTGTTTCCCGCAGGAAAGCTTCCCGCCGGGGCCGTGGAGCCCCAAGCATCAGTCCAATCGGCCAGACCGGCACGATGGTCCAGCCCCGCCAACCGTACGACTTCCGCGCATTCGGGCCCGCAGAGATTCGCCCTGCTGCCGTCAGGTATCGCGTTGCCCCAAGGGTAGACGCGCGCGGCGCCCTCCGCCGGGGACTCCCCACGTGCGGCGTACTCCCACTCCGCCTCTTTGGGCAGCCGCGCTCCCGCCCAGGTGCAGTATACGTGCGCCTGCTGCCAATCGACGCAGTTGATCGGATGCGCAGCCGCGCCATCCCGGCCCCAATTGCAGAACGCGTCGCCATTCTCCCTTACGCTCTGGTAGGGATTGGGCTCGGTGCAACGGCCCGCGTCGTAGCAGCGCCGATACGCGGCGACGGTCACCTCCGTGGTGTCCAGGCAGAACGCCGCTGACCGCACCCGATGCTGCGGTCGCTCGTCGCTCGCCCCCTGATCGGTTGGAGAGCCCATGGTGAACTCACCTTCAGGGACGGGAACGGTGCCTGAAGGGCACGAGATTGTCGCTCTTACAGGCGTGCGAATTGGCAGAGCCCTCGGTCCACTCCAGGGGTGAATCACCATGAGACCTAGCAACGAAGAGGCCCCAGCACCTACGGCGATTTTCATCCACAGCGGAATCGTTCGCTTCACAGCAGGGAACTCGGTCGCGTTGTCGGGACCCGTCCCGGGCTCGGCGGGGGCGATCGACGGCCGCAACGGTACCGGCACGACCGCCTCGGCAAGCGCTTCTCCGAATATGCTCGGCAACGCCACCACACTCGGCAGCGGCGCCACCGCCGGCGGCGTCCCCTCTGCACTCGAATTGGCACCCGCCACCGGCGCCACGCGGGAATGTTCTCGACCACCCCACGCTCCGTCGACCACCCTCCGTAACGCACCCGCGGTCGCAGGTCTTTCCGTCGCCCCTTCGATCAGCGCCTTCTCGATCACCGCCCACACCGCCGCGGGCACATCCGCCCGCACCCGCGACGCGTCCTCTACGGCCGCGCCCGCTCGTCCCAACTGCGCGGCGTTCCACCACGTGGTCTGCTTGGGCGGTTCGGGCAGCAGCCGCCGCGTGAGCATCTCCACCAGCATCACGCCCAGCGCGAACACGTCGCTCGCCGGCCCCGCCGCCTCGACCCCCTCGGTCGCCTGCTCCGGGGACATGTACGGGATCGTCCCCCCCTGGAGACCGGTCGACGTCGCCAGCGTGCCGCCGCGCGCCAGACCGAAGTCCAGCACCTTCGCCGTCGCCCTCCCCTCGTCGTCGAACTCGATGAGCACGTTCTCGGGCTTCAGGTCGCGGTGCACGATGCCCTTCGCGTGGGCCGCACCGACCCCGTCGCAGACCTGGGCGAAGAGCGCCCGCACCTCCTCGGCCGGCGGCAGCTTCCGGATCTTCTGGTAGCCCTCCATCCACTCGCGCAGGGTCGATCCGACGACAAGCTGGAGCACGACGAAGGGCCGCCCCTGCCACTCACCGTCGTCGAAGACCTGCACCACGTTGGGGTGGTTGATCGCGGCCAGGGCGCGGGCCTCCTTGGCGAATCGCCGCCGCAGCGTGGCGTCGCGCGCCAGTTCCGCGCGCATGAACTTCACCGCCACCGCCCGCCCGAAGCGGCGGTCCTGGGCGCGCCACACCTCCCCGAAGCCGCCGCCCCCGAGCGACGATGTCAGCTCATACCGATCCGCGACCAACGCCCCCTCGTACAGACTCCCCTCGGCCATCGTGGGCCCCAGCATCGCACGACGGGCGACCGCCGTGGAACGCCCCTCGCCGGGCACGTGCTTCACGGCCAGTGCGACCTCGGCGCTCGCACAGCAACACTTGCGTGGACGCCCTCGATCGGGTGGAGGTAGGTGGCTTCACCGGCGATTGACCGCGGATACCTTCCCCATCGCACGAGAGGCTGGTCGTCGCGGTCCTCGCGTAGCGTGAGTGATCGTCGAGGTGCACCTCGCTCGCGAAGACAAGCAGCGACGCTGCTGGTGACCCTCCCCACGCGGCTCGGCGATCGGGCCCTGCGTCTGACCTCGCTATCCCCGGTCAGCTGTTCATCGGTGACGCAGATGGGCGGGGAGCCACCGTGAGCGAAGCGGCCGCGAGGGCCACATCCTCGGGTCTCGCGAACATCCACCCTATTCCTACTCGCTCGGTTCGGGCGTCGGGTACAAACGTCTCCGATGCATGCTGCTGCTCCTTCGAAGGCCCCTCCCGCCGCGAGCACATCGGGGTGGCGTGCCCTGGCCCTGGCGGTCGGACTGGTGCTCCTCGCGCTAACCACCTGTGCGTACCTCGCGTTCGTGCATGTCTCGACGCCTACGCTCACGGTCGTCGAGGTGCGGGTGCAGGGTGTCCGCAGAGACGGTCTCACGATCGCGGTCGACGCGGCCATCGACAACCGAAACCGCTTCGACGTCACGGTGCAGTCGGTGGACGTCGAGGCGACACTGGAGGGGCATTCGATGGGTCATCCGCGCGTGCTCGCCTCGCCGCTCACCCTGGCCGCCGGACGCGCGACCACGGTCACGCTGGAAATCGATACGCCCTGGGGTGAGGCTCTATCGATCGCCTGGCGAGCGGCCGACACGGAGCGCTTTCACTACCGCGCCGACGGTACGGTGCGCGTCGGCGGCGAACGGCTCCACGTCAACGTACCGATCCACGTGACGGGCGAAATCCTACGCAGCACCGTCCTCGACGTCTTACGGAACTCGATCCGCGGCCAGAGCATCGATCTGCCCGGCGGCTGGACGATCGATCTGCCTTGAGAACCCGTAGGCGGCACCACGGCGTCTACTCGTCGATCAGCACGGAAGACTCGCCCTCGGTAGCCTGGTAGATTCCGACGCACCGGTCGTCTTCGTCCGTCAGCATCCACGCCTGCCCCGCACTCGTACGCTGGGTGGTCTGCGCAAGACCGTTCATCGAGTTGTGTGGTCGCCGTCGACCGGCCGAGTCAAGCCAGACGACGCGGTACGACCGCCGCGAGCGGTTGACCCAACGGAGCACCGAGGCACTGCCGGACTCGTACGAGCGTATGGTGCCCTCGAGGCTGCACGCCTGGGCTGGAAGAGTGCTTCGCGCCTCGGTCAACCTCAGGCGGCTCGTAAGCGAGGAGTGGTCCCACGGAACTTGTCGCCGCCCGGTCCGGCCCATCACCTCGCGTCGCACCAACGTAACAATGTCTCGGATCTCCTCGCCGGGGCGCCCGATGAACCGCAGCAGCGCCGCGGTGAAGGGGCTATGCGTCCCGGGCAGACCGTCCGATGCGACGTTTCCGGGCTGCGTCGAAAACACAAGCAGTGCACCCGGCGGGGAGACCATCTCCCGAAACCCAGTTTCGACGGGCTGCGCGGGGCGAGTCTGGCCGCGGAAGGGGTCGTTGCGGCAGGCGTCGAAGATGAGCACAGCGGTCACCCGCCGCGCGGCGAGGGTCGAAAGGACCGCCTCAAGAGGAAGCGTGCCGAGCACGCTGCTGTCGTCGTCCGTGAAGCGGGCATCCACGCCCAGGAGATGGTTGACCCCAGCGATGGCGGTGCCGTGCCCCGAGTAGAACAAGAGGATCGTGTCCCCCGGCCGAAGCGACGCCGCGGCCTGGGTGACGGCCGACCGCATCGCGCTCGCGGTGCCGTCGAGGACGGGGGTCACGCTGAAGCCCAGACCCCGAAGGCAGGAGCCCATCTCCTGCGCGTCATGAACCGCGTTACTGAGCGACCCGATGGATTGGTAGTGGTTGTTGCCGATGACCACCGCGATCCGGCGGGGCTGTGCTCCCGCCACCGACGCCGCGACACAGACGCCAAGCGCTAGCGCCAACGCAACCCACCATGATCTCTTGAACAGCTTCGACACGGGGACGCCTCCTGGCCGAACGATCCCCGTCAGTGGGGAGGTCAGGGCCACCGTGACAATTATCACCGCGGCGGCGTAGACTGGCAATGGGCTTCAGTTTCGAAGGAGCACCGTAAGGAAGTCAAGTATGCAGACGCCTACGTCGAGTCACTCCCAGAAGGTCACCGATCTACTGTCCAACGGCGAGCACGGGCCCGAGGTCACCAAGCTTCAACAGATGTTGAATCAAATGGGCTATCATCTCGACGTCGACGGGCAGTTCGGCCCGACCACTGCGGCGGCAGTGCGCCACCTCCAGCGGTCCTCGGGAGTTCATGAGGACGGCATCGTCGGGCCGCAGACGCTCCACGCGCTCGCAACCCACTCAGTCGACCACTACCAGGCGCCGCGGGGTTGGTCGCACGATCCCTCGCTCTTCCCGGGGCATCACGACCACGCCGACGCATCGGGGGCGGTCGGTGGCAGTGCGGCCATCGGTCA
Source organism: uncultured Myxococcaceae bacterium (assembly GCA_966211675.1). Classification (GTDB taxonomy): domain Bacteria; phylum Myxococcota_A; class Polyangia; order Polyangiales; genus SCUS01. The sequence continues at coordinate 43,831 of CBIHPK010000032.1, forward strand.
CACTCCCGAGCACCTGGAAGATGCGACGGCCGAAGGTGTGCACCCTGAAGAATCGGGACTTCACCACGACCACACCGAGTCCGCCGGGGCGCATGATGACGACGAGCCGCCGCCGGCGGAGCCCGAAGAGGCGCTTGCCGACCATGATGCGCCCCCCCATGAGGACGAGCCGAGCGCCGTGGAAGACGACCATGAGGGTGACGGGTATGGGGAGGAGAGTGCGCCCGACGAGTACGCGGCCGACGACGCTGTCAGCACTCATGACGACAGCGCAGAGGCCAGCGCGTTCGATGACCCGCCGCCCGACGACTACGCTCAAGACGACGTATGAGCTTCCGACCAGCGGCTACAACGGTCGCGGTAGGGACGGCCCTCGTCGATGACGACTGGGGCCGCCCCCCGCACGGATCCCGGCGAGCGGCACTACCGCACCGGGCTCTTGCCTCGGGTTCTGGCGGCGAAGCGCTGCTCCGGCCAGGGATAGAGAACGCGGGCACGCGGGAGCCAGCGAGCTTCGAGTGTCTTCATCCGTCCCCAGTTCGTGTGGTCGCGCTGGCCTCGGCGCCGTAGCGCGTGAAGCCAGAGACGGCTGACCTGGGTTCGGAAGGAGCTCATTCGATTCACGTTCGTGGGCACCGCGTGATACGCGAAGTAGCCGCGCACCACGCTCTGCAACCACGCTCCTTGTGCGGGGACGGGGTCATGCCGGCGTCGCTGCATTTCGACCTTGATCTCATGCAGCTTCGCCCGCATCCGCTTCGCCTCGGTGCGCCGCAGCAGGAGGAAGTTCCCCGACTTCGCAGTTCCGCAGATGTGCGTGAACCCGAGGAAGGTGAACGTCTCCGGCTTCCCTTCTCCACGAGCCTTTCGGGCGCGGGCCGCGGTGCGGCCGAACTCGATCAGGCGCGTCTTCTCTGGGTGCAGTTCGAGCCCGAACTTCGCGAGACGTTCGCGGAGGTCGTTCAGGAACTGCGGGGCGTCCCGATCCCCCTGGAATCCGACGACGAAGTCGTCCGCGTACCGAACGGCGATGACCTCGCCGCCGGCATGCGTCTTCCTCCACTGTTGAACCCAGAGGTCGAGCACGTAGTGCAGGTAGAGATTCGCCAGGAGCGGCGACACCGTCGCGCCCTGGGGCGATTCCTGCTTGCTCTCCGTTCGCGTCCCGTCGTGCAGGACACCCGCGCTCAGCCACTTCTGGATGAGGCGGAGAATCCTGCGATCCGCGATCCGGTGCTCGAGGAACCTGAGCATCCACCCGTGGTCGATGGCGTCGAAAAATCCACGGATGTCTGCGTCGAGCACCTTGCTCACATTCTTGCGCGTGAGTCCCGTCGCGAGCGCGTCCAGAGCTTGATGCTGGCTGCGGCCGGGCCGAAACCCATACGAGAATCCGAGGAAGTCCGTCTCGTAGATGGCGTTCAGGATCTCGACGACGGCGCGCTGGACGACCTTGTCCTCCAGCGACGCGATGCCGAGCGGCCGTTGCCGCCCGTCCGCCTTCGGGATGAACACCCTTCGAGAGGGCTTCGCCCGGTACGCTCCCCGGTGCAGTCGCTCGTGCAGATCCTGGAGGTTGCCCGCCAGGTCGGCCTCGTACTGCACCCACGTCACGCCATCGACCCCCGCTGCGGCATGGCGCCGGAGCGCCATGAACGATGCGTGGAGCCGCTCGACCGTGAGGTGGTGGAAGAGCGCGGTGAACTTCATCTTCCTGTCCTTGCGTGCTGCTTCTCGCACGCGGTCCAGCGCGCTGGGCACACCGATCCGGCTCTGCGTCCGGGGCGTGTTGCGCTGTGCCGCGTTCCCCTCGGCCGGGCCTCTTCCCTCCACCTCCTCCGCGGCTGACGGACCAGCGTTGTTCGGCGGTTTCCCAGGTACTACAAGCCCGTCCGACTTCCTCCGGTCGTGCATCATCGGCGTGCGGCCTTCGGCCTTCCCGATGCGGCCCGCGGCGCCATGCTCCGCGAGCGGCCGGAGGATCTCCCGGTTCCCGTGCAGAAAGAATCCGTGCGTGCGTGGGGTCTCCGACTGCGCAGGACCGACCGCGTGCTCGCGCTGACGCACGAGGTCGTGTGGCCTTCCGCCTGGGTTAACGGCGTCGGCGTCCCGAAGAGCGTGATTTCGCAGCTCAATACCCAGCCCGCACGTACCCCTGTCAACGCTTCGCCGCCGTCCTCACGGACGTCGGCGCATGACTCGGGGCCGTCGTGGATCGCTACTCCTTCAACGTAAGGCTCTCTCATCCTCATCTTTCTGCCGGTGTGACCGGCGCACTAACCCCTCCGCGAGCGGCGTCTTTTGGGCTCCCGCGACGTCGTCCTACGCCAGCGTGCGGAGGTCACGATGTCCCGACGCCCGAAGATGGCGCCCCGCCGCTGGCACCACTGGACCAAGACCGAGGCGACGGCCGTCCTTGACGACTTCACCGCCGCCGGACTGACGCCGACGAAGAGCTGCGCTTCCAGCGGTCGCGCAGGCTGTAGGACATGACGATGTCCCGCCACTCGGTGCGCTGCGCTGCGCGGAGCGCGGCCTCGCGCTCGCCGTCGCTGGTGGTGCCCGCGTGCAGTGCCTCGATCTTGCGGAGCTTCGACCAGAGCGTCGCCTCGTCGATCGCGGGCGACACCGTAGCCCACGCCGGCGAGGGACACGGAGAACCTGGAGCGTCGGCGCCAACCACGGCCCCGTCAGGCCATCAGGACGCCCCTCGCGGAGGAGTTACTGCTCACCTGGAGCGACGCCGGTCCCGCCGTGCTGCTCATCGCTTGCCCGCTGGGTATCATAGGGGTCGATCTGGTCGATCGAAGCCGGACGAGTGGGGTTTCCCGGAGCGCGCGCTCCATGCGATGGTCGGCGCCACGATGGTTGAGGGGACACTGTTTGAGGGCGCGGTCGTCGCGGATCGCTATGTTCTTTCGACGTCGTTGGGTGACGGCGGCTTCGGGGAAGTGTGGCGGGCCCAGGACCGCCGCTTCGGACGGGCGGTGGCGGTGAAGTTCATGCGGGCGGAGCTGGCGCGCGACGCCGCGCTACGGCGGCGATTCGCCAAGGAGGCCCGCGCGCTGGCGGCGATCAACCACCCCAACGTGGTGCAGGTCTTCGACGACGGCGAGTGGCAGGGGCGGCCCTTCGTGGTGCTCCAGCTTGTCGCCGGATCGACCCTGCGCGAGTGGATGGAGGGCTATCAGAAGATCCGGAAGCTCCCTCCGGCGGAGGAGGTGCGGGCGTTGTTCGCGCAGGTCTGCGATGGCGTCGGCGCCGCGCACGCCAAGGGGATCGTGCATCGTGACCTGAAGCCCGAGAACGTCCTCATCGAGTTCGACGAGGAGGGTCGGTCAACGGCGAAGGTGCTGGATTTCGGTCTGGCACGAGGCGGAACCTCGCAGACGTCCACGGGGCTCCCAGGCGGGACGATCCAGTACATGTCGCCCGAGCAAGCGACCGAGGGGGTCGAGGCGGCGGGTCCGGAGAGCGACGTCTTCGCGCTGGGAGTGATGCTGGTGGAGTTGCTGACGCGTCGCCTCCTGCCGGAAGCGCCGAAGCAGACGACGTGGTGGAACGCCGCGCAGTTGGGTCGCGCCGGTTCGGCGTTGGGGGAGGCGGCGCGGGTGCGGGGGGACGTGCCGACGACAGTGTGGTCGGTGCTGTGGCAGGCGCTGTCTGCGGTGCCTTCGGCGCGCCCGGCAAACGCCGGGGCGCTGCGTCGCTCGGTCGAGACCGCGTGGAGCGTCGCCGGGGTCACGAGCGGAGCGGCGGTGGGAGGCAGCGTTGGTGCGGCTGCGACGGGGGTTAGGGTGGCGCCGATGCCGAGCGTCGCGGTGATACCCAGCATGGTGCTGGGGCACCCAGCGCCTGTGATGGCCGCACGAGCTCAAGCCCCCTCGATGGTCCGCGGAACCTCCGAAGCAACAGTCACCGTTACGGGATCCTCTCCGTTGTCGGCTCTCCCATCGGTGAGACCGCAGGCGGATGCGACGGGGGCGAACCAATCGCCACAGAGTGCGCCCGGCATGAGCGATCTCCGTACCACCCTGATCGCGCGGCCGCAGTCGAACGATGACCTCGTCTTCGCGTGGCCGCACCCACAAATTCCCGTATCCGCATCGTGTGTGGTGCGTTCGGACGAGTGGGGGACCTTCGTCGTAGGGGGCAGTCCCATTGGGACACTCGACTCATGCCGTTGTACACTCACGCCAAATATCATCCCCTTCCTTTCGAGAGGCATCGATCCGGATACAAGTGAGAAGTCGCTCTCGGTGGGACTCTTCTTCGTAAGGCGGACGCAATACACAAGCCACTTCGACGTATCGCTCGGGAGCCTTCTTGACCCACGTGCCCACGTCCGTGTGGCGCCAATCTGCCGAGGCGATCTGCTCTTCCGCATCGAGAACCCGGAGACACTGATCTCGCGGTACATCAGCGTCCGCAGATCTGACCCTGGCATCGAACTCATCGCTTGGATCAACACGATGTTCATGAACGTCTTGAAGAATACCATCGTGACGACGGCCCGAAGGCGACATCGTTTCTTGATCGACGCATCGCTCTTGGACGCCGATCTGGTTGCTGCGTGTATCGCCAATGCGGGAGATGTTCTTCAAGCGGGGGCCCGGGTGCTGGGTGTCACGAACTTGGAACTAAGGTTCTCCGATGCCGAGGTTCAGTTATTCGAAGAGTCTCGACGCAAGGTCGCAGAACAGCTGGCGGCGCTCGAAGCCGATGAGATTGCGATTCAGCGTGAGGCGCTTCAGCAAATGAAAAGACAAATGGCTGCGGGCGAACTCCCTGTCGTGGCGCCGCCCACGCCCACCCCGGCGGAAAATGCACCCGTGCGAAGAGCGACTGCCGGAGGGTGGCAGTCCAGGCCGTCGGAGCCGTGGTCGCGACCTGTCCAGTCGAGCGCACCGCAGTCGGTGCGATGGCCGACGATCAATCAGCGCGTGCTTGTATCAATGCACGGTGGTCCATTTCAGGCTGCGACTGTTCTCGAGGTCAACCAACATGCTGGGATGGTGCGAGTCCGACTCGACTCCGGTTTCGACGGCTGGGTGGCTGCGGCGCATCTCCGCGCGACCTTCTGATGGACGTACTCGTCCAATCCACCTCGTGGGACGATAGTTGCCGATCGCGATACTCATCGGAGGGCTTTGCTCTGAGACCTCCGCCCTCCGCCCTCCGCCTGTGCACCTGACCCTTGGCGCCGCGCCTACCTTCCGATAGGGTCGCGATGGGTTCGCTACGGGCACGCTCTTGTGCACCGGGCAGCCCGCAGAAGGGATACGGGGACCTCCATGGACCGCTACATCGACAACAGCGAGACCCAGAAGTACGGACCGGACCTGCGTGCGCACCTCCAGCGTCGCTTCGGCGCGGACACCCGACCGGCGGTGCGTGCCCTCGTCGCGTGGCTCATCTCGGAGCAGGCGAAGGCTGACCAGACGATGGCGGAGGCGCTCGCGTCCCACCGTCAGGCATCGAGCACCTCGACGACGACCTCGGAGAGCGGATCGCCCGTGGTGCACTCGACCCACCGGACGCTGCGGGCGTTCTTCAAGCACCTCGACGCCAAGCGCGAAGACGACGCCTGGAGCGGAACACTGGAGACCTTCTTTCCGGAGCTACTCGGCGGCGTGAAGAAGGGACTGCGCACCTTGAGCGTGAGCCTCGACGGCGCCGTGAAGGCCCTGGAGAACGACCGCACCGTCCCCGAGCACTCGGCGTGGCTCAAGAAACTGCACGCGGCGCAGAAGGAACTCAATGCCGCCCTCGACGACAGCCGCGGGGCCGTGGCCGGGGCCCGAGATGCGCTGTCCGAGCAGGCCGACGAGAAGAGCGCGTGGCTGCGGCAGTACCACGGCGCGGTGCTCATCGCGGAGGGCCTGCTCAAGCTGGAGGGCGCGGAGGCAGAGCTTGCGGCGCTGGTTCCGCACCTGAGCGCGCCGGGGGGACGGAAGGAGGCGGATGGGAAGACGCCCAACGTCCCCGTGAAGCCCGCGGGCGAGCCGACCGACAACGCGACCAAGTAGACGCAGGGGAACGATGGCTGCCGGAAAGCTCGACGACGGAGCGGTGATCGCGGAGCGCTACGCGCTGGTAGAGACGCTCGGCGAGGGCGGCTTCGGTGAGGTGTGGAAGGCCCGCGATCGCAAGCTCGATCGAGAGGTCGCGATCAAGTTCATGCGCCCGCAGCTCGTGTCCAACGCGAGCCTGCGACGGCGCTTCGAGCGGGAGTCGCGGGCGCTGGCAGCCATCAAGCATCCCAACGTGGTTCAGGTCTTCGACGACGGGGAGTGGCAGGGGCGTCCCTTCGTCGTGCTGGAGTATATTGACGGCGGCACCCTCCGCGACTGGCTGGAGAGCCACCGCAAGCTGCGCAAGGGCACACCGCTCGACGAGGTGCGCGGCCTGTTCGTGCAGGTGTGCGACGGGGTCGCGGCGGCCCACGCCAAGAGCATCGTTCACCGCGACCTCAAGCCCGAGAACGTGCTCATCGAGTACGACAGCGACGGCCGCGCCGTGGCCAAGGTGCTGGACTTCGGTCTTGCGCGCGTCGGCGAGGGACAGAGCTCGGTCGCGTTGCAGGTCGGGACCTACGCGTACATGAGCCCCGAGCAGGCAGCAGAGGGCAGCGACGCGGTCGGGGCCACGAGCGATGTGTTCGCGCTGGGCGTGATGCTGGTGGAGATGCTGACCGGGCGGGTGCTGCCGGACGAGGCGAGCAAGGCGCCGTGGGAGCGCGTGGTCGCCACGGGCAAGGCGGCGGGCGCGCTGGCGCGGCTGCGGGGGGTGCGGGCGGAGGTTCCCGAGGGGGTTTGGGCCGTCGTGGAGCGGGCGCTCGCGGGAGAGCCGACGCAGAGGTATGCGAACGCCGGGGAAACGCGCCGAGCGGTCGAACAGGCGTGGGGAATCGGGAGCACGCGGACGTCGGGAGCGCCGGTCGCAGACGCGTGGGTTGGGCGCGTCAGCGCACCGCAGTCGGCGATGCCGAGCGTGGTGCAGATGCCGAGCATGGCGCAGCCGCGGGCCGATGTGGAGGAGTCACGTCGGATCGAGCCGATGGCGGGCTCGCAGGCGGAAGTCCCGCGATCGGGAGGCGCGAGGCCAGACCCGGAGCCAGCAGCGGAGAGAGCGCCCGCCGTGTCGAGCAGGCGTGTTGTACTCGTCGGCGGCGGGGCCCTGGCGACCGTGCTCGCTGCGGTGGGCGGGTGGATCGCGCTCCGAGAGCCCAGCGCGACTCCGATCGCGGCGACCGCCCCGATTGCGGTACGGGCGGAGACGGCACCCGTGACGCCGCAACCGGCGCCGGTGACGTCGCAACCGGTCGAAGCGGCACCTGCCGGGTCGGTGGCGGCTGAACCATCTTCGCCGGTCCTTCCGTCATCAGATCCCGCCTCCACACCGGCGCCTGAACTCTCACCCCTGCCAGTCCCCGTCGTGGAAACCGGCGGACAACACCCCGGCGGTCGCCATTCGCGACACAGCGCCACGGTTCCCGCTCCGGCGCGGCCACTTGCAGCGGAAGCGCCGACCGCTTCATCCGGGGCCACCGCCCCGATCCCCGAGGGCGCGACCCCGATGGATCAGGCGCGCGCCTGCCTACGCAACAACTCGAGCAACATGACCGTCGGCAACCAGTGCGTCGTCATGGTGCTTCGGGGGCGCGACTCGACGGAGTCCGAGACCGGGCTGCTCGCGGTCACGTATCGGACCATGGGACGCACAACGGACATGGTCCGAACGATGCGCCGTTACATTCAGCAGTATCCCGACGGTCCTCGGGTGGCGAGCTTCCAACAAGCCATCGACAACAACCAGTAGCCGACTGCCTGTTTGGTCGAAGCCGGGCGTTCCTGGCGAACCGCCCTTGCGACGGTTGATGCTGTCCAGAAGGTACGGAACATCCCATCAGCGTCGACCTGGCGAGCGACCCGCTGCCGCGCGAGCCGTAGCGCTCAGCGCGACGCCGTCACCCTCGACCGAACGCTCTGCGCCCTCCCCGCCCCCGGCTGCATCGCCGCGAGGTGGGCGGTCGCGAGCTCGTGCGTCGGGGCCCTCCGAAGGGTCTCGCGGAAGGCCCGCGCGGCCTCGTTCCAGCGACGCAGCCGCTCGTAGGCGAGGCCCAGGTTCATCGGGGGGTTGGGGTCGTCCGGCAGCAGCCGCGACGCGTGCTCCAGCGGGCCGATCGCGCCCTCCGGGTCGCTCATGCCCAGGCGCATCACGCCGAGGCCGTTCCACGCCTGGCCCACTGAAGGGGCCCGCTGCGTGACCTGCTCGAAGGCCTGCAGCGCTCCCTGCCGGTCGCCCGTCCGAGCGAGCGCCACGCCCAGGTTGGTGCGAGCGCCGGTGTCGTCGGGCGCCCGCTGGAGGGCCTCGCGAAAGCTCGCCACGGCCTCCACGGGATGGTTCTCGCGGAGGTCGATCTCGCCCTGCGTGGTCCACGGACCGGGCTGGTCGGGCATGCGCCGCCCGGCCTCGAGCACCGCCCGCCTCGCCTCGGCCATCGCCCCGAGGTCGGTCAGCACCACCGCGTAGGCCAGCCACGCCTCGCCGCTGGTCTCGTCGAGCGCCAGCGCCTGCTGAAGCATCCTCCGCGCGCCCTCCGCGTCGCCCGCCGACCGGGCGATGCGCGCCAGGTTGATCAGCGCCGAGGCGTCCCTCGGGTCGCTCTGGTGCGCGGTCTCGAAGGCCTCCCTCGCCCCCGCCACGTCGCCCACGGCGCTGCGCGCGAGCCCGAGCCGGTTGCCCAGGGCCGCGTGCACCGTCGTGCCGTGCGCCAGCGACTCGGCCAGCGTGAGCGCCCCGTGGCCGTCGCCCTCGTCCAGCATCAGGTCGAGCCGGTGCAGTCCCACCCTCGCCCGCAGCGTCTCCGGAACCGACGCCCCGCGGGTGATCCCCTCCAGCATCTGCGCCGCCCGGCGACGCTCTCCCCGGCGCTGCAGCACCACCGCGTCGACGAAGGCCACGCGCAGCTCGTCCGGGTCCTCGCGCCGCGCGGTCTGCACCTCGGCGCTGGCCAGCACCAGCTCGCCCCGAGACAGGTCGCCGAGCGCCCGGCAGCTGTGCCAGAGGGCCCTCGCCCGCCGACCCCGGTCGCCGTCTCCGCTCGCTCGCACCACCCGGTCGAAGAGCGCCTCCGCCCCGTGCCAGTCGAGCGACTCCGGCGTCGGCGCCCGGTCGATGGACACGTCCAGCTTCGCGGTCCCCTCGCTCATCCAGCGGTCGGCGCGGGCGTCCTCCCGGAGGCGCAGGCCCAGCGCGACCACGGGAGCGCAGACCGCCGCCAACGACACCGCCCAGAGGAGCTTCTTCTTCACGTCGCCCGGGGTCCAACACCATCCAGGGAGCTCCGGTCAACTTTCCTGCGGGCCGCGCACCCCGCGCGCTCGGCGGCGCGACGCGCTACGGTGCGCTCCACTCCCGTGACACGCCGCATCCGACTCGCCTCCTCCGCCCTCGCCCTCGCCCTGCTCATCCCCGCCCTCGCGCCCGCCCAGGAGCGCCCCGCGGAGGAGCGCACGGTCTCCTTCGTCGAGGCCCTCCGACTCGCCCTCCGCCTGCCGCCCGCGGTGCGCTCCGCCCTCTCCCGGGTCGCCACCGCCAACGCGCAGATCGAGCAGGCGCGCGCGGGCTGGCTGCCCACCATCGGAGTGAGCTCGTCGCCGTCCATCAGCTTCTCCGACCGGCCCTTCCTGCCAGCGACCAACACCACCCCCGCGCAGCGCGTCCAGGGATCGAGCGTCAACGTCGACGCGAGCGCCAACGTCCGCTGGAACCTCTTCGACTTCGGCCGCACCGCCGCCAGCGTCCGCTCCGCCGAGCGCTCCCGCGACGCCCTCCGCGAGGACGCCCGCACCGCCGCGCTGCAAGCCCTCTCCAGCACCGCCACGCAGTACCTCACGGTGCTCGCCGACCTCGAGGCCATCGAGACCACGCGGGTGACGGTCACGCAGCGCGAGGCCCGGCTGCGCATCGCCCAGGGGCGCGTGGAGGTCGGGGCCACCGGTCCCAACGACGCGGTGCGCGCCCAGGTCGACCTCGACTCGGCGCGCCTCGACCTCGCGATCGCCGAGGCCCGGGTGGCCAGCGACCGCGCCGCGCTCACCGCCGCGCTGGGCCTCGACCCCGCCGCGCCGGTGCAGGTCACTCGCATCCCCGACGAGATGCTCAGCATCGACGACGACCCGAGCGCGGCCGCGGCCGAGGCCATCCGAGCGAGGCCCGAGTTCGCCGCGGCGCGCCTCCGCGTGGCCCAGGCCGAGGCGCAGCGCGACCTCGCCCACGCCAACCGCCGCCCCGCGCTCACGGCCAGCGCCAACGGGAGCATCGGCTACAACGAGGTGCTCGCCGGCCGGGGCCTCGGGGGCATCTCGGAGAGCATCTCCGGCGGGGTCAGCCTGAGCTGGCAGCTCTTCGACGCCTCGCTCGCGGCCGCCGCGGAGGTGGCCGACACCTCGGTGGTGACCGCCCGGGAGAACCTCCTCGCCCAGTCGCTCTCGGTGCGCACCGCGGCCGTGCAGGCGGCGGTGAGCTCCCGCTCGGCGCGAGCCCAGGTCGAGCAGGCCGAGCACCTCGCGGTCGGCACCGCGGCCAACCTCGACCTCGCCACCGGCCGCGACCAGGGCGGCGCCGCCCCACTGCTGGAGGTCGTCGACGCGCAGGCCGCGGACGCCTCGGCGCGCATCGCCGTCGTGCGCGCCCGGCTCAACCTCGCCCTCTCCCGCGCGCAGCTGCTCGCCGCCACCGGTCGCCTCGAACGCCTCGTCGACTGAGCCTCCCGGTCTCCGTCGTCAGGCGCGGCCGAGCCACGCGGCGAGCGCTCGACCGTCGCCGATCACCCTCGCGACCGGAGCGCCCTCGGGCACCACGGCCGTCTCGATCGCGAGCGCCGCGCCGAGCTCGGCCGCCTGCGCGAGCTGCCGCCCCGCGCCCCGGGCGACCCGCACGGGCGCGTCTCGCTTGAGCTCCAGCACGTGCACCACGCGGCGCGAGGGGTCGGGCGACG
>CBIHPK010000033.1:0-54375 GCA_966211675.1 uncultured Myxococcaceae bacterium
AGGAACTCGGGGCGACGGGCAGCAGGGCCCTCGCGAGGTCGTCGACGGAGGGGTAGCGGGCGCTGATGTCGACGCTCGCGGCCCGGAGGATGATGGCCTCGAAGTCCTCGGGGAGCTCGGGGCGGAGCGAGCGGGGCTTGAGCATCGCGCCGAGCACGATGTTGCGCAGCACGGGGTAGAGCGAGCGGCCCTCGAAGGCGCGTCGGCCCGTCACGCACTCCGCGAGGATCACCGCGAGGGTGTACTGGTCGCTCTCGGCGTGGGCGTTGCGCGGGTCGTGGGCCTGCTCGGGGGACATGTACCAGGGCGTCCCGAGGAGGGCGCCGGTGGAGGTGAGCCCGTCGACGTCGGCGCTCTCGATCTTGGAGACGCCGAAGTCGAGCACCTTGGTCTGCTCGCGCCCGAGCCGGTCGCGCGACACGAAGATGTTCGCGGGCTTCAGGTCGCGGTGCACGATGCCCTCCTGGTGCGTCGCCGAGACCGCCGCGCACACCGGCAGCATGAGCTCCACCGCGCGCTCGACGGAGAGCGGTCCCTGCCGGGCGATCAGCCGCTCCAGCGTCTCGCCCTCCAGGAACTCCATCACCAGGAAGGGGACCCCCTCCAGGATGCCGTGGTCCGAGACGTCCACCACGTGCGGGTGGCGCAGCCGCGAGGTGGCCCGGCCCTCCGCGAGGAAGCGCGCCCTCGCCCTCGGGTCGGCCGCGATCCGACGATGCAGGGCCTTCAGCGCGACTCGCTTGCCCAGCTCCCGGTGGCGCGCCTCGTACACGGCCCCCATGCCCCCATGGCCGATGCAGCGCTCGATGACGTAGGCGCCGAAGAGCGCTCCGGCCACGAGCTCGGGCTCGCGCTCGAAGTCCACCCCGGTGCCCTCGGCCGGCATCATGTCTGGGTCCTGCAGAGCCACCGGTGGTCGCCTCTCGGCCGGCGAGCATACCCGAACGACGCCCCGGCCGAGGCGCTCATCACCGCGCCCGCTCGATGCCCGCGCCGCCGACTTTGGCGATACTCTCCCGCGCGATGCCGGAGCAGGAGCAGACCGTCGACGTGAGCCTGGGCGAGACACCCGACGGGCCGAAGCCCGGGCGCCCTGGCGTGGTGGTGATCTTCTCCGGTGCCCGCCCCCGGTGCACCGCCCTCGCCCTTCGCGGCGGGGCGCTGGAGATCGGCCGCGGCGAGGTGGGGGACGCGGTGCTCGACGACGCGAGGCTCTCCCGACGCCACGGCCGCCTCTCCCACGCCGCCGGTCACTGGACCATCGAGGACCTCGGCAGCCGCAACGGCACCTGGGCCGACGGCCTCCCGGTGACCGCCGCGGTGACCCTCGCGGCGCCTCGCGTGGTGCGCATGGGCGACACGCTTCTGCTGCCCGTGGCGGACGTCACGCCCTTCGTGGGGCACCAGCCCGCGGCAGGGGACGGGCCCGTCGCCGGTCCGACGCTGCTGCGGGCGTGGCAGTCCATCGCCCGCCTCGCCCGGGTCGTCGAGGCGCTGCACATCACCGGCGAGAGCGGAGCGGGCAAGGAGCTCGCGGCCCGCACCTTCCACGACGCCGGACCGCGCAGCACGGGGCCCTTCGTGGCGGTCAACTGCGCGGCGATCCCCGAGGGCCTGGCCGAGCGCCTGCTCTTCGGGGCGCGCAAGGGCGCCTACTCCGGCGCGGCCGCGGACGTGGACGGCTACCTGCAGGCGGCGCACGGCGGGACGCTCTTCCTCGACGAGGTCTCGGAGCTCGAACTCACGGTGCAGGCCAAGCTGCTCCGGGTGCTGGAGACCCACCAGGTGATGGCCCTCGGGGCGACGCGCTCGCAGGCCGTCGACCTGCGCATCGTCTCGGCCACGCACCGCGACCTCCGCGCCCAGGTCGCCGCGGGACGGATGCGCGAGGACCTCTACTTCCGCCTCGGGCGGCCCTGCGTGGCGCTGCCGCCGCTGCGGTCGAGGGGCGACGAGATGCCCTGGCTGGTCGAGCGCGCGGTGCGGAGGGCCCTCCCGGAGGCGGGCGTGCACGTCACCCTGGTGGAGGCGTGCCTGCTGCGAGAGTGGCCGGGCAACGTGCGCGAGCTCTTCGCGGAGATCCAGGCGGCGGTGCAGGAGGCCCATGGGGAGGGGCGCACGGTCATCGAGGGCCGCCACCTCCCGGCCTCCGCGGGCAGGGCCTTCGAGAGGGCCTCCACCGCGGCGGCGGCGGAGCCGGGCGAGGCCGCGGAGAAGCTCCCGGCGGGGCGCACGGCGAGGGTCTCGCGCCCGCCGCCGCCGGCGGAGGAGATCATCGCGGCGCTCCAGCAGGAGCGGGGAAATACCTCGCGCACGGCGAGGGCGCTGGGGCTGCATCGGACGCAGCTGCGGCGTCTCTTCGAGCGCCACGGGATCGATCCCCGGCGATACGGCGTCGATCATTGACCGGGCGCGAGCGCTTCGGGTACGGGCACCGGGAGACTCCGGTCACGATGGACCGGAGGGGAGCCTAGGACGCCGTTGACCGAGCCGCTGCTGTCATCGCGCTTCGTCCTGCTCCGCAAGCTGGGGAGCGGCGGCTTCGGCGCGGTCTTCGAGGCGCTCGACCGGGTGCGCGACGAGCGCGTCGCGCTGAAGAAGCTCGTGCGCATGGACCCGGCGGCGATCCATCGCTTCAAGCAGGAGTTCCGGGCGCTGGCGGAGGTGCGCCACCCCAACCTGGTGCGGCTGCACGAGCTCTTCGGCGACGACGGCGAGTGGTACCTCACCATGGACCTCGTCGACGGCGACGACCTCCACGGCTGGCTCCGCGGGGGCTCTGCGCCGCGCCACACCGAGGCGGTCGCCGCGCAGGTCGCCAACGCCGCCACGCAGCCCCTCGACGAGCACACCACGGCCCCGTCGCCGAGCGCCCCGCCGCCCTCCGCGCCGCCCCCGAAGAGCCTGCCCTGGCGCCTCGACGAGGAGCGCATCCGCCTGGTGTTTCCGCAGATCGCGCTCGGCGTCCAGGCGCTGCACGAGGCCCGCTGGCTGCACCGCGACCTCAAGCCCTCCAACGCGATGGTGACCACCGACGGGCGCGCGGTGCTGCTCGACTTCGGGCTGGTCGCGAGCACCCAGGCGGACGCGCAGCCCTCGCTCGACCACGAGGTGATCGGGACGCCCACGTACATGTCCCCGGAACAGGCCTGCGACGGCCCGGTCACCGCCGCGAGCGACTGGTACGCCGTCGGCGTCATGCTCTACGAGGCCCTCACCGGCTCGGCGCCCTTCACCGGGTCGATGTTCCAGGTGCTGCACCACAAGTGCACCCGCGAGCCGGACGACCCCCGTCGCACCCGAGCGGGGCTGCCCGACGACCTGGTCGAGCTCTGCCTCGCGCTGCTCTCGCTCAACCCCGAGCGCCGCCCCTCCGGGCCGGAGGTGCTGCGCCGCCTCTCCGCCCGGCCGATCTACGTCGAGCCTCCCGCCTCCCGCTCCCGCGAGCTGCCCTTCGTGGGTCGCTCCCGCCACCTCGACGTGCTGCGCTCGGGCCTCGTCGAGGCGCGCTCGGGCCGCGCCGCCTTCGTGGAGGTCTCCGGGCGCGCGGGCATGGGCAAGAGCGCCCTGGTGCGGCGCTTCCTCGCGGAGCTCGCCGCGGAGCCGGAGGCCCTGCTGCTGCGCGGCCGCTGCCACGCCCACGAGGCCGTCCCCTACAAGGCCTTCGACGGCGTCGTCGACGGGCTCACCCGCCACCTCCGCGCCCTCGGGGCGGCGCGCGCCTCGGTCATGTCCGACGACGCGATCGCCATCCTGGCGAGGCTCTTCCCCGCCTTCGCGAGGCTCCCGAGGGAGCGCGGCGGAGAGTCTCCGCCCGCCCGCGACGCGGCCGAGCTGCGACGCCTGGCCTTCGCGGCGCTGCAGCAGGCGCTCGGGGCGCTGGCCTCTCGGGGCACCGTGGCCATCGTCGTCGACGACCTGCAGTGGGGCGACGCCGACAGCGCCGCGATGCTGCTGGAGCTGCTCGCTCCGCCCTCCGCGCCGCCGGTGCTCTTCGTCGCCTGCCACAGCACCGACGAGGCCACGCAGGGGCCGATGCTCAAGCTCCTTCGCGACGCCCGAGCGCGCGGCGCCCTCGCCGAGCCCTCCGTGGTGGAGGTCGGTCCCCTCGACGACGACGACGCCTTCGACCTCGCCCGAGCGCTGCTCCCGGAGGCCCCGGAGGCCACGGTGCGCGCGGTGGTGAGCGAGGCCGGCGGCAACGCCCTCTTCGTGCGCGAGCTCGCCCGCTCCGTGGCCGGGGGAGGCGCCGCGGAGGGAGCGCTCACGCTCGCCGGGGTCCTCGACGCTCGCATCGCCCGGCTCGCACCGGAGGTGCGCACCCTGCTGGGCGTGGTGGCCCTCGCCGGACGCCCACTCGACGAGCGGCTCGCCCGCGACGCCGCGGGCCTCGACAGCCTGGCCTTCGACCGGGCGCTGCGGGTGCTGCTCTCGACGCAGCTCCTCCGCACCGGCGGTGCGGGCGCCCGCTCGACGCTCGAAGCGAGGCACGACGCCATCCGCGACGCGGCGCTCTCGGGGCTCCCGGCCTCGGCGCTCACGGAGCTGCACCGCAGCCTCGCTCGGGTGCTCGCGGCGGACCCGCACACCGAGCCCGACGCGCTCACGGTGCACCTGCGCGCCCTCGGTGAGCACCCCGAGGCGCAGCGCCTCGACGAGCTCGCGGGCGACCGCGCCGCCGACGCGCTGGCCTTCGACCGCGCCGCGGAGCTCTACCGACGAGCGCTCTCCCCGGAGCCTCCGCCGCACGCGAGGGCGCTGCGGGTGAAGCTCGGCGACGCGCTGGCGCACGCGGGCGTCGGCGGCGAGGCGGCTCAGGCCTACCTGCTCGCCGCCGTGGAGTCCTCCCCCGCGGCGGCGCTCGACCTGGAGCGGCGCGCGGCCGAGCAGCTCCTTCGCTCGGGGCACGTCGATGAGGGCGTCGCGGTGATCCGCAGCGTGCTCGTCGAGCTGGGGATGGCCTTCCCGGAGTCGCCGGCGGCCGCTCGGGCCTCGCTCGAGGCGCGGCGCGCCCGGCTCGACGTGCCCGCCGGGGCGATGGCCTCGGCGGCGCCCGGACCTCGCGATGCGCGGTCGCTGGCGAGGCTCGAGGTGTGCTGGTCGGTGGGCAACGGCCTCGGCGGGGTCTCGCCGGTGGTGGGCGCGGACTTCCACGCGCGCCACGTCGAGCTCGCGCTGCAGGGCGGCGATCCCTACCAGGTGGCGAGGGCGCTCGCGTGGGGCGCGATGCTCGCGGCGCAGGAGGGCGGCGCCGGGGCGCAGCGGGCCGAGGCGCTGGCCGAGCAGGCGGAGGTGCTGGCCGAGCGCGCGGGCCACGCGCACGGGCTGGGCTGGTCCGTCGCGGCGGCGGCGGTGACGGCCTTCTGCGAGGGTCGGTGGCGGCGCTCGGCGCAGCTCTGCGAGTACGCCTCCGGGCTCTTCCGCGAGCGCTGCGTCGACGTGGCCTGGGAGCTGGGCGAGCTGGAGGTGCGCTGGCACCTGCCGGCCTGCGCGCAGCGGGGCGAGCTCGCGGCCCTCGCGGGGCGGGCGGCGCAGGCGGCGCGAGAGGCGGCGGCGCGGGGCGACCGGTACAACCTCACCAACGTTCGCACCACCCTCCTGCCGCTGGTGCACCTCGCTCACGACCAGCCCTCGGAGGCGCGCCGCGAGGTGGAGGGCGCCATCGCGGCGTGGTCGTCCAGCGGCTTCCACCTGCAGCACGCGCACGCGGGCCTCGCGCTCTCGATGGTCGACCTCTACTCGGGCGACGCGGCCGGGGCGCTCGCGCGGCTGACGGCGCTGCGGGCCTCGCTCGACGCGGCGCAGCTGATGGAGCTGCTGATCGTGAGGGTGGCCTGGCACCACCTGCGGGGCCTCGCGGCGTCGGCCTCGGCGTCGAGGCGCACGGGCGCGGCGAGGCGGGCGCTCTTGCAGTCGGCGATCGGGTCGGCGCGAGCGCTGCGGGCCGAGGGTCGGGGCTGGACCGAGGGGCTCGCGCTCGCGGTGGCGGGCGCGGTGCACCGGGCGCGCGGGGAGCGGGAGCGGGCGGCGGCGGCGTGGCGTCGGGCCGAGGCGCAGTTCGTGACGTCGGAGATGACGCTGCACGCGATGGCGGCGCGGCGGGCCTCGTCGCGAGCGACGGTGGACGCGGCGGGCCTCCGGGCGGCCGAGGGGGCGATGGTCGGACGGGGCGTGGCGTCGCCCGCGCGCTGGAGCGCGCTGGTGGTCGCCGACGATGGGATCGGGAGCGATGGAGAGGGCGGAGGAGCGTTGGATGAATGACCTGAAGACCCCGGACCTGGTGATCGAGGTGAGAGAGGAGCCGACGCCTCCGACGCTGGTGCTGTCGTGGCGGGGGCGCAGCGCCGACCGGTACCCGGCGCAGGTGCTGGGGCCCTTCTTCGCCGAGGCGCTGGAGCGGGCGGCGGGCACCGCGGCCACGGTGGAGATGCGCTTCCACGCGCTGGAGCACTTCAACTCGTCGACCATCACCGCGGTGATCGAGCTGATCCAGGACGCGCGCAGCCGAGGGGTGCGGCTGGTGATCGCGTACGACGGCTCGGTGAAGTGGCAGCGGCTGAGCTTCGACGCGCTTCGCGTCTTCAACCGCGGTGACGCGCTGCTGGAGCTGAGACCGTCATGAACAACGCGGAGTTCAGGTTCCTCATCGACGTGCCGGTGAGCACGCAGTGGCGCAACATCGAGCTCCTTCGGGCCTCGGTGCAGAGCTGCCTGGAGGCGGTGTTCTCCGACGTCGAGGGCAGCGACGCGATCGCCATGGTGACCGGCGAGCTGCTCGAGAACGCCGTGAAGTACGGCCACTGGACCAACGGCACCGGGGTGTTCCGGCTGCGGGTCTGGGGCGACGAGGAGACGGGCCACATCGAGGTGGAGAACCCGGTGGGCGACGACGACGAGGGCCCGCGCCGCGTGGACGAGCTGCTCGCCTGGATGGACGGCTTCGCGACCCCGGAGGAGGCCTACCAGGCCCGGATGCTCCAGGTGGCCGTCGCGCCGCGCGGCACCGCCAGCGGCCTCGGCCTCGCGCGGGTGGTCTACGAGGGCGGCTGCCGGCTGCGCGCCGAGACCTCCGAGGGGATGTTCCGGATGCTGGCCGAGGTGCCGCTGCACCGAGGCGCGTCCGCGGGCTAGACGCAGCCCTGCGTGGCCCCGTGGTCCGTGAGCGCGTCGTAGGCCCGCTCCTCGTCGCGGTGCCGCGCGGTGATGGCCCTCGCCGTCTCGCCCGCGAGCGCGTCGAGCGCCTCCCTCGTCTCGCACGGAGCCAGCGCGAGCAGAGCCTCGTGCACGGCCCGTCCCGCCTCGGCGGCGATCAACAGATGGCCCTGCTCGTGTAGCGTGAGGGCCTCCAGGTAGCGCGCCCACTCCACGGCCAGCGAGGGCTCCGCGGAGCGCACCGGCGACCACCGGGGGAGGGTGCGGGTGACCACCGCGGTGACCCGCACGTCGACGGCGCTCCAGCGCCCCTCCATGAGGCGGTGCTCGTAGCGCCAGCGGATCTCCCAGCGGGTGTACGCGGCGTGTCGTCGCCCGTCGGGCGACGGGCCGAGGAGGGCCGAGCAGGCGCGCAGCTGCGAGAGCGTCGAGCCGACGACGTCGTAGTCGTCACGCTCCAGGCGCAGCGAGAACCCGGGCGGATCAGCGCGCTCCACGGTGCCGCTGCCCGATCAGCAGTTGAGCTTGATGGGGTGGCCGTCGATGGTCACCAGCGGGCCCTTGATGGTGATGCCCGCCGCGGTCACCTCGATGAACGACGCGCCCGCGGTGATCTTGAAGCCGTCCGGAGAGTCGATCTCGCCTCGGCCCAGGATGGTCATCAGCGAGCGCTTGAGGTCCTTCGGGTCGCGGGTGAAGGCGTTGTTGCCGGCGCCTCCGCCGCGGTCCACGCCGCCGCCGCTCGCCTCCCTCGCGGCCTCGGCCACGTCTGCGACCAGGTCGGCGGGGATCTCCGTCGTCTCGGGCCGCAGCTCGCCCACCAGCTTCGCCGCGTCGACGTGGCCCCGTCCGAGCGCGTTCGCCCGCAGCAGCAGCGCCGCCGTGGTCTTGCCGCCCAGCACCGCGAGCGCCGGGGCGACGTGGCCCTCGCCCGCCACCGTGGAGATCACCTCCACCAGCCGCGCCTGCCCCGCGAGCGCGGTGAGCGCCTCCTGGATGCGCGGCTCCGCGGCCAGCGCGCTCATGGCCTCGGCCACCCGGGGCATGGCGATCATCGACGCGAGCACCGAGGCCGACGGGATGCGCGTGGAGTCGAGCCCCCCTCCCGCCTCGCCGGCCGCGGCGGCCTCGACCGGCGGGGCCTCGTTGGGGGCGTCGCCCTCGCTGGCCTCCTCGGGGTCGCGCCCGTCGACCTGGATCACCTGCCGACCGACGATGTGCATCACGAGGTTCTTGTGGATGGTGACCACCTCGTTGCCCTTCACGGTGCGCAGGTGGTCGCCCTCGACGCTCACCCGCTGCGAGCGGCCGATGGCGACGGCCTCGTGGCCGCGCACGGTGCGGCTGCGGTTGCGGTCGACGGTGCGGGTCTCGTGGCCGTGCACGACGTCGCTGCGGTTGTTCTCGACCACCGCGTCGAGGTCGCGCTGGGCGTGCAGGTAGAGCTGCTCCCGGCCCGCGGCGTCCTCGAAGCGGAGCTCGTTGGAGCCGCCGCCGCCGGGGGTGCTGGAGGTCTTGATCCCGCTGCGGCTCTTGTGCTCGGGCAGCGCGTAGGGCAGCGGGTGCTCGCCGTTGTAGACGCAGCCTGTGACCAGCGGCCGGTCGAGGTCGCCGCCCAGGAAGGTCACCAGCACCTCCATCCCCACGCGCGGAACAAACTGGAAGCCCCACGACCCGCCGGACCAGGTCTGCGCCACGCGGATCCAGCACGAGCTGTGTTCGTTGCGCCGCCCCTCGCGGTCCCAGTGAAACTGCACCTTCACCCGCCCGAAGGCGTCCGTGTAGATCTCCTCTCCAGGGGGCCCGACCACCTGCGCGGTCTCGACCACCTGCGCGGCGTGCCTCGTGGGCGCCGTCGGTCGAAACGCCACCTCCGCCGGAACGCACTCGAAGCGGTTGAGGTAGTTGGGCTTCTCCGTCCCCGTCCCCGTCCCTCGGTGCTCGCCGCGGTGGCCCTCGTGCGTCACCGAGGTCACCGCGTAGCGCTGGTTGAGCCTCGCCACCTCGTGCCCCTCCAACCCGAACACCCGCCCCGGCGCGAGGCGTCGACACCCGCTGCGACCGGTCGCCAGCGTGGCGTCGGCGCGGCGGGCGCCCAGCATCCCCCGGGCGAGCGAGCGCCTCACATCGGCGTCGTGCTGCTCCCCGTGGTGCTCGTAGACCTCCAGCTCCCGCTCGTCGATGCGCCGGGCGGGCGAGGCCAGGCGCTCCTTCACCGTGAGGTCGAGCGAGGGGCGGGCGAAGTCGTAGTCGTGAAGGGTCACGGCCCCGGGCCTCACCCGTCGCTCCAGCCGGAAGCGGTGTACGTGCTCGGCCGCGCCGACCATCCCCTCGGCGGGCTGCCAGGAGAGCGCCGCGTGGCCCTCGACCGGGACGTAGCCTTCGGCCGCGTCGAGGCACACGATCACCTCGCGCCCGCCGCCCTCGGCGGGAGGCTCGGCGAAGACGTAGAAGATCCCCTCCTCGGCGAGCAGCCGCTGCACGAACTCGAGGTCGCTCTCGCCGTACTGCACGCAGTAGGTTCGAGGCGGGTACTTCTGGTCGAGGCGCCACTCGCACGCGACGTGGTGCGGGCGCAGCACGGCGTCGACGATGTCGGTGACCGGGAGGTTCTGGAAGATCCTCGTGTCGCGGCGAAGGCCCGCGAGGCTCAGCCGCGCCTCGATGCGAAGCCGGCACTGGTGGCGCTCGTTGGGGAGGAGGTCCTCCTGGGCGCGCACCTCGGTGACGACGCCGTCGATGGCCCTCGCGAAGCCGTCGGGACCATGGACGGTGAGGCGCGCCGTCGACCCGAGGAGCTCGTCCTCGAGCCCGTCGGCGTCGACGCTCGTCGACACCACCACGTCGAAGCGGAAGGGCTGCGAGATGGCCTCACTCCCGCGAAAGGAGCGCACGTCGAGCTCGCCGGAGGTGAACGGCCCGGCGACGAGCTCGAACCCGGCGCCTGCGATCCCGGTCTCTTCTTCATTCATGTCGGGTCCCATTCGGCTCCTGCTACCAGACCGGATCTCGGGTGATGGTGGCCTTGTTTCCGGGGATGAGCGCGCTGTGCATCGTCTCCGCCGACACCCTCCGGCCGCAGCCCTTCATGGTGTCGTTGGTGACATATCCAGAGACCTTGCCGTCGGCGTCGTACTCGACCGCGGTCACCGTCACGGCGTGGTCCCCCTTCGCGTTGTCGTCTCCCCACATGGTGCTGGCCTTGACGCCCACGATGACCCCTCTGCCCCGGATCACCGCCTCTTCGAGCTCCTTCATCTTCGCCGGGTCGCGGCTGTCCTGCTCGTGGGGGTCGACCTCGATGCCGTGTCGGTTGAGCACCCGCTTCTGCTGCTCATAGAGGGTGCCTCCGGCCTGGAGCCGGTTCTTGTCCTTGAAGTCCGGCGTCGCCGCGGCGGCCTCCTGGCGCTGCTTCTGCCGCACCCGCGCCTCGTCCGCGAGCCGGTGCAGGTCGTGCTCGTCGCCGAGCGGAGCGCCGGAGCGCTTGTCCACCGGGATCAGCCTCGTGCACGCCTCGTCGTACTCGCGGTCGGCCTTGCGCTGCGCGTCGAGCAGCTTCTGGTCGCCCGAGCTGAACACCCCCTTGGAGCCCTCGAAGGCCTTGTGGGCCTCGGCCTTTCGCTGCCGATAGGGCTCGAGCTCGTTGTCCTTCTCGATGAGCGTGGTGTCCCACACGTCATTGGGGTCGATGGTCACATACGAGTCGCCGTGGCGGAGCGTCTCGTCGAGGAGCTGGTCTTCCGACATCTCCTTCTCGCCATCGCGCCGTCGCTTCGCGTTGATCATCTGTCGCATCGACTCGACGCCGCAGTTCTGCCCCGACTGCGTCGGACTCCTTCCCTGCCGCCCCTCCGCCAGGAACATGCACGCCGCCGTCGCCGCGGCCACCGGCCCGACGGTCATGCCCCCGCCCATGATCACCCCGGTGCTGCCCCACATCACGGCCGCCGTCGGCGCGTCCGGCGGCCCCGGGTTGTGCGCGGTGACATGCATCCATCCCGACACCGGGAGCCCCTTCACCAGGATGTCCGTCGCGCCCGCCATCACCGTATTGGGCGCTCCTGGGCAATTGCAGACATCGCCGGTCACCGAGGCGAAGTTCGCGTCTCCGCCCACCAGCACCTCGCGGTCCGGCGACTCGATCACCCCGCCGCCGTGCAGCGGACACGCGGTGGGCATTCCCTTGTAGGCCATCATCCGGATCATCGCGGTTCGATGCCTTCTCACGAAGCGTGCCGCCGCGTCGCGCGCGAAACTCCGTAAGCGCTCAGTTCCCCGATCGACACAACGCCCTGACACAGCCCCCTTGTGTCGGTGACACAGGCGCCCTGACCGGAGGCTCCGCCCGGCGCGACTTCATGGAGGAAAGCGGTCCATCCACGGTGGCATGTCCATTGAAGAGTGTTCTTCCAACAACAAACAGGCAGCCGAGAGCATCACTCCCTTGAAGTGGACTCTTCCCCGCTGCCGACCTCGATGGAGCACCCGCCATGATTTTCTCCCTCCTCATCACGCTCGTCAGCCTCGCCTTCGCGGGCCTCGTGTTCTGGAAGACCTTCCTGCCGATGATCACGAGCGCCAACCGGCTCATGGGGCAGCTCGGAGACCAGGCCGCCGAGCGCAACCAGCTCCTCGCCCAGGGCGCCCCCGGCCACGCCCGCGTGCTCTCGCTGGAGGGCACCGGGACCCTCGTCAACAACGCCCCGCAGGTGGTGATGGGCCTCGAGGTGCACCCCGCCACCGGCGCCGCGCCCTTCCACGTCCGCTGCGTCTCGCTGGTGTCGCAGCTCCAGATCCCGCAGGTGCAGCCGGGGTGCATGGTCCCGGTGCGCTTCGACCCGGGCAACCTGCAGCGCGTCGCCCTCGCGATCTAGACGCTCCCGCGGGGCCTGATGCTCAGCGACCGTCGAGCTCGAAGCCGAGCAGCGTCAGGTCGTCGGGCAGCGCCTCGGCCCCTCGGAAGCGATCCAAACCTTCCACCGTCTCGTTCATCACCCCGGCCAGCGTCCCCGGAGCGCCCAGCGCGGCGACCACCGCCTCCTCGTCGGCCTTGACCCCGCTGGGGTTCCACTGGTCGAGCAGCCCGTCGGTGTACGCGTAGAGCCGGTCGCCGGGCCTGAGCGCCGCCTCGCGGTCGACGTACACCGCCGCCGCCGTCATGCCCACGAAGGGACCGGGCTCGTAGAGCTCGATCACCTCGGCGTCCCGCAGCACCACCAGCGGGAGCTGGCCCGCGTTGGCGTAGCGGAGCGTCGCGCCGCCGTCGGCCTCGCGGCGCAGGTCGAAGCAGCACGCCGCGAAGCGCATCTGCCGGTCCGGGTGCATCGCGATCGCGTCGGCGTTGAGCCTCGCGAGCAGCGCCGCGGGGGTCGCGGCGGCGGCCTTGTGGCGCTCGTAGAGGGTCTTCACCACCATCGTGCGCAGGCTGGCCTGCACGCCGTGCCCGACCGTGTCGGCGAGCAGCGCGCGCACCGAGCCGCCGGGGCCCACGGAGACGTCGTAGAGGTCGCCGCCGACGATCTCCGCGGGCTGGTAGCAGGCGTGCACCGCGATCCCTTCGACGCGCAGCTCGGAGAGCGAGGGCAGCATCGCGCGCTGGAACGCCCCGGCCTCGCGCAGGTCGGCATCGAGCACGGCGCGCCGCGACTCCAGCTCCCGGTTCTGACGCTGGAGCTCGAGGCTCACCTCGCGGGCGTGCTGCTCCGAGGCCTCCAGCCGCTTCAGCGCTTCGAGCAGGCGCTCCTCGGCGGCGCGTCGCTGGCTCACGTCGCGGATGATCCCGCTGAAGAAGGTCGCCTCGCCCACGCGCCATCGGGCGAGTGAGAGCTCGAGGGGGAAGAGCGAGCCGTCCTTGCGAAGGCCCTCCAGGGCGACGGTCCTGCCCAGGACCCTCCCCTCGGCGCCGTCGCGGATGCGAGCGACGCCGCGCTCGTGCGCCTCGCGGTAGGCGGGCGGGATGATCCGGGTGAGGGGCCCGCCCATCACGTCGGCCTCGGAGTAGCCGAACATGCGCTCGGCGCAGTCGTTCCAGAAGGTCACGCGGCCGTCGATGTCGGCGCTCACGATGGCGTCGTTGGCCGAGCGCGCCACCGCCCGGAACCGGCTCTCCGACTCCGCCAGCGCTCGCGTCGTCCAGCGCTGCTCGATCACCTGCCCGATCTCGTCGCCCAGCACCTCGAGGGCCTCTCGCAGCGCGTCGTCGACCTCGATCGCCTCGACCGCGAAGAACTCCAGCACCGCCACCACGCGCTCGCCCGCCTGCACCGGAAAGGCGAAGCCCGCCACCACCTCGATGCCCGGGTCGAGCGTCGCGCGAGGGAAGTTCGGGTCGCCGTGCACGTCCCCGACGAGCACCGCGCGCCCGGTGGCGAGCACCCGTCCCGGGAGCCCCACGCCGCGCTCCAGCCGCGTCGCCTCGGTGGCCGCGCGAAAGCGGGCGAAGCGCTCGGGCGCGTCGGCGCACCACAGCCCCGCGGAGACGAGCTCGCCGGTGCCGTCGTGGGCCAGCACGTATGCGTGGCCCAGCGCCCAGCCCGTCGCGACCCGCACGCCCCGCAGCGCCGCCCGCAGGATCTCTCCCACCGACGACGCCGACTGGGCGCCCCGCAGCGAGTCCTTCAACGCGCGCGAGGCGCGGCGCTCCTCCTTGAGTGGGTCCATCGCGGCGATAGAAACCGATCGGGCCACGGGCTGTCGACCGCTTCGTGCGACGGCGAGCGGGCGCGCCGTTGCGGACTCACCCCGCCGTGCGGTCACTCCCCCTCGCGCCGCGCTTGAGTCATCCTCCGTCGCTGCGATGGGCTTCCGCTTCAGCAAGAGACTCAACCTCCCCGGCGGGTTTCGCCTCAACCTCGGCACCGGAGGCCTCGGCGTCTCCTGGGGCGTGCGCGGCTTCCGCGTCGGCGTCGGACCCAACGGCGCCCGCTACACCGCCTCGGTGCCCGGCACCGGCGCGTCGTGGTCCGGGCCCCTCGGCGCGCCCGCAGCGAAGTCTCCGCCGGGCTCAGCTCGCTCTGCGCCGGTCGACCCCGCGGCCGTCGTCGCGGCGCACGAGGCTCTCGTGCAACGGCTCGTCTCGCTCCACTGCGTCTCGCCCGCCGCCTGGGACTGGAACGCCATCGCCGCCGCGCCCCCGCCCGCCGCCCCGGTGGCGACGGATGCCGCCGCGACCGAGGCGTGGCGCACGGCGCAATCGCGCTGGCAGTGGTTCCACGACGTGGCGGCGGGCGTGCTCGCGGGCAACGTCAGCGCGTGCGACGCGGTGCTCCAGCACCTCGGACCCTTCCAGCAGCTGCGCGAGCTGGGCGGGTCCATCCGCGTGTCCATGCAGCAGGACTGGTGCGTCGAGGCGTGGGTGCTCGCCAACCGCGCCGAGGTGGTGCCGACGGAGCAGCCGGTGCTTACCCCGACGGGTAAGCTCAGCCGCCGCAAGCTGTCCCCCTCGCGACGCTGGGAGATCTACCAGGACCACGTCTGCAGCGCCGCTCTTCGCGTGGCGCGCGAGACCTTCGCGCTCCTGCCGCTCCCGGTGGTCTTCGTCCACGTCGCGGACGTGCGGATCGATCCGGCGACGGGCCACGAGGGCTTCGTCCCGGTGCTCTCGGTGGCCTTCGATCGCGAGTCCTTCGCGAAGCTCAACCTCGACGGCGTCGACCCCTCGGCGGCGGTCGAGGCCTTCGATCATGTGATGTCCTTCAAGAAGACCACCGGCTTCGCGGAGGTGGTCCCGCTCGACCCGGGGCAGGGGCCGCCCGAGAGCTGAAGAGGGATCAGCGGAAGTCGAAGGAGGCCACCATCTCGTCGAAGGCCGGGGTCGCGGCGGCGAGCGTCGCGCGAGGCCCGGTGAGCTTGAAGAACCACGGCCCGTTGGGGGTCTCCACGATCGCCGCGAGCAGCGCGTAGTTGTCGTGCGGCGCTGGCGGTGGGGCCCCGGGCATCGCCATCCCGCCTCCCGCGAAGCGCCCCTGAACGCGGGTGATGGTCACGTTCATCCCGTGCACGGTGCGGGTCTCGCGCGTGGCCACGGAGGCGCTCGGCCGACCGTCGGGCTGCTCGAACTGGCCGTACCAGCGAGAGAGGTTGCTCTCGATCGATCCGCCCTGACCCGCTCCGAACCAGAACACCGTCAGCTCGCCTTCGCCGTCGGCGCCGGGGACGGCGTACTGCGCCCTGCGCATCGACGACGAGGGGGTGCCGCGACGCCAGGAGGCCGGGTCGGTCCAGCGGAGGGTTCCGTCGTGCGGGGCGCGGTTGGCGGTCGGGGCGGGGGCGTGGGCGCGGGTCTGCTCGGGCGGAGCCGGGGGCTCCGGGGCGGCGTTGCGGCAGGCGGCGAGGCTGAGGGCGGCGACGAGGTGGAGGGCGTGGCGCGGGGTCATGTCGGGCGATCAGATAGCGCGAGCGCGACGGCGGCGACGAAGGAATCCGACCGCGAGCGCGGCGCCGAGGGCGACGCAGCGGCCACGGGGCGATCCGTCGGGGCGAGGGGGCACCGCGCAGCCGCAGCCGCCGAAGGGACCGGCGCGGCCGTCGAGGCGGTTCTCTCGGCCGCAGCGCCAGCCCTCGCAGGCGTCGCCCTCGGGCACATCGACCCCGGCGTCGGGGGGCGTCGGGACGTCCGGCAGCACCTCGGGGACGTCCCTGGTCTTGATCGGCACGTCGACCCCGAGGTCCTCGGGGCCGAGGTCGCGGATCCACCCCATGTCGGGCGCGGTGTCTCGGGGCACGTCGACGCCCGAGTCGAAGCCGCCGTCGACCCCGGCGTCCACGCCGCCGTCGATCTCACGGCGGCAGACGTTGCTGCACCCATCGCCGGAGCGGTTGTTGCCGTCGTCGCACTCCTCGCCGCGCTCGACGATGCGATTGCCGCACATCGCCACCGTGCCGCCGCGAATCTGGAACTGCCACAGCCCCGGCACCCCCACGTTGGAGGTGGTGCACACGTTGAGGATCTCCCGGGTGAACGAGCCCGGCAGCGCGAAGAAGTCCCGGAGGTTGCCCGCGTCGAAGCCGGCCTGGGCGGGGGTTCCGCCGAAGCCGCCCATGCCGCCGGAGGCGTCGCCGGTGGTCCACTCGCAGCGCTCGTAGCGAAACTCCACGTCGAAGTCGCCCGGGTTGCGGGCGCGCTGGTCGGTGAGCACCAGCTGGAAGGAGTTCTGGAGGTTGTCGTGCGAGGCGTAGTAGCCGACGAGGTGCCACGTCGCGATGAAGCGCCCGGGCTCGAGAAACCAGTGGACGTTGTTGCGCGCGGGCATGCCTCGCCCGCGGGTGTCCACGTCGGCCCAGAAGGGCGCGATCATCGGCTGCGAGGCGACCGGGAAGCGCTCCGGGGTGAACACCCCGAGGGCGCTGTTGAAGGTGATGTTGCCGTTGTTGTTGAGATAGAGCGACCGGTACACGCTCCCGAAGAACCAAAGCCCCTCGGGAAACTCCCTCGCCACCGGGATGATCCCCGTCGAGCCGTCGTCGTTGGGATCGAGCGCGCTGGTGCCGAAGCCCGCTGGTCCCCCGAGGCCGCGGATCAGGGGAATGGCCTCCGCCGTCGACGAGGCGAGCGAGAGCGCGAGGCCCACGGAGGATAGGCGAAGGAGGTTCATCCGCGGGATCCTGCTACGGCGGGGCTCCGACTGTCGAACACCCGTCCGGATCGGCGCAGCCCGCGCGGCGAGGGCGCTCGTGTTGCGCCGACTCGCCCCGACCGCGTAGACAGGGGGCCCTATGCCGTACCGCCCTTCCGAGATCGAGCCGCTCTGGCAGGCCCACTGGGAGAAGCACGACAGCTACGTCGCGCGCATCGTCCCGGGGCAGCCCAAGTTCTATGCGCTGGACATGTTCCCCTACCCGAGCGGGAAGGGCCTCCACGTGGGGCACCCGGCGGGCTACACGGCCAGCGACGTGGTGTGCCGCTTCAAGCGCGCCCGCGGCTTCAACGTGCTGCACCCCATCGGCTACGACTCCTTCGGGCTCCCCGCGGAGCAGCGCGCCATCGACGAAGGCATCGCCCCGCAGGTGTCCACCGCGGAGGCGATCGAGACCTTCCGCCGTCAACTCAAGCGCCTCGGCTACTCCTACGACTGGTCGCGCGAGATCTCCACCGCCGACCCGGCCTACTACAAGTGGACCCAGTGGATCTTCACCCGCCTCTACGCGAAGCACGTCGCGTACGTGGGCGAGGGCTTCGTCAACTGGTGCCCCGCGCTGGGGACGGTGCTCGCCAACGACGAGGTCATCGACGGCAAGAGCGAGCGCGGCGGCCACCCCGTCGAGCGCAAGCGCATGTCGCAGTGGATGCTGCGCATCTCGGCCTACGCCGACCGGCTGCTCTCGGGCCTGGACACCATCGACTGGCCCGAGGCCACCAGGACCGCGCAGCGGGAGTGGATCGGCCGCTCCGAAGGGGCCTTCGTCGACTTCGCGGTGGAGGGCTCGGCCGAGAAGGTCACGGTCTTCACCACGCGCCCGGACACGCTCTTCGGAGCGACCTATCTGGTGCTCGCCCCGGAGCACTCGCTGGTCGAAGGATTCACCACCGCGGCGCAGCGCGAGGCCGTCGCGGCCTACCAGAAGCGCACCGCGGGGCGGAGCGAGCGCGACCGCCAGGCGAGCAAGGAGAAGACCGGCGTCGACACCGGCGCGAGGGCCATCAACCCGGCGACCGGAGAGGCCATCCCGGTGTGGATCGCGGACTACGTCATCGCGGGCTACGGGACGGGCGCGATCATGGCGGTGCCTGGTCACGACGAGCGCGACTGGGAGTTCGCGAAGGCGATGGGCTTGCCCATCGTGGAGGTGATCTCCGGCGGCGACGTGGCGAAGGCCGCGTACGCGGGCGACGGGGTGATGGTGAACAGCGGGCCCTTCGACGGGACGGCCACCGCGGGCGGCGAGGCGATCCGGAAGGTGACCGCGTGGCTTTCGGAGAAGGGCTGCGCG
Source organism: uncultured Myxococcaceae bacterium (assembly GCA_966211675.1). Classification (GTDB taxonomy): domain Bacteria; phylum Myxococcota_A; class Polyangia; order Polyangiales; genus SCUS01. The sequence goes on from CBIHPK010000033.1 coordinate 18,082, forward strand.
AAGGCGACGGTGAACTTCAAGATCCGCGACTGGACCTTCGCTCGGCAGCGCTACTGGGGAGAGCCCATCCCGGTGCTGAAGGACGGCGAGCAGGTGGTGCGGGCGCTCACGCTCGGCGAGCTTCCGCTGGAGCTGCCCCCGGTGGCCGACTACGCCCCCACCGGCACCGGCGAGTCGCCGCTCGCCCGCGCGGTGAACTGGCTCGACGTGGACGACCCGGTGACGGGCCGACACCTGCGCCGCGAGGTCGACACCATGCCCGGCTCGGCGGGGTCGAGCTGGTACTTCCTTCGGTACTGCGATCCTCACAACGACCAGGAGTTCTGCTCGCGCGAGGCCAGCGACTACTGGATGCCCGTCGACCTCTACGTGGGCGGCGCGGAGCACCGGGTGGGGCACCTGCTGTACTCGCGCATGTGGCAGAAGGCCCTCTTCGACGAGGGCTTCGTGCGCGACGAGGAGCCCTTCGCCAGGCTGCGCCACCAGGGGATGGTGCTCGCGAGGACCTTCTACGTCGCCGGGGAGAGCGGGAAGTTCAACCACCTGGTGATCCCGGAGAGCGTGGTGAAGGACGACGACAAGACGGCCCTGGTCCGGGTGGCCGGGCACGACGAGCCGGTGCTCGCGGAGGTGCGCTGGGAGAAGATGTCCAAGCGCAAGGGCAACGTCGTGAACCCCGACGACATCATCGACCAGTACGGGGTCGACTCGCTGCGCGTGTACCTCTGCTTCCTCACGCCGCTGGAGAGCGACAAGCCCTGGCAGACGAGCCAGCTCGAGGCGCAGCACGACTGGCTGAAGCGCGTCTGGCGGCTCTTCTTCGAGGGCGACGACGACGCCCCGCGAGCGCAGGACGTCGCCGCGACGCCGGACGAGCTCAAGCTGCTGCACCGCGCGGTGGACAAGGTCACCCGCGACATCGAGGCGCTCAGCCTCAACACGGCCATCTCCGCGCTGCACGTCGCCACGCGCGACCTCGCCCGCATGGGGACGCGCTCGCGAGAGGTGCTCGCTCCGCTGGCGCAGCTGATGGCGCCCTTCGCTCCGCACCTCGCGGAGACCCTCTGGACGCGCGGCGCGGGCAGGGCCGTGACGCCGGGCGGGGTGGCCTATGAGCCCTGGCCGGTGGCCGACGCGAAGTGGCTGGTCGATGACACGGTCACCATCGGCGTGCAGGTGAACGGCAAGACCGCGGGCACCATCGAGCTGGCGCTGGACGCCGACGAGGAGACGGCCGTCGCGGCGGCGAAGGCGCTGGACTCGGTGGGTCGTCAGCTCGCGGGGAAGAGCGTCGCGAAGGTGATCTACAAGGCTGGGAAGATCCTCAACCTGATCGCGAAGTAGCCGCGCTCTCGAAGGGGCGTTGGGCGGTCTCCCCGTCGTCGCGCGACGGGGAGGCGCCGCCCGCGCTGGATCAGAAGCCGGAGGGCACGATCACGGACGAGAGGGGCGTGCGGTCGGCGCTGGCCTCGGTCCAACGGATGGGGCCGTTGAGGTACGAGGTGTAGAGGTCGTGGTAGCCGCCGAAGCTGCCGCCGAGGGGGCCCTGCGCGGTGCCCCAGGAGTTCTTGATGCGCAGGAAGACCATCTCGCCGTACTGCTCCGCGAGGCGCATGTCCGCGGCGGAGGCCATCTGGCCCGCGAGCAGCCGGCGCTCGGGCTGGCCGGGCTGGCGCACGACGACCTCGTAGTCCTCGGTGGTCACGAGGTGACCGCCCTGGCGGCCTGCGGCGCCCGCGGCGCGGAGGGTGGCGAGGTCGAAGGCCCCGGTCGATCCGCTGCGCGCGTTGAAGTCGACCAGCCAGGAGACCAGCACCGGCTGAGCGGCGTTGAGGGCGCGCATCACGCGGCGCTGCACCGCGACGCGCGAGGCGTCCGTGCTGGGGTACGAGACGCTCTTCCAGGCGTAGCGACCGCCGGGGATCACGTCGGAGAGGAAGCCGTCCCAGCTCACGGGCAGGCTCGTCGCGCTGCGCGCCACCGAGGAGCGGATCGGGAAGCTGGTGACCCGGCGCATCCACGTCGCGGGGGTCACGGTGGTGGTGGCGAGGGTGCGCCGCGCGGAGATGCCGTACACGCGCCGCAGCTCGGCGCGCACATCGTCGTTGATGCGCCACGCGTCGAGGAGCACGTTGAGCACCACCTGCGGGTCGCGCCGCGCCGTGGTGGTGGCGAGGCGCCCGCCGGTGTTGAGCTCGGTGTTGATCGCCGCGAGGGCCTCGGACTGCCGCGACGAGCGCGCGCTGGCGGCCTCCTCGGGGATGAACTCTTCCTCCATCACCACGCCGCGGTCGCGGAGGATGGTCATGGCGGAGTCCCACCAGCCGCCGGTGGAGACCTCGCTGCGCATGGTGGTGGCGTTGGTCGTGACGCCGGTGCCGGTGATCTTGCGGTGCCAGTCCCAGAAGGTGATCCACGACTCGGAGACGTTGACCGACTGGCCGGTGCGGGCGCGGTGCAGCGACTCCACCCACGCGGCCGAGGCGTAGGACCAGCAGTTGCCGATCGACTGGTTGCGCACGTCGGTGTGGCTGACGTCGGTGACCGGCTCGACGAGGTCCAGGGTGCCGTCGGCGCCGTCCTCGATCGCGGCGTCGTCTGCGCACGAGGCCGTGGAGACCCCCAGCGAGAGGCAGGCGGCCAGCCACCAGGAACGTCGAAGACCCGAGAACATCGAACTCATCAGCGCGGCTCCTTCGGATTCCCACCCGTCGGGGAGGGGTTTGAACGCAACGGCGCGCGGAGAGGTACGCCAATTCGCGGCCGTTGGAAACCACCGCCCTGGCGACGCAGCGACCCGCAGGCCCCGACAAGGCGCCGTCTCGAAGGAGCCTCAGTTCGCCGGAGCGCGGTAGCCGACCCAGCCGAGGAAGGGGATGCCGTGGTCCGCGCTGACGGTCCGACCGTCGGCGGCGACGCGGCCGTGATCGACGACGCCGAGGCCACCGATCGGCGCGAAGCGAGCGGTCGCCGGGCCGCCGATCATCACGATCTCGACGACCGAGTCGGGCGCGAGCGCCTGGTCATTGGGCAGCACCAGCGGCGCCGGGGCCGAGAAGATGGCGTCGTCGGGGGTCAGCGCGAACAGCGACCGGGGCATCGCGCCGCCCCCGTGGACCAGCGGGAGCTGGGCGCCGTCGACCCTCGCCGCGCTCACTCGCTCGAGCGCTCCGAAGGGGAGCGAGAGTGAGCCCGCCGCGATGTCGAGGGAGAACCCATCGGGCAGCGTGAGCTTCTGATCCGCCTCGCCCTGGCGGGCGACGGGCACCCAGCGCGACTCGAGCATCGACGGCGCATGCACCGTCGGGACGTCGACCGCGTCGAGGTCGGCGGCGTCGTCGGGGTTGAGGTCGAGGGTCACCCCGGCGTGGTAGCCGAGGCCGTGGAAGCTGAACGCCACCCCGTGGGGATACTCCGCGGTGCGCGGGAAGCACGAGTCGGCGCGGACGGTGAAGCGGCCGTCGGAGCGCGTGCGGGCGCCCAGGCAGAAGGCGCCGCAGAGGCTGACCTGATCGTCCGCGATGGGAGCATCCGCGAGGTCGAGCACGCGCCCTCGGACGGTGCCGACCCACACCGATCCCGCGGGGCAGGTCTGTGTTCCGCCCTCGGGTCGAGGAACGATCTGGATGGTCGGCACCTCGACCGGCGAGAGCCCGGACGACGCGCTCGGGCTCGAGGGCGCCGTCGGGACGCGAGCCTCGACGCTGGGATCGGGCTCGAGCGCCACAGCGTCCGCGGGCGCGCCTCCACAGCCGACGAGGCTCGCCGCGAAGGCGAACATCAGTGCGGAGCGGAGGCACGAGCGCGTCGACGTGGTGGGCAGCAGAGGGTCCTCCCGGCGAGTGGTCATCGCGCTCTTTCGCGCGCTACCGCACACGCAACTAGCAGGCGCCGAGCCGTGCTCGATTCCACGGAAGAACCGTCGACGGGGGCCCCACCGAGCGACCGGGGTGTTCCGTTCTTGCACACTGCACTGTGCAAGGGTGGGGCTGGAAGGGAGCGGGACGTCAGGGCCGGAGGGCCGACTCGATCGCCCGGCGAAGGCCGTCCGGATCGATGGTGGCCGAGAGGTATGCGACGCGGCCCTCGCGATCGATGAGCATCCGCGAAGGGAAGGGCGCGGCTCCGTCGCCGCGCTCGGAGAAGACGTCGCGCCATACCGAGGTGGAGGAGATCCCGATGGGGAAGGTCAGGCCCTCGCGACGCCCGAAGGCCCGGACGCCCTCCAGCGAGTCCGCGGGGATGTCGGGGACGGCGGGCGTGTCGATGCCGACGACGCGCAGCCCGGCGGACCGGTAGCGGTTCCAGACGTTGGTCTCGAGGTCTGGCAACTCCAGACCGCACACGGGTCACCAGGTTGTGAAGTAGACGAGCATCACGACGCTGCCGCGCTGGCCCTCCAGCGACCAGGCGGTGCCGTCGGTGAGCTGCGCGGACTCCGCCGGCGCCGGGTCGCCCGCGGCGACGGACGCGACGTTGGCGCGAAGCTCGATGCGGAGCTCGTTGGCCAGCGGGTCGTCGCCGGACAGCGAGAGCGTGGTGGTGACCGGGGCGGTCGAGGTGGCGCGGAAGCCGACGCGGAGCTCGGCGCTCTCCCCGGCCTCGAGGGTGAGGGTCTCCGGAGTGACGCTGAACGAGGGATCTGCGACCCGAGCGCTCAGCCCGGCGATGCGCGCTCGCCCGAGGTTCTCGACGGTGACGAAGGTGCTGGCGGAGGCCCCCACGGCGACGCGCCCGAGGCCGACGTGCTCGGTCTGGCCGACCAGATACGGGGCGGCGCGGTCGGGCAGGAGCCGGTAGGTGTCGAGGAAGTTCCAGTTGGCGACCGCGAGGAGGTCGCCGCGCACCGCGACGCCCTCCACGCGAGCGCTCTGTCCCGGGGAGGAGGGGTGCACCACGCCGAAGAGCAGGGGCCTCGACGGGACCGAGAGGTCGTAGGCGCGGACGTCGCGCCAGGTCGCCACGTAGAGCCGGCCGTCGACCACCTCGATCTGCCCGACCACGCCGCTGGTCGGGACGCGGCCGATGAGCGCCGGGGCCTCCGGGCGCGCGATGTCGACGATCACGACGCCCGCGCTACCCGCGCTCACGAAGGCCAGGTGCCGCACCGGATCGACGGCGACGGTCTGAGCGATGCCGCCGGTCGCGACGCGCCCGAGCACTCGGAGCGCGTCGGGGTCGCGCGCGTCGACCGTGGCGAGGCCTCCCTCTCCGTCGGCGACGCAGAGGACCCGGCCGTCGAGGGCGAGCCCGGTGACGTCCGTGAGCCCTCGCAGCACGGGTCCCGGGGTGAAGGTGTCGCCCGCGCGGGTGAAGACCCCGAGGCCGTCGCGGCGCATGGCGACGAGCTGGCGATCGTCGATGACGACGAGGCCATCGAAGGTGACGCCGACCGGGGCCCGGTACGCGGCCACGACGGCGGGCGGGTCGCTGAGATCGACGGCGGTCAGCGAGGAGGGCTGCGTGACGTCGGCGCGGAATGTCGCGAACGCGAGCGAGTCGCCGACCGCGACGTGCGAGCAGCGGAAGTAGTTGGAGTCGCCGAAGGCCGTTCGCGTCGCCGGCAACGGACGGAGCGCTCCGGGCTCGCGAGCGTCGAGCACCTGGACGCCCTGCCGGGCCGTACACGCCGCGAGCATCCCGTCGGCCCGGTACCGCAGCTCGAGGATCTCCGCCTCGGGAAGAGACAGCTCCTGCGAGAGGGTCAGCGGCCGGCCCGGAGTGGTCGGTCGATCGGGGGAGGGGACGTCGAGACCCCCGGGCCCGTCGGAGCCGGCGTCGCGTCGGCCGCCGACGACGGAGAGGCCGGTGCCCTCGGGGACACACGCCGTGGCGAGCCCCAGAAACGAGGTCAGGACAGCATGGCGGAGGGCCCGCGGTGCGAACGAGATCGTCACGTGACGCCTCCTGGGCGGTACCACTGCCGACCACCCTCCTGCAACGACGACGGGGAACGGCGACCTCCCATGCGCCGTGAGGATTGTGCTGCGCCCCTGCGTCGCGAGGGATAGGCTTGGAGAGAGGGCAGGCTGGTCGCGGCGTGCTCGGCGGGAGGGAGCAAAGCCATGGAGACTCATTCGCATCGGCGGAGCCGGCGGATCGGACGCGGCCTCGCGGGCATCATGGCGGTCGGTCTGGCGGGGTGCATGGGGCAGCCCGAGGAGCCGGAGGAGACCGGGAGCGCCGGCGAGGAGCTGACCCTGGTGGTGCCGTCGCTGCCCCTCACGCTCGCGCTCTTCCGGGCCCCGACGCCCGCGGAGAACGGCGTCGACACGCAGGCGTCGCTCAACTGCTCGGACGGGCACTCGGACGCGGTGAACGTCATGTGCGCCATCCCCGGCGTCTCGTGCTCGAACACGACCCCGACCTGCCGGACCCACTCGCGTCAGATCTTCACCGGGGCTCGCAAGTGGGCCGCGTCGCCCACCTGGTCGTATTGGAACTACCTCGGCGGCGGAGGGGAGCTCGCCGCGAACGCGACCCTCTGCACGCTGCAGGACCTCGCGAACCACGACGCGCTACGGGTGGTCGCGCTCGGGACGCTGCCGGGGCTCGGCACCCTCTTCGCGGCGCAGACCGTGGGCTTCACGAGCTGGGACCCCGGCACGGCGACGATGCGCGGGTATCGCCAGCTGCGGGTGTCGATCCCGGTCTTCGGTGCGCTCGACGTGGCCGTCCAGCCGTTCACCGCCGTGCGGCGGATGCGGTCGCCCGTCGTCCCCTTCGGCGCCACGGCGGGGACCGTGCTGCTGGACGCCTCCTACGCGATCGAGTTCACCACGGAGCAGGTCGATCGCAGCTTCACGGCGAACTTTCCCCCGTTCACCGTTCCGACCCCCTTCGGCAACCTCTCGGCGCAGCCGAGCTTCACCTACGAGACCAACTCCAACGTCGTGATGCCCGAGGCGAGCACGTACACCGCGGTGGGCGAGATGTTCGTGGACCGCCGGACCTTCCACACGGACCTCTACGGTCAGGTCCCGGGCGTGACGCTGATCCGCGACGCCTGGTCCTTCAGCGACACGGGCTGGGACAGCATGATCGGACTGGGCGGACGGGGATTGCCCGGGTCGAGCGTGTGGACCGCGAGCGGATCGTTCGCCGTGCGGCCCGACACCGACCTCACCGCCCCGCGCTCGTCGAGCGAGAACGCGCCGGGGCTGAACCTCGGAGCCTCGGCGAGGATCGTCTACTCGACGCCGCTCGACGTGCTCCCCGAGTGGGCGCGCGGCATCGCCACGCTCTCCATCTGGATGGCCCCGAAGCTCTCGACCGCGACGACGGGGCAGCTCCACATCCTCGAGCGCGAAGGGCGCGTCTGGCCGACCGACATCGGCGGGAGCGCCCTGAACGCGCAGACGGTCACCATCTCCGACCAGCTCGCCATCAACGCCAGCTTCACCGCCAGCGCCGGGCTCGACCTCGAGATCTCGCCGGGCTTTCCCTTCCCCACGATCTCCGCCCACCCGTCCGTGACCGTGCTCGAGCTCAACAGCTCGCCGACCCGCGCCGGCAGCCGTACCACGCCCACCGTGAGGATCCAGAGCACCCGCACCGGGACGGCCTACGCCAGCGCCCTGCGCCGGATGCAGCCCGCCTCGACGAGCGCCGACTCGACGGCGACCGCCACGACCTTCGTCCAGGCGTGCTTCGCGTCGACGCCCGCGGCTCGCCCGGTGCCGACGCCGACCTTCACGCCGGGCGATCCGAGCGGCCTCTTCGACAACGAGCTCTACCCCTGCAACATCTGCCTGATCGATCCGCGCAGCTCGGCCACCCCGGTGACCTACCTCTACCCGTCGTCCGACGCGCGCGGGGGCAGCCAGCCGTGGACCTGCGACCAGGTCGCCAAGAACGGCTGCCACGACCTGTGCCGCTGGACCCCCGGCGGCTCGATGACCGTGGCGCAGTCGGCCTCGACCCTCCCCTTCGGGGGGCCGGGTGAGTTCGCCATCGCCTGCAACGCTCCTCGACCTCCGCGGTAGCCCGGGCGTCGAGATCGCCGCTTGCGTGAACGGGCGGAGGGGGTACACCGGTCCCCCTCCGAGTGACATCCCACCCTCCGACCATGACCGACCACGCGCTACGGCTACGAGTCATCGATGCCATCGGGTCGATCGCCGAGGGCTCGTGGGACGCCCTCCTCGACGAGGCCTGCACCCCCTTCCAGAAGCACCGCTGGCTCGACGCGATGGAGCGCGAGGGCTGCGCCGTGGAGGCCACCGGCTGGCACCCGAGGCACCTCACCCTCTGGCGCGGCGACACCCTCGTGGCCGCGGCGCCCGCGTACGTACGCGAGGACAGCCAGGGGGAGTTCGTCTTCGACCACGGCTGGGCCAACGCGGCGCACCGCTCGGGCATCCGGTACTACCCCAAGCTGGTGCTGGCGGTGCCCTTCACCCCCGCCACCGGGAGGCGCGTGCTGGTCGCCCCGCGAGAGGACCGAGCGGCCCTCTCGAGGGCGATCTTCGAGGGCGCCGTTTCGCTCGCCCGAGCCGAGAAGCTCTCCTCGGTGCACGTGCTCTTCCCTACGGCCGAGGAGGCCGCGGTCGCGGAGCAGGCCGGGGCCATGACCCGCCTCGGGGTGCAGTACCACTGGGACAACCCGGGATACCGCGACTACGAGGAGTTCCTCTCGCGCTTCGACAGCAAGCGCCGCAACCAGCTGCGGCGCGAGGCGAAGGCGGCCGGGGAGCAGGGCATCACCCTCGCCACCCGGCGCGGCGACCAGCTCTCCGAGGCCGACGCCGCGATGGCCTACCGGCTCTACCTGAGCACGGTGGACAAGTTCAGCTGGGGCCGACGCTACCTCAACGAGGGCTTCTTCCGGCGGGTGCTGCGGGACTTCCGGGAGCACCTGGAGCTGGTCGAGGCGAAGCGCGACGGGGTGGTCATCGCCGGTGCGATCAACGTCGCGTCGCCGACGCACCTCTACGGCCGCTACTGGGGCTGCTTCGAGGAGCACCCCTTCCTGCATTTCAACGTCTGCTACTACCACTCGATCCGCGAGTGCATCGCGCGAGGGGTGAAGCGCTTCGAGGGCGGAGCGGGGGGAGAGCACAAGGTCACCCGGGGCTTCGAGCCCTCGGTGACGCGGTCGTCGCACTGGGTCTTCCACCCGGGGCTGGACCGGGCCGTGAGGGAGTTTGTCGGACGGGAGAGCGCGGCGATCGAAGCGGCATTACCCTCCATGCGCGCAGCGACGGGACTGCGGGCTTTTACCGTGACAGATAAGCGGTAGAACCCTTAACCGAAGGAGAGGACAGGGCATCGATGGCGCGGCGACCGAAGGAACAGGACGACACCGGGGTGATCACCGAGGAGCGCTCGAAGGAGAAGCTCCAGCGGCCGAAGCTCTACAAGGTGTTGCTGCACAACGACCACTACACGACCCGCGAGTTCGTGGTGGCGGTGCTCATCGGGATCTTCAACAAGACCGAGTCGGACGCGGTGGCGATCATGATGCACGTGCATCAGAAGGGCCTTGGAGTGGCCGGGGTCTATCCCTTCGACGTGGCGCAGACCAAGGTCGACAAGGTGCACCGGCTGGCGAGAGAGCACGAATATCCATTGCTCCTGACCATGGAGCCGGAGGACGACTGAAGCATCATGGCGAACCCCCCTACAGTGACCAAGGAACTCCAGTCGGCGCTTCGCTCGGCGGTGGAGATGGCCGAGGAGGCTCGGCACGAGTACGTGACGCTGGAGCACGTGCTGCTGGCGTTCCTCCAGGATGACTGGGCGAAGCGGGCGCTGAAGGCGTGCGGCGCCAACCTGAAGCGCCTGGAGAAGAAGCTCAAGGCGTACCTCAACGAGCACGTCGAGACGCTCCCCGTGGGGCAGACGCTGGAGGTGCAGCAGACCCTCGGGGTCAACCGCGTGCTCCAGCGGGCGGCCATCCACGTGATGTCCTCCGAGCAGCAGACCATCGACGTGGCCAGCGTGCTCGTGGCGATGTTTCGCGAGCAGGAGTCGCAGGCCGTCTTCCTGATGAGCGAGGAGGGCGTCACCCGGATGGACCTCCTCAACTACGTCTCCCACGGCGTCGGAAAAGACGGAGCAACCGACCTCCCGGAGAAGACCTCGCCCGGACGAGCGCCCCGCCCCGGCAAGGGCCCGGCGCCCACCGGCGGTGAGGACGAGGAGGACAGCGGAGCCCCCGGGCCCGACCCGTTGGGTCAGTTCTGCAGCAACCTCAACGAGCTCGCCGCGGAGGGCAAGATCGACCCCCTCATCGGGCGCGAGCTGGAGCTCGAGCGCACCGTCCGGGTGCTCTGCCGCCGCCGCAAGAACAACCCCCTCTTCGTGGGCGAGCCGGGCGTCGGCAAGACCGCCATCGCCGAGGGGCTCGCCAAGGCCATCCAGGAGGGCAACGTCCCGGCGGTGCTCGAAGGCTCGATCGTGTACTCGCTGGACATGGGCGCGCTGCTCGCGGGGACGAAGTTCCGAGGGCAGTTCGAGGAGCGCTTGAAGGCCGTGCTCACCGCCCTCAAGGAGCAGCCCAAGGCGATCCTGTTCATCGACGAGATCCACACCATCGTCGGGGCCGGGGCGACCTCCGGCGGCTCCATGGACGCGTCCAACCTGCTGAAGCCCGCGCTGGCCAACGGCCAGCTGCGCTGCATCGGGTCGACGACCTACCAGGAGTACAAGGGCGCCTTCGACCGCGACCGCGCGCTCGCCCGGCGCTTCCAGAAGATCGACGTGGGGGAGCCCTCCATCGCGGACTCGATCAAGATCCTCGAGGGCTTGAAGTCCGCCTACGAGAAGCACCACGACGTCGTCTACTCGGACGAGTCGCTCAAGGGCGCGGTCGAGCTGTCGGCCAAGTACGTCAACGACCGGCTGCTGCCCGACAAGGCCATCGACGTCATCGACGAGGCCGGCGCGCAGGACCGCATGCGCGCGGAGTCCGAGCGCACCCGCAAGGTGTCGCTGAAGGACGTGGAGACCATCGTCGCCAAGATGGCGCGCATCCCCGAGAAGACCGTGTCGGGCTCGGAGAAGCAGCGCCTGGGCAAGCTCGACGAGGAGCTGAAGGCGGTGATCTTCGGCCAGGACACGGCCATCGACGCGCTCTCGTCCTCGATCAAGCTGTCTCGCTCGGGGCTGCGCTCGGGCGACAAGCCCATCGGCAACTTCCTCTTCGCGGGCCCGACGGGCGTCGGCAAGACCGAGCTCGCCAAGCAGCTCGCGAAGATCCTCGGGGTGGAGTTCTTCCGCTTCGACATGAGCGAGTACAGCGAGCGGCACACGGTGTCGCGGCTCATCGGCGCGCCGCCCGGCTACGTCGGCTTCGACCAGGGCGGCCTGCTCACCGACGCGGTCAACAAGCACCCCTACGCGGTGGTGCTGATGGACGAGATCGAGAAGGCCCACCCCGAGCTCTTCAACATCCTGCTCCAGGTGATGGACCACGCGACCCTCACGGACAACAACGGCCGCAAGGCCGACTTCCGCAACGTCGTGCTCATCATGACGACCAACGCGGGCGCCCGCGAGATGACCGAGAAGATGGTGGGCTTCGGCGCCGGCGCGAAGGGCATCGACCCCTCCAAGGCCAAGGCCGCGCTCGAGCGGATGTTCACGCCGGAGTTCCGCAACCGGCTCGACGCGGTGGTGCAGTTCGGGTCGCTCTCCGCGGAGGTCATCCTCCAGGTGGTCGACAAGGAGATCGCCGCGCTGCGCAAGGCCCTCGAGGACAAGAAGGTCACCCTGGAGATCACCAGGGAGGCTCGCGGCTGGCTCGGCGAGCACGGCTACGACCCGGCCTTCGGCGCTCGCCCCATGTCGCGCCTGATCGAGACCACCGTGAAGAAGCCCCTCGCCGAGGCGCTGCTCTTCGGGGCCCTCTCCGACGGCGGCGGCGTCGCCCACGTCGAGGTCAAGGACGACGCCATCGCCCTTCGCTACGAGCCCGCCAGCTAGGCTCTCGCCCCCCTCCACGGCGCCCCGCGCCGGTCCGTGTAGGATCGGCGCGGGATGCTCCTCGACGACGACGATCTGCAAGCGACCATCCGGCGCGCCGAGGGGCTGCGCACCACCTTCGAGCACCACCCGCGGAGCACCATCGAGCCGTCGCTGGACGCCGAGTCGCACGCCGAGCGGCACGCGCTGGAGGTGCTGGCCCGCATCGCCTCGGGCGCCGAGGGGATCACCCTGGAGAAGACCCTCGGCGAGGGCGGCATGGGCATCGTGCGCCTGGGGTGGCAGCTGGCGCTGCGCCGCAAGGTGGCCGTGAAGACCCTGCGAGAGGGATCGCGCGACCCGCGCTCTACCCTGCGGCTGCTGCGAGAGGCGTGGATCACCGGCGCGCTGGAGCACCCCAACGTGGTCCCGGTGCACGACCTGAGCGCGGACGAGCGGGGCGGGCCTCGGCTGGTGATGAAGCGCATCGAGGGCGTGGAGTGGGCGGCGCTGATGCACGACGCGGCCGCGGTCGAGGCGCGCTTCCAGGTGCGCTCGCTCCTCGAGTGGAACCTCTCGATCTTCCAGCAGGTGGCCAACGCCATCGCCTTCGCCCACGCCCGAGGCATCGCCCACCGGGACATCAAGCCCGACAACGTGATGATCGGGGCCTTCGGCGAGGTCTACGTGCTCGACTGGGGCATCGCCGTGGTGCTGCGCGACGACGGCAGCGGGCTCCTGCCGCTGGCGGCGGACGCCTGCGAGATGACCGGGACGCCCGCGTACATGGCGCCGGAGATGCTCGGCACCGACGGGGCGCGCATCACCGAGCGCACCGACGTGTACCTGCTGGGCGCGGTGCTCTACGAGATCCTGATGGGGCGGCCGCCGCACGGCGGCGACTCACTGGCGGAGATGATCCACCAGATCGCGCGCTCGACGGTGACCTTCGACGACCGCTGCCCCGAGGAGCTGGTGCGCATCTGCCGGAGGGCGCTCGAGGCCGACGCCGACGCTCGCTTCGAGACCGTGGTGCAGCTGCGCCTCGCGGTGCAGGGCTACCTCCAGCACCGCGGCGCCATGTCGCTCTGCGAGGAGGCGGGCGAGCGCGTGGCGTCGCTGCGCAGGGCGCTGGCCTCCGGGGCCGACCGCGAGGCGCTCTACGGGCACTTCGGCGCCGCGCGCTTCGGCTACCAGCAGGCGCTGCGGGCGTGGAAGGAGCACGGCGCCGCCCGCGACCCGCTCACCGAGGTCACCGCGCTCATGGTCGAGCACGAGCTCGCGCAGGGCGATCCCGGCGCGGCCTCGACGCTGGTCGCGGACCTCCACGACGCGCGCCCGGAGCTGGCCGCGAGGGTGGCCGCGGCGAAGCGGGCGAGGGACGAGGAGCACGCGAGGCTCTCGCGCCAGGCCCAGGACTACGACCCCAACACCGGGACCCGCACCCGCACCGTGCTCGGGCTGCTGCTCGGCGTCGGGTGGACGATCCAGCCGCTGGTGCAGCACGCGACCGGGGTGCTCTCCTCCTACGCCCGCTACATGGTCGCCGCGGCGGTGCAGGTCGCGATCCTTCTCGCGCTCGGCCGCTGGGCGCGCGACACGCTGCAGCGCACCGCGTTCAACCGCCGCATCTCGGCGACGGTGCTCTTCGCCTTCCTCGCCCAGTTCACGCTCATCGCCGGGGCGTGGCTGATGGGCCTCCCCCTCGGGGCGACCGCGGTGATGTTCGTCTTCCTCTGGTTCGCGCTCACCACGCACGTCGCGATCGTGCTCGACCGCCGGATGATCCCCGCCGCGGTGGGCTTCCTGGTGGCCTTCCTCGTGGCGGCGCGCTGGCCCGAGGGCCGGTGGATCGCGATGAGCGCCTCCAACCTCCTGCTCACGCTCAACGTCGTCGCCGTGGGCGCCCCGCAGGAGGACGTGCAGCAGAGCGTCCAGCAGGTGCGGGCGAGGATCGCCGCGAGGCACCGCCCCTCGCCGCCCTAGTTGCCATTCGCCGGACTCGTGCGCACCATCGCCCTGCCCGACGGCGTTCGCAGTCCCGCGACCGACGGCTCAGGCAGACGGAGTCCAAGACCCCCGTGATGAAGAACATCGAACGCGCCTCCAAGGTTCCTGCCGTGAAGGATCTCGCGCAGGTCGTGAAGTTCGTCGCCGCGCGCAACCCCGCCGAGCAGCCTGCCTGCCAGTACTGCCAGGGCAACTGCGACGGCGGCTGCTTCTGATCCTCGCGTCATCCCCTCCGATAGCTCCTCGTCACATCCACTCCATCGGCCCTTAGCCGCGCCTCGCTGGCGGTCGCCGCGACCGTTCCCGCGGGCGCCTCGTACCAGGCCGCCGGGTCCGCGGTGGAGGGGTCGTCCCGCACCTTCAGCACGGTGAACATCCCGCCCATGTCGATGTAGGAGTACGGCCCGGGGCCGCCCCGCATCGGCAGCGTGTTGGGGGGAATGGGCATCCGCATCTCGCCCATGCCGCCCATCCCCGTGTGCCCCATGGTCATGTACTCGGGCATCACCCGGCTCATCCGGCGATCGACCGTGCGAGGGTTCACGCCCACCATGTTCGGCAACCCGTGGGCCATCTGCATCATCACGTGGTGGGTCATGTGGCAGTGCATCGCCCAGTCGCCGGACTCGGTCGGGACGAACTCGATCACCCTCGTCGAGCCCACCGGCACCAGCACCGTCGTGTCGGGCCGCTGCGCGCTCAGCGGGACATAGCCCCCGTCCGTCGCCGTCACCTGGAACCACAGCCCGTGGATGTGGATCGGGTGATGGTCCATCGGTCCGAGGTTGCCGAGCCGGATGCGCACCCGCTCGCCCTTGCCCACCAGGAGCGGCGCCGTCCCCGGAAAGGCCTTGCCGTTGAAGGTGAGGACGTTGAAGTCGTTCATGGCGTTGGGGTCGGGCCGCCCGGTGTCGCCGTTGACCTTCCACTCGTGGGTCATCAGCACGAAGTCGCGGTCGACCCGAGGGCCCCGAGCGCGCCGCGGATGCACGACGATCATGCCCACCGCCCCGAGCGCGATCTGCGTCATCTCGTCGTAGTGCGAGTGGTACATGAAGGTCCCCGGGTACCGGAGCGTGAACTCGTAGGTCCACGTCTCGCCCGGCGGAATGGGGCGCTGCGAGAGGCCGCTCACGCCGTCCATCCCGCTCGGGAGCACGATGCCGTGCCAGTGCACCGTGGTGGGTTCGGGCAGGCGGTTGGTGACGTGGATGCGCACCCGATCGCCCTCGACCAGCTCCAGCAGCGGGCCCGGCGTGAGCCCGTTGTAGCCCCACACCTCGACGGACAAGCCCGGCGCGATCTCGTGGCGGAACGACTCCACCACGAGGTGCCCGACCTTCACCCCGTCGACCACCCGCCAGGGGAGCGTCTCTCCGTTGGGCACCGTCACCCCCGGCTGCCCCGCGGGATAGGGCCTCGCGATGGCCGCCCTCGACGCCGGAGCGGGCGCGGGAGCGGGCGCCGCCTCGGGAGCGGCCGGGGCCTCGTGCCCTTCATGCGTCTGCGCCTCGGCGCGCTGCGCGTGCGTCAGCAGACCCACCGCCGTCGCGGTGCTCCCCACCTGGAGGAAGGATCGTCGGTTCATCTCAGTGACCTCCTGCGGCCGGGCCGCTCGCGCTCATCGTGCTCGTGCTGGTGCTCGCCATGGCGCCCTGTGCGCCCACCGGGCGGCCCGCGAGCAGGGCGTCCAGCGTGGCCGCCGCGGTCCAGTACTGCCGTCGCGTCTCGGCGCGCGCGAGCATCGCGTCCAGCAGCTCGCGCCTCGCCTGCAACAGCTGGAACACCCCGATCTGCATGGCGTTGTACTGGAGCAGCGTCTCCTGCATCACCCGCTCCCTCGCCGGGGCGATGACGGCGTCGTACTGCCGTGCCCTCGCGTGCGCCGAGCGCAGCCGGTTGCGCGCGTCGCGCAGCGCCGATCGGAGGTCCACCGCGCTCGCGTGGTAGCGCTCCATCGCCGCGTCGAACTGCGCCCCGTAGGCCGCCGTCGCCCCGCGCCGCTGATCGAAGACCGGCAGCGTCACCCTCGCGCCGCCGCCGATCTCGTAGGTGGTGCCGTCCTGCTCGGCGTGCACGTCCACGGTCACGTCCGGCGACCAGCCCTCCGCGCGGCTGAGCCCCACTCGCCTCGCGAGGGCCTCCAGGTTCGCCCGCTGCGCCGCCAGCTCCAGGCTCGCGGAGACGGCCCTCGCCTCGGTGACCCCGTCGAGGTCGAGGGCCTCCGGCGCCGCGGGGAGCTCGCCCGCCAGCGTCCAGGTCGTGGCGTCGCCGTGCAGCCCCAGCAGCCGGTGCAGCGCCTCCCGTCGGTCGAGGCGCTCGAGCTCCATCTCCGCGACGGTGATCCTCGCGGTCTCGTAGGCCGCCTCCTGCACCGAGCGGTCGAGCGTCGAGAGGTTGCCCGCCGAGTGCAGCGCCCTCGCGGTGTCCCTCGCCGCCGCGAAGGCGTCGAGCGAGCGCTGCGCGATGAGCAGGCGCTCCTCGGAGGACTGCGCCGCGTAGAAGGCCTCGCGTACAGAGAAGCCCAGGTCGAGCGTCGTGCCCGCGACCCGCGCCTGCGCCGTCGCGAGCTCGGCCCTCGCCACGCCCGCTCGCTGCGTCGCCAGGATCGCCCGGGAGAGCCCGAACTCCAGCCGCAGGTCCCCCTGGAGCGGCTGCGCCCGGTCGGTCTGGTAGCGGATGTCGAACTCCACCGATGGGTTGGGGAGCGTGCCCGCCTGGGCGAGCCAGCCCCGAGCGACGCCCAGCTCGCGCAGCGACGCGCGCAGGTGCCGGTTGTGCCGGAATGCGAGCGCGACCGCGGCGTCGACGGAGAGCGGAGCGGTGAGCGCGTCGGAGGGATCGGCCTCCTCGACGGCCTCGTCCGCTAGGCGCGTCGGCACGGGCGCGCGGGAGAGCTCCTGCACCCGGCGGAGGTCGGAGGAGTACGAGGTGGTGGCGCAGCCGCCCAGGGTGAGCAGCACCAGCGGCCACGCGAGGCGGAGCTCAGTGCGCATGGACGGCGCCTCCCTGGGCGACGGGTCCGGCGTCGGGGTCGAGGCCTCGCCAGGCGCCGGTGGGCTCGCCCGGCAGCGGCGGGTCGCCGGTGAGGGCGACGGTCGGGTCGTCGACCGGGGCCTCTCGGGCCTCGGGCGAGGCGGCCGAGCGCTCTGGAAACCGGGAGGGGACGCTCCGACCGCCGCAGCTCTCGGAGAGCGCGACGGAGAGCGCGAGGACGATCGTGGGCAGTGGCTTCATCGGGGGTTCTCGTGGCGGACGCAGGAGCGGGGCGGAGCATTACAGCGGTCGCGCGGGCGATGCGGCGGCCGGGCTGTAATCTCATGGTGACGCCCACGTCTACACGGCAAGGACGAGCGTGGACTCGTATGGTGAAGCGATGACGACGATGAAATGGCAGGGACTGGTGCTGGGCGCGGCGATGCTCGTGGCGCCTTCCATGGCGCGAGCGCAGGACGCCGGGGTGCGAGAGGTCGAGGTGGTGGTCGACCAGGGCTACCAGCCCTCCCGCATCGAGGTCGCGCAGGGCGAGGCCGTGCGGCTGCGCTTCATCCGTCGGGACTACGGCGGGTGCACCCGCGAGGTGGTGTTTCCGACGCTCAACCTGCGGCGCGAGCTGCCTACCAACCAGCCGGTGGTGATCGAGCTGCCCGCGCTCCCGCTCGGCGAGACCCCCTTCCA
This sequence comes from uncultured Myxococcaceae bacterium, assembly GCA_966211675.1. Taxonomy (GTDB): domain Bacteria; phylum Myxococcota_A; class Polyangia; order Polyangiales; genus SCUS01. Next base: position 35,677 of record CBIHPK010000033.1, read on the forward strand.
GTGCGGCATGAACATGGTGCGAGGCGTGGTGGTCGTGCGAGCCCCCGTCGCCGCGCCGACGCCCCCTCCGTCGCCCACGCCTGCGCCCCGCGCGCCCCACCGCCGCCCTCGCTGAGCTCGCGGTCCGGCGCCGCGGTGTAAGCCATCGGCTCCGCTCCGCGTCGGCGCTGATCGAACGGAGCCGATGAACCCCATGAACACCTCTCTCGTCCCGAGTTCCCCGAGCGGCGTCGACCCAGGCGCCCGAGTGCAGCTCCCGGTGCGGGGCATGACCTGCGCGGCCTGCGTCAGCCGCATCGAGCGCGTGCTCTCCAAGACCCCGGGCGTGGTCGAGGCGAGGGTCAACCTCGTCACGCAGACCGCCACCGTCGACTACGACGACCGCGCGACGGACCCCGAGGCGCTCTCCGAGGCCATCCGCGACGTCGGCTACGAGGTCCCTCCTCGGTCGTCGACGGGAGACGCGCCCGACGACGCGGCGACCCGCCTCGCGGCCACCGACGCGGCCGACGAGCGCGAGGCCCGCTCCTTCCGCCGCGACCTCGCGATCGCCGCCGCGCTCACCATTCCGGTGCTGGTCCTCGCCATGTCCCACGGCGCCATCCCCGGGACCGCGGGCGCCACCGGGCGCTACCTCCAGCTCGCGCTCGCGACCCCTGTGGTGTTCGGCCCCGGACGGCGCTTCCTCTCGCTCGCCGCGTCGGCGCTTCGGCACCGCACCACGGACATGAACGTCCTCATCGCCCTCGGAGCCCTGGCCTCCTGGGGCTGGTCGACGGTGGTCACGCTCGCTCCGACGGTGCTCCCGCACGGGCACCACGGCCACGTGCCGGTGTACTTCGAGGCCGCCGCGGCGATCATCTCCTTCCTGCTGCTGGGCAAGCTCCTGGAGCACCGCGCCCGACGACGTCTCACCGACGCGGTGCGCGGCCTCGTCGCGCTGCTGCCCCCCACCGCGACGCGCCTGCGGGCCGGCGCGGAGGTGGAGGTGCCGCTGTCGTCGCTGCTCCCCGGCGACCGCGTTCGGGTGCGGCCGGGCCAGCGCGTGGCGACCGACGGCGTCGTGAGGGAGGGCCACGCCTCCGTCGATGAATCGACGCTCACCGGCGAGAGCATCCCCGTCGAGCGCGCGCCCGGCGACCCCGTCCAGGGAGGGACCCTGGTCTCCGGCGGGACGCTGGTCTTCGAGGTGACCCGCCGCGGCGCGGACTCGGCCATCGCTCGCATCGTCGACGCCGTCGCCGAGGCGCAGGGGACGCGCGCCCCCATCTCGCGGCTCGCCGATCGGGTGAGCGCGGTGTTCGTCCCGACGGTGCTCGTCCTCGCGGCGCTGACCTTCGCGGTGTGGATGCTGCTGCCGCACGGAGCCGACGGCTTCGCGGTGGCGGTGCGGCATTTCGTGTCCGTGCTGGTCATCGCGTGCCCCTGCGCGCTCGGCCTCGCGACGCCCGCCGCGGTCGCCGTCGGGACCAGCCGCGCCGCGTCGCTGGGATTCCTGGTGAAGGGCGGAGACGCGCTGGAGCGGGCCTCCACCATCGACCAGGTGCTCTTCGACAAGACCGGGACGCTCACCGAGGGCCGGGCCCGACTGGTCACGGTGGTCGCCCGCGACGGCCGCACCGAGTCCGAGCTCCTCTCCCTGGTGGCCGCCGCGGAGTCGGGCAGCGAGCACCCGCTGGCGCGCGCCCTGGTGGCCGGAGCCGTCGAGCGCGGGGCGCGGGTGCCCGCGGCGACGGAGTTCACGGCGACGCCCGGGGGAGGGGTTCGAGCGAAGGTGGGCGGCTCGGTGGTGCGCGTCGGCACGGGCCGCTGGCTCGAAGGGGAGGGGGTCGACGTGGCGGCGCTGGAGCTCGACGCGGCGGCGGCCTCGGCGCGAGGCGAGACGGCGTCCTTCGTGGCGGTCGACGGCTCGGTGGTGGGCCTGGTGGCGCTGGCGGACACGGCCCGCCCGGAGGCGGCGGCGGCGGTGGCGGCGCTGCGGGCGATGGGCGTCGGGGTGGCCATGGTGACCGGCGACCGGAAGGCGACGGCGCGAGCGGTGGCCGCCTCGGTGGGCGTGACCGAGGTGTTCGCGGAGACCCGGCCCCAGGAGAAGGCCGCGGTGGTGAGCCGGGCGAAGGCGGAGGGGCGGCGCGTGGCGATGGTGGGCGACGGGGTCAACGACGCCCCCGCGCTGGCCCTCGCCGACCTCGGCATCGCCATGATGGGCGGCGCGGACGTGGCGGCCTCGACGGCGGACGTGACGATCCTTCGGGGAGGGGTCGCGGCGGTGCCGACGGCGCTGGGGCTCGCTCGCGCCACGATGCACACCATCCGGCAGAACCTCTTCTGGGCCTTCGTCTACAACGTCGTGGGCATCCCCCTGGCGGCCGGGCTCTTCGAGCCGCTCACCGGGTGGACCCTCTCGCCGGTGTTCGCGAGCGCCGCGATGTCGATGTCGAGCGTGTCGGTGCTGCTCAACTCGCTGCGGCTGCGGCGCTGGTCCCCGTAGGCGGCGTAGGGCCCCGTTCGGCCTGGAACCTCTCCCCCGGCTATGCCTATCCTCCCGCGGCGAAATGGCTACATCCCGCTGGTTCCTCGTGGCCGTGCTCGCATCGACGACCTCGCTCGTCGGCTGCGGCGCCGTGTTCCCCCGCTACACCACCGCGACGCGCGCCATCCCGGCCGAGCTCGTCCAGCAGCGCTCGGTGTCGCCCCCGCCCGAGGACATCCGCACCGTGTCGGTGCTCTCCGCGGAGCTTCCGCCCAGCCGCACCGACGGGCAGCCCTGGGACAGCGACGGCGAGCCCGACCTCTACGCGGTCATCCTTCGCGACGGCGTGGAGGTGTTCCGCACGCCGGTGATCCAGAACTCCACGCACCCGGAGTGGCGAAACGCCGAGGTGACCCTCCGCGTGCGCCCCGACAACGTGCTGCGCTTCGAGCTCTGGGACGACGACGGCATGGTCGACCAGCCGGTCGGCGCCGAGCAGGTCAACGGCGTCCCCTCGTCGGCGCTCGACGGCGGCAACTGGATCATCCGCTTCCAGCGCAACGCCTTCCTCCGCCTGGCCGCGCGCCCTCCGGAGGCCCGCTTCGGCATGGGCGTCACCTTCGAGGTGCACGAGGACTACCTCCGCGTGCTGGCCGTCGAGGCGAGCTCTCCCGGCGCCGCCGCGGGCCTGCGGGTCGGCGATCACATCGTCGCCCTCGACGGCCGCCGCGTGGCCGACCTCGGCGAGATCGAGTCCCACCAGTCCATGGACCGGGCGAGCGTCCGCCCGGTGGTGCTCTCCGTCGAGCGCGACGGATCGCCCCCGGCGACCATCACCGTGTCGCCCGGCGCGGTCTATTCCGCCCGCTAGAAGCATCTCTACTGGCGGTGGTGTTCCCGTGACGCGAGCGAAGAGGCCGATGAGCAGGTATTCAGTGGATCGTTCGATGTGGACCCGTTCGGCGCTCGGCGCCTTCGCCCTGTGCTTCACCCTCGCTCCCTCCTCGGCGAGGGCGCAGACCGTCGGCACCGACACCTCCGTCGACGCCCAGACCTGGTGGCCCGCCGCGGGCCCGACGGACCACCTGGCCTTGCGCAGCGCGATGGTCTCGCCCTCCGGCGCGGTCGGCTTCGGCCTGCTCGCCCACGCGATGCGCCAGCCCCTCACGCTTACCCCGGTCAGTAATCCCACCGATCGCCACGCCGCCGTCGACTACGCCATCACCACGGACTTCCTCTGGTCCGTCGGCATCCTTCGGCGCTTCCAGCTCTCCGCGGCGATCCCGGTGGTGCTGGCGCAGTCCGGCGACGGCGCCCGCGCGGTCAGCGGCCCGAGCGCGGCGGCGCTCGGCGACACGGCCCTGCGCGACATCCGCGTCGAGCTCTCCTGGGCCATCGTTCAGCGAGAGCGCATCGCCGACGCCCGGGGCTTCGGGCTCCGCCTCGACCTCGGGGCGGCCATCCCCTTCGGCGACGACAAGGGCTTCAACGGCAGCGGCGGCCCGACCTTCGCTCCGATGGCCGTGATCGACTACCGCACCCGCGTGCTCTCGGTGACCGCCAACGCGGGCGCGCGGCTGCGCTCCACCTCCTCCATCGCCGACCTCGCCGTGGGCAGCGTCGGGGTGATCGGCGTCGGCCTCGCGGTGCGCCCCGTCACCCGCCTCGGCCTCACCGCGGAGTACCTCACCACCGTGCCGTTGGTGACCCGCGACGGCTACAACACCACCGTCACCCAGGAACTCTTCGCCGGGCTCCGCTACGCCACCGACGAGGCCGGGGACATCGAGCTCATCGCGGGCGGGGCCGCGCCGCTGGCGAGCGCGCCGCTGGTTCCGGCGTGGCGCGCCGTGGTGGGCGTCTCCTACGCGCCTCGGGGCAACGACACGGACCGCGACGGCATCGTCGACGCGGACGACCGCTGCCGCACGCAGGCCGAGGACCGCGACGACTTCGAGGACGACGACGGCTGCCCCGACCCGGACAACGACCAGGACGGCGTGCCCGACGCGAGCGACCGCTGCCGCGACGAGCCCGAGGACGTGGACAACCACGAGGACGCCGACGGCTGCCCCGACCCGGACAACGACAACGACGGCGTCTTCGACAGCGACGACCAGTGCGTCGACGTGGCCGCGGGCGACCACCCCGACGCCGACCGCGCGGGCTGCCCCATCCCCGACACGGACCAGGACGGCGTGCTCGACCCGGACGACCGCTGCGTGGACGTGGCGCGCGGCGACCGGCCGGACCCCGATCGCGCGGGCTGCCCGCTGCCCGACGCGGACGGCGACGGCGTGGCCGACGCCGCCGACCTCTGCCCCGATGTCCCCGCGGGGACCGTGGCCGATCGCTTTCGCGCCGGCTGCCCCGACACCGATCCCGACCGCGACGGCGTGGTGGGCGCGGCGGACCGCTGCGCCGACCAGCCGGAGACCATCAACGGCATCGAGGACGCCGACGGCTGCCCCGACAACGGCCCCGAGCGCGTCACCTGGACGCCCATCGGCGACGCCCTCCGCTTCGCCGTGCGGGTGTCCGTCGCGCCCCGCGCGCAGACCGTCACTCCCGCCACCCGGGCGCTGCTCCAGCAGGCCGCGCAGCGCATCCGGGCGCGCGGCGGTGAGGTCGCCCGCGTGCTCGTCGACGTGACGCCGGGCGTCGGTCCGGCCGCGCAGATCGAGGCCGTGCGCCAGGCGCAGGTGATCGCCGACGTGCTCATCGGCGAGCGCGTCCCTCAGCGCCTCGTGGTGCCTCGCTCGGCGCCTCGCGCGGCGCCCGTGCCCGGAGCGCCCAGGGCCGTTGCCCCGGCGCTCCTCCCGGGGAGCGTCACGATCCACATCGAGACCCGCGCGCCCGCCTCGCGCTGAACCATCGCCCGAGCGACGGTGGCCAAGGCCTCCTCGCTGGGGCTATCCTCGCGACCGCCCAACAGCACCCCATCCATGCAGAACCTCTCCCGCTCCTTGAAGGTCGGCATGCTGCTGGTGGCTGCGATCATCGCCTCGTTCGTTCTCTGGCGGACCCTCTTCCGGGGCCAGGGCACCGGCGACGGCTACCGGCTCTACGCCATCTTCGACGACGCGGCGGGCCTCGTGCCTCGCTCGCGGGTGGTCACCGCGGGCATCGCCATCGGCGAGATCGAGCGCATCCAGCTCGAGAACGGCCGCGCTCGGGTCACCATCCGGGTGCAGGGCGACATCCCCGTCTACCGCAACGCGACCATCTCCCGGCGGGCGGTGTCCATCCTCGGGGAGTTCGTGCTGGTGGTGGCGCCGGGCAACGCGACCACTGCCCGGCTGCGCCCGGGTGATCGCATCCCCAACGTCTTCGAGGGCACCAACACCGACGCGATCATGAACAACGTCGCGGCCATCACCGCGGACATCCGCCGGGTGACCGAGCGTCTCGCCGGAGCCATCGGCAACGAGAGCGGGCAGCGCGAGATCGCGGACACCATCCGAAACGTGAGCGAGCTCACCGCGGCGATCAACCGCACGGTGCAGCAGAACGCCGACGTGGTGACGCACACGCTCGCCTCCGTCGACCGGATCACCACGCAGGGAGGGCCCGAGATCCAGGCGATGCTCTCCAACCTCCGGGTGTCCACCGACCGGCTCGCGCAGATCCTCGGGCGCGACCAGCCGCAGGACCAGAACACCGTCACCGAGACGCAGGAGGCGATCCGCAACATCGCCGCGGCCTCGCGGGATCTGCGCGAGACGCTGGGGCACATCAACTCCGCCTCCGGCGCCGTCGACCGGGGCGAGGGGACCCTCGGCCGCATCGTGCGCGACGAGACCCTCATCGACGAGGTGCAGGGCACCGTGGAGTCGGTCAACGACTTCGTGGGCCCCATCGCGCGGCTGCAGACCATCGTGGGCCTGCGCAGCGAGTACAGCTTCATCTCCAACACCCTGCGCAGCACCGTCGAGGTGCGGCTCCAGCCGCGCGAGGACAAGTACTACCTGCTTGAGTTCATCGACGACCCGCGCGGCTTCACCCGCAACGTCAGCACGGTCACCGACACCACCGACCCGACCATGACCGCGCACGTCCGCAGCAGCCAGCGGATCACCACCGACGCCTTCCGCTTCAGCCTGATGTTCGCCCGGCGCCTCGGGCCCGCGACCTTCCGCTTCGGCATCAAGGAGTCGAGCGGCGGGCTCGGGCTCGACCTGCACCTGCTCGACAACGCCCTCGAGGTGCGCACCGACGTCTTCGCCTTTGGGGAGAACGTCTACCCCCGACTCCGCATGGCCGCGGCGATCAACGTGCTCCAGCGCGCCTGGATCATCGGCGGCGTCGACGACGTCTTCAACGGCGACCGCTTCGACTACTTCCTCGGCGCTCAGCTGCGCTTCAACGACGAGGACCTCCGGACGATCCTGCCCTTCGCGGGCGGCCTGGCCGGCGGAGCGCGCTGAGAGCCGGCTAGCGGGTCGGGCAGGCCCGGCGCCGCCGGAGCAGCGCCAGCGCCCCGAGGCCCAGCGCCCACCAGCGACCACGGGACGGCGTCGCCCCCCCCGCGCGGCAGCCGCACCCGTCCGCGGGCTGCTCGAAGAGCGCCTCGCCCCCGTCCCCTTCGCCCGCGTCGCCGTCGATCACGGCCGCGTCGTCGGGGTTCGAGCCCGCGTCCCTCGCGGCGCCGCCGTCGGTGGTCGAGGGCCCGGCGTCGCGGGTCGAGAGCGGGTCGTAGGCCTCGCCCACGAGCCGCAGCATCACCGTCGGAACCGCCGGCGACGAGGTCGCGATCAGGAAGTCGGTCTCGTAGGTTCCTTCGCGGGTGGGGGTGAAGCGCACCGAGAGCTGCCGGTTGGCGCCGCCGGCCACGCAGAGCGGGTCGGTGGCCACCTCGAAGGCGTGCTCGGCCGGAGCGGTCGGGGTGAAGAGCACCGTCGCTCGCCCCGGGTTGCTCAGGGTGATGACCTCGCGGCCCTGGCGACCGAGCTGGATGCGCCCGAGGTCGACCCGGTACTCGGGCATGGTCGCGGCGCCCGGGAGCGTCAGCCGGACGCTCCGGTCGACGGACATCTGCTGCTCCATCGTGCTCGCGAAGGGCACCGACTCGGTGAACTCCGTGGTGGTGGGCCGGCAGATCGGGCCGAGGCAGAGGTTGTAGACGGCCTCGACGCGCAGCCGGATGGAGCCGACGTAGCGCAGCGAGCCGTTCCAGCGGGCGGGCAGGCTCATGTCCCCGTTGGCGGTGGTGGCGACGTCGGCCTCGGGCATCGTCGCGGTGATGGCGCTCATCGCCTGCGGGAAGGAGATCTCGCGGGTGCGCACGGTGGTGGTGAGCTCGTAGCTCCCTCGCAGTCGGTAGTGGACGTTGCCCACCACCGGGGCCGCGAAGTCGCCCTCTCGCAGCAGGCGCTCGCTGGCGGTCACCCGCACCGCCGTCTCGTCGCCCGTCCAGGCCCACGGCGTGTACATCGAGGTGCCGCGCTCGCTGCGGTCGGCCATGCCCACCCAGGACTCGATCGGCACCGGCAGCGACAGGCCGAAGAGGCGCAGCGTCGCCTGGAGGCGAAGCCCGTACTGCACCGTGAGCCGGCCCCCGTTGGGGGTGCCGACGGCCGTCACTCGCATGATGGGCGGCCACCGCGTGCGCAGCTCGCCCGGCATCGACCAGTCGTAGTCCCCCTGGAGCAGAAGGTTGTAGTCGAGGCCGATGGTGCTCGAGCTCCCGAAGGAGCCGCGGAAGCCCGGCCCGAAGTCGACCTCGCCGCGGTTCTGGAACAGCACCGGCGTCGCCGCGGCCCGCACCGCGCACACCGGATCATCGGCCAGGGCCGTGACAGGATATGACCAGAGTCCGGCGCCGAAGGACGCCAGACACACCACGGCCCGAGTCGATGGGAAGCGCGCGCTCATCGTGGGAGACTCTATCATGGAGGCCCCGCGAGACGGACGCCTCGCCCGCACCGTGACTGACGCCGATCTGCTCATCGACCCGCCGCTCGAAGCCCCCTGGACGCTGCCCTTCGCGCAGTGCCCCTTCGCGCTCGTCGACTGCGAGATGACCGGCCTCGACCCGGAGCGCGACGCCCTGCTGGAGGTGGCCGTGGCGCGCGTGGTCGGGGCCGAGGTGGTCGAGCGCTACTCGACGCTGGTGCACACCGAGACCCCGATCGCCGAGGCCGCCGCGGCGCTCCACGGCATCGACGCCGCCGCGCTCGCGGGGGCGCCGGTCTTCGCCGAGGTGGCGTCCCGGCTCGGGGCGATGCTCGACGGAGCGGTGCCGGTGATGCACGGCGCCGAGCTCGACGTGCGCTTCCTCGACCGGGCCTTCGCCGCCGCCGGATCGCCCCGCCGAGTGGGCCCGGCGCTGGACACGGTGCGCCTCGCCCGACGCGCCCTCAACGCCCGGCAGTACAACCTCACGGCGCTCTGCGCCTCGCTGTCGATCGGTCCGGTGCGCTGGCACCGCGCCGCGGAGGACGTGAGCGCGCTGATCCCGCTCTTCAACCGGCTCTGCGAGGCCTTCGCCCCGGTCGACGCCTACGACCTGTGGCAGGTGCGCGCCGGCGACGGGAGGGTGCAGGTGCGCGCCGTCATCGCGAAGGCCCTCGCCGCCGCGGCGGGCTCCGCGCGGCCCATCCGGCTGGTGGTCCGCACGCGGGGGCACGCGGAGCGGGAGCTTCGGGTGAAGGTGCTCTGGTTCCGCTCGCCGCACGTGGGGCTCGCCGCCGCGGGGCCGGGGATCATCCCGGCGATCCTCCGCGCCGACCGGGTGCTGCGCGTGCCGGGCTGAGACCGCTCGCCTCGGGTCCGCGACCGCTCGGCCGGTCCGCGGGGTGCCCGACGGGGCCGCGCCGCGTATGGTCCCGCCCGTACCCTGCGATGAGAGAGCCGACCCTCGACCTCGTGGCGCTGATCCGCGACACCCTCCGTGAGGCGATGCGCTCCTGGCGCCTGCCCGCGACGCTGGTGCTGGGCGTGGGCTTCGGGGTGCTGGAGGCCGAGGCCACGCAGCGCGACGTGGCCCTCCTCTTCGGACCCTTCGCCGCCCTCTACACCCTCCTCCTCGGGCCCCTCCCGTGGCGCGCGCTGCTCCCCCTGGAGGAGGACGGCCGCCGCGGCGAGAAGCTCGTCCGCGCCCTCTTCGCCCTCGCGGTCGCGACGGCGCTCTTCTCGGGCCTGGTCACCCTCTACCGTGGCTTCGCGGGCGCGGTGCACATCTACCGGGTCTACGCGATGGGCCAGCCCAGGGAGGTGCTGGTGGCGTGGCTGCTCTTCCTCATCGGGGGCTGGGGCCTCGCGCGAGACATCCAGCTGGAGCAGCGCCTCGACCGCACCCTCGGCTCGCACCAGCGCCTCGCCGCCCAGCTCGCCGCGGCGCAGCTCGACGCGCTGCGCGCCGACCTCGACCCGCACTTCCTCTTCAACGCCCTCAACGCCATCGCCAGCCAGTGCGCGAGCGACCCGGCCGCCGCGGAGGACAACATCGTGCGGCTCTCGACGCTGCTGCGCGCGGTGCTCGACACCCGCCAGCGGGCTCTGCACCCGCTCGACGACGAGCTCGCCCTGGCGCGCGACTACACCGGGCTGCTCCAGGCGAGGTACCCCTCGATGCGGGTGTCCATCGAGCGCGACGAGGCGATCGCGGCGGTGGACGTCCCGCCGCTGGTGCTCCAGCCGCTGCTGGAGAACGCGGTGCGCCACGGGCGCGTGGCCGACGGGGCCATCACGGTGACGGCGCGAGGGCAGGGCGACGACCTGGTGTTCACGGTGCGCAGCCCCGGGGCCTTCGACGGGCCTCGCGAGGGCGGCCTCGGCCTCGACCTGGTGCGGCGGCGCGTGGCGCTGGCGTGGGGCGATCGGGGGAGCTTCTCCATCGTCGCGGAGTCGACGATGACGGTGGCGACGGTGACCGCGCGCGGGGTGCTGCGCGTCGGTGGGAGGTGACGGACCAATGACGGCACGCGCAGTGATCATCGACGACGAGCTGCCCGCGAGGCAGCGCCTGGGGCGGCTCATCCGGGAGGGCCTCGGCGAGCGGGTGACGGTGGTGGGCGAGGCGAGCGACGGCGAGGCGGGCCTCGCGCTCATCGAGCAGGAGGGGCCCGACCTGGCCTTCGTCGACGTGCAGATGCCCGGCATGGACGGCATGGCGATGGTGGCGCACATCCTCGCCCCGGCGCCCTATGTGATCTTCACCACGGCCCACGACCGCTACGCGCTCGACGCCTTCGACGCGGGCGCCATCGACTACCTGCTCAAGCCCTTCGACGGGACGAGGCTCGCCCGGGCCGTGGCCCGCGCCGAGTCGCTGGGGATGCGCGCCCGCGCCGAGGAGGTGCTGGCGCCGCTGCGCTCTCCCGTGAGCTCGCCGCGCCCGCTGGCAGACCGGCTCCCGGTGAGCGTCTCCGGCCGCACGCTGCTGGTGCCGGTCGCGGAGATCTCGCACTGCGTCGTCGAGCACGAGCTGGTGACGGTCCACACGCTCAAGGGCAGCCACACGACGGACTACACCCTCGCGGCGCTGGAGGCGCGGCTCGACACCACGCGCTTCTTCCGAGCGCACCGGGCGCTGCTGGTAAACCTCGACCACGTCGCCGTCATCGACGACTTGGCCGGGGGCAGGGCGGTGCTGGTCACGCACGCGGGCGAGCGCCTGGTGGTGTCGAGGCAGTCGTCACGCCGACTGAGGCAGCTGCTCCAGCTCTGACCCGCAGTCGAGGACGGGGAGCGCGTACGCCGCGTGCAGAGGGCTGTCGGCCCGCCGGTCGACCGGCGGCGAGCCTCACTCCCCCCATCGGTGCCGAGGTCCTCGATGCCCCCCATCCCCGCCCTCCCGTCGCGCCCCGTCCTCCCCAGGCGAGGGCATACTTCGGCGCTCGTCGCGGAGGATGATCCAGAACTCCGACGGCTGATCGTGAGGGCGCTCACCCGCGATGGCTTCGTGGTGTCCGAGGCGCGCGACGGCCACGAGCTCGTCGAGATCGCTCGCAGCATGATGCGGGAGGATCAGTGTTCGCCGGCGCTGGTGATCAGCGACGTCCGCATGCCGGGACGTGACGGCCTGAGCGCCCTCGGGGAGCTGAAGCTCACGCTGGTCAACGCGGTGATCCTGGTGATCACGGCCTTTCCGGACGAGGCGGTGCTGGCGGCGGCGCGAGGGGTCGGGGCCATCGGGGTGCTGCACAAGCCCTTCCCCCTCGAGGTGCTGCGCGCGGCGGCCCTCAGCCTGGTTCAGGGGTGAGCGGGGAGCGACGCGGCTTTTTGCCCCGTCGTCCCCAAAGCGCCTCAGGAGCGCATCGAGCCGTGAGGTGCGACGCGGCCCTCCGCGGCGAGTCGGGAGAGCACCGCGGCCTCGGCGCGAATCCAGTCGGCGAAGGGGCTGCCATTGCGGAACCCCCGGGCGAGCGCGAGCCGGTGAGCCTCGGCGCGCACGATGGACTCGAACTCCGCGCGGTCGATGGCGGCGACCGGAGCGGCGACCGGAGCGGCGACCGGAGCGGCGACCGGAGCGGGCACCGGAGCGGCGACCGGAGCGGCGACCGGAGCGGCGACCGCGTCGGGGCGCTGGGCCCTGGTGGATGCCTTCTTCGGGGGCGTCTCGGCGGTCGCGGCGGATGCCTTCTTCACGGGCTTCTTCGCGGCCGCGGTGGAGGGCTTCGCCGTGCTGGTGCTGGCCTTCGGGGCGGTGATCTTCTTGCTCATCGGGGGGTCCGTTCCTCTCTTGCGCGCGGGTCGCTTCGCCCTTCGCTGAAAGGGGAGAAGTCGTCGTCCACGCCCGGAGGAGAGAGGTAGAACCACGAGGGAGCGATCTCGTCAAAGGCCCGTCGGGCAGCCGCTCGGCCCATTGCGATCCCCTCCGCCTCGCTGCGACCATCTCGGCCCATGCGCTCAACGCCAAGGCTCCCTCCGCGCGGGGCCCTCTCCCTCCTCCTCGCGCTCTCCGGCTGCCACTCCCAGACGCTGCCCCCGGACGCCGCCATCGACGCGACGACGACCCCGACCGACGCCTCCAGCGATGCGCCCGTCGATGCGCCTCCGGACGTGCCGCCCGCGACCTGTGGCCCATCGAGCCCCGCGGCGATCGCGGCCTGCGCCCGGGAGGCCGACCTGATGCGCGACCTCACGCAGATCGCCACGCCCCGGCCTCCCGCGAGCGCCCACCACGACGAGGTGCGCGACCTCTGCGCCGATCGCTTCGCGTCGCTCGGCTACACCGTCGAGCGCTTCGACTACGGCACCGGCGTCAACGTGATCGGCGTGAAGACCGGCGCCGACCCGTCGGCCCCGCGAGTGATCGTGTCGGCCCACTACGACCACCTCTCCGCGTGCCCCGGCGCGGACGACAACGCCAGCGGCGTGGCGGGCGTGCTCGAGGCCGCGCGGCTGCTCTCGACGGGCCGCTACCAGCGCACCCTGGTCGTCGCGTGCTGGGACGAGGAGGAGCGCGGGCTCATCGGCTCGCAGGCCTACGCTCGCCGGGCGCAGGCCGCGGGCGAGGCCATCGCGGTGGCGTACGTGTTCGAGATGATCGGCTTCCGCTCGACGGAGCCCGAGAGCCAGCGGCTGCCGACGGGGCTCAACCTGGTCTTTCCCCGGCAGGCGGCGCAGATCCGGGAGAACGACAACCGCGGCGACTTCATCACCCTGATCGCCGACGAGGGCGCCCGCGCTCCGACCGCGGCCATGGAGCGCGCGGCCGCGGCCCTCTCGCTGCCGTCGATCTCGCTCTCGCTCACGGCGGCGCAGACCCGCTCTCCGCTCTACGGCGACCTCCAGCGATCGGACCACGCGCCCTTCTGGGTCGCGGGCTATCCGGCGATCCAGATCACGGACACCGCGGAGTTTCGCAACCCCCGCTACCACTGCCGCAACGGGCAGGACACCGTGGACACCCTCGTCCCGGGCTTCATGCGCTCGGTGGTGCAGGCGACGGTCGCCTCCGCCGCCGAGACGCTCGGGCTACTCCCGTGACGGGCTGAGCGCCGCCCTCGCCGCGCCGCGCAGCCCGAGGGCCTCGTCGGTCACCACCCACACGGGCACCGCCTCCGCGACCGGGCGCATGCGCCCCTTGTCGCAGAAGGCCTCCAGGAAGCCTCCTCGCGCGATCCTCGGCAGCACCTTCGCGGCGATCCCGCCCGCGAGGAACACCCCGCCATGGGCCAGCACCTCCACCGCCGCGTCGCCCGCCGCCGCGCCATAGGCCGCCAGGAACAGGTCGAGCGTCTCTCCGCAGAGCGCGTCGCTCCCCTCCACGGCGAGCTCGCCGATGACGGCTCCGGGGTCTTCGCGCTCCATCCGGGCGCGCACCTCGGGCGACTCCGGGAGCCCCTCCTCGTCGCGGAGGAAGCGATAGATGTCCCGCAGCCCGAGGCCCGACACCACGCGCTCGACGGAGACCCGGCCCCCGAGCGTACGGCGCATCCAGCCGAGCAGGCGATCGTCGCGCTCGTTGCGCGGCGCGAAGCCCTTGTGTCCGCCTTCGCCGGGCAGCACCAGCGGACCCTCTCCCGTCATCACCACCAGCGCCTGTCCGAGGCCCGTCCCGGCGCCGATGACCACGCGAGGCGACGTCGCATCGAAGCGCCCCGCCTGGAGCGCGACCTTCGCGTCGTCGGTGACCGCGAGCGTCCCCCAGGCAGCGGCCGCGAAGTCGTTGAGCAGGCGCGCCGAGCGCAGGCCCGTCGCCGCGGCGAGCGCGTCGCCGTCGATCCGCCACGGCAGGTTGGTGGTCTGGCAGCGGTTGCCCACGATCGGACCGGCGATCGCCAGCGAGGCGTCGGTCACGGGCGTCGCGGAGCGGGAGAGCCAGTCGCGGACGAGGGCGTCGAGGTCCGGCGCCGAGGCGCTGGGGTAGCGGCGCTCGTCGGAGAGGGAGATCGCGCCGTCAGGGGCGATGGAGGCGAGCGCGAGGCGGGTGGAGGTGCCGCCGATGTCGCCGACCAGGAGGCGCATGGACCTTCAGAAGGGTGCCATGCCCGACGGGGCCGCGGGGATGGACTCCAGGTCGATGGCCTTCGCGGAGCGGGCGAGGGGATGGCCCTCGCGCACCAGCACCAGCCAGATGCCCAGCACCGAGAGCACCTCCGGGGAGAGCGAGCGGTAGGGCTCGGCGAGCGAGTCACGGAGCGCCGCGACGCGCTCGGTCGAAATGCGCCGCGTGGACGAGACGTGCACCGGGATGAACCCGTTCTGCTGCGCCACGTCGAGGTACCCCTGGGCGCGCACCCGGTTGGGCTCGCCGATGTGCGTGGTGAGCGAGCGGTAGAGCTTCTCCGGGAAGAGCAGGAAATCCAGCTCGTGGTCCCACTCGAAGCCGTGGCTGCGCATGTCGATCTTGTGGATGAGCACCGCGTCGTCGGTGGTGAGCTCTCGCAGCTCGCGGTGCAGCGCCGTGAGGTCGCGCACGTGCTCCAGCACCGCCCTCGAGATCACCAGGTCGTAGCGCCTCCCGGTGGCCTTGAGCGACGCCGCGTCGTGGTGCACCCGGCCCCCGGACAGCAGCGCGTCGACCCTCGACGGGTCCTCGCCCGCGCGCTTGAGCAGGCCCTCGTAGAGCGCGCGCAGCCTCCCGGGGTCGCGGGTCTGCAGGTCGAAGGCGTCGTAGCCGTCGACGCTGAGGGCCCCGCGCAGCCGGGCCAGCATCGCCACCGCGCGGGTGTTGCCGGGCCCCAGCTCCAGCACCGTGCGGCCCTTGAAGACCTCGGCCCCTTCGCCGTCGCCCTCGCAGACGCCCGAGTGCGCGGCGATGCGCTCGTAGTCCTCGACGACGCCCTCGAAGTAGTCGAGCGCCGCCTCCCCCTCCGCGTCGCCGCCGCGCCCGGTCACGTTGGTGAGGCGCATGAGCCCGTTGGCCAGGGCGGGCGCATGGCGGAAGGCGAGGTTTCGGCCGAGCAGATAGCCCGTCACCGCGCCCATCCACAGGAGCTTCGTCGGTCGGATTCCGGTCACGCGGCCCGTATAACCCAATCCCCCGGCGGCGCGAAGCCGTCCATTTCACCGCCGCGAGGCGCGCGATCCCCCGGGCGCCCGCCTCCCCACTCGCGATAGAACCTCCAGCGCAGACCCCCACCATGGCCCCCACCGACTGGTTCGCCCCCCTCCTTCGCCCCGAGCTCGCCGACCTCACGGCCTACGCCCCGGCGCCCATTCCCGCCGGGGCCGTGCGCCTCGACGCCAACGAGTCCCCGTGGGCGCTCCCCCCGGAGGCGCGCGCCTCGCTCACCGGGGCGCTCGCTCGCGTCGAGCTGCACCGCTACCCCGACGTGCGCGCCACCGCGCTGCGCGAGGCCATCGCGGCCACCGAGGGGGTGCACCCCGACTCGCTGGTGCTCGGGTGCGGCTCCGACGAGGTCATCGGGCTGCTGCTCAACGCCCTCGCCGCCCCGCGCCCGGGCGCCGCGCACGCCACGGTGCTCTTCCCCACGCCCACCTTCGTCATGTACCGCCAGACGGCGCTCTCCCTCGGGATGCGCCCTCACGGCGTCCCCCTCGACGAGCGCTTCGACCTCGCGCTCGACCCGCTGCGCGAGGAGCTTCGCCTCCACCGCCCCAACGTCGTCTTCCTCGCCTCGCCCAACAACCCCACCGGGACCCTCTTCTCCCGCGAGCGCCTGGAGTCCATCCTGGCGGAGACACCCGACACCCTGGTGGTGCTCGACGAGGCCTACGCGGCCTTCTCGGGCGTGCGCTACGGCGACCTCTGCGAGCGCTTCCCCCACGCCGCCCGACTCCAGACCCTCTCCAAGGTGGGACTCGCGGCACTGCGCGTGGGCTGGGCCATCCTCCCCCGGGGCGTCGCCGCGGCCGTCGAGAAGGTCCGCCAGCCGTACAACCTCAACGCACTCTCGCAGGCCGCCGCGCTCCACTGCCTCACCGAGCTGCGCGCCGAGGTCGACGCCGCCGTGCAGCGGGTGGTGGCCGAGCGCGCCCGGGTCGAGCCGATGCTCCTGGGCCTCGACGGCCTGGAGGTGACGCCCTCCGCCGCCAACTTCTGGTGGGTCGCCGTGCCCGACTCCGCGGCCCGGGTGTCGGCCGCGATGCGCGACCGGGGGGTGGTGGTGCGCTCCTTCCACGCCCACGGCGGGGCGCTCTCCCGTCGCATGCGCATCACCGTCGGAACGCCCGAGGAGAACGCCCGCATGGTCGAGGCGCTCCGGGCGTCGCTCTGAGCGTTGCCTTGACGTGGCGGGCCGGATGGCTTGTGCTCCCGGCCTGATGGTGCACCCGAACGACGCCTCGAAGACCGATGACCTGATCGGTCCGACGGCCTTCGGCAAGTACACCATCTTCGCGCGCCTCGGCTCCGGCGGCATGGCCGACGCGCTGCTGGCGATGCTCCACGGCGACCTCGGGTTCCAGAAGCTGGTGGTGCTCAAGCGCATGCACTCGTCGCTGGGGCGCGACTCGCACTTCGTGCGGATGTTCCTCGACGAGGCGCGGCTCGCGGCGCGGCTGAGCCACCCCAACGTGGTCGCCACCAGCGAGGTCGGCGAGATCGACGGGCACTACTTCATCGCGATGGAGTACCTGGAGGGCCTCTCCCTCGACCGCATCGTGCGCAAGTACATCAAGCTCGGCGGGGGCATCCCCCTGGGCTTCCTCTTCCGCGTGCTCTGCGACTCGCTGGAGGGCCTCCACTACGCGCACGAGCTGCGGGACTTCGGCGGACAGCCGCTCGGGGTGGTGCACCGCGACGTGACCCCGTCGAACCTCTTCGTGACCTCCGACGGCATGGCCAAGGTGCTGGACTTCGGCATCGCCAAGGCCGCCACGCAGGATGAGGCGACGCGTACGGGCATGCTCAAGGGCAAGCTCGCGTACATGTCCCCGGAGCAGTTCTACAGCGACCCGGTCGACCGCCGCGCGGACCTCTGGTCCATGGGCGTGCTGCTCTGGGAGATGGTCACCGGCCGAAGGCTCTTCAAGGGCACCAACGACGCGGTCACCTACCAGAACATCGTCTCCATGCCGATCCCGCCGGTGGGCGAGTACCGGCCCGACGCCCCGCCGACCATCGACGAGGTCATCCACTACGCGCTCCAGCGCGACCGCGACCAGCGCTACCAGGACGCCGAGACCATGCGCCGGGACATGGAGCGCATCCTCCACGACTCGCTCGGAGCCTTCTCCCGCGCCGACGTCGCCAGCCTGATGCGCGTGACCTTCGGCGAGGTGCTGGAGGAGAACCGCGAGACCATCCGCGCCTTCGCGAGCCCCGCGCCGCCGCGCTCGAGCGCGGCGTACGGCCAGTCGTCCTCGGGCGAGATCCGCGCCGGGGCGGGGATGACCTTTCCGCCGACCTCGTCGCAGGTCGACCCTCGCGCCCTCGGCATCGCTCCCGCGCCGGGCGCCGCGGTGCCCCAGTCCCGCCCCGCTCGCCCGCCCGCCAGGACCCTCCTCGACCCCCCAGATCCCAGCTCCGACGCGGTCACCCTGATGGAGCCGCCGCCCGCGCGACCGCAGGTGGAGATCGACACGCAGACCGACGTCGGCCACGAGGGCGACCTCTTCGCGTCGATCCCTCCGGACGTGATGCCCCCCGCCGCGCCGCTGCCCCGTCAGCACCCGACGGCCATGATGGGGACGCCGCGCGCCCCGGAGGTCCGGGGCAGCCCCCTCCCGGCGGTCAACGTCCCTCCGACGCAGGCGGTCCCTCCGTCGGCGCTCCCGATGCCTTCGCAGCCGATGCCCTCGCAGCCGATGCCCTCGCAGCCTCCGGCGCCGCGGGTGTCGGGGCTCGAGCCCGCGAGCGAGTACTACTCCGCGCAGCAGCGCCCGACGGTGATGCTGCCGCCCAAGCAGAGCCGGGTGGAGTCCGTCCTCGGGTGGCTGCTGCTGCTCGTGGTGGTGGCCATCCTCAGCGCCGCGATCTACAGCCGCTGGGACTGGATCCGCTCCGCCGCCGTCGCCCTCCTGCGCAACGAGCCCGCCCCGGCGGTCTACGTCGGAACCTTCCGGCTGCGCATCACCAGCGAGCCCAACCACGCGCGGGTCTTCGAGAACGACCAGGAGATCGGCGCCACGCCCTTCGAGCTGGTGATCCACCGGGCCCAGGTGGTGCAGCAGCCGCGGCAGTTCGTGCTGCGAGCGCCGGGCTACCGGGCCGTCGCGGTGGTGCAGTCCAACACGCTCCAGCCGGAGACCCGCGTGCACGTCCCGCTGGCCCCCCCCCCGCCCCCCCCCCCCCCCCCCCGGGGGGGGGGGCCGCGCGGCCGCCGGGCGGGGGGGGCGGGGGGGGGGGGGCGAGCGCCGCCCCCCCGGGC
>CBIHPK010000034.1:0-53972 GCA_966211675.1 uncultured Myxococcaceae bacterium
GGGGCGCGGCCGGCGCGCGCCGCCCGCTGTATCCGCGCCCGCCGCGGTGGCGTCCGCGGTCGCCGCTCTGGCGTCGCCCCTCGCAGGCGTGACGACGGTGAGCGCCGACCGGCGGGTCTTCAGCCCCCGTCCCCTTCGAGCAGCGCCAGCGCCGGCGCGTAGAGCCCGCGCTTGATCGCCCGGAGCGTGCTGGCCTCCTTGCCCGCGAGCGCGGCGGCGCGAGCGACGGCCGCGGGGAGCACCTCCGCCTCGTCGGCGACGGCCGCCACGATGCCGGCCTTCAGGGCGTCCGCGGCGCCGTAGCGGCGGCCCGTCGTGCACGCCTCGTGGAGCGCGGGCTGCGCGATGCGCGCCGAGATGAGGGCGGTCATCGGCGCGGTGAAGGGGATGCCCAGGTCGGCCTCCGGGAGGCAGAAGTACCCGCGGTCGGCGCGCATCACGGCGAAGTCGTGCGCGAGGGCGAGCATCCCGCCGCCCGCGAAGGCGTGCCCGTTGAGCGCGGCCACCGTGGGCCGCGGGAACCCGAGCACGCGGCCGAGCAGCTTGTGCACGGTGCGCACGAAGGCGATGGCGTCGACGCCGTCGGTGCCCATCCACGCGAGGTCGAGCCCGTTGGAGTAGAACTTCCCGTCGCCCACGGTCACCAGCGCCGAGGGCACGGGGCTGCGCTCGACCTCGTCGAGGGCGGCGTTGAAGGCCCCGACGAACTCGGGGTTGAAGCGGTTCTCGCCTTCGGTCATGCGGAGGACGAAGACGTCTCCCTCGCGCGTCAGATTGATCATCGGGTGGTGCCGGTCCTGTCTGGCGCCGAAGGTATCAGCTCTCCACCGGCGACGGGCAGCGGGCCGATGGCTCCCCGAGCCCGCGGCTCGCGATGGAGGAGCCCGGCCCGCGCTTCGTGTGGCACGCCGACGGGGCCTTCGAGCGCTCCCAGCTCACGCTGATGCTCTACCTCGACGGCGACTTCGAGGGCGGCGAGACCGAGTTCAGGATCTTCCCGCCGATCTCCGTGAAGCCCGAGACGGGCGTGGCGCTGTGCTTCGCCCACCGGGTGCTCCACCAGGGCGCGACGGTTTCGCGCGGGGTGGTGAGGCCGTGCCGGCCACCACGAGGCGAGCGACGCGCGGGAGCTGTCCGTCGGGGTCGAGGCCCCCCCCCTCCTGCGGTGGTACGGTGCCCGCCCCGTGACGGCCGCGCCTGACCAGAGGCGCCGTACAACAACGAGAGGGGTTCATCATGAGGTCGGCGTGGTTCGCGGTGGCGCTGGCGGTGTCGGGCGTGCCGGCCGTGGCGGAGGCGTTCACGGTGCAGGTGCCGGAGGGCTGGGTCGACCTGTCGCGCGGGGCGCCCGCCGCGAACTTCGAGGGCCTCCGCCCGGCGATCGCCGCGCAGGTCCAGAGCGGGCAGTACGTCGCGCTGGCCTACGACTTCGCGCACGAGGACGACGGCTTCACAGAGAACCTCAACGCGACCCTCCAGGGCGGCGCCGAGCGCGTGACCGCGAGGTCGATCGCAGCGCTGACACGCGAACTCCCGGCGATCGCGGCGCGCAACACGCCGAGCGTCGCGCTCCGGGTGCTGGAGTCGTCGGTGGTGCTGGTCGGCGGCGTCCACCGCGCGCGGTTGCTGACCGAGGTGACCGTCAACGGGAGCACCGTGCGGCAGGCGGTGTTTCTCATCCCGGGCGCCGGGCAGACGCTGGTGCTGACCTACTCGTCCAGCCCGCAGGAGTTCGCGCGCTACCTCCCCACCTTCGACACGTCGGCGGCCGCGACGGTCGGCGCGGTCGAACCCCCTGAGCCCGAGGGGCCGTGGAAGGGCATCTTTCAGAAGGCGATGATCGGCGGCGTGATCGGCGCGCTCGGGGGATTGCTCCAGACGCTCTTCCGACGCGCGAAGTCGTGAGGCCCGTGGAAGCCCCGCTCGCGATCACCCGCTTCTGCCTCGACGGCGCGCTCTCCCCTCGCGCGTCGCGCGCCCACGTCATCGGCGTGTCGGGCCCGCAGGGCGGGGGCAAGTCGACGCTCACGGCCCGGCTCGTGGCGGCGCTGGGGAGCGCGGGGCTGCGGGCCGCCACCGTGTCCATCGACGACTTCTACCGGACGCACGCCGAGCAGCGCGACCTCGCCGCGAGGCACCCGGGCGACCGCTGCCTCGAACACCGCGGCTACCCCGGCACGCACGACGTCGCGCTCGGCGACCGGGTCCTTGGCGCGCTCGCGACGCAGCGCACCGGATCCGTCGCCGTCCCGAGCTACGACAAGTCCGCCCACGGCGGCCGCGGCGACCGCGCGTCCGCGGAGCATCTCGTGGAGGCGCCGCTCGACGTCGTCCTCGTCGAGGGCTGGATGCTCGGGTTTCGGGCGCTGCCGCGCGACCGTTGCCCGCCGTCGCTCCGCGCGTCGAACGAGTACCTCCCCGCGTACGAGCGATGGCACGCGCGCCTCGACGCCTTCGTGCACCTCGTCGCGGGCGACCCGGCGTGGATCGTCGACTACCGCGTCGACGCCGAGCGGGCGCGCCGCGCGGCCGGACAGCCTGCGCTCTCGGACGACGAGGCGCGCGACTACATCGAGCGCTTCCTCCCGGCCTACGAGGCGTACGTTCCGCCGCTGGTCGCCGCGCCGCCGTGCGCTCGCTGGCTGCGAGCCACGATCGGGCCCGACCGGGGGATCGTGTCGATCGTCGGGTCGGAGATGGCCGTCGAGGGCGACCGATCGGCGCGGGGCTGAGGCGCAGGGTGCGGGGCGCTCAGCGGGGCGGCAGGAGGGCGCTCTGGCGGGCGCTCTCCAGCGCGCGCACGAGGCCGAGCATCTCATCGACGGGCATCGGCGGCAGGCGGGCTGGGACCCTGCCGAGGTGCGCTCGGAGGTTGGCGATCGCTTCGGCGGAGAGCCCCGCGCGGCGGCACGCCTGCTGGTAGCGAAACGTCGCCCACGCGGAGGCGAGCAGCACGAGCCCGATCGGGAAGCCATAGAGCAGCCCCAGAGCGAGGAAGGGGTGCTGCTCGACGCGGACGCGCCAATGCAACAGCCCTTGCCCAAGGGCGCCGACCGCGAGGGCGGTCAGAGCGACGCGCAGGCCCTGACCGCGGCGCATCGAGATGAGGCCGCGCAGGGCGGCGTCGTCGGTCTGGTCGAGGGAGCGTAGGGGCGCATCGTGACCGCGGCCGTAGGGCGTATCCATCGTCGGGCGACTCTCGCACGGGTCACGGATGATCGGGTCGGTCGGCGCCTCCGTGCGCGGTTGGGGAGACACGGGCCGCGCCCCGCGCAGGTGACAGTCCAGTGGTGGCGCAAGCCGCTCGCGGACGGCCCTGCGCCCGTACTCCGAATCCCGCCTAGCGCCCCAGCGGCACGTACGCAGGCTCCTCGCAGCGGCAGACGAGGCAGCCCCGGGCGTTCACGTAGACGCAGACCTCCCTCGTCACGCACTGCATCGGCAGCGCCCCGTCGCAGCGGCGCCCGGGGTGAGGCGCCACGCACGACGCGCCCATCGCCAGCAGAACGAGCGCCGCCAGAACCCTCACCCTCATCGCTCCTCCAGCTTCAGGCGCTCTTCGCCTGCGTAGACCACGCACGAGTCGCCGCGGGCGAAGCCCACCAGGGTGATCCCCGCGCGACGGGCGACCTCCACCGCCAGAGAGCTCGCCGCGGAGATGCCCGCCACCACCGGAATGCCCGCCACGGCGGCCTTCTGGACGATCTCGAAGCTGGTGCGCCCGCTCACCGCGAGCACGTGCCCGTGGAGCGGCAGCCCTCGCGCGAGCAGCCGCGATCCCACCAGCTTGTCGACGGCGTTGTGCCGGCCGACGTCCTCGAAGGTCGCGACGTGCTCGCCCTCGAAGGTCACCAGCGCCGCGCCGTGGCAGCCGCCCGTCCGGCCGAAGAGCCGCTGCGTCTCCCGGAGCGCCGCGAAGGCCGAGCGCAGCACCCCGGGCGCGGGCTCACCGACGCTCTTCACCGGCCCGCAGCGGGCCAGCAGGTCGTCGATGGATCGCCGGCCGCACACCCCGCAGGCCGAGGTGGTGAGCGTCCCGCGGTGCACCGCTTCGTCCGGCAGCCGCAGCCTCGCGCCGGGCGCGGGGGTGACCTCGATGGTGTTCTCTCGGCCCTCGTCGCCGGTGCGTCCGCAGTGGGCGACGGCGCCCACGTCGTCGATGGAGGCGATCACCCCTTCGGCGAAGAGGAAGCCCAGCGCCAGCTCGCGGTCGCTCCCCGGGGTGCGCATCGTCACGGCCAGCGTCTCGCCGCTCAGGCGGATCTCCAGCGGCTCCTCGACGACGAGCTCGTCGTCCGCGACGGTGCGCGTGGAGCCGGTGATCCGGGTGACCTTCAGGGCGCGGACGCTGGCCGGTGACATGGGGTCAGTCGAAGGCGTTCTGTCGGAAGCCTCGCGCGATGGGGTTGGGCCCGCTGGGCGCCGGACCCACGCGGCGCACGTCCACCGCGGTGACCTTGTACTCGGGGCAGCGCACCGTCGGGTCGGAGTGCTCGCTCGTCAGCACGTTGGTCTTCACCTCCGGGAAGTGAAACGAGAGAAACACGTTGCCCGGCGCCACTCGCGTGGTGACGCAGGCCCCGGTGCGCACGCTCCCCCGCTCGCTCTCGATCTCCACCACGTCGCCCGCCCCGATGCCCAGGCGCGAGGCGTCGTCGGGGTGGATCTCCACCTGGTCCTCGGGGTGGAGCTCGAGGTTGCCGGTGCGGCGGGTCTGCGTGCCGGAGTTGTAGTGAGCGAGCTGACGCCCGGTGATCAGGATGAAGGGGAAGCGCTCGCTCGCGACCTCGCCGGGGGGCAGCCAGTCGACGGCGAAGAGACCCGCCCGTCCGCTCGGCGTGCCGAAGCGCTCCTCGTAGAGCACCGGCGTCCCGGGGTGCGACGCCTCGGGCACCGGCCACTGGAGACCACGCGCCGCCAGCCGCGAGTGCGAGACGCCACGGAGCTCGGGGGTGAGCTGCGCGATCTCGTCCATCACCGCCGCCGCGTCCGCGGGGCCCATCGGATAGCCCAGCCGCTCGGACAGGTCGAAGAGGATCTCCAGGTCGGCCCTCGTCCCCGCCGGGGGCGCCACGGCCTCGCGGACCATCTGGATCCTGCGCTCGGCGTTGGTGAAGGTGCCCGTCTTCTCCAGGAAGCTGGAGCCCGGCAGCAGCACGTGGGCGAAGCGTGAGGTCACGTTCTCGAAGAGGTCGTGCACCACCAGCAGGTCGAGCGAGCGCAGGGCCTCCTCGACGTGGCCGACGTCGGGGTCGGTCTGCGCGATGTCCTCGCCGAAGACGTACATCGCTCGCAGCTTCCTCGCGATGGCGGCGTCGAACATCTCCGGGATCATCAGCCCCCGCTCCTTCGGGAGAGCGCGTCCCCAGCGCGCCTCGAAGGCGCCTCGCACCGCGTCGTCGGTGGTGAGCCGGTACATCGTCAGGTAGTTGGGCAGGGCGCCCATGTCGCTCGAGCCCTGCACGTTGTTCTGCCCCCGCAGGGGATTGGACCCGGCGCCCCGCTTGCCGAGGTTGCCCGTGAGGATCGCCAGGTTGGTGAGCGTCCTCACCCCCGACACCCCCTGCGACTGCTCGGTCACCCCGAGCCCGTAGAAGATCGACGCGGGCCCGGTGCTCGCGTAGAGCCGCGCCGCGCGCTCCAGCTCCTTCGCGGGGACGCCGCTGATGGCCTCGACGCGCTCCGGGTCCCAGAGCCCGACGTGGGCCTTGAAGGCCTCCACGAACTCCACGCGCTCGGAGAGGAAGGCCTCGTCGCAGAGCCCGTCTCGCACGATGACGTGGGCGAGGCCGTTGTAGACGGCGACGTTGGTCCCGGGGCGCAGCTGGAGGAAGACGTCGGCCAGGGTGGCGAGCTCGATGCGCCTCGGGTCGATGACGATGAGCTTCGCTCCGCGCAGCACGGCCTCCTTCATCCGGGCGCCCACCACCGGGTGACCCTCCGTGGGGTTGGCGCCGGTGAGCAGCAGGCAGCGGGTGAGGTCGATGTCCTCGAAGGAGTTGGTCCCTCCGGACTCGCCCAGCGAGCGGATGAGCCCGAGCGAGGTGGGCGAGTGGCAGACCCGGGAGCAGTTGTCGATGTTGTTGGTCCCCGCCGCCGCGCGGAAGACCTTCTGGAGGATGTAGTTCTCCTCGTTGGTGCAGCGGCTCGAGCTGATGGCCGCCACCGCGTCGGGGCCGTGCTCCCTGATCGTCTCGCTGAGCTTCGAGGCCACGAAGCCCATCGCCTCGTCCCAGCTCGCCTCGCGCCAGCTCCCGTCGCTTCGGCGCATCAGCGGCGAGCGCACCCGGTCGGCGGCCCGCGCGTACTGGTGGGCGAAGCGCCCCTTCACGCAGCTGTGCCCGAGGTTCGACGGACCCTCCGGCGAAGGGTCGATGGCCACCACCGCGCCGTCGCGCACGTGCACGTCGAGCGAGCACCCCACGCCGCAGTACGCGCAGGTCGTGGTCACCGTGCGGTCGAGGGTCTCCACCCGTCGGAAGGCCGCCTCGTCCAGCGCCCCGGTGGGGCAGGTCTGCACGCACGCCCCGCACGAGACGCACGCGCTGTCCGCGAAGGCGCCGTCGATCCCGGCCACGATGCGCGTCTGCCACCCGCGGTCGGCGTAGGCGAGCGCGAAGGTCCCCTGGATCTCGTCGCACGCCCGCACGCATCGGCCGCACACGATGCACTCGTTGAGGTCGACCTTGATGTACGGGTGCCGGTCGTCGCGCTCGTAGGAGTGACGCTCTCCGACGTAGCGGCTGGTCGTCACCCCGAGGTGCTTCGCCACCTCGCGCAGCTCGTTGCGGTCGCCCTCCCTCGCCAGCGCCGACTCGGGGTAGTCCGAGAGCACCAGCTCCACCACGCCTCGCGCCACGCGCAGCGCCCGCTCGTCTCGCGTGTCGACCTCCATCCCCTCGCGCACCAGCGTCGTGCACGCGGGCATCGGACCCTTCGCCCCGGCCACCCCCACCATGCACACCCGACACGCCCCGAAGGGGGTCATGCGAGGGTCGTAGCAGAGCGTCGGGATGGTGATGTGCTCTCGTCGGGCGACGTCGAGGATGGTCGCCCG
Organism: uncultured Myxococcaceae bacterium; assembly: GCA_966211675.1. Lineage (GTDB taxonomy): Bacteria > Myxococcota_A > Polyangia > Polyangiales > SCUS01. The sequence goes on from CBIHPK010000034.1 coordinate 7,058, forward strand.
GTCGCTGGCCACCACCTCGCGTCCGTCGATCTTCAGCCGCACCAGCGTGCGCCCCGGTCGGTCGTGGCCGCTCATCGCGCGCCCCCTCGCATCTCGTCGCCGAAGTGCTTCATCAGCGTCGCGATGGGGATCGGGATCGCCCCCCCGTGAGCGCACAGCGATCCGAGCTTCATGGTCTCCCCGAGCTCGTCGAGCAGCGCGAGGTCGGCCTCCACCGCCTCGCGCGCCCTCGGCTCCTTCAGCCGCTTCGCGATCTCCAGGCCCCGACGTCCGCCGATGCGGCAGGGGAAGCACTTGCCGCAGGACTCGGCGTCGCAGAACTCGAAGAGGTGCACCGCGATGTCGCGCGCATCGACCGTGTCGTCCCAGGCCACGATGCCGCCGTGACCGAGGAGAGCGCCCACCGCGTCGAGCTCCTCGAAGCCCACCGGGGCATCCAGCAGCGACGACGGCAGCACTCCTCCGAGCGGACCGCCCACCTGCACGGCCTTGATGGGTCTGCCCTCTCGCAGCCCCCCTCCGAGCTGGTCGAGCACCTGTCGAAGCGGAACCCCGAAGGGCACCTCGTACATCCCCGGCCTCACGAAGCGCTCGTTGAGCGAGAGCACCTTGGTGCCCCGGCTCCTCCCCACCCCGAGGGCCGCGTAGGCCTCTCCGCCGTGGCGGGCGATCCACCCGAGGCAGGCCAGGGTCTCGACGTTGTTGACCACCGTGGGCCTCTCGAAGAGCCCCTTCTCCGCGGGGAAGGGGGGCCTCGCGGTGACCATCCCTCGCAGGCCTTCGAGCGAACGCAGGAGGGCCGTCTCCTCGCCGCACACGTACGAGCCGGCGCCCTCGACCACCTCGATGTCGAAGGAGAACGCGCTCCCCCGGATGCGCTTCCCCAGCCACCCCGCGGCGCGGGCGGCCTCCACCGCCCGGCGCAGCGCCGGGGCGGCAGCGGGGTACTCGCTGCGCACGTACACGAAGCCTCGCGTGGCCCCGACGGCGTAGCCCGCGATGGCCACGCCCTCCAGCACCGCGAAGGGATCGCGCTCCATCAGGTGCTTGTCGATGTACGAGCCGGGGTCTCCCTCATCGGCGTTGCACACGATGAAGGCCTCCTCGGCGCGGCTCGCGTGCCCGGCGGCGAGCTTCCACTTGGTCGCCGTGGGGAAGCCCGCCCCGCCTCGGCCCCGGAGCTGGGAGCGCTCGACCTCGGCGATCATCTCCGCGGGAGAGCGCTGCGAGAGCGCGAGCGCGAGGCCCTCGAAGGCGTGGTGCGAGACGGCGGTGTCGAGGTCGGTGGCGTCGACCCCGAGGGCGAGGCGTTCGAGCACGATCGCGGGACCGCCGTGGGCCTCGAAGCGGGGCAGCGTCGACTCCGCGGGGACGAGGCCGGGAGCATGGGCGAGGTCGCTCGCGAGCGCTCGGGCGAGCTCAGGGGTGAGAGCCCCGTAGACCCGTCCCTCCACCTCCACGGAGGGCCCGGCGTGGCAGAGACCGAGGCAGTACACGCTCTCCAGCGAGACCTCGCCGTCCTCGCTCAGGCCGTCGAGGGGGAGGCCCAGGGCGTCCTCCATCCAGCGCACCGAGGCGTCTCCGCAGGCCGCGAAGCACGCGGTGCCCTTGCAGACCTTCACCCGGGTGCGGCCTCGGCGGCGGGTTCCGAGGTCGCCGTAGTAGGTCGCCACGCCGAAGACCGCGGCCTCGGGCTGGTTCGTAGCGCGGGCCACCGCGGCGACGTCCGAGGGGGTGATCTCGCGGCGCTCGTCCATCACCCGCTTGAGGTGCTGTAGCGCGTTGTCATCGACGCGGAGTTCACCGCGGTGCCTGCGGAGCTGGATGAGGTTGTGCGACATGACGCTCCGATCGTACGCCCCGACCGGAGGTATGGGCCCGGATACCTCCCGGTATCTGCCCGGATACCTCCCGGCCGTGGATACCTGGAGCGGTCAGTCGGCGGGACTCAGGGTCCCGCGGGAGATGCGCCACGCGCCGACCGAGGCGGCGAGGGCGGCGAGCACGATGAAGACCAGGGCGAAGGCGACGTTGGCCAGCGACTCGCCGATGCCGATGAGGGCGACGTAGCGCTCGCTCGCGGGGACGCCGCCGATGTAGCGGAAGGTCGACATCAGCCCGGTGACGAAGCCCAGCGCTCCGCTGGAGAGGGTGACGGTGCCGAGGCCGAGCAGGAGCGGGACGAAGCGGCGCTCGGGGCGCTGGGCGTAGCGCGCGGCCACGAGCAGCAGGACGAGGCCGAAGACCAGCGTGGGGAACATCCCCCAACCACCCTCACGGAAGAGCTGCAGCATCGACACGGTGACCTCCTTCAGGACGGGCGCGGCCGACCGAAACCCTCTCGGGCAGCGGCGTCCTGGGCCCTGGACAGCGGGCTCACGGAGGAGGTTCCAGAGAAAAGCGCGAACTGATGACGAACGAGGGGAGCGGTGTAATCCCAACGGTTTCGGGATAGTTTGCCCGACGTCATGGATCGACGGCCTGCCTTGCGTGGAATCGCCCTCTGCCTCGCGCTCCTTCCGCTCTCTTGCGCCCAGCAATTGAGCGACGGAAGCTCCAACCCCGACACCGGGGTGTCCGTCGACACCGGGGGCAATCCCTCGGATGGGGGCGAGCCGGACGTCCCGACGGTGCCCGAAGACGACGGCGCCACCGGCAAGGAGGACGTTCCCTCGGTCGAGCCCATGGACACCGGCTCCCCCGACGACGTCCCCTCCGCCCCGGAGGACCTCGGCGCCCCCATGGACCTCGGCGGTCCGGTCGACAGCGGGACGCCCATCGACCTGGGCGGTCCGGTCGACACGGGCCCGGTGGACACCGGTCCTCCGGACACCGGCCCGGTGGACACGGGACCGCGCTGCGTGGCGCCGCTCACCGAGTGCGGAGCCGGCCCCTGCGTCAACACCCAGACCAGCGCCGCCCACTGCGGCGGCTGCGGACGCACCTGCGCCACGGGCCAGTCCTGCGTGGCGGGCGCCTGCATGCTGGTCTGCACCGCCCCGACGGTGGTCTGCGGCGGCGCCTGCGTGAACACCCAGACGGACATCGCCCACTGCGGGATGTGCGGCCGCGCGTGCGCCACCGGGGCTCGCTGCACCGCGGGCCGCTGCGTGGGCGGAGTCATCCCGGGGGCGTCCTTCCAGGTGGCGCTCTCGGCGAGCAACTGCAGCACCGTCGAGCACGAGGTCGTCACCGGCGACGACCGCGGCGGCATCGCGGTCTCCAACAGCCGACTCTTCTACTCCGGGGACACCAGCACCGGGCGCTTCGACCTGCAGACCCTGGTGGGCGAGTCCGTGGGCCGCGTCTACGACGCCCTCGCGAGCAACCTCGCCACCGGGACGCTCTACACCCTGGCCAACGGCTCGACGCCGCTCACCCAGATGGGCGGCACGGTCACCTCGCTGATGGAGCTCAACCCCACCACCGGCGGGCTCACCTCCGGGCTGGTCAACCTCTCGCAGCCCATCGACCTGCCCGCCACCGGCAGCGTCGGCATCTTCTCCGGCTACGAGCGCATCATCCTCATGGGCGGCGGCCGCGCGTGGCACATCAGCCTCCCGAGCGGAGCCGTCATCGACCTCGGGGCGCTCGCCCTCCCCACGGCCCGCATCGCCTGTGAAAACTGGGCGATCTGGGGCGTCGCGGAGTTCTTCGGCGGGGCGCTCTACGTCGACTACGTGCAGAACGCGACGACCATCGCCCGCATGCGGGTGCCCGAGGGCACCGTCGCCACGCTCGCGTCCTTCACGGCGCTCTCGGACATGTGCTCCTTCACCGTCTCGCCCCTCTGGCGGCGGTGGTACTTCCACCATGAGCTGTCGTCGCAGTTCCGCCCCGGGGGCAGCGAGACGGTGGGCTACTGCGACGCGACCATCACGGGCCCGACGCTCCCCTGCCGGCCCATCGACTCCATGTGCTCCGGGGCCTGCACCAACGTGCAGACCAGCGCGCTCCACTGCGGGATGTGCAACCACGCCTGCGCCATGGGCGAGACCTGCAACGGCGGCGTCTGCGGCCTGGCGTGTCCGGCGGGTCAGACCGCCTGCGCCGGGGCCTGCGTCGACCTCAACAGCGACTCCGCCAACTGCGGCGCCTGCGGTCGCACCTGCATCGGGGGCCAGTGGTGCATCGCCGGAACCTGCGGTGGCGGCCCCCACTACGCCGTCGACGGGATGCCCGTGGGCGTGGCCTACATCGACGCGTGCGGGGCGGCCGGCTCGCAGCGCATCCTCGCCAACCAGGACGACAGCGGCACCAGCGTGACGCTGCCCTTCGCGACACGCTGGTGGGGCGCCCCCCTCGCGGTGGGAACGTCCATGTACATCTCGTCCAACGGCAACGTGCAGGTCAACACCAGCTCCGGCTCGGCGACCCTGTCCGGGACGATCCCCAGCGTGGGCACCCCCAACGGGCTCATCGCCCCGCAGTGGCGCGACCTGGTGACCAGCAGCTCCGGCGTGTGCGTGGCCACCGTGGGCACCGCGCCCAACCGCAGCTGGGTCGCGCAGTGGGTCGCGGCCAGCTACTTCAGCGGCTCGGCCACGCTCAACTTCGAGGTCATCGTGCGCGAGGGCAGCGGCGTCATCGACCTCGCCTACGGCGCCATGTCCGGCTCCGGCAACGCCACCGTGGGCATCGAGAACCCCACCGGCACCGAGGCCGTGGGCCCCTGCCCCTCGGGCAACTCCTGCATCGCGGCCAGCAACTTCCGCGCTCGCTTCACCCCCATCCCCTGAGCGGAGTCTCAGGCTCCTCGCTCGCCGGTGCAGCCAGCGCCGCGCGGCCGTCGTAGGCTCCTGCTCCCATGTGTCGGCGATCGATCGTCTCCGTCGTGCTCTCGCTGCTCCTCGCGGCGTCCTCGTCTGGCGCGCAGCCGCGCCCTCCGGAGTCGGCCTCCGTGGACTCCGCGATCAACCTGGGCCGGGTGTTCAGCGAGGTCGCCTCGCGAGCGCTGCCCGCGGTGGTGACCCTCTACGTCGAGGTCGCCCGTCGCTCCGACCGGATGCTCTACGACACCCCCGGCTTCTGGGGCGTCGCGCCGGAGGAGACGCAGCGACGGCACGGCAGCGGCTCCGGGGTGCTCATCCGCGACGACGGGGTGATCGTCACCAACCACCACGTGGTCGAAGGGGCCACGCGCATCCTGGTGCACCTGCGCGACGGGCGCACCTTCACCGGGCGGGTGCTGGGGAGCGATCCCTCCGCCGACCTCGCGGTGGTGAAGATCGACGCGCGGGGACTGCCCACGGCGGGCTTCGGCGACAGCGACGCCGCGAGGGTGGGCGAGTGGGTGCTGGCCATCGGCGCGCCCTTCGGCCTGGAGGCCACGGTCACCCACGGGGTGATCTCCGCCACCGGGCGAGGCAGCCTCGGCATGAACGAGGTCGAGGACTACCTGCAGACCGACGCCAGCATCAACCCGGGCAACTCCGGCGGAGCGCTGGTCAACCTCCGAGGCGAGGTGCTGGGCATCAACACCCTGGTGGTGGGACGAGGCCAGGGCATCGGCTTCGCGGTCTCCTCGCGGCTGGTGCAGCAGGTGGTGCGGCAGGTGCTGGCCTCCGGGCGCGTCACCCGCGGATGGACGGGCTTCGAGACGCAGGACATCACCCCCGACCTCACCGCCTTCGGCTCGCCCGGCGCCGGAGCGCTGGTGAGCCTGGTGATCCCCGGGAGCCCCGCGGCGGCGGCGGGGCTGCGCCCCTCGGACGTGGTGGTCGCGGTGGACGGCCGGCCGGTGCACGGGCGCAACGACATGCGCCGGCTGATGGTGACCCGAGCGCCGGGGGAGCGCGTGGTGGTGACCACCCGGCGGGACGCGCAGCAGCGGGACGTGACGCTCACCACGGCGCTGCGACCGGGCGAGGCGCCCGCGGGCGCTCCCCCTCCGCCGCCGCCCCCGGAGCCCGGGCCCACGGGCTTCGGGATCACCATCGAGACGGTCCCGCCGGCCTACGCGGCGAGGCTGGGCCTCGGGCCCGACGGGGGCGTGGCCATCATGGCGGTGCAGCGCGGCGGGGCGGCCGATCGCGCGGGGCTGCGGCCCGGGGACGTGATCCTGGAGGCCGACCGGCGTCCGGCGAGGGGCACCGACGACGTGGTGGAGGCGGCGAGGGACGGGCGCGCGGTGTTCCTGGTGCGGCGAGGGATGACGCAGGAGTACGTGGGCCTGGCCATCGGGAATACACGGTAAGGTAAACGAGTGAAGGCTCTCGGTCGGCGGTGGGTGGCGGTGGGGTGCGTGGCCTTCGTCGGGTGCGGCTCGCCCGGGGAGGACCCGAACGCCCGCTGGCGCTTCGGCGCCCCGCAGGTGGTGCAGCAGCGCTCGGACGGGGCGCTGCGCTCCGCGTGGCCGGTGGCGGCGCCGGGCGGTCGCACCTTCCTGGTGCTCACGACGGCGCGCGACGAGGGCGCGAGCGTGGTGGGCGTGGCGGAGCGCAACGGCACCACGTGGACGGCGCCGTTCCAGTGGGCTCGGCCCGCGGGGTCGAGCACCGAGTCGGTGGCGTGGGTGACCAGCGATCCGACGCCGGCGGTGCTCACGCTCGCCGACGGGGCGCTGGGCCCGGTGCTCTACGTGCGGCGCTTCCTGGGCGACGCGTGGACGACCCCGGAGCCGGTGACGCTGCAGGGCAGCGAGCGCCCTTCGGTGGCCTCGATGGCCCTCGGGGCGGCGGGCGCCCTGCACGTGGTCTACGCGATGGAGGGCGGGTCGTGCATGGGCGGCTCGCAGCTGCGGCACCGGGTGCGGAGCGGTGCGGGGTGGAGCGCCATCCGGCTGGTGGCCGACACCTGCGGGCTCGACCAGGTGAGCGTGGCGGTGGACCCGTCGCCGGGCGATCCGCTGCTGGTGACCTGGACGGGCCCGGCGCGAGGGGCGGTGACCGATGGGGCGACGGACGTGGTGGCCTCGGCCTCGGCGACGGGCGTGGCGGGAGCGGACGCGGGGGCGGGGGCGGCGATGTTCCGTCCGCCCTTCAGGGTGCTCACCGGGGACAACCGCGGGGCGCTGGCGGTGGCGCTCGGGGGAGGGCGCTTCCTGGCGAGCTGGTCGCTCACCACCACGAGCCCGAGCGCGATCGGCACCGCGCCGAGGCGCGCGGCCTTCAACACCTACGACCTCCCGACGGACCGGTGGAGCACGGCCAACACCGGGTGGTTCCAGAGCAGCGGGTCGCCGTGGCTGGTGGCGCTCTCGAAGGGCGCCGGGGCGCTGGCCTTCGGCGCCGACGGGGTGCAGCCCCGGGCGCAGCTGGTGATGCGGGCGTGGTCCTCGCCGGAGCAGCCCTCGGTGTCGCGCAGCGTGATCACCTCGCCGCTCGGCCTCGTGACCTCGCTGCGGGGCCTCGCGGCGTCCGACGGCACGGTGCAGGCGTCCTGGATCGAGACCCAGGACGGCGGCGCTCAGCGGCTGTTGTGGAGCGTGGCGCTGCCGGTGACGCCCGGCGACGCGGGGGCGCGCTGACGGCTCAGACGACGGCGTTGGGGCCGATGACGAGCACCGGCACCGAGGCGTTGAGGAAGAGCCGCTCGGCGACGGAGCCCACGAGCACCCGGTTGAGCCCGGTGCGCGCGGTGGTGCCCACGACGAGCACGTCGCCGCCCCAGTTGGAGACGAAGCGGATGAGCTCCGCGGCGGGGTCTTCGCTCACCTCGACGCCGTAGTCGACGGTGACGCCGGTCGTCTGCGAGAGCTCGCCCGCGAGGTCGCGGAGCCGGTGCTCGATGGAGCCGGCGACGGGGTCTTCGGGGGTGCCCGAGGGGACGATCTCCGAGCGGGACGGGGTGACGTTCACCAGCACCACGCTGCCTCCGACGCCGCGAGCCAGCGTGAGCGCGGCCCTCACCGCGCGATCGCTATGCTCCGAAAAATCCACACCGACGACCATCTTCTTGAACACGACTGTCACCTCCTGGAATCGGGGAGCGAACCTACCAGAACATGGGCACCCACATGGGCCCTGAGAACGCACCCGGGAAGGCCGCGACAACGCTCTTGCGCCGCGAGCGCGTTGCCCTAGAGGATGACCCGATGACGAAAACCTCCGGCCTCCTGGTCTCGGTCTCCACAGCGATCGCCCTCACCTTCGCCGCCCCCTCGATCGCCCACGCGCAGGTGGGCGGGGCCCGCCCCTTCGGGCTCGGCCTCGCGCTCGGCTACCCCGACGTCGGCCTCTCGGCGCAGTACTTCATGAACCAGCGCACCTCGCTGCAGTTCGTGCTCTCGTTCTGGTACCGCAACGGCCGCTTCGGCCGCGACTACGTGGACAACAGCAGCGGCCTCTTCCTGCGCGCGGACTACCTCTTCCACCCCGCGACCCTGATCCGCGGCAGCGTCGCCGACCTCGGCTTCTACATCGGCCCCGGGCTCTACGCGGGCTTCGGCAACTACGACAGCTTCGCCCTCGGCCTCGAGCTGCCCATCGGCCTCGAGGTGCCCTTCAAGACCATCCCGATCGACCTCGCCTTCGAGGCCGTGCCCCGCCTCGCCATCGTCAACAACAACGGCGTCGGCCTGGGCTTCGGCGTCGGCGGCGCGTTCCACGTCCGCTACTACTTCTGATCGGCTGATCGCCTACTCGGCGGTCGGGCAGATCCACGTCCCGAGCTCTCGCACGGCGAGGGACGTGGGGAGCTGCACCTGCCCGACGAGGGGCGCCACGCAGGCCTGGAAGGCCGCGGGCATCACGGACACGTTGCTCACCCGCCCGTCGCCGTCATAGCGGAACTGCACCCGAAGCTGCGCCGGCCGCGAGGGCGCGTTGCGCAGGCACGCGAGGATCTCCGCGCGGCGCGGGGCCATCGCGCCGTCGATGGCGTCCGAGGAGAGCCGCCCCGCGGGGGCGCCGAAGCTCATGTCCGGCCGGGCCTCCGCCGGGGCCTCCGGCTCGGGGGCCGCGGGGGCCTCCGGGGCGGCGCCGTCGCGCACCCGCGAGGCCGCGACGCGCACCGACTCCGGGGCCGCGGGGTGCGACTGCACCCGGTCGACGAGCGCCCGCTCCGGGGCGCCGCCGAGGCGGGCGATGGTCTCGATGGCCTGCTCGACGGCGGCGTTGAGCTGCACCTGCTCGGTGATGTCGCGCTCGATGAGGGCGTCGCCGCCGCCCACCGGCGTCACCGCCCCGACGTCGGCGTGGTAGAGCCGCACGAAGTCCGCGAGGCTCTGCACCGAGGAGGGGTCCGCGAGCTCGCGCAGCGCCACGACGATGGGCGCGAGGTCCTCCGTCGGCGTCGCCGGGTCGAAGAGGTGCGACACCAGCGGGGACACCGCGCGCCGCTCGTGAGCCCTCGCCAGCGCCCTCGCCAGGAAGCCCACCGGGGGGACGTCCACCCCGCGCACGTAGTCGTAGTGGTGATCGAGCGCCTCGAGCATCGCGTCGGTGCCCTCGGTGCGGCCCACGAGCCCTTCGCCCACCACCGCGCGAAGCTCCGGGGAGATGCCACGGCGGGTGAGGAGCGCGACCAGCGCCGCGGTGGCCGGAGCGCCCGGCAGCGCGGCGAGCGCCTGTGCCGCGAAGCGCTGCGCCGGGAGCAACCGGGAGTCGGACCCGCCCGACGCCTCGAGCAGCGACTCCACCAGCGTCCTCGGGGGGTCGTCGGTGTTGGGCGACGGCGAGAAGTCCGCCGGGACCTGCAGCACCGCCTGCGGACCGCCCGCGGGCAGGCCAAGGCGCCATCGCGCGCGGCCGTCGTCCGGGGCGAGCAGCGAGGCGCCGCCGTGGTCGTCGACGAGCACGAGGCCCGCGCGCACCACCGAGACCCCCGCGAGGTCGTTGGGGCTCACGTAGGCCCAGCGCAGCGCGCCGGTCTGCGCGTCGAGCGCGAACACGTCCCGGTGGTAGAGCGCGAATACCGTATTGTGTAAGAGCGCCACGCCCGGCAGCGCGGGGTCCGGGCGCCACACGAGGCGCACCCGCTCTCTCGCGTCGACGCCCGCCCGCAGGGAGGTGTACGCGTCGAGGGCGAAGGGCGCCGAGCCCGGCAGCTCGTCGCGGCGCGGCTGGTAGTGCGGCGTCCCCTCGGCGGTGCCGGAGGCGGACTCGGGGCCGAGGCGGTAGAGCGAGCGGGCGCCGTAGTACACCGCGTGGCCCTCGCGGAAGGAGAAGCCCACCACGTCGTCGCGGCTGCGCACGCGGGAGAGCTCGTCGCCGGAGCGGGCGTCGAGCACCGAGAGGTTCTGCCCGTCCCAGGGGAGGAAGACGTCGTCGCCGACCAGGGTCGGCAGCCCGAGCGAGTGGGCGATCTCGGTGCGCGCCACGGCGCTGCCGTCGCGGGCGTCCACCACGCGCAGCACGCCACGGCGGCGGGTGACGCCGGCGCCGCCGAGCACCACCGCCACGCGGTCGCCGTCGCGGCTCGCGCCCACGAGGTCGAGGCCCTCGTCGGCGAAGCGCCAGCGCTCGGCGCCGGCGAGCGACCAGCCCACGATGGACCCGCCCGAGCGAGCGATCACCAGGTCGCCCGCGACGACCGGGCGGGAGGCGATGGGGGCGGCGACTCGGCCCAGCACGGCGCCGGAGCCGAGGTCGACGACCGTGAGGCCCTGCGCGGGGTCGTCGGCGACGAGGGCGGCGACCGGAGGGAGGTTGGCCGGCGCGGCGATGCGCACCCGGTCGGCGACGGCGGTGAGGACCACCGCGTCGGAGGAGGGCGTGCTCAGGGAGAAGGGCTCGCGGGAGAGGCTCCCGGCGCAGCCGAGGCCGAGCGCGGCGAGGACGAGGGGGAGGCAGAGGCGCTTCATTGGATCCTCGAGACGGCGCTGCGGGCGGCGTCGATGGCGGGGGTGGGGCGGCCGCGGTGCTCGTCGACGAGGCGGGTGAGCAGCTCGCGGGCCTGCGGCGTGGCGATGCCGGCGAGGGCCTGCACCACGCGGAGCTTGACCGGGTTGGGGAGCTCGGGGCGACGGAGCGAGGCCTCGAAGGCGCGAGCGAGGGCGCCGAAGGGAGCCCGTCGAAGGAAGGTCAGCAGCCGGTCGATGTCCTGCTCGCCGCCTCGCGCTCCGAGGGCGCGGGCGGACTCCTGGAGCAGCGCCGACCCTTCGGAGCCGAGGCCTCCGCTGGCCTCGCGCTCGAAGGCCGCCCAGAGCGCCCGCACGGAGGTGGGGTCGCCCACGTCGGCGAGGGTGCGCGCGGCCTCGGCTCGCACCTCCGGGTCCGAGTCCCCGAGGCGGGCCTCGATGGCGCGGAGCATCGCCGGGGTGTGGAGCCGCGCGGCGGCGATGAGGGCGCGGCGCCGGAGCGACACGCGGCGGTGGTCGAGGTAGCGCAGGATGGCGTCGGCGGACTCGGGCCTCGCCAGCACGCCGAGGGTGTCCAGGCCCGCGGCGGCGACCTGGGGCTCGACGCCCGCCAGCAGGGCGCTGGAGATCTCCACGGCGCCGCGCCGGGGGTCGCCCGTGGCGGCGCGCTGGATGCGCGCGAGGGTGTCGTCGGAGCGCGAGAGGTCCCACCCCGGCGGAGGCTCGGCGGTCGGGTGGACCATGGCGACCGTGGTGGCGACAGGCCGCCTCGGCTGCGCGGAGGCGACGCCCCCGAGGGCGCAGGGCGCGAGCGCGAGAGCGAGGCAGAAGGTGGTGCGCGAGGGACGCATAGATCCTCCGATGGATACACGAAGCCGCGGGCGCGCGGGCGATCCGAGGGCGGAGCTCTGGAGCCGGGGGCAGGCGGTGGCTAGCGGTCGCGGCGCGGCGGGAAGGGAGGCGGGGCGGGGGCGCCGGACGCGGGGCGCGGAGGGCTGGGGGGAGGGGCGACCAGCTCGGCGAGGTCGTCGAGGGACATGGTCTCCTCGCCGACCTCGGCGTCGAGCTCGTCGACGAAGTCGGCCTCGAGGGGCTCCTCCACGTCGAGCGCGTCCATGGCCTCCAGGGCGTCCATGGCCTCCATCGGGTCGGGCGCCGCCGCGGGCATCGAAGGGGTCCTCGGGGCGGACCACTGCGGCAGCGGAGGCGGAGGGCGGCTGGGGAGCGCCGGGGGCGCGTGGCTCTCGATCTCGTGCTCGTGGCTGTGCAGCGGCTCCTCCCCGAGCTCGTCCGCCGGGTGCGCCTCGTGTGCCTCGTGCGCCTCGTGTGCCTCGTGTGCTTCAGGCTCGCGGTCCTGGACGTCGAAGAAGGCCGCGCGCGGGTCGTGGCCTCCGACGGCCTCGCCGTGCTCCGCGGCCGCGTCGATGGAGGGCCGCTCCAGGGGCGTGAGGCGCTGGCCCGAGGACGGGGTCCCGGCGCTGAGCAGCGCCGCGAGATCGGCCGGGGGAGGGGCCGAGCCGGACGTCTGCGGGGGATTCTCCGGGTGGTCGGAGAGCGGCTCGCCGAAGAGGGCGGCGCGCGGGTCCTCCTCCGCCGGGGCGGGGGGCGGAGGCTCCGAGGCCGGGGTCTCGGGCGAGGCGGCGACCTCCGAGAGCAGGTCGTCGAGGGACTCCATGGGCTCCTCGTCGAGGGACTCCATGGGCTCCTCGTCGATCACCTCGGCGACCCTTCGCTCCAGGCGCTCCAGGGCGGCGCGCGCCTCGGCGTCGTCGGGGGCGATCTTCAGCACGCGCTTCCAGAGGTCCTTCGCCTCGAAGGCGTTGCGCAGCTGCTTCTCCCAGATGGTCGCCATGCGGCGATAGGTCGCCGCGCGGTCGTGGCCCGACTCCAGCTCTCGCTCCAGCGCCACCAGCAGCGGCTGCCACCGGCCCTGGCGCTCCAGCAGGTCTTGCAGCGAGTGCAGGATGGAGAGGTCCTTCGGGGCGATCTCGACGAGGCGCTGCCACGTCTCGATGGCCTCGTCGACGCGGCCCAGGCGCTCGCCCAGGAGCACCGCCCGCCGCGCCGTGAACGACCGCGCCGTGGCGGCGTCGTAGGCCTTCTCCACCACGCTGTCGTAGAGGCTCGCCACGTCGCCGAGGCGACGCAGCTTCGCGGCGACCTCCTCCAGCTTCGCCGGGCAGACCGGGTCCGCGGGCCAGAGCATCACCGCGCGCGAGTAGAGCGCCATGGCCTGCTCCGGGAGCGCGAGCTCGTCCTCGCAGAGCGCCGCGGAGCGACGGAGCAGCACCACGCCCCCGCGCGGCTCGCTCTCGCCCAGCTCGTCGCCTCGCGCGGCCAGCCGCTCGACCAGCGCCGCGATCATCCCCACCTCGGGGCGCGCCGCGTCCACCCGGCGGGCCATCGCCTCGACCTCCGCCAGCCTCGACTCGTCGGGCTCCTTGCGCCCCACCGCCGCCGCGGCCGACTGCTCCAGGTACTGGAACGCCGTCTCCTGGTCGCCCAGCACCGCGCCCGCCACCTCCGCCGCGCGCAGCGTCACCGCGAGGCGCTCGGCGTCGGTCTGCGCCGACCGGCGCCGTCGGTCGAGGGCCACGTAGAGGTCCTGGTCGTGGCCGAGCCCGGGCGCGAGGCGGATCACCGCGTCCAGCAGCTCGTCGTCCGCCGGCATCTTCGCGAGCGTCGCGAGGCTGAACTCCAGCGCCTCGCTCGTCCCTCCGGACGCCTCGATGGCGCGCAGTCCCCGCATGGCGAGGTCGTGCGCCGCGGTCGCGTCCGCCGCCGACTCCAGCGCCGCGCGGTAGGCCGCGGCCACGCGCGCCGGGCTCTGCGCCCGCGCCGCCAGCGCGTCGATGCGGTCGAGCCCCGCGGTCGCCGTGGGCTCCGAGGTGACCGCCTCGCACTCGGCCTCCACCGCCCCCGCGGCGTCGCCGAGCTGCGCCCTGCGCTCGGCGATCTCGCGCCAGAGCGAGGCCCTCGCCTCCAGGTCGTTCACCCGCAGCGCGAGGTCCGTCAGCACCGGGAGCACCTCGGCGTGCATCCCTCGCCGCGCGCTCATCGCGATCATCAGGTCGAGGCACGCGATGTCCCCGCCCTGCACCTGCGGCAGCAGCGCCTTCCACGCGCGCTCCGGGTCGTCGAGGTGCTCGTCCGAGAGGTGGGCGATGCGCTGCACCAGCGTCGAGAGCTCCTCCTCGTCGCCCTCCATCTCCGCCAGCTCTTCGAGCAGCGTCACGGCCTCGGCCCACAGCCCGCCGGCCTCGCAGAGGTCCGCCAGGCGCTGGGTGAGCCCGAGGTCGTTGGGGTCGACCCGGTGCTGCAGCCGCAGCGCGTCGATCAGCCGGTGGCCCAGCGAGGCCTCCGACTCCACCAGCGAGACCAGCCGCGCCGCGCGCTCGATGCGGTCGTCGTCGTCCTGCGTCTGGGCGACCTGCGCCTCGAGCGCCGTGTACGCTCGCTCCCAGCGGCCGTGCGTGGCCGAGAGCGCCTCCAGCGCCTCCCAGGTGTCGAGGGCGCCGTCGTCGCCCTCGCGCGCCGCGGTCTCCAGTACGTCCAGGCCCTCGTCCACGCGGCCGAGCTCCTCGGCCAGCATCCGGGCGCGCCGCATCCGCAGCCCGCGCCTCGCGGTCGGGTCGTCCGTCGCCACGGCCGCCTCGCCCAGCAGCGACACCACCCGCTCGTCGTCGCCCGCCAGCTCCGCGAGGCCCAGCAGCGCGTCGAGCGCCTCGGCGTCATCGCGCAGCCCCGCCCTGCGAGCGCCCTCCCGGACCTCCTCCCACACCACCGCTGCGCCCGCCGGATCGGTCTGCCCCACGGCCCTCGCCGCGCGGCGAGTGAGCTCGATGCGGGCCGGTCCATCCGGCAGCCCCTCGGAGCGCTCTCGCACGAAGGCCAGCAGCCGGTCGCGCTCGCCCAGCACCTCCAGCGAGTCCATCAGCGCCGTGGCGAGGGCGTCGTTGGACGGGTCCATCGCCACCGCGCGCTCGGCCTCCGCCAGCGCCGTCGCCGGGTCGCCCATGGCCCTCGCCGCGTCCGAGGCGCGGGCGTGGATGGACGCCCGCTCGGGCCCCGGGCTCATCGCCTCGGAGCGCTCGACCAGCGAGGCGTAGAGCACCGCGTGCTGCCCCGTGGCGCGCAGCAGACGCTCGGTCTCCTCCCAGGCGTGCGGGTGCACCGGGTCGCGCGTGGACACCTCGCGCCACGCGTTGACCGCGCCGTGCTGGTCGCCGTGGGCCTCCAGCGCGACCGCCAGCTCGGCCCAGCGCTCCGCCGCCGCCATCGGGGGCGAGCGCTCGGCCCGCGCCCTGAGCACCTCCACCACGCCCGCGAGGTTGCCGCTCTCGCGGCGCAGGGCCACGAGGCGCTCGGAGACCTCGTCGTCCTGGGGGTTGGCGCGCCAGAGCTGCGCCAGCGCGGCGGCCTCCGCGGCGCGGTCGCCGGAGCGGTCGCGGTGCAGGTCCGCGAGGCGGCGGAGCACGGTGTTGCGCAGCTCCCCCTCGGGCAGCACGTCGGCGCGCTGGGCCAGCACCGGGCTGAGCTCCTCCCAGCGGTTCTGCTGGGCGAGCACCAGGTCCATGCCCGCGAGGGCCTCCGGGTCGTCGCCGACGCTGTCGAGGATCTCCCTCCACGCGTCGAGCGCGGCCTGCGGGTCGTCGAGGCGCTCCAGCGACACCTGGGCGATCTCCCGCAGCCTCGGGATGCGCATCTCCGGCGCGCACTGCTCGCTGCGCACGGCCTCGGCCAGCACGTCCCGCAGGGCGGCGTAGTCGCCGCGAGCGCGCAGGTCGTCCTCCACCAGCGCCAGGGCCTCCAGGTCCGCCGCGTCGAGGGCGAGCACCCGGCGCATGGTGTCGAGCATCCCCGCGCGGTTGCCCGAGCGCCCCTGGATCTCCGCGAGGTCCTTCAGGTCGCGCAGCTGCTGCGGCAGATCGCCGTCGCTCGCGAGCTCGGCGGCGAGGCGGGAGAACTCCTCCGCCCGGCCCGCGTCGCGGTAGAGGCCGAGCAGGGTGCGGGCGACCTCCGGGTCGCTGGCGCGCAGGGGTTCGAGGGCCGCGATGGCGTCGTCGGTCTGGCCCACGGAGAGGTAGGCCTCCGCGAGCGCCTTGCGCACCACCGGGGTGTAGGGGCTGACCGGGTTGGCCTGCACGAAGGCGATCTGCCGCACCGCGAGCTCGTCCAGCCGCTCCTGGGCGCCGTAGGCCTCGTAGACGATGGCGAAGGCGGTCTCGTCGCCGGGCCACGCGTCGAGGGCGGCCTCGGCGAAGGCCACGCCGTGCTCGCCGCCGACGCTCGACGCGAGCGAGGAGAGCAGCGCCGCGCCGGTGCGGGCGTCGTCGGGCTGAGCGCCGGGCGACTGCGCTCGGGTGAGGTAGGCCCCGGCCAGCTCGCGCAGCAGCTCCCAGTCGTCGGGCTGCGTGGAGCGCACCTCCTCCAGCCAGGAGATCTGCGTGTCCAGGGCCCCGAGCCGGCCGTGCAGCTCGGCGCCCTCGCGGAGCAGCATCGCGCGCACGAGCGGGTCGGCGGTCGCCCCGAGCTGACGTTCGAGGAGCTGCGCCGCGAGCTTCAGGTTGCCGAGCTGGAGGTAGATCTGCCGGGCGGCCTCGATGGCGCCGAGCTGCGACGGGTCGCGCTCGAAGGAGCGGGTGTAGTTGGCGACGGCGCGGTCCGCGCGGCCGACGTTCTTCGACCAGAGCTCCGCGGCGCGGAAGAAGAGGTCGGCGGAGGACTTGGGGTCCGGCCGTCGTCCGGCGGTCTGCTCGACGAGGGTGGCGAGCTGCTGAAACTCCGCTCGCCCCCCGTGGTACTCCCACAAAAAGGACAGCGCCTCGGCGTCGTCGGGGTTCTTGTTGAGGCGCTCGTAGCAGGCGTAGGCGGCAGGGTCCATCGCAGGGCGCCGCGACGCTATCACGGGCACCTCGGAGACCGGAATCTTTGGGGGCTGCGGCAATCAAGCGGCGGCGGCGGGGATCACCGGTGGCGGGTGACCCCCACGCGCGGGCACATGTCACCGAGGGGACAGGTCGAGCAGCGGGGCAGGGCGCCGGTGCACACGTGCTTGCCGAAGGGGACCAGCAGCTCGTTGATCTCCAGCCAGCGCTCGCGGGGGAGCTTCGCCATCAGCGCCCGCTGCGAGCGCTCGGGGGTCTTCGCGGAGACATAGCCCCAGCGGTTGGCGATGCGGTGGACGTGGATGTCCACCGGGAGGTGCTGCTGGCCGCAGCCGATGCCGAGCGTGAGGGCCGCGCACTTGGGCCCCACGCCGGGCAGCGAGAGCACGGTCTCCAGGTCGCAGGGGAGCTCGCCGCCGAACTCCTCCGCCACGCGCTTCGCGATGGCGTGGATCGAGCGCGACTTGGGCTCGTGGAAGGTGCAGGTGTCGATGAGGGCGTCGATGGCGGCGGGCGTGAGCGCGGCGATCTGCGCCGGGGTGCGCGCCGCCGCGAAGAGCCGCTGCGCCGCGGGGAGCGAGACCTCCTCCAGCGTGCGGACGGTCAGGATGCAGGCGATGGCGATCTCGAAGGGCGAGCCGAAGCCCTCGCGGGCGAGGGCGAAGAGCACCGGCTTCGGATAGGGCGCGACGGCCTCTCGCAGGCGGGCGAAGGCGAGATCGACGTCGAAGGCTCTCGAGGGCTCGTGGGGAGAACGCATCCCTCACACATTGATCCGGGACCTGATCGCGTCGATGTCATAGCCCAGCGCCGCGAACTCGCCCCGCCGGGCCTTGAGCCGCTCGATGAGCCCGGGCTCGAGGTCGCCCTCCTCGTTGCGGGTGACCAGACCGTAGCGGGTGCGGGTCAGGTACCAGGTGAAGAAGAGCTGGGTGCTCGCCTCGAGCGGACCGAGGCCCTCGGCGAGCGGGTCTTCGAGGATGTCCGCGTCCAGGCCCAGCGAGAGGTAGGCCGCCTCGCCGCCGTCGGCGTGCTGCTCGTCGTTGGCCCAGGTGTGGAAGAAGGTCGCGTGGAAGATCACGTAGCGGCAGAGCTGCTGGAGCCGGTCGAGGCTGGCGGCGTCGGCGGTCTCGCTCGCGGTCACCTCGCTCACCGCGCGGAGCACCCCGCCCACCTCGCGGCGCAGCTCGTCGTGGTCGTTGACCTCGCTCGCGTCGAGCCAGGGGTCGCCACCGCCCGCAGGGACGTGCTCCGCCGAGTGCTCGACCAGGTCGCGGGAGAAGGCCCGCACCTCGCTCCAGCTCGCGGCGATCTCCGCCGAGTGATCGAGGAAGAAGCGCGACACCCAGTCTCCGATCACCTCCCAGTAGAGCCTCCCCACCTTCGCGAAGGCGTGGCCCTGGGTGACCGGCGAGCGCGGCGACCAGCCCGCCCAGTCGCAGGCGCCCACGGAGGCGAGCAGGAGCTGCTCGACCCCTCGCGCCGTGAAGGCCGATCCCACCACCACGAAGCCCTCCTCGCCGAGGAGGCTCGTGGCCGCCCGGTGGTTGATCACCACCGTCTCTCGAAGGTGCGGCAGCAGCAGCCTCGCGAGGGGGCTGCGCCGAAGGTTGCGGAAGGCCGCGATGGCGTACTGCTCGACGTTGAGGTGGGCCCTCGCGAGGTGCGCCTCGACCTCTCCCCAGAGGGCGTAGCTCACCCGCACGACGCGCTTGGCCCGGGTCCAGAGCTCGCCGTCCGCGGGCGTGTAGGCGACGGCCTCGCCGAGGGGAGCGCCGGGGTGGCGTCGGCGGAGGGTGATCTTCGTGGGGACGAGCTCCGCCCCGCGGCGCTCGAAGTACGCGCGGACGTCGGGCGCGAAGTGACGGTCGTCGAGCTCGTAGCCCTCGTAGGAGTACTCGACGTAGAGGCTCCCGTCGGGGGCCACCCGGAAGAGCGCCGGGTTGAAGCCGTCGAGCATCCGATGGACGAACCACTCGTCGCCGCGGGAGCGCCCCGGCGTCTCCCGGTCGAGCTCGAGGGTGCGGTTGTCGGGGTAGTCGCGCTGGACCTCCGAGAGCGTCGGAGCGAGCCCGAGGGTCGCCCGCTCCTGGTGCCGCAGGCGGATGCCCTGGACCGAGGAGATCACCGCGTAGCCCTGCGATTTGCGGGCGGCGCTGAAGTCCTGCGGCAGCGCGTCGGCGAGGCCCTCCCCGGTGGCGACGCGGGCCACCGGAGAGCCGCGGCGGTAGCTCCAGTAGGGGACGCGGCAGGTGCCGAAGTCATGGTCCATCGCGGTCACGTCGTCGGGCCCGCGCACCACGTGGACCACGCGGCGCTCGACCGAGACTCCGCCGCCGGGCTCGGCGCGGCGGGAGAGCTCGACGACCCGCAGGTCGAGGTCGGGCACGTCGCCGGGGCCCGCGTCGGCGGGGTCGTACGCGAGGGTGAAGCGCCCTTCGGAGTCGGTGGTGGCGCGGCCCAGGAAGTCGTCGGGCGCGCCGAGGTCGCGCTCCCAGAGCTCGACCTCCATGTGCTGCATCGGCCGGTCGTCGTCGAGGAAGACCAGGCGGCCGCGCACCCGGTGGGTGAGGTGTCGTCGGGCGGCCTCCGGGCGTCGGGTGGCGGCCTCCTGGCGAAGCCGGTCGAGGGCCTCCCTCGGCAGCAGGCTGAGGAGCTTGATCGAGAGGGTCGTGGCCGCCTCTCGGGCGAGGGCGCGGACGGCGGCGAAGCGCGGGGTGGGAGCAGGGCTCATGGTGCGATGGGAGAGGGAGGCTAACGCGGGATGGAGAGCTCCGAGGCGTCGGACACGCGGGCCTCGGCGTCGACGGAGAGCACCGCGTCCCTGGTGGAGGGGTGCGCCGCGAGCCAGGCCGCCACCGGGGCGATCACCCGCTCCTCGATCACCCGCTGCAGCGGCCTCGCCCCTCGCGTGGGGTGCCAGCCCAGGTCGGCCAGCCTCGCCCTCGCGCCGGCGCTCACGGAGAGCTTCACCCGCCGACGCTGAAGGCCCGCCCTGCCCTCGGCCTTGGCGATCTCCAGGTCGACGATCTTCAGCACGTCGACCGGCGTGAGCGCGTTGAAGCCGATGACCTGGTCGAGCCGGTTGAAGAACTCCGGGCGGAAGTGACGTCGCGCCGCACGGATCGCGCTGTCCCCGGCGCTCCCCTCGCCGAAGCCCACCGCTCGGGACTCGCTCACCCCGAGGTTGGAGGTCATCACCACCACGGTCATCCGGCAGTCGACGCTGGTGCCGAAGGCGTCCGTGAGCCGGCCCTCGCCCAGCATCCCCAGCAGCAGGTCGAAGACCTCCGGGTGGGCCTTCTCGATCTCGTCGAAGAGCACCAGCGAGAGCGGCCGCTCGCGCACCTTCGTCGCCAGGCTCTGCGCCCCGTGGCCCACCGCCAGCAGCCGCTGCCCGGAGCCCGCGAACATGTACTCGCTCATGTCGAGCCGGATCATCCTCGCCGGGTCGCCGAAGAGGTACGCCGCCATCGCCCTCGCGAGCTCGGTCTTGCCGACGCCGGTTGGTCCGAGGAAGAGCAGCGTGCCCACCGGGCGGTCGGGGTCGTTGAGCCCCGCCTTCAAGCGAGCCAGCACCCTCGCGGCGGAGGCGCAGGCCGCGTCCTGGCCGATCACCGAGCGGCGGAGCGTGGCCGCGAGCTGCTCGGGCGTGACCGCGTGCTCGTCCGCGATGAGCTCCTCGGGGATGCCCGAGAAGCGGGCGAAGCGCGACGAGACCTCGCGAGGCGACAGGGTGC
The DNA here is from genome assembly GCA_966211675.1 of uncultured Myxococcaceae bacterium. Classification (GTDB taxonomy): domain Bacteria; phylum Myxococcota_A; class Polyangia; order Polyangiales; genus SCUS01. Next base: position 27,427 of record CBIHPK010000034.1, read on the forward strand.
GGGCGGTGGTGTCCGCCGGGTCCTGCGAGGCGGCGATCCAGTCGAGGAAGCGCACCGCCTTGCCGGGGAAGGCGGAGTCGCGCTGGAGCGTCGCGAGGTGCGTGGCCATGCGCCGCACCGCCGACGGAGGCAGCGCGGTGCGGGGCAGCCTGCGCTGCGCGTAGGTGGGGATGAAGCGCAGCACCGCCGGGGTCGCGGGCTCGTCCACGGGCACCACCTGGAAGACCTCCAGCAGCGCCCCGAAGCGGCGGCGGCAGGCCTCCAGCTCCGGTCGGGTGCACTCGGCGATCACCGCGAGGCTGCCCTCTCTCGCCGCGGGGAGCAGCACCTCGCCGATGGATCCGCCGTCGGGCTGCGCCTGGAGCAGCGGGACCAGCCGGTCGACGAAGAGCAGGTCGCCCTCGTGCGAGAGCTCCTTGACCACCGCGAGGGCTCGCTCCTGCCACATGCCCACGTAGGTCATCCCGGCGATCATCCGGGTCGCCGAGGTGGACCACATCCGTGGGACGTGGCGATCGGGGTGCGCCCTCCGCTCGATGAGCAGCTGCCGCGCGAGGCGGCGCACCAGCGAGGTCTTGCCGACGCCCGAAGGCCCCACCAGCAGCACCGAGGGGAGCGGCCGACGGGACACCAGCGAGGCCAGGCTTCCCAGCACCGGGTCCTCCCCCACGGGCATCGGGAGGCGGCGCTTCGCGACGCGCTCGACCCACTCGTCGGCCACGGCGGTCACCGTCGGGAAGTCCCTCGCCAGCTCAGCCTCCTCCTCCTCGTCGCCGGGGCTGTCGAGCACCCTCGGGGTCCACTCGCTCACCCACTCGTCGCCGAAGCGCTGGAACTCCATCAGCGCCCCCGCGCTCTCCCCGAGCAGCACCGTGCTCACGGCCTGGCGCAGCACCTCCGGGGCGATCTCCAGCCCCTCCACCACGAAGGACCACCCGAAGCGCGGCAGCACCACGCGAAAGCCGCCCTTCTTGAGGGCGCTCCAGGCGTAGGTGAGCCGCAGCGGGATCTCCCTCCGCCCGATCACCAGCCGCTTCTCCTGGGCCACCTGCGGGTGCACCTCGACGGTCACCTCTCTCGTCGCGAAGCTCACGTCCCAGAGGTAGCGGTCGAGGGTGCCCGGCTCCTGGGCGATGGCCCTCTGGAGAAGCGCCTCCAGCTGCTTCAAGACCTCGTCCGCGCTGCGGCCGATGGCGCTCGGCGGCGCCGGGGCGAAGAGCCCTCCGCCGTGGTCGATGAGGCTCCCGCTCAGCAGGCCTCCCGCGTGGGGGACGAAGTACACCCGCAGCCCCGGCTTCGCGCTCACGGCCCCACCTCCTCGCGCGCCATGCGGGTCATCCAGAGGGCGGGCAGCGGGTCCGTCAGGCTGGAGGCGTTCATCACGCGGGCGGTGCCCATCACGTAGTCCTCCAGCGAGAGCGGTCCGGGCTGTCTCGCCGGGTCGTAGCGGATCGAGCGCACCACCCGCAGCTCCGCTCCGGTCTCCGGCGCGATGGCCGCGAGGGCCTCCGCGGCGGTCTCGCCTCGGCTCGCGGGGCGCACCCTCACCACCACCAGCTCCGGCGCCTCGTCCGGCGTGTGCCAGAGGTGGACGCCCTGCTCGTGCTCGAAGAAGGACCGCACCGAGAGCCCCACCACCCGCAGCGCCATGCGCCTCGACTCGGGAGGCGTCCCCGGTGGCGTGTACGCCGAGGCCTCCACCGTCCCTCGCGCCGCGCTGTACGCCCACCCGAGCGCCTCCAGCAGCCCCGCGGCCGACGATCCTCCGTGCATGCCCTCCAGGCGCGACAGGGTGATGATCACCGCGTGCTGCGTCGGGTCGTCCACCTCGCGCAGCGCCCGCTTGAACGCGGCGACCTCCGCGATCGCCGAGAGCAGCTCCGCCCTCATCGGGACCCGGTCGCTGGTGAGGGTGATGCGCCCGGTCTCGTCGACGTCCGTGAGCTCCCAGTCCGTGGCCTCGGAGACCCGTCGGGAGAGCGACGCGAGGTGCTCGTGAAGGGCCACGCCTCGGGCCCTCAGCGCGTCCAGGTGGAAGAGCGCCTCGCTCGCCTCGGGGCTGCCCGCGCGGTGCTCGTCCACCCGGTCGTGGATGCGCTCGGAGAGCGCCGCGAAGGCCGGGGAGGACATGGCCGCATCGAGCGCCGCGACGGCCTCGCGCAGCTTGCGGGCGAGCGTCGAGCGGTCCGCGTCGATGAGCTCCTCCAGGGGGTAGATCGCGGAGAGGGCGTCCGCCTCGCGCAGCGCCCGGGCGGTCAGAGAGAAGCTCCCCGACGCCTCGCCCGCGTCGACCCGCAGCAGCGTGAGGTCCGCGCGGGCCACTCGCACCAGGTGGTCCGTGAGCGCGGTGCCCACGCGGTCCTCGAGGTAGCGCTTGAGCGAGCGGGCGCCGTCCTCCGCGCGGAAGGCCTCGGACACCACGCGGTCGAGCACCGCCGGGGTCCAGGAGACGAAGACCCCGCGGTCGACCAGGCCCTGGCGCGCGGCGAGGCGGCCGAGCTCCCTCGCGGCCACCACGCGGGCGACCTCCGGGGTGAGCGGCGAGAAGGCCACCACCCGGTCGATGCGGTTGAAGAGCTCCGGGGGGAAGAACTCCTGCACCGCGCGCAGGTGGTCCCTCGTGGAGGCCAGCGCGTCGGAGCCGACGCCCACCACCGAGTCTCGCCTCGCCCCGAGGTTGGAGGTCATCACGATGATCGAGTGGGTGAAGTCCGCCGTCACGCCGCCCGCGTCCGTGAGGCGCCCCTCGTCGAAGAGCTGGAGCAGCAGGTTGTGCACCTGGGGGTGGGCCTTCTCGATCTCGTCGAAGAGCACCACGCCGAAGGGCTGCTGCGCCGCGTGGCGGGTGAGCAGGCCCTCCGGGGCCCAGCGGTCGCCGATGAGCCGCGAGGCCGCGTCGGGCGTCGCGTACTCGCCCATGTCCAGGCGCAGGAGCCGCTCCGGGGAGCTGTAGAGGAAGGCCGCCATGGCGCGGGCGAGCTCCGTCTTCCCGGTGCCCGTCGGCCCGGTGAAGAGGTAGACCGCGAGCGGGCGCTTCGGGTCCGAGAGCCCGCGTCGGATGCGCATCGCCAGGTCGACCACCGCCTCGACGCCTGCGGCCTGGCCCAGCACCCGGCGGGTCATCGCGGCGCGCACGTCGTCCGCGCTCATGGGCTCGTCCGGGTGCAGCAGCCCTCGGGGGAAGCCGGTGCGGGCGGAGATCCAGTCGAGGGCGCGGTCCTCGTCGAGCGCGGCGTCCTCCTCCTGCGAGAGCAGCTCGGCGCGGCGCAGCGCGAGGTCGTCGTCGCCGTCGGTGACGCGGGCGCCGGAGTCGCGGAGCGCGGCGTGCAGCAGGTCGAATACGCGCCCCGGTAAGGCCCGGTGCGGGAAGAGCGGGCCGCCCACCTCCAGCAGCGCCCGGATGCCCGAGGCGGGGATGCGCGTGCCGTAGGTGAGCTCCAGCGTGCGGGCCTCCTGGAGCAGCATCCGGAGCGTCTCCGCGGGGGAGGTCTCGGGCATCGTGACGCGGGTGAAGCTCGCCGCGAAGGAGGGAGCGTCCTCCTCCAGCTGGCGCCACTGCTCGACGGTGCACTCGCCCAGCAGCACGCACTCGCCGCGAGAGACCGGCGCCCGGAAGAACTCCGCGATGTTGCGGTCGCTGTCCCGCGAGCGGCCGATGCGCCCCCACTGGTGGAGGTCGTCGACGGCGAGCACCGCGCGGCGAGCGCGGACGTCCGCGAGCACGTCGCCGCAGCGCTCCTCCCAGTCGCCCACGAAGGACATCCCCGCGATGATGCGCGTGCCGCTCACCCGCCAGACGGCGCGCGCGGCGTCGGCGTTCTGGTGGGCGGCGAAGTCGTCGGCGGCGAGCAGGTCGTGCACGAGGCCGCGCAGCGCGGTGGTGCGGCCGGAGCCCGGAGGACCGATGAGCGCGACGCTGCGAGGGGGCGAGGCGCTCACCTGGGCTCGAAGGCGCTCTCGCACCGAGGAGCCTCCCTCCGCCGGGGGGAGGTCCCCGTCGATGGCGCGGCGGGTGAGGTTCTCGCCGATGCGGGGGAGCACCCGGTAGCCGGTGCGCCGCTGCGAGAGGTCGGCCTCGGAGGGAGGGCGCTCGCCCCGGGGGTCGGCGGTCTCGGGCTTGAGCGTGTCGAGGATGGAGCGCAGCGCGGCGTTGAAGGAGACCACCCGCAGGCCGCTGCGGGGGCGGTGGCGGAGGCCGTCGAGCTCCTCCTGGTCGAGGTCGGCCCAGAGCTCGCTGAAGCAGCCCGAGGCGTGCTCGGCGAGGGTGCCCTGCTCGGGGCGGAAGGCGAACCAGTCGCCCTGGCGCAAGGGGTGGAAGGCCACCTGCACGCGAGGTCCGGCGCCGCTGAAGAGGGAGAGCTGCACCAGCGGCACGCTCATGGAGAGCTTGCGGCGGCGACCGTCGGTCTGGAGCGTGAGGTCGACGCGCACGGAGCCCAGGTGCGCCCCGCGGGTGAGCTCGAAGCGCGCCGCCTCGGGGATCGGGAGCGAGCGGAGGAGCTCGCGGTAGTGCTGGGTGAGCTGCTCGCGGAGCTTGTTCTCGTGCGAGGCCTCGAAGCGCTTGCCGAGCGCGCCCAGCCCGAGCGGGACCCACACCACCCGCTGCCCCTCGCGGGCGTGATAGACGGTGAGCCTTACCTCCATCGCGCTACGCCGACTCCATTTCCGATCGCCGGGTATACAGGCCCAAAACCGGTTTGTAGAGTGCGCCGATGGAGAGACCGACGCTTCCTCCGCACGACCCCAACCCCCAGTCGCGTCGCGAGCACATCGCCGCGCGCCGCTCGGTCCGGCCCTACGACTACAGCAACCCCGACGGCGTGGCGGCCCTCGGCGGACTCGCGAGCCCGATGGAGCTCGCGCCGGAGGACATGCCGAGCCCCGAGTACATGATGGCCGGGATGGGCACGCACATGCGCATCCGTCAGCACTTCATGGGCCTCTCGCTCGCGGGCCACTACCGTGAGAGCGAGCTCGTCGCGCCGGTGGCGCCGCTCGCCCCGCCGAAGCCGCTGCCCGCGCCACCCAACACCATCAACGACGTCACCGCCGCCACGCCGATGGCCCCGGCGGCCTCGCTCTCCGCCTACGCCGCGCTGGTCGCGGGCCTGGAGCCCATCCCCCTGCTCGATCGGCTCCACCAGGCGCCCGCCGAGCGCGACGCCCTCTTCGCCTACCAGCGCATCGCCGGACCCAATCCCTACAGCCTGCAGCAGGTGCGGGGCGCTTCGCTGCCCGATCACTTCCCGGTGACCGAGGACCACTTCGCCCGCGCCCTCTCGGCGCTCTCTCCCTCCGGGGCGGGCGGCGACTCGCTGGCCCGTGCGCTCTCCGAGGGGAGGCTCTTCCTCGTCGACTGCGCGCTGCTCGACGGCGTGGTGGCCGAGCGCTTCGCCGGTCGGCAGAAGTACATCGCCGCCGCCATGGGGCTCTTCGTCCGTCCGCTGGAGGGCGAGGCGGCGCTGCTGCCGGTGGCGATCCAGTGCGGCCAGGCGCCCTCCGAGGCGACGCCCCTCTTCACGCCCGCCGACGGATGGCGATGGCGCATCGCGCAGGCCTTCCTCTCGGCGGCGGAGGGCGGCGTGCACGAGGCGGGCGAGCACCTCGCGCTCACGCACCTGGTCTGCGAGGCCTTCGCGCTCTCCGCGCGTCGCAACCTGGCCGCGGCGCACCCCCTCGCGGCGCTGCTCGAGCCCCACTTCGAGGGCACGCACTTCATCAACTTCAGCGCCCGCCACAACCTCATCGCGCAGGAGGGAACGCTCGACCGGATGATGGCCCCGGACGTCACCGTCGTCGGCACCGTCGCCCGCCGGGTGCTGGAGTCCTTCCGGCTCGACCAGGCGGACCCCCGATCGAGGCTCGCGTCGCGCGGCCTGCTCGACCCCTCCGGGCTCACCGTGTCGCCCTTCCGGGAGGACGCGCTCCCGCTCTGGGACGCGCTGCGCCAGTGGGTCGGCGATTACCTGCGAGCGTATTATTCCAGCGACGCGGAGGTGGCCGACGACGTCGAGGCACAGGCCTTCGTGGCCGAGCTCTCGGCGGCGGACGGAGGACGGCTGCGCGGCGTGCCCGAGGCGCGAGGCCTCGACGGGCTGGCGCAGCTCGCGACGGTGGCGATCTTCACCGCCACGGTGCAGCACGCGGCGGTCAACTTCCCGCAGTACCCCTTCATGGGCTACGTGCCCAACATGCCCGGGGCCCTCTACACGCCGCCCCCCACGCTGGCGACGCCGGACACGGAGGCGTCGCTGCTGGCCGCGCTGCCGCCGCTCGATGCCGCGGTGCTGCAGATGTACTCCGTGTGGCAGCTCTCCGCGGTGCGATGCAACCGGCTGGGCGACTATCCCCGGCTCACCGACCCGAAGGTGGCCGATGCCCTCGCGGCGCTGCGAGCCCGCCTCGCCACGATCGAGGCGTACATCCTCGCCCGCGACGCGCACCGCCCGCTGCCCTACCGCTACCTGCTCCCGTCGCTGGTGCCCGCGTCGATCCTGATCTGACGGGCACCGCTCATCACTTCTCGGTCATCGTCTCCACGCCGTCCCAGTCGGCGGCGGCGCCCTCGGCGATGAGCCGCCGCAGGCGGTTGAGGAAGTAGAGCGGAAGCGGGTCCTCCGGCGAGGCCGAGAGGCAGTCCGCGAAGCCCGCCTGGGCGCCCGCGAAGTCCCTCGCGAAGAAGGCGTCCACCGCGGCCTCGTGCCGGTCGAGCGTCGCGTGGCGGGCGTCGCGCGCTCGCTCCGACTCCGCGTCCAGCACCTCGTAGAGCGTCAGCGGCTGCTCTCGCCCCTTCACCCGGACGCGCCCCACCCGGCGCTTGGCCACCCTCGACGGGGCGCGCATCGCCGACAGCGTCGCGTCGGAGATCAGCACCCCCACCTCGTAGCGACGGGTCAGCCCCTCGACCCTCGCGGCCAGGTTCACCGCGTCGCCCACCACGCCGCACTTGAGCGAGCGGCCGCCGCCCAGCGTCGCCAGCATCACCGTCCCGGTGTTGATGCCGATGCCCGTGCGCACCGCGCGAAGGCCCTGCTTGAGCCTCGCGGCGTTGAAGCGCTCCAGGCCGTGGTGCATCGCGATCGCGCCCGCGACGGCGTCGTCGGCGTTGGTCCCGGCGGCGTCGAAGAGGGCCATGATCCCGTCACCCAGGTAGGTGTCGATGAAGCCGCCGTGGCCCTGGATCGCGGGCTCCGCGGTGGCGAAGTACGAGTTGATGAAGACCAGCGCCTCCGCCGCCGGGAGCCGCTCGATCAGCGAGGTGAACCCGCGGATGTCGGAGAAGAACACCGACACCTCCTTCTGCGCGTGGTCGCCGATCTCCACCTCCACGATGTCCGAGCGGTCGAGGCTTCGCAGAAACTGGTACGGCACGAAGCGGTCCTGCGCGGCGTGCAGCCGGGCGTTCTCGACGGAGATGGCGACCTGCGGAGCGAGCACCTCCAGCACGCGCACCCTCGCCTCGGTGAAGGCCCCCGCGGAGAGGTCGTTCTCGAAGTAGAGCACCCCCATCGCCCGGCCCTGGTGCTGCACCGGCGCGCAGAGCACCGAGCGCGGACGCACCCGCTGCAGGTACGGGTCGTGCGCCGAGTCCGGCGCGTCGGCCACGTCGTCGTGCACCTCCGCCACCCCGCGACGCCACACCCTCCGCACGATCGTCGGCGGCACCCGCTGGCCGTCCTCGAAGGCCACGCCGCCCGGGAGCTCCACCGCGCCGGACTCCGCGAGACCCTCGGCCTCGATCGCCAGCACGCCGCGGGAGCGCAGCAGCAGCACGCCCTTCCTCGCCCCGACGTTCTCCAGCAGGATGCTCATGGCGCGGGTGAGCAGCCCCGCCAGCTCGACCTCGCCGGAGATCGCCTGCGAGGCCTTGAGGATGGTGTCCAGGTCGAGCGTCGCGCCCGCCAGCTCGGTGCTCCGCTCGAAGGTGCGCGGCGCCTGGTTCGAGCGCTCCGCCGGGGCCAGCAGCTCGCCGTGCAGCGTGTCCAGCTGGACCACCTTGGCCGTCGCTCCCCAGCGCTGCCAGGCGAAGCGCGCCTCCTGCAGGTAGGCCCTCGCGACGTGCCGCGATCCTCGCCCCAGGTGGAAGAGCGCCGCCCGCTCCCCGGCGAGGGCCTCGTCGTGCACGAAGCCCCCGGCCGCGGCGCGGGCGATGGCCTCGTCGTAGCGCTCGATGGCGGCGCCGACGTCCCCGCTGGCCCTCGCGAGCTCCGCGTCGAAGAGCGCCAACAGGTGCGCGGCGTTGTGCGCCGACCGCTCCGCCGCGGCGGCCACCTCGGCGCGCCAGCCCCTCGCCTCGGCGATGCGGGCGGCCCGGTTCTCGGGGCTCAGCCCGTCGAGGCAGGAGAGCAGCGCCACCGCGGCCAGCACCCGCATCGAGCACTGGTAGACGATCGCCAGCGCCCCGTCCTGGAACTCGAAGGCCAGCCTCGCGGCCTCCTCGGCCCCGACGTAGTCGCGGAAGATCACCCGCGCCGAGAGCATGCACACCGCGAGCACCAGCGCCCCCGCGCGGTAGCCGCTCGCCCGGTACGAGGCGAGCGCCGCGACCTCGTCGTAGTCCGCCCCCACGAGGCGCGACGGGTCCAGGGCCTCGCCCCGCAGACCGCGCACCAGCTGCACGAACTGGATCGTCGCCTCGTGCGCCGCGTGCAGCTTGTGCTGTCGCATGAAGGCCACGTCCCGCTCCAGGGCGACGGCCTGCGCATCGAGGGAGACGCCGGAGAAGTAGCCGTAGACGGCCTGCGCCTCGAGCACCCACGCGGCGTACTCCAGGTCGCCGACGTCCAGCAGGGCGCGGGCGAGGTCCGGGGTCTCGCGGTAGATGTCCCGGAGAGGCTCGGTCCAGGCTCGGACGAAGTGGTTGACCACGTGGCGGGTGCGCCCGCCGGAGGCCGCGTCGGGGAGGCGATCGAGCAGACCGAAGGCGAGGCGCCCGTACTCGTAGCCCAGCGCCAGGTGCCAGCCCGCGCAGAGGCTGAGCGCGAAGACCCCGAAGCCGAAGCTCGACTCCTTCGAGACGCCCCGCGCCACCGTGCGGATCACCAGCTCCACGCTGAGCAGCGGCAGCAGGTTGGGCGTCACGACGTAGCTCGCCGACGAGATGCCCACCATCATCCGACGCGCGGCCTCCTCCACCGGGTCGTCGCAGAGGGGCAGCGCCGAGAGCTCGTCCGGGGACCTCGTCCCGATGGCCCCGAGCGCCGCGCCGATGCCCGCGCGCACCTCATCGAGGGTGGGGTCGCGGGGCAGCGACACCCCGACGCCCTCCAGCGCCCGGAGCGCCGCGCTGATGCCCTCGTGCAGCTCCCCGCGGGCGATCTGCGACTGGATCAGCACCCACTCGGCGTCGAGCCGATCGACGGGGCTGCCCGGCCTCGCGCGAAGCTCGTCGACCCGGGAGCGCATGAGCGCGAGGTCCCCCACGAGCCACGCCGCGCGCGCCGAGAGCAGGTAGAGCGAGCGGGCCTGCGACGGGTCGCGCTCCCACAGGCCGCGGCCGGAGAGCGACACGGCGGCCTCCAGCAGCCGGTGCGCCGGGGCGTACGCGGCGCTCTGCATGGCGCGACGGCCCGCCTCCAGGTCGACCTCGACCACGGCCGCCCGCTCCGCCGGGTCGTCGACCAGCTCGATGGCGGCGTTGTAGTGCTCGGCGATGCGGAAGAGGTCCAGCTCGGCCACGGAAGCGCCGAGGCGGCGCAGCATGGCGCGGGCGAGCGCGAGCCGGGTGCGCGCGGTCTCCTCGGCGGAGACGAGCTCCCCGGCGGCCTGCTGGATGCGGTCGTGCACGAAGGCGAAGCCGAAGTTGCGCCCCACCGCGGCGGCGTCGTCCCAGTAGTCGTCCTCCAGGGGCACCACGAAGCGCCGCTCGATCGCCCCGCGGAGGGCGGCCAGCAGCTCCGCCGGGTCGAGGCCGGTGACCTCGCCCAGCAGCCCGAGGTCGAAGCGGGAGCCGATCCACGCGGCGGCCGAGAGGGCGCGACGGGCGTCGCCGGAGAGGCGCTCCAGGTCGTGGCGGAGGAAGGTCACCACGTTGTCGGTGACCGCGCGCTCCCGAAGGGCGGCGAGGTCCCAGCGCCAGGAGAGGGACCCGCGGTCGAAGCGCAGCACGCCGCTGTCGCCGAGCTCCTCCACGAGGCGACGGAGGAAGAAGGGGTTGCCGTCGGTCTTGGCGTGCAGCGCCGCGGCGAGCTCGCGGGTCTCGGAGGCCTCGACGTGCAGCGCGTGGCCGAGGATGCGCTCGCAGTCGGCGCCCCGCAGCGGCCCGAGGTGCAGCGCCTCGATGCGCGCCCCGCTCGCTCGCAGGGCGTCGAGCGTGGGGAGCAGGGCGTGCGAGGCGTCGACCTCCGTGTCCCGCCACGCTCCGATGAGCAGCAGGTGCCCGAGCGAGGGGTCGCGGAAGAGCGTCTCCAGCAGTCGCAGCGAGGGCAGGTCGGCCCACTGCAGGTCGTCGAGGAAGAGCACCACCGCGTGGCCCCGGCCGGCGATGGCGCCGATCACCCGGCGGAAGGTCTCCTGCAACCGCTGCTCGGCCTCCGTGGGCCCGAGCTCCTCCACCGGCCCTTGGGCGCCCAGCAGCGCCGCGGCGCCGGGGACGAGGTCCGTGAGCACGCGACCATTGGGACCCAGCGCGGAGAGCAGGCGGGTGCGCCACGCGTCGACCGCGTCGTGGGTCTCGGAGAGCGCGTCGGTGAAGAAGCCGTCGAGCGCCTGCGCCAGCGCCGCGAAGGGGACGTCCCGGGTGTACTGGTCGAACTTCCCCTGGAGCACCCGGGCGCCCGCCACGGTGGCCGGCCGGTGCAGCTCGAAGACCAGCGAGGTCTTGCCGATGCCGGGCTCGCCGGAGACCAGGGCGACGCCGCGAGCGCCGTGCACCACCTCGTCGAAGACGCCGGTGAGGCGGGCGAGCTCGTCCTCGCGGCCGTGCAGGTCCTGCGGGAATTCCGGGCGAGCGGAGAGCCCTCGGCCCGCGAGGGAGACGGGCCCCGAGGGGGCCGAGCGGCCGAGCGCGTCGAGGCAGCGGCGCAGGTCGAGCACCACGCCCGCGGCGCTCTGGTAGCGCTCCTCGGGGCGCTTGCGCAGCAGCGTCATCACGATCTCTGCTGCCGCGGGGGGTAGGTCCGGGGCCTCCGAGGAGAGCGGAGCGGGCTCTCGCGCGAGGTGCGCGTGGACGTACTCCAGCAGGTCGGCGCAGACGAAGGGCGCTCGTCCGGAGAAGAGGGCGTAGAGGGTGGCGCCGAGGGCGTAGAGGTCCGCTCGGGCGTCGACGGCGCGGTTCATCCGGCCGGTCTGCTCGGGCGCGAGGTAGGCGGGCGTGCCCTCCAGAGAGGAGAGCGGACGAGGGCCCGCGAGGCCGCGGGTCACCTTGGAGGACAGGCCGAAATCGATGAGCCAGACCCGGCGCGCCGCGCGGTCGACCAGGAGGTTGGAGGGGTTGATGTCGCGGTGGTGCACGTCCCTCGCGTGGGCCAGCTCGATCGCCTCGGCGAGGCGCAGCGCGAGCGTGAGCGACTCCTCCACCGCGAGGCGTCCGCCGGAGAGCACGGCCTCCAGCGAGACGCCCGGCAGGTGCTCCATCACGATCTGCGCGACGCCGTCGTGGACCTCGAAGGCGATGGGCCTCGGCGCCCCGTTGCCCTCGAGCGAGGCGAGCATGTCGTACTCGCGCCGGAAGCGGGCGAGCTCGCGCGGCCCGGGCCAGGCGCCGCGGAGCTGCTTGATCACCACGGGCATCCGGTCGGCGACGCGCCAGGCGCGCGTGACCCGGTTGTGCGGCCCTTCGTGCAGGACTTCGGCGTGCTCGTACACGGTGATGGAGCTCTCTTCCGGGGCGGTGGATCAGACGTGGATGGACAGCGCGAGCCGGGAGGGGCGCAGGTAGGGGAAGGCCCAGCGGCGTCCCTCGTCGCGGGCCGCGGTGGCCGCGTCGACGGCCTCGAGCTCGGCGCGCAGCGCGGCGAGCGGGGCCTCGACCCTGGGGTCGTCGAAGCTCCCGTCGGGGTAGTCGCCGAGGGCGTTGAGCCGAAGCTGCCGCTGAGGGAGCGTGAGGTCGAGCATCCGGTCGGCGACGCCGACGGGGGAGAGCGCGCGGAGGTAGTCCTCCTCGGTGAGCTCGGCGCCGGGCGCCGGGGGCGCGGACCATCGCGCCGTGGGGAAGGTCTCCGGCCAGGCGAAGTAGTCGTAGCCCGAGTAGTTGACCACCGCGTGCCCGGCGGTGACCTCGTAGATCAGCGTGGTCACCAGGTCGACCAGGTCGTCCACCCGCTCGATGGCCGGAACGCCCGTGAAGCCCGGCGCGTCGGCGTCCCCGAGCGCCCGGTGCCAGGCGGCGAGCTCGGCGTCTCGCGCGAGCTCCGCGTCGTCGCGGTACCAGAGGCGCAGGTAGGACGAGACCCAGCGCCGCAGGGCCCACGCGACGGGCAGCCCGTCGTCGCGGTAGGGGTACTCGGGGAGCGTGACGAGGCTGTCCATGCCGCGCAGCGCGATGTCCCGCCACGGGGCGCGGTCGGCGATGGAGCGAGCGCGCAGGGCCTTCGCGGCGAGCTCGACGGCGGCCTCGCGCGTCGGGGCCATGAGCTCGTCGAAGTAGCCGCCCGGACCGATGACCGCGTCCTTCATGGTCTCGTTGGCGGCGGTGGTCATCTCGAAGTGCGGCCAGAGGAGCATCCGCAGCGGGTGGTTGGGGGCGAGCTCCCTCGCCGTGCACACCTGGAAGCCCGCGGAGAGCGAGTGGAAGCCCAGGTGCATCACGGCCCCGGCCCAGATGCTGTCGGCCACCTGCACGTCGAGCTTCGCGTGACGCCAGTGCTCCCCGTCGGCGGGCGTGAGGATGGGCGAGCCCGCGACCGGCGAGCCCTGGATCGCGACCGGCAGGAAGCGCCCGTCGAGCGCCCGCACGAAGAGCGCGAGGACGCCGCTGGAGTAGCGCGGCTGAGCCTGCGTGGAGCCCTGCGGCAGGCCGTGCAGCGCGCTGTGGTCGAGGATGAAGAGGCGCCCCTCGGCGCGGGCCCGGTCGATGGAGTCGCCCCCTCCGATGGCGGCGCGGAGGTGCGCGTCGCTGACCGGGAAGCGGGGGTCGGCCTCGCGCTGCTGACGGATGTGCGTGGCGTTGCAGCCCGCGAGGCGCTGCCAGGCGAAGAAGCCGTCGTCGCGGGCCCACGGGCGGGTGGCCGGCGTGGGCACCGCGTCGAAGAGCGCGGCGTAGTGCTCCACCGAGCGCATCGGGACCATCCCTGCGCGGGTGACGCCTCCCTCCTTGAGCGGAGCGGTCCCGGGCTCATGCGAGAGGGCCTCGGCGTCGTCGCGCTCGGACGAGAGCCGCGGGTCGAGGCGGGCCGCCGCGCGCGTGGCCGCGAGCATGGCGCGGGTCTCGATGTAGCGAAGCACGTAGCCCTTGGAGTAGCGCTCGGACTCGACCTTCGCCGCGAGGGGGAGGCCCCGCTGGGTGGGGTCGAAGCGCCAGATCTCGCGGTCGGCGGCGATCGCGGCGCGGCGGTCCTCGGGGGCGTCGTCGTCGTGGGGGAGGGAGGCGTTCATCGCGGTGGCTCCGGTCTGCGCAGGCGCGTCAGATGATGATCGAGGCTGGAACGAGCGAGGGCAGCAGGTAGGGGTACGGCAGCGGGCGGGAGGCCTCGCGCTCCGAGATGGAGGCCTCCAGCGAGGAGAGGCGGGAGCGCAGCGCTCCGAGGGGGTCGCCCACCCGAGGGTCGTCGAAGGGGGCGTAGCTCCCGAGCGCCTTCAGCCGGATCGCCGACAGCTGATAGACCGTATAGGTCTGCAGCACCGCGACGTCGGAGGGCGGGAGCGCGGCGAGGAGCGAGCGCTCGGTGTCCGGCGTGTCGAGCGTGGGGGGCGGCGCGTAGAGGCCCGCGGGGATGCCCGGCAGGTAGCCCATGAAGGGGTACTGCGGGAAGTTGACGGCCGCGTGCTGCACCGACGCGGTGAAGACCACCAGGGTGATCAGCGACGCGAGCGAGGCGACGGAGCGCACCTCCGGGACGCCGCGCAGCCGGCCGCCGTCCTTCGCCGAGAGCTCGGCCACGAAGGCCTGCAGCTCCGGGTCGCCGGAGACCGCCTCGTCGTCGCGGTAATACAGTCGAAGGTAATCGCCCACCCACTGGTGGAGCGAGTCCCAGTGCGGCAGCGCGTCGTCGCGGTAGGGGCACTCGGGCAGCGCGTCGACGTCCATCAGGCCGAGGGCGCGCAGCCGCGACCGGGGGTCGCCCGCGCCCACGTCGAAGCTCGAGACCGCCGCGGCGACCAGCGAGCGGGTCGCGGCGATGGGCTGGGGCATGAGCTGATCGAGCGTCCCGCCGTCGGCGATGAGGCTGTGGCGCGCGGTGTAGTTGATGAAGTGGGTGTGCTCGAAGTGCGGCTCGAGCAGCGCGGTGATCGGGTGCGCGGAGGCGAGGTTGCGGCGCGCGGCGATGGCGAAGGCCTCCACCAGCAGGTGCGTGAGCCCGAGGTGCTCGGCCGCCTCGTGGATGCTCCCTTCGCCCAGCGAGAGGAAGGACTGCGCGAGGCGCCAGCGCCAGCCGTCCGCAGGAGTGAAGAGGGGCGTCGCGGCGGAGGGCGCCTGGCCGCACTGGATCGCCACCGGCAGCAGCGCCGAGGAGCGATCGAGCGGGCGCACGAAGAGCCCCATGGCGGCGGCGGTGTACTTCTGTCGGCCCTGGTTCTGCGTGGTGGCGAGACCGTCGAGGGCCTTGCAGTCGGAGAGGAAGAGGCGACCCTCGGCGAGAGCGCGGGCCATCGAGTCGTCGCCCGCCCCGGTGGGGGAGAGCGCGGCGAGGGCGCGGTGGAAGTGGGACTCGGTCACGGGGAAGTGATCGGGCAGGCGGTCGTCGCGGAGCTGCGAGAGGGCGAAGGGGTTGGGCCCGCCGAGGCGCTGCCAGCCGAAGAGGGCGTCGCGGGAGGCGGGCTCGGCGCGCAGGCGCTGCACCAGGGGGATGGACTCCAGGCCGTCGGTGAAGTCGGCGTAGTCGTCGAGCGAGTCGGCGGTCCTCGGCGAGGTGGCGGCGGCGGCGGCGGTGGTCGCGTCCCAGAAGGAACGAGCGGCCTCGACCGCGCTCATGGCGGCGTAGAGGCCTACCTGCAAGGGCGCGGCGGGCTTCGAGTCGCGGAAGCCGACGACCCGCTGCCCGACGTGGTGATCGGAGACCGCGGCGTTGGAGCGGGCGATCGCGAGCAGGTAGTCGGGGCCGGGCTTGTCGGGGAGCTGAAGCTCCTCGAGGCAGGCGACGCCCACCGGCGAGGAGTAGTCGTACCGGCGCTCTTCGCGGCGATGCGCGAGGAGCTCACTCCGGATCGTCGGGAACGGATCGTCGTGAGGCAGCGTAGGAGCAGGCAAGACACCCTCCTGGACTGGGGTTGCAGCAGAGGACCCGGCGCGACGATACAACAGTCGCCCCAGGCGGAGGGAAGGGCTCGCGGGGCGCTCCTGGGACGGTGGGCCGACGCGGGGGCTGGAGCGCGTGGCCCGCGGTCTGCAACGAGGCCTCCCGGCGCTTGTGCCACCTCGAAAAGGACCCATCCATGAAGGCAACCGACCTACTGCGCGCGCACCACACTGAGGCGAAGAAGCTGTTCGCCGTGATCACCTCCGACAAGGGCGACCGCAAGGGCGCCGCGCAGGAGCTCGCGCGCAAGCTGCTCGCCCACATGATCATCGAGCAGGTGCAGTTCTACCCCGCGGTCACGGCCCTCGACGAAGACCTCGTGCTGGAGTCCTTCGAGGAGCACGCCGTGGCGCGCTACGAGATCCGCCGGCTGATCGAGGCCCTCGACGACCCGCGCTTCGGGTCGCGCGCCGCGACCCTGAAGGAGCTCATCGAGCACCACGTGAAGGAGGAGGAGGGCGAGCTCTTCCCCAAGGTCGAGCGCCGCATGGCCGCCGAGACGCAGCAGGAGCTGGGCGAGTCCATGGCCGCGCTCTTCGAGAGCCTCCTCGAGGCGGACCTGGCGACGCTGATGCTGCGCTCGCGCCGCTCCGGGGACGAGGGCTCGCGCAACGCCGCGGAGTGACCGTCACGCTCCCGCGTAGCCGGGCCGCGCCTCCCTCGATGGCTCTCCAGGCGACTCAGTCCGACCCGTCGAGGGGCCCCTCCAGCAGCTCCTCCAGGGGCGTGGCTCCCTCGTCGAGCTCCAGCGCCACGAGGTGCTGACAGGCCACCCGCTCGATGATCGCCAGCGGGTGCCTCCCCTCCAGCGCCACGCCGCGCCCTCCCGGAACCACCACCCGCTCTCCGGCGATCACCTGCCTCGCGGGAGAGCGCTTCTGGTGCGCCTCGAACTCGATCGGCTTCGGCGGCGTGAGCGAGGGATGGGCCCACTCCTTCTCTCCCACCGACGCCGAGCGCGTGAGCAGCCGCAGCTCGATCGCCGATCGCAGGTTGCCCTCGATCCAGAGATGCACCCCCGCCTCCAGGGCCAGCAGCACCCCCGCGTCGAGGCCCTCCACCAGCAGCACCACGCTCCGGGCGTCGCGGTCGTCCTCGGCGCGCAGCACGTCGAGCACCGTGCGAAGCCTTCGCGGCGGCCCCCATCGCCGGTCCGCGGGCCACTCGTCGTCCCTCAGCGGGGCCATCCCCTGGAGGTGGGCGTCGACGGTCCATCGCCGCTCCGTGGCCGCCTCGTCGAGGGCCGCGAGCCAGCGCTCCAGCCCTCGCGTGTCGTCGATCTCCGAGGCCATCAGCACCGCCGCGTTGCGCCCCGACACCGACGACAGGATCGCCCTGGCCAGCGCCGCCTCGTAGCGCCCGCGCACCGCCCTCGCGTCGTCCTTGAGCGCCTTCGCGCTCTCTCGGTCGAGCGCGGACTCCAGCATCAGCTCCTCCAGGGTCCAGAGCTCACGTTGCAGCGCGGTGAGCGCCGTCCAGTGGGCGTCGAGCTGGTGGTGCTCCCGCTGCAGCGCCGCCACCTCGCCTCGCTCCGCGGCCGCCGCCCTGGGCGAGCGAGCGCGGTACGAGAGCTGCGCCCGAAGGTGCTCGAGCTGGCTGCGGATCGCGTCCACCCGAGGCAGCTGCATCGCCGCGTCGACCCAGCGTCGGTGCGAGGCCAGCGCCTCCTGTAGCTCCGCCGCCTCGGAGCGCGCCCTCCTCGCGACGCTCCACAGCTCGAAGCGCAGCCCGTCGAGGGTCTCCTCGGAGCGCTGCCCCGTCGCCCTCACCTCGGGCTCCTCCTGCGGGAGCGAGACCCTCACCGCCGAGAGCGCGCTTCCCGCGTCGAGCCGGTCGTCGAGCACGCGGGCGAGCGGCGCCACGAGGTGATCCTCCAGGTGGCGGCGCATCGCGCGGGCGCCATACCGGTGCGAGTAACCCCGCTCCGCGAGGTGGTCGAGCGCCCGGTCGGAAACCGAGAGCGCCGCCTCGCTGCCGCGCAATCCCCGCCTCGCCCCGAGCTTCGCGACGGCCATCGCCGCCACGGCGCGCACCTCCGCCGGGCCCAGCGCGTCGAAGGGGACCACCCGGTCGAGGCGGTTGATGAACTCCGGCCGGAAGCTCCGCTCCACCGCGCGGAGGTAGTGCGCCGCGAGGTCCATGGGGGCCGCGGCGATGCCCACCGGGTCGCGCATCCCGGTCGCGCCGAGGTTGCTGGTCATCACGATGATGGCGTTGTGGAAGTGCGCCGTGCGCCCCTGTCCGTCCGTGAGCCGCCCCTCTCCGAGCACCTGCAGCAGCAGGTCGAAGACCGCCGGGTGGGCCTTCTCCACCTCGTCGAGCAGCAGCACCCCGAAGGGCTGCTCGCGGATGCGCCGGGTGAGCAGCCCCTCGGCGCCGCGGGTCCCACGGATCAGCCGATCGGCCGCCTCCAGGTCGGTGTACTCGCTCATGTCGAAGCGGATCATCCGCTCGTCGCTGCCGTAGAGCAGGTGCGCCGTGGCGCGCGCGAGCTCGGTCTTCCCCACGCCGGTCGGACCCACGAAGAGCAGGCACGCCAGCGGCCGTCCGCCGCGCTGCATCCCGGCCTTCACCACGCCAAGCGTCTGCGCCACCGCGCGCACCGCCGCGAGCTGCCCCACGAGCCGCCGCTGGAGCGACGCGGTGACCTCCTCCACGCTCATCGCGAGGTCGTCCCTCAGGATGAACGGCGGTATCCCGCTCTGTCGGCTGAAGGCCCGCTGCACGAGCTCTCGGTCCATGGCCGGGGCGTCGGCGCGGCCGAGGTCGCGGTCGCTCTCGACCACCGCGCGCAGCTCGTCGAGCAGCCGGAAGGCCTTCCCGGGGAACGCGTCGTAGGCCATGTAGCGGGCCGAGAGCTCGACGATGGTCTCGGCGCCGTCGGGCGTGAGCGTGGCGTGGTCGGGGCGAGAGCGCGCGTCGAGGGCGGCGCGGTCTCGCAGGGCGTCGAGGGTCTGCGGGGCGCTGAGCGGGTCGACCCGCACCCGGGTGAAGTTGCCGAGGAAGCCCCCGTGGTGACGGTCGGCGGCGTCGACGAGCTCGTCGCGGAGCTCGCCCACCACGCGCACCCGGCCCTCTTCGAGCGAGGGGCGCAGGGCGGCCGGGAGGTTGATGCCGCCGGAGGGACGGTCCGTGAGCAGCTCGCCGAGGTTGTCGAAGACGATCACCGCGTCGAGGAGCTCGGCCGCGTCGAGGAGCTTGCGCAGCCGCTCCTCCCACTGCCCGAGCCCGCTCATCCCCGCGATGAGCTGCGCCCCGCTCGTCAGGAACACCACCGGCGCCCGCCCCTCGGCCTTGCGCTGGGCGATCCAGGCGCGGAGCAGCATCGACTTGCCCACGAGCGAGGCGCCGGTGAGCAGCACCGACTGCCGCTGGGCGCCGTCGAGGAGCGCCGAGAGCGTGCGCAGCGCGTCGTCGCGGTGCGAGAGCGAGACGGGTCCGTCCTGCTCGTGGAGGGCCGTGGCGACGGAGCGCAGCACCTCGAGCGCGGCGGTCTTCTCCTCGGCGCGGGCGAGGTCGTTGGCTCGCGCCCCGGCGGCGGCGGCGCCCTGCTTTCGCTCGACGACGAGGTCGACGTGCACGAGCTCGCTGCCCGCGGAGGGGAAGAGGTCGAGGCGTCGCGCGGGGGAGAGCTCCCAGGCGTCGACGAGGAGCGCGACCTCGGCGCCGACGGTCTCCGCGATGGACTCGCCGGGCGCCACGTGGACGACGGTCCCGAGCGGGGCGACGAGCACCCAGGAGCGGGCGCCGTCGGGGAGCACCACGCACGCGACGCCGACGGTGACCGGGTCGCGAAAGCGGCGAGGGAGGTCCTCGCGGGTGAGGGCGACGGGGATGAACTCGACGCGGGCGTCGGGGTTGGCGACGAAGCGGGCGACCGCCGTCGGGGGCTGCGTGCGCAGCCACTCGGAGAGGTAGAGCTGGGCCTCGAGGAGCGCGTCGGACTCCTCGTGCACGAGCGCGTGCCGGGCGTCGGCGATGGGGATCAACAGCGCTCGCCCGCTGGGCAGCGGGACGCGCAGGAGCTGGGCACGGAGCGGGATGGCGGTGGGGTTCATCGTGGCCTTCGGGCGCGGCCGACGGAGCGTATACTGCCGCCGCGATGGCGTACTGCAGAGCGTGCGGGGCGGAGCACCCGGCGGACGTTTCCTCCTGTCCCTCGCTCGGCACCTCGACCCGCGACGGCCCCTGCGGCGCGAGCATCGGCCGTTACGAGATCGAGCGCCTCCTCGGCGGCGGAGGCATGGGAACGGTCTACCGCGCCCGCCGTCAGCCCGGCGGCGAGGCGGTGGCGATCAAGCTGCTCAAGCCCGAGCTGCCCGACCGAGACGACGCGCTGGAGCGCTTCGTCCGCGAGGCCAACGCCGCGAGCGCGATGCGCTCCCCCCACCTGGTGCAGACCTACGAGTGCAACATCGCCCCCGACGGCACGGCCTACCTGGTGATGGAGCTGCTGGAGGGCCGAGGGCTCCAGGCGGCGCTGGAGGCGGAGCGGGTGCTCTCCCCGGCGAGGGCGGTGGCGCTGACGATGGAGGTGCTGGAGGGCCTTCGCGTGGCCCACGCGCACGGCGTGGTGCACCGGGACATGAAGCCGGGCAACGTGTTCCTGAGGAGGATGGAGGGGGGAGGGGAGCAGGCGGTGGTGCTGGATTTCGGCACCAGCAAGCTCCTCTTCGAGCAGCGGAGCTCGCCGCTCACGCCCGCCGGGACCACCCTCGGCACGCCCTACTACATGTCCCCGGAGCAGGTCTTCACCCCGGCGCACATCGACCACCGCGTCGACCTCTACGGCACCGCGGTGATGCTCTACCAGATGCTGAGCGGCGCCCTCCCCTTCGAGGGGACCACCATCCCCGAGGTGCTGATGAAGGCCTGCAGCGGCGCTCCGGTGCCGCTCCGGTCGAGGGACCCGTCGCTGCCCGAGGCGCTGGTCGACGTGGTGATGAAGGGGATGGCGAGGAGCGCCGACGCCCGCTACCAGCGGGCCGAGGACTTCATCGACGCGCTCTCGGCGCTACACCTCGACGGGCTCCCGGAGGGCGACCCGCGCACCGTGCGCCCGAGGAGCGAGGCCGAGTCCGAGGAGCCTCCCACCGTGCGCATCGACCGGACGTAGCGCTCCCTCACCGCACACGGGTGATGGGCATCATCCGACCCGTCCCGAAGGCGCGCTCGCTCACCTTCAGCACCACGCCCGACTGCCAGCGCTTGTGCTCCGCGAGGCGCACCGTTCGTTCGGTCGCCCTACGATCGCCCGCGTCCCAGTCCGCGAGCGGGCGCCCCTGCACCAGCGACTCCACCCTCGGGGCCACCACCGGGTAGTCGAAGGGGTCCACCTGGTCCTCGCGCAGCTCCGCGCTCGGCGGCCGCTCCAGCACGAAGGCCGGGATCACCCCATGCGTCGCGTCGTACCCGCGGGCGAGCGAGTAGACCTCGGGCTTGGTGAGGTCGCCGATCACCGAGAGCGTGCCCGCGAGGTCGCCGTGCAGCGTCCCGTAGCCCAGCGAGAGCTCGGTCTTGTTGCTGGTGTTGAGCAGCAGCCCCCCGGTGCGGTTGACCGCCGCGAGCAGCACCATCGCCCGCACCCGGGCCTGGATGTTCTCGTGCGAGGTGTCCCCCGGCCTCGCGGCGCCCAATGAGTCCAGCCACGGCCCCAGCGCGCCCGACGCCGAGGCGGCCATCTCCTCCACCGGGAATACCTCCACCTGTATGCCGAGCGCCGCCCCGAGCTCCCTCGCGCAGCTGGTCGAGCGCGGATCGTTGTACCTCGTGGGCATCGCCACCCCGAGGACGTTGGCGCCTCCGAGGGCTTCCTTCGCGATGCACGCGACCAGCGCCGAGTCGACGCCCCCGGAGAGGCCCAGCACCGCGCGGCGCACGCCGTTCTTGCGGGCGAAGTCGCGCACCCCCAGCACCAGGGCGTCGAAGCCCATCGCCTCGCGGGACGGCGGGGCGGGCGCCTCCAGGCCGTCGAGCGAGTCGAGCTCGAAGGTCTCCACGGCCTCCTCGAAGAAGGGCAGACGGTGGACCACGCGGCCGCTCGCGTCGGTGACGAAGCTGCCGCCGTCGAAGACGAGCTCGTCCTGACCGCCGACGAGGTTCACGTAGGCGACCGGGACCCGCTGCCTCGCCGCGTGGGCCACGCGCTGATCGTACGCGTCCCAACGAAAGGGCGACGCCGCCGCGCAGGCGAGCGCCCGAGCGCCCGCGGCCACCAGCGCCGCGCCCGGGTGCGTGCGGTGTCCGTCGTCCCAGAGGTCCTCGCAGATGAGCGGGCCGAGGCCGTCGCGCACGAGGGTGGCGCCCCCGCCCGGGACGAACCACCGCGGCTCATGGAAGACGTCGTACGCGGGCAGCAGCTGCTTGTGGACGGTGTCGACGACGCGCCCGTCGCGGATCACCGCGAGCGCGTTGTAGAGCCCCGGGTGTCCTGGGGTGCGGGAGGGGGCGCGGGCGATGGTTCCGACGTAGGCGGTGAGCCCTCGGGGCGATCGTTCGGCCACCGTACCCATCGCCGCGAGGGCGTCGTCGACGAAGCGGTCGTCGAGGAGGAGGTCGCGAGGAGGAGCGCCGGTGAGCACGAGCTCCGGGGTGACGGCGTGCAGGGCGCCCTGGGCGTGGGCCGCGCGCAGGGCCTCGACGACCATGGCGGCGTTGCGGGCGAGGTCGCCGACGCGGGGGTTGAGCTGGGCGAGGGCGACGCGCATGGGGGCCCCATTGTGGAGCAGGTCGGAGCGGGGCGCGCTGTGCGCTCGCGGCCTCCCTCTCGCTCTCTCCGCGAGAATGCGCCGGCTCCGTCCGGCGTTCACCCGTCGCGTCCGGTGCTACCGTGAGGCCCTTCCATGAGCGCCACCCCTGAAGTCTCCGCCCTGCGCAGCATCGTCGCGATCCTGCGCGAGCGCCTCGCCTCGGTGCTCTCCGGCCGCCCGGAGGCCATCGAGCTGCTCCTGGTGGGCGTGCTCTCCGGCGGCCACGTGCTCCTCGAGGACGTCCCCGGCGTCGGCAAGACCACCCTGGCTCGCGCGCTCGCCCGCTGCTTCAACGTCAACTGCACCCGGGTGCAGTTCACCCCCGACCTGCTGCCCTCGGACATCCTCGGCGCGCAGATGCTCGACCCCCGCGACGGCACCTTCCGCTTCCACCGCGGCCCCATCTTCACGCACGTGCTGCTCGCCGACGAGATCAACCGCGCCTCGCCCCGCACGCAGAGCGCCCTCCTCGAGGCCATGAACGAGGGCAGCGCCACCATCGACGGCACCACCCACCGGCTGCCGCAGCCCTTCTTCGTGCTCGCCACGCAGAACCCCATCGAGTCGCAGGGGACCTTCCCCCTGCCCGACGCCCAGCTCGATCGCTTCATGCTCCGGCTCTCCGTGGGCTACCCCTCGGCGGACCACGAGCTCGCGATGCTCTACGCCCGCCAGCGGCGCGACCCCCTCGACGACCTGCGCCCGGTGGCCGACGGCGACTCGCTCCTCGCGCTCCAGGCCGCCGTGCACGAGGTGCTCGTCCGGGAGCCCGTCGCCCGCTACCTGCTGCGCGTCGTGACCGCCACGCGCGACCACCCCGACCTCGCGCTCGGGGCCTCCCCCCGCGGGGCGCTGTCGTTCTTCCGAGCGTGCCAGGCGAGGGCCCTCATCGTGGGCCGCGACCACGTCACGCCCGACGACGTGCAGGCCCTCGCGGCGCCGGTGCTCGCCCACCGGGTGATGCTCACCCCGCAGTCACGCTACGGCGGAACCTCCCCCGACCGGCTCATCGCCGCCATCGTGAGGGGTTTAGAGGTCCCGGTGTGAAGGCGAAGCGACGTCTGGCCCTCGACGCGGTGGCCGACCTCGACTTCGAGCGCCTCAACCACGTGCTCATCCCGAGCCGCGCGGAGGACCGCGAGCGCCTCCGCCGCTCCCGCACCGGCCGCGTCCTGCTTCCGCTCTTCCGTCTCTACGAGCGCTTCACCCCGGAGGGCCAGCTCGTGGCGGGCCTCGCGCTGCTGGCCACCGTCGTCAGCATGGAGGTCGACCGCACCGACGCGCACCTCGTGTGGGCCGCCCTCGTCGGAACCCTCGGCTGCTCCCTCGCCGCCAGCGTCTTCATCCGCGTGGATGGGGTGGTGCTGACCGTGAGCGTCCCCCCGAGGGTGGCGGTCGGCGAGGAGGTGACCTTCGCCATCACGGTGCACAACACCGGCGACCGCACCCGCACCAGCCTCCGCGTCGACGGCCCCTTCCTCCCCTGGGACGGCGCCTGGACCCGCGAGCCCCCGGTCATCGCGCGCCTCCGCCCCGGCGCGCAGGAGACGGTCACCTGCCACGCCCGCTTCCGCGCTCGCGGCGAGCACCACCTCGACACCTTCCGAGCCAGCGCCCTGGTCCCCTTCGGCCTCTGCGAAGGACCTTCCGTCTACAGCACCGGCTGCCGCTTCGTGGTGGTCCCTCCGGTCGCTCGCATCGCCAGCCTCCGCACCCCGACGCTCGCCCGCCACCAGCCCGGCGGCGTGCCGCGCGTCACCACCACCGGCGAGTCCTTCGACCTGCGCGGGGTGCGCCCCTACCGCGCCGGCGACCCGATCCGCGACCTTCACGCCCGCAGCTGGGCGCGCACCGGCTTCCCCGTGGTGCGCGAATACCAGCAGGAGTATTTCCGCCGCGTCGCCATCGTCGTCGACCCGGACACCACCGGAGCGCCGCACCCGGCCGTGCTCGACGCGCTGATCTCCCTCGCCGCGGGCCTCGCCGCCACCCTCGGCCGCGACGACACGCTCGTCGACCTGGTGATCGTCGGCCGCCGCCTCCACGAGCTCAACGCCCACGGCGGAGCGGGCGCCGACCTGCTCGGACCCACCCTGGACGTCCTCGCCTGCGTCGACCCCGGTCCTCCGCTCGACCCCGACGCCGTGCTCTCCGCCCTCGGTCCCCACGCGGGCCGGCTCTCCGCCGCGATCGTGCTCACGGTCTCCCCCTCGGAGAGCCACCAGGGCCTCGGGGCGAGGCTCCGGGCGCTCGGCATCGCCAGCCGCACGCTCGCGGTCTACGACGGCCGCAAGGCCCGGCCCGAGGCCGCCGCGGACGTGTCCCTCTTCGCCCACGACGCCGTGCTGCGAGGAGAGGCGGTGCACGCGTGAAGGCCCGCCTGGTCCACGGGCTCGCGCCCATGCTCGCGGCCCTCGCGGTGGTGTTCGCGACGAGGCAGCCCATCCACGGGGCCTGCCTGCTCGCCGCGGTGGGCCTCGCCATCGCGGTGGGTCCCGCCTTCGCCCTCGGACCGAGCGCCCAGCGCCTCACCCTCGCCTTCGGCGGGATGCTGGGCGGCGTGCTGGCGGGGCTGCTGGTCCCGTCTGCGCCGCAGACCCAGACCCTCGGCGGCGCCTGGTGCATCGCGGCCACGGCGCTCTCCATGGCCTCGCTGGTGCGGCTGACCTTCGCCCGGCCCGAAGGGGGGGCGAGGGCGGGCTTCGGGCTCAACGTCCTCACGCTGCTGGCCGTCGGTCAGGTGAGGGCGCACGGGTACTTCCTCCCGATGGCGGCGCTCACCCTCGGGGCGGGGCTGCTGGCGATGCGCTACCACGACCCGTCGCGCCCTCCGTGGCGGCTGCTCGGGGCTCGCTCGCGGGCGGCGGGTGCGGCCATCGCGGCGGGCGCCATCGGCTTCACGCTGCTGATGGGATGGGCCCTGCCGAGGCTCCACACGCTGGCCATGGAACGCTTCCTCCAGGCCTACGGCGAGACCGCCGTGAGCGGCCTCGACGACGCGCTGGAGCTCGGCGCGCTCACCTCGCTGCTCCAGTCCGACGAGATGGTCTTGCGGGTCTATGGTCGAGGCGTCGACCGGGTGCGGGGCGCGGCCTACGACCGCTACGACCGGGGGCGGTGGCGCAGCAGCCGTGGACCGGCGCACTCGATCTTGCGAGTCGGCATCGGACCGCTGCCGCAGCCCGACGCGGTGATGGTCGAGCGGGTGGGCGGGGTGCGGGGCTGGGTGATGATCCCGCTGGGCGCGTCGGCGCTCTCCACCGAGGAGGGCGCGGTGCGCGTCGACCCGCTGGGGGTGGTGCGATCGATCCCGGGGGACCCTGCGGTGCGGGTGTGGTTCCGGCCCGGGGTGCGCTCGACGATGGTGCCTGCGCCGCCGGGGGCGGACGACCTCGCGGTGCCGGCGGCGATCCGCCCGAGGCTGGTGCAGATCGCGGAGCGCTTCTCCGCCGGGGCGACGACGCCCTTCGACAAGATCGAGCGCATCGCGGACGTGCTGCGCACCCGCTACCGCTACTCGCTGCAGTTCGATCGCACTCCGCGGACCGACCCGGTGATCGACTTCCTCGACCGTCACCCTCAGGGGCACTGCGAGTTCTTCGCCTCGGCGCTGGCGCTGCTGGGCCGCGCGTCGGGGGTTCCGACGAGGGTGGTGGGCGGCTACCGGGTGGCGGAGCGCAACCCCATCGGGGACTACTTCGTGGTGCGGGAGAAGAACGCCCACGCCTGGGTCGAGGCCTGGGATGGCTCTCGCGGCTGGGTGACGATCGACGCCACGCCGGCCGCGGAGGTCCCGCAGAACCTCGGCCACGAGAGCCGCTGGTGGGCGGCGCTGGGCGACGGCCTGGCGGTGATGGCGGGTCAATCGAAGGACTGGTTCGAGCGGCGTACGACCGAGCAGCGGCTGGGGGCGGCGCTGGTGCTGCTGGTGGGCTGGCTGGCCTGGCGCACCTGGCGGGCGAGGGGAGAGGCCGCGGAGACGAAGACGGCGCAGACGCAGGAGGGCCCGCTGCCGTGCTGGGAGGCGCTGGCGGCGGCGCTGGCGGCGAGGGGCGTGGGGAGGGCGGCGGAGGAGACGCTGGAGCGCTACGCGGCGCGGGTGTCGGCGAGCGACGTGCTGGCGCCGGGGCTGCGAGAGGAGAGCGCGGCGGCGATCCGGGCGTACGCGGCGGTGCGCTACGGGGCGGAGGGCGACGCGGCGGAGATGGTACGGCGCACGAACGAAGTGGTGCGATCGCTGCGGTAGCGGGGGGTAACAGATCAGCGGTGGGGCCTGAAGCCCGCGTGACGCTTGGAGCGGTTCGCCGATGGCGGTGGGACGGAGTTGTCGTGTGCCCCCACCCTGCGCTGCCGCGCAGGGTGGGGGCAGACGACAACTCCGTCCGCTGCCCTGGGCTCACTG
>CBIHPK010000035.1:0-52963 GCA_966211675.1 uncultured Myxococcaceae bacterium
GCGCCGCCCTCGACGCCCACGCGGCCGCCCTGCGCCACGCCCGGCTTACCTGGGCTCGTATCGGCGGAGACCTACCGGGCGCCTTCGCCCGCCTCGCCCGAGAGGGCCGGCTCTCGCTCTGGACCACCGGGCTCACGCACGCGCTCCTGCCGCTCTTCACTGGACACCCGTGGTTCGTCGACGCGCAGGTGGCCCTCGCGGTCGCCACGCACACCCGCCGCTTCGGAGCGGCGCCGGAGGGGTTCTGGCTCCCCGAGTGCGGCATCGCTCCGGGCGTCGACGTCGCCCTCGCGGACCACGGTCTCTACGCCACGGTGCTCGAGTCCCACGCGCTGCTCTACGGCCACCCGAGGCCGCCGGACGCCACCGCGCGACCGGTGGTCACCCCCGCGGGCGTCGCCTGCTTCGGCCGCGACGTCGACGCCGCCGCCGCCGTCTGGAGCCGCGAGACGGGATACCCCGCGCACCCGATCTATCGGGACTTCCACGAGGACGTCGGGTTCCGCTCGGACCTCTCTCGGCTGACGGACTTCCTCGCCGCGGACGGCTCGCGCACCGCCACCGGCCTCAAGCTCTGGCGCGTCACCGACCACCAGGGCTCCCCGAAGCAGCCCTGGAACCCCACCCTCGCCCGCACCCTCTCCCTCGCCCACGCCCGCGATTTCGCCGACCGCTGCGCCCGCCGCCTCGACGCGCTCTCCCTGCGCGGCGTCACCGGTCCGGTGATCGTCGCCCCCTACGACGCCGAGCTCTTCGGCCACTGGTGGTCCGAGGGGACCTCCTTCCTCGCCGGGCTCCTCGCGGCGCTCGGGCCGCGCGCCATCACCCCGAGGGATTACCTGTCCCGGTATGGCTCGCACCCTCGCGTGACGCCCAACCCCAGCACCTGGGGCGAGGGAGGGCACCTCGCTCGCTGGGTGCACCCGAGCACCACGGGGATGCTCCGCGAGGTGGACGACTCGGTCCGGGCGCTCGCCTCCTCCACGGCCCCGCCCGCGGCGAAGCGCCAGGCCTTCCGCGAGCTCGCGCTCATGGCCGCCTCGGACTGGCCCTTCCTCGTCCGCAGCGGGACCGCCGCCGACTACGCCCGCGCCCGCGTCGAGGACCACCGCGCCGCCCTCCGCGCCCTGCTCTCCGGCGCCGACCCCACGGCGCGGCGGCGGCGCTACGGCTGGCCCCCGGACGAGGTCCTCGATGACGTGCTCGCGGGAGTGGTTTGGTAGAAGCGCGGCGCTTCGGGTATGGGTGACGCCCCGCGCGCGACGACGGTGCTCGCGCGCAATCCCACAGGTGTGACGATGTCCCTACGATTGGATGGTGCGTTTACGGCGATGGTGACCCCCTTTCGCGGGGGCGCGGTCGACCTCGCCACGGTGGCCTCCCTCACCGAGTGGCAGGTGAACGAGGGCATCGGAGGACTGGTTCCGTGCGGGACCACGGGCGAGTCGCCGACGGTGACCGCCGCCGAGGCGAAGGAGATCATCGCCACGGTGGTGCGCGTCGTGAACAAGCGCGTGCCCGTCATCGCCGGCACCGGCACCAACGCCACCGCCGAGACCATCGTCCGCACGAAGGCCGCGCAGGAGCTCGGGGCCGACGCCGCCATGGTGGTGATGCCCTACTACAACAAGCCCTCGCAGGCGGGCCTCGTCGCCCACGTCCGGGCCGTGCACGACGCCACGAGCCTCCCGCTGGTGCTCTACAACGTCCCCACGCGCGGCACCGCCGACCTCGCCGCGGAGACCATGATCGAGATCGCCCGGCTCTGCCCGCGGGTCATCGCCCTGAAGGAGGCCACCGGCAACATCGTGCGCGCTCAGTCGATCATCGCGGCGCTGGGCGACCGGCTCACGGTGCTCTGCGGCGACGACGCGCTCACGCTCGGGATGATGGCCTGCGGCGCGCGGGGCGTGATCTCCGTGGCCAGCAACGTGGTCCCCGCGGCGGTGCAGGGGGTCGTGACGGCCTTCCTCTCGGGCGACCTCGCGGAGTCGCGGCGACGGCAGCAGGCGCTGCTGGGCGTGTACGACGCGATGTTCGTGGAGACCAACCCCGGGCCGGTGAAGGCCGCGCTCGCGTGGATGGGGAAGATCCCCGCGGAGATCCGGCTGCCGATGGCCTGGCCGACGGAGCCGTCGGTCGCCAAGACCGTCGCCGCGCTGCGGGCCTACGGCCTCCAGGGAGGCTGAGCCCCCCCATGCTGAAGGTCGCGATCGCGGGCGCCTCGGGTCGGATGGGTCGGCTGCTCCTGGAGCAGGTGGCGGCCTCGGAGAACACCAAGCTGGTGGGGGCGCTCGAGCACGCGGGCTCGCCGGAGCTCGGCGCCGACGCGGGAGCGCTCGTGGGCCGCCCGTGGGGCGTGCGCATCGTGAGCGACCCGGCGGTGGCGCTGCAGGGCGCGGACGTGGTGATCGACTTCAGCAGCGCGAGCGCGACGCCGGGCGTGGTGCGCGCCGCGGCGGCGGCGGGCGTGGCCTGCGTGGTCGGCACCACCGGGCTCAGCGCCGAGGCGGAGGACGCGCTGCGCGAGGCGGCGAAGAAGATCCCGCTGCTGGCGGCGCCCAACATGTCCCTCGGGGTGCAGGTGCTCGCGCACGCGCTCTCCGAGACGCTGCGGCTGCTCGGCAGCGACTGGGACGTGGAGATCATCGAGACGCACCACCGCGCCAAGCGGGACGCCCCCTCGGGGACGGCGCTGCGCCTCGCGGAGGTGGTGACGAAGGCGCGGGACCTGACCCCGGACGACCTGAAGCACGGCCGCCACGGCCCGTCGGCGCAGCGGACGCTGAGCGAGGTGGGCATGCACGCGGTCCGCGGCGGCGACGTGGTGGGCGACCACACGGTGCTGCTCGCGGGGGCGGGCGAGCGCATCGAGCTCACGCACAAGGCGACGAGCCGGGCGGTGTTCGCGGCGGGCGCCCTGCGCGCGGCGCGGTGGCTGAAGGGCCGGGCGCCGGGGCGGTACACCATCGGCGACGTGCTCGGCATCGCGGGCTGACGGACCGACGGGCGATGCCGCTGCTCGCGTGGATGTGCTGGAGCGTCGCGCTGGGCCTGCTGGCCGCGGTGCTGGGCGCGCGGGAGCTGCGCTCGTCGCCGCGGGGCGTGACGCAGCTCCGCAGCTTCGTGGCGCTCGCGACGCACGAGGTGGTGGTGGCGGTCCCGGTGACCTTCTGGGTGCTGGCGAGGCACACCGACTGGGCGCTGAGCTACGCGGCGGACGGGTCGAAGGTCCCGTCGGCGGCGCTGCTGGTGGCGGCGCTCGCGTGCGGGGGCCTCGCGCTGGGGGGCTTCGCGGCGGGCGCGTGGTGGATCCGCGCGCACCAGCCGCGGCTGCCGGGCGCGGTGGCCCTGGGGCTGCTGGGCGTCGGGCTCCTGGGCTGCGTGGTGCTGCACCACCGGGTGGGCCTCGTGGGCTCGACGGTGCAGTACCGCGGCGGCTTCGGGCTGTCGCCGCTGGTGGGCTCGCGGGTGCTGGGGACCGTGGCGGTGGCGGCCCTGGGTTACCTGGTGGCGTATGTCCACCTCTCCTGGACGCTGCGCACGAGGCTGTAGCCCTTCTCCCCATGACCGGCATCGAACTCATCGGCTACATCGCCGCGAGCCTCACCACCGCCAGCTTCGTCCCGCAGGCGCTGCTCATCTACCGGACCCGCAACGTCACCGGCATCTCGCTCGGGATGTACGGCGCGTTCACCGTGGGCATCTCGCTCTGGCTCGCCTACGGGCTGCTGCTCCGCGCGTGGCCCATCGTGGTCGCCAACCTCGTCACCCTGGTGCTGGCGCTGATCATCCTCTCGATGAAGCTGCGCTACGGCGCCGGGTCGGACCGACGCCACCCCCGCTGATCGCCCACCGCGCCGCCGAGGGTCATCGCAGACCCGCCACCCGGAAGAGCCGGCCCCTCGCTCCGAAGTCGACGAACTCGGTGATCAGCAGCGCGCCGTCGGCCGCCCTCGCCATGCCGCCCGGCCGGCCGATGTGGTCCATCAGCACCTCGCTCGTCCCGTCGGCCCGCTGGTGCAGCACCCGGCCCGCGTGGTCTCCGACGAAGAGCCCTCCCGCTCCGTCGGGCAGCAGTCCGTAGACGTTGGTGAGGCCGGCGGTGACGACCATGGAGGTCCCGACGGGGCCGCCTCCCGGGGCGAAGCGGCGCACCGAGGAGGGCGGCTCCCACTCGGCCACGAAGAGGGCCCCGGAGGCGTCGAGGAAGAGCCCCTCGGGGACGTTGAGCCCGGTGGCGAAGCGCGTCGCCTCGCGGGTCACCGGGTCGATGCGGGTGACGCGCCCGGTGCCGAAGGGGCCGAGGTTGTCGAAGGACGAGACGTACACGGCCCCGGAGGCGTCGAGCGAGAGGTAGGTGACGGCGCCGAGGTCGCCCGCGAGCAGCGTGCGGGCGCCGGTGGAGCGGTCGACGCGGGACACCGAGCGGCCGCCCTCCTCGCCCACGAGCAGCGCGCCGTCGGGCGCCTCGCGAAGCCCGATCGGAGCCATCAGCCCGGTGGCCACCGCGACGAAGCGATCGCCGTCGAGGCGCACGATGGCGCCGTCGCCCATCTCGGTGACGTAGATGGTTCCGTCGCGGGTGACCCAGACGTCGCGAGGCGCGGCCAGCGAAGCCCCGAGCACCTCGCAGGAGAGCCCGTCCGCGAGCACGGCGCCCGGACAGGCCCGCAGCGGACCGACGTCCAGCGCCGCATCGGAGGACGCCACCAGGACGACGTCGGAGGGGACGGCCGGGGCGCGAGCGGGCTCCGAGCACGCGGCGAGCAGCGCGCAGAGAGCAGTGGGGATCGGCAGGCGTCGGCTCAATGGCGTCGATGGGACCGACGACCGGTCGCCGGGATTCAGACCCCGGTGCAGAACCCTACCCGGCACGGACCCGCGCGGCACGCGCCGTCGCAGCAGGGCTGGAGGTATCCCCCGCACGGCAGGCAGCGGCTCGGGGCCAGGAACTGGGGCTGACAGCTGAGGTTCGCGCCGCACCGGGACGGCGGCGAGCAGCACCCCTGCCCGTTGGTCCCGCAGGTCGGGGTCACCGGGACATCCGTGCCTCCGAGGTCCCTGGGGATGATCACATCAGGGAAGCCCGCGTCGACCGGCCCGGTATCGACAGGGCCCGTGTCGAGTGGTCCGGTGTCGAGTGGTCCGGTGTCGAGTGGGCCCGTATCGGGAGGACCCGTGTCGACAACGCCCGTATCGAGTGGTCCGGTGTCGAGAGGACCCGTGTCGAGAGGACCCGTATCGACAATGCCCGTATCGAGAGGACCCGTGTCGACAACGCCCGTGTCCGTATCGACGGCGTCCTTGTCGATGGTCCCCGCGTCGAAGCCGAGGTCCATGGGAGGGATCGGCCGGTCGACCGGCTCGACCACGTCGAGGCCCGCGCCCAGGTCCGTCGCGGCGTCTGGCGTCGTGCCTGGCGGAGCGACGACCACCCCGGGGTTCTCGAGCGCGCACGCCCCCAGTCCCAGCGCCAGCAGCATCGGTACCAAGCGAGGTCGCGCCATCGACTGCGTCTCTAGACCAGCTTGGAGCCGGACGCTACGGGGTCCCCGGGTCGCCGCCATGCGCGCTCAATAAGCCACATAGGGCGCGCGCTCTCGCTGCACGAAGGCCTGCACCGTCGGCCGCTCCCACACCCGCTCCACGTAGGCCCGCATCCGCTCGGGCACCACGGCCCCGTTCAGGATCAGCCGCTGCAGCATGAACGCCAGGTCCGCGTCGGCGATGCTCCAGCTCGACCCGATGTACTCGCCCCCGTGGGCCAGCAGGCGACTCGCCACCTCCAGCAGCTTGGTGGCCGCCCGCGCCCCGTCCGCGGTGAGCACCTTGTCGGTGCGCTCATAGAACATCGACGTGGTCGGGCGCTCGAACCGGATGGGGAGCGTGTCGTCGCTGCGGATCCACGACATCACCTGCCTCGCGCGCGCCCGCTCCCTCACGTCGACCGGCAGCACCCGGGGCGTCTCCGGGAAGGCGTCCTCCAGGTACTCCACGATGGCGCTCGACTCGGCCACCACGAAGTCCCCGTGGCGAAGCGCCGGGACCCGCGCGGTCACCGAGCCCGTCGAGAAGACCTCCGTGCGCTGCTCTCCCCGCTGCAGCGCCACGCTCACCTCGTCGTACGCGAGGCCCTTCTCCCGAAGCGCCACGTCGCAGGTGAACACATAGGGGCTGATCCAGAAGTCGTCGCGGTAGAGGGTGAGGTCGCTCATGCGGGCGAAGGTATCGCCATCGGCGGGCGTCGTCCCAGCGGACGTGGGGCGCCCGCCCGGGTTCGGGGTATCGTCGGCCGCTCCTATGGTACCCAGCGCCGCCATCGATCCGGAGCGTGGACGCCGCATGGTCGGCCTCGTGCTCTACGTCCTCGGGACCATCCTCGGCGGCCTGCTCCTGCACGCCGTCTTCCTGGTCCCGCCGCTCTTCGGCCGAGACCCCATCGGCGCGTACACCGCCATGGCCTACGGCGCCGCGCTCGCCTTCCCCGCGGTGCTCGTCTACATGACCGTGCCGCGGCTGCTCGACCGGTACGACCCGGAGCCCGCGTGGGCCCTCGCGCTGGTCTTCACCTGGGGCGCCCTCGGCGCGTGCGGCTTCTCCGCGCCCATCAACAGCGTCGTGTCCGCGGTCGCCGGCGAGGCCGTCGGCGCCGCCGTGTGCGCGCCCCTCGTCGAGGAGTTCTTCAAGGGCACGATCCTCTTCGGGATGTTCTACTTCTGGCGCCGCGAGTTCGACGGCGTCATCGACGGGATCATCTACGCCACCTTCGCCGCCCTCGGCTTCGCCGCCGTCGAGAACGTCGTCTACTACTCCCGCGCCGGCACCGGCCACGGCGCCGTGGACCTCACCAGCATCTTCATCCTCCGCGGCGTGGTCACCCCGTGGGCCCACCCCCTCTTCACCTCCATGACCGGCATCGGCTTCGGGCTCTCTCGAGAGAGCACCGGCGCGTGGGCCCGCTGGCTCTATCCCCTCATGGGCTACGGCGCCGCGGTCTTCCTGCACGCCATCTGGAACGGCGCCGCCGTCCTCTCCTCGGCCATGGAGGTGCCGCTGGTGCTCTTCCTCCTGCCGCTCTGGCTGCTCTTCGTGGTGGGCTTCCTCGTGATGGTGTTCGCCCTCGCCCTGCGCCGCGGGCGCATCATCCGCGAGTACCTCCAGGACGAGGTGCTCATCGGCACCCTCACCCGCGAGGAGTTCGCCCTCGTGGGCTCGGCCTTCGGACAGTTCCGCGCCCGCACCGGCCCGCAGGGCAAGCTGCGCGGAGAGCTCATCGCCACCGCCGCCCGCCTCGCCCTCTCCAAGTGGCACGCCACGCGCGCCATGAAGGGCCAGATGCGCACCATCAGCTTCGACTTCATCGCCCCGCTGCGGGAGCGCATCGCCCAGCTCCGCGCCGAGCTCGCGCGGCGCTAGAACACGCCCCCACCGAACACCTCCATGAAGACCTGGCAGAAGATCGTCACGGCGTCCTTCGCCCTCACCACCGCGGCCTTCGCGCTGGCGTGCGGCCCCGACTCGCCCCCGGACACCAGCCCCGACCTCTTCCGCGTCGCCGTCAGCGGCCTCGCCGGAGGATCGCTCCTCTCGGTCTACGGCGACCACCGCACCGGGCGCGCGTACCTCGCCGGAGGCTACGTGGGCGTCGACCCGTCGCGCCTCGACGGACGCCCCGCCGGCCGGATGCTCGTCTACCGCGCTCCCGCGACCTTCCTCACCGCCTGCACCGCCGACGCCGTGCTCTGGTGGACCGCCCCGGTCGACGGCGAACCCTGGGCCGCGGGCGAGCGGGGCCGCGTGGTGCGCTACCGCGAGAGCGGCGCCTGCGAGCTCGTCGCGACGGGCCTGAGCTTCCCCGAGGGCGAGCCCACCTACTGGGGTTTTACCCAGGTGGGTAACGACACCTGGTTCGTGGGCGGCTCGGCGCAGCCCACCGGGCCGAAGGGCGTGCTGGTGCGCTACGACGGCAGCACCTTCACCCGCGTCGAGGTGCCGCCCGCGGCGCGCGACGTGAACCTCTACAAGATCTCCTCGCGTGCGAACGGAGAGCTGGTGGTGGTGGGCGAGCGGGGCGTGTCGTTCCGGCTGCTGGGCGGGGTCGCGACGATGGCGGAGACGGGGCTCTCCGGGTCCGACAGCCGGCTCTTCACGGTGAGCTGCAACGGCGACGAGTGCTGGGCCGTCGGCGGTCAGAACACCGGCGTGGTGCTGCGCGGCGAGGCCGTCACGCTCCCGGACACCACGCGCGAGTTTCGCTGGCAGCCCCGCTCCTTCACCGAGGCCCGCGGGTGGAACGGCGTCTGGTTCGCCGACGACGCCAACACCTTCCTCGTGGGCGTCGGCGGGCAGACGATGCACACCAACGGGTACCGGTCGTTCATGCCGCGCTCGCTCACGCCCGCGACGCTGCACGGCGTCGGCGGCTGGGTGCGGCCCGACGGGAGCAGCACGGTGGTGCTCGCGGTGGGAGGCGAGCTCGACACGGCCGACACCACGCAGCGCGCGGTCATCCTGGTGCGAGGCGACGACAGCGCGAGCTTCACCGTCGACGGGACGGCCTTCGTCCCTACCGGAGAGCTGCGCCGCTCTCTCGGCGGATCAGGTCAATAGTGCGCCTCGCCTCCCGCTCGCTGCGCCGCTACCACGGGGCGCTCGGCCGAGCGTCGGGCGCCGTGGCGCGCAGCTCCGTCGAGCGCTCGGGGCTGCTGCTCACGCTGGTCGACGACGAGGGGCACACCGGTCACGGAGAGGCCTCTCCGCTCGCGGGTCACTCCGTGGAGACGCTCGCCGCGGTGACGCAGGCGCTGGTCGACGTGATCCCCCGGCTCGGCGAAGTGGCGGACGAGGACGTGGCGGAGACGCTGCGGCGCTTCCCCACGCTGGACGCGCTGCCGTCGGCGCGGTGCGCGGTGGAGGTCGCCCTGCTCGACCTGTGGGCGCAGCGCCGGGGGGTGTCCGTCGCCGCGCTCGCGGGCTTCGACTCGCCGCGGGTGGAGTGCAACGCGCAGCCCGGGGCGCTCCTCGACGAGGACCTCGAAGCGCGCTGCGCCGCCGCGGCGGCGAGGGGCTTCCGGGTGCTCAAGCTGAAGGCCGGGTCGGCGGATTTTACCGGGGAGCGTAAGAGCCTGGAGCGGCTGCGGGCGCGCTTCCCGGAGGTGAGCTGGCGGCTCGACGCCAACGGAGCGTGGACCCTGGACGAGGCGCGCCGGCGGCTCGACGCGCTCGCCGGGCTCGGCGTGGCCTACGTCGAGCAGCCCTGTGACGGCGCGGAGGTGTTCTCGCTGGGCGAGCGGGCGGTGCCGTGGGCGGCGGACGAGGCGCTGATCGACCCCATCGCGAGGCGTCGCTTCCTGGAGGACGCAGACGCCCGGCGGGGCTGCGCGGCGGCGGTGCTGAAGCCGATGGCCCTGGGGTGGCTGGCCGCGAGGGAGACGGCGCTGGCGGCGGGAGCGCTGGGGCTCGGGGCGGTGGTGACGCACCTGCTGGATGGCCCGGTGGCGCTGGCCGCGGCCTGCGAGCTGGCGCGCTCGCTGCCGGGCGCGTGGGCCTGCGGGCTCGACCGGCACGCGGGCCTGGACGCGTGGCCGAGGATGGAGGTGCCGCAGGTGGACGGCGCGTGGGTGGTGCGCGCGGAGGGCGCGGGGCTGGGCCTGGAGGTGGTGGGGTGAGCGGGGAGCGGTCGCCCTTTCAGCGCGACCTCTTCGCGGCGTGGGAAGGTCCCGCGCTGTTGAGCGAAGGGCGCACTCACACCTTCGCCGAGCTCGCCGCGAGGGAGGAGGACCTCGTCGCGGCGCTGCTCTCGGCCGGGGTGCGCCGTGGCGACCGCGTGGCGCTGCGAGGGAGCAACCGCGCCGAGACGGTGGTGGCGCTGCTGGGCATGGCCACCGCGGGGATCACCGCCGTGCTGGTGCACCCTCGGCTGACGGCCGTGGAGGCGCGGTCGCTCCTCGACGACGCGGAGGTCGCGCTCTCCCTCGACGACGCCGCGGTCGACGATCTCTTACGCGAGGGTGTAAGCGCGCCCCGCCCGACGCTGCCCCCGCCGAGGCTCTCGGACCCGCTGGCGATGATCTACACCTCGGGCACCTCCGGGCGTCCGAAGGGGGCGGTGCTCACCCACGGCTCCTTCGCCGCGAGCGCCGCCGCGAGCGCCCTCAACCTCCGATGGAACCTCGACGACCGCTGGGTCGCCGCCCTCCCGATCGCCCACGTGGGGGGGCTCTCGGTGCTCACCCGCTGCCTGCTGGCGGGCCAGCCGGTGGCGCTGCTGCCTCGCTACGACACCGCCGCCGTGCTCGACGCGGTGCGCTCGGGCGGGACCCTGGTGTCGGTGGTTCCGACGATGCTGCGCTCGCTGCTGGAGGCCGACCGGGACAACGTGCTCGCTCGCGCCCGGGCGCTGCTGGTGGGCGGCGCGGCGTGCCCGCCGGAGCTGCTGGCGGAGAGCGCGGCGCGGGGCGTGAGGACCCTCGCGACCTATGGGATGACCGAGATGTGCTCCCAGGTGGCGACGCAGCCCTACCTGCCGGGCGCGGTGATCGCTCAGCGCGGCGTGGGACGCCCGCTGCCGGGGGTCGAGCTGCGGCTCGTCGGCGACGACGACGCCCCCGTGGCGGCCGGCGAGGTGGGGCGCATCACCGTGCGAGGGCCGATGCGGATGCTCGGCTACTGGAGGCAACCGCCCCTCGCGGAGGCAGAGTGGTTCGACACGGGAGACCTTGGATCGCTCGACGAGGGCGGGGTGCTGTCGATCCACGCGCGACGCACGGACCTGATCGTGACCGGCGGCGAGAACGTCTACCCCGTGGAGGTCGAGCAGTGCCTGGAGTCCCACCCCTCGGTGGCCGCGGCGCTGGTGTTCGGATTACCCGACCCGGTATGGGGACAGCGCGTGGCGGCGGCGGTGGTGGCGCGCGGTGAGGTGGCCGACGAGGCCGAGTGGGCGGCGGCGCTCGCGAGCCATGTGGCGGCGCGGCTCGCGGGCTACAAGCGGCCGAGGCTGCTGGCGAGGGTGGACGCCATCGCCGCGCTGCCGAGCGGCAAGCCCGACCGGGCGGGGGCGGCGGCGCGCTACGGAGCCTCGGTCCGCCCGTGGGGAGAGGGTGTATCGTCGCGCGCCTGAGGCATGGCAGCACTATTCGATCCTCGCGCGGTCGCCCGCTTCCGCCGCAACAGCGGCGCGCGCATCGGGCTCTTCCTGGTGATCCTCGCGATGGCCGCGGCGCTCTTCGCCCCGCTGCTCGCTCCGCACGACCCCAACATGCCCTTCAAGTCCCGCACGCTCACCACGCAGGGCGTGCCCATCGGGCCGACGTGGGAGTTTCCGCTCGGGGCCGACGTGGTGGGCCGCTGCGAGCTCTCCCGGCTGCTCTACGGCGCGCGCGTCTCGCTCACCGTCGCCTTCGCCGCGACGGCCCTCATCGTCCTCGTGGGCACCTTCATCGGCCTCCTCTCGGGCTACTTCGGCGGATGGACCGACACGGTGCTGATGCGCCTCGTCGACGCGCTGCTGTCGTTCCCGTTCCTGCTGGTGGTGATGACGCTCAACAAGATCATCGACGAGCCCGACCTGTGGGTGATCTTCGTGGTGCTCGCGGCCCTCGCCTGGCCCTCCATGGCGCGCCAGGTCCGCGGCAAGACCCTCCAGCTGAAGGAGCTCGACTACGTGCTCGCGGCGCGCGCCCTCGGCGCCTCGCACCTCCGGATCATCACCCGCCACCTGCTCCCCAACGTGATCCCGCTGGTGATCGTCATCGCCACCTCGCAGGTCGCGGGGATGATCGTCGCGGAGAGCTCGCTCTCCTACCTCGGCGTCGGCGTGGTGCCGCCCGCCTCGTCGTGGGGCTCGATGCTGCAGCAGTCCGAGTCGCTGACCCGAGCGGTCCCCCGGCTCACGCTGGTGCCGGGGCTCGCGATCCTGCTGACGGTGGTGGGGTTCAACCTGCTGGGAGAGGCGCTGCGCGACGCGGTCGACCCGCGCGGCTGAGTCAGAGCGGCGTGTAGCTGGAGCAGGCGCCCGCGTAGCCGCGGCGCGACGAGGGGATGCTGCTGCTCATCACCCAGCCGATGCCCGCGCACTGGTACCAGCTGCGGTCGAAGCGGCTCTGGAGGCACGCGCCCACGGCCATGTCCCGGCCGAGCGTGCCGCTGTAGCAATGGTCGCCGCTGGAGCTGCCGCCGCCGGTGTTGCCGCCGCCGAGGGGGTAGCTCGCCGAGCAGGCCCCGCGGCTGGCGCGGCCGGAGATCCAGCTGCCGTTGTCGCACTGGTACCAGGCGCTATCGAGGCGCGACTCGACGCAGGTCTTCTCGGCCACCTCGTGACCGAGCGTGGACGAGTAGCAGCGCCCGCTGGTGGTGCCGCCGGAGTAGGAGCCCTGCGAGCCCGCCGGGCGCTCCCAGTGCCAGGCCTCGCTCGGCACCGTGCGGCGGAAGCCGTAGCGCGACGCGTTGTTGGCCAGCCAGTTGTAGACCCCGGAGCTGCTGGTGTTGAGGTCGAGCGCGAGGCCGCTCTGGTGGTTGGAGTAGCCCGGCCGCGCCGCGAGGTTGCCGCGGCCCGCGAGGTAGAGGTTGTAGAGGTAGCGCTGCTGATCCATCGTGCGGAAGCCGCTGACGATGGAGATGTGGACGCCGCTCGCCGAGGCCGCCGCGCGCATGGCGCCGAAGGCCTGCGCGGTGCGGTACTCGACCAGCTTGCCGTCGACGGAGACGACGCAGATGTTGGTGCGGTTGCCGTGGCTGTACCCGGCCGCCGGGCGACAGCCCGCGACCGCGTCCACGGCGGTGCCGGTGCCGCCCGCGGTGGTGGTCGAGCCGACGCCGTCGAGCGGAGGGGCCAGCGCTCCGACGTCGCCGTCGGTCTCCGCGGTGGGCGGGCTGTAGTCGTTGCCGGGCTCCGCCACGCCGGCGGCCTGCTCGGCCTCGGTGATGTCCGTGTCGGGGACGAAGCCCGCCATCGAGGCGACCGGAGGGGCGGCGTCGTCGGTGTTGGGGGCGCAGGCCACCATCGCGATGGCGACTGCGAGCATCCAGCGGGGCGAAGGTTCGGTCCGGGTCGGGGTGCGCATCACGGTCTCCATGGTGGTTGGATCGAAGGGCTCTGCAGTACCCGGGCCACGGTGAGGCGGACCGCTCCCACGCTTGATCTACCGGCAACCGCGCGTTGCCGATGGAGCCGAGCGGGTGGGAGAGCGTTGACCATACGCGGCCCTGGGCGTGGGAGTCCACTGACCATGCCCCATGCGCCTTGCCTCGATGGACGCGCTGAAAGTACCGTTCGCGCGCCTCTCGCTCCCCCTCACGCTACGCAAGGAACGCCCCCCATGCCCGTCATCAACGCGCACATCACCGGCACCGTCTGGAAGATCGAAGTGAAGCTCGGCGACGTGATCGAGCCCGGCACCGTCGTCGCGATCCTGGAGTCGATGAAGATGGAGATGCCCGTCGAGTCCGAGGAGGGCGGCACGGTCACGGTGATCCATGTGAGCGAGGGCCAGGCCGTCAACGAGGACGCCCCGCTGGTCACCGTCGGGTGACGCTCGCCCGGCGGCTGTGGCGCTCTCCGGCGCTGCGGTTCCTCGCGCTGGGCGCCGCGCTCTTCGGCCTCGAGTCCATCGCCCGATCGGCCCATCCCCCCGAGCGCTCGCTCACGGTCTCTCGCGCCACGGTCCACGCCCTCCGCGACGAGCTCCGAGCGAGCCTGCGGCGCGAGCCCACGCGCGACGAGCTCACGGCCCGCCTCGGGGCCTGGGCCGACGACGAGCGCCTCTACCGCGAGGCCCTCGCCCGCCGAGTCTGGGAGGGCGACCCCGTGCTCCGCCAGCGCCTGGTCGAGCGCGCCGCCTGGATCCTCCGCGGCGAGACCCCCACCGCCGAACCCACCGCCGACGAGCTCGCCCGCACCCTCGCCCGCCACCCCGACCGCTACCTCGTCCCCTCTCGGGTGAGCTTCACCCAGGTCTTCGTCTCCCTCGCCGCGCACCCCTCCGACGCGCCCGCCGTGATGCGCTCGCTCTCCGATCGCATCGCCCGCGGCGACGACCCCTCCTCCCTCGGCGACCCAGCCCCCTTCGGCCGCGAGGCCACCGCCCGCAACGAAGCCGGCCTCGCCTCGGACTACGGAAGCGCCTTCGCCGAGGCGCTCCGCGACCTCCCCGTGGGCGCCTGGTCGCCGCCCATAGAGACCCGCTTCGGACTGCACCGGGTGAGGATCACCGCGCGCACCCCGCCCACCACGCTCACCATCGCCCAGGCGGGGCCACGCCTCGTCGCCGACTGGCGAGAGGACCAGCGCGAGGCCCTCGACCGCAGCGTCCACGACCGGCTGCGAGCGCGCCTCCCGCTGCGCCTCGAAGGCGGCGACGACCCGTGAGCCCGCGCGCCCTCGCCGTCGCCCTGCTCTTACACGCCACGGTAAGCCACGCGCACGGCCGCGACCCCGAGGTGGTCACCCTGGACGAGGCCTCCGACGGGACGATCACCGTGGGGGTGCGCGTCGACGACGATCCCTCTCGGGTGGGGGCGGCGTGGTCCTTCGCGCTCTCCTCCCGGTGCCGGGTGCTCGACGCCCCGGCGCGCATCCCCGAGGCGCGCGGCGAGCGCTGGCGGTGGCATGTCGACTGCGGCCCCACCGGCCTCGACGGCGTCTCCGTCGACAGCCTGGGCTCGGCCCACGAGACCCTGGTGAGCGTGCTCCGCCGCGACGGGAGCTCCCTCGCCCGCACCCTGCGCCCCACCTCCCCCGCGATGACGGTCCCCGCCGCGCTCGACGCGCCGCCGCCCTGGTGGATCACCGCCCGGGGCTTCCTCGCCCTGGGCGCCGCGCACCTCGCGACCGGCGTCGACCACCTGCTCTTCCTGGCGCTGCTGCTGGTGCGGGTGCGCGGAGCGCGGCGTCGGGCGGCGGCGGTGTCGGCCTTCACGGCGGGCCACGCGCTCACCCTCGGCCTCGCGGCGCTGACCTCGGTGCCGGTGTCGAGCGCCTGGGTCGAGGCCCTCATCGCCGGGAGCGTCTGGCTGCTGGCCTCGGACACCTGGCGAGCGCTCTCGGAGGGCGATGGAATACCCGACCCGGTAAACGTCTGGACGCTCCCGATGGCCTTCGGCCTCGTGCACGGGCTCGGCTTCGCGGGCGCCCTGCGCTCGGCGGGGATGCGCTCCGGGGAGCGGGTGCTCGCGCTGGCGTCCTTCAACCTCGGGATCGAGCTCACGCAGCTCGCGGCGGTGCTGGCCGCGGTGGCCCTCGGTCGGCTCCTGGCGGGCCGATGGAGCGCCGGGCCGAGGGCGGTGACGGCGCTCTCGGGCGTGGCGGGCGGGTGGTGGCTCACCGAGCGGGTGGCGGCGCTCTGGCATGGATGAGGGCCAGGGAATGCGGGGCCGGGTGAGCGGCGTTGCTCGGGGCGTGACGGCGAAGCGCGCGAGGCGATGGTCCCCGTGGGTGGCCCTGGCGGTGGTGCCGTGGGTGTGGCTGCCCGCGCGCGATCGGGCCGTGGCGCCGCTGGCCGCGAGCGCCCGCGCTCCGGAGGTGACGCGCATCGAGCCGGAGGGAGCCCGCTGCGACGGGGTGATGATCGCCGACGAGTGCCTGCACCCGCGCTGCGCGGTGGGGGAGCTCGACCTGGACGGGTTCTGCCTGCCGACGGCGGGGGCGGTGGTCGACGAGGGCGCGATGGTGGCGACCAACGTGCACACCGAGCGCACCGGGCGGCGGGTGATCTACGAGCACGTCCCGCGGCGACCGGACGTCCCGGAGGACTACGACCGCTTCGTGTACCCGGTCCCGACCGCGGGAGGGCGCGCGGTGTCGTCAGGCTACGACCTCGACCGGCCCGACTCGCAGCAGCGCCGGGGCGTCGGACTGAGCGCCACCGGCCACGGCGGGGTCGACCTGCCGCAGCCGAGGGGGACCCCGGTGCGCGTGGCGGGGCTGCGCGGCGAGCAGGGCGACCCGGAGGTCGTCTACGCGGGGCGACTCTTCGGGACCACGGTGCTGCTACGGCAGGTGGTGCGCGAGGGCGACACGCTCTGCACATACCTGACCCTGTATGGCCACCTCGACGCGGTGGCCCAGGGGCTGACGCGGGGGATGTTCGTGCGGCCGGGCGCGGTGGTGGGCTTCGTGGGGGACACCGGCGCGGAGGGCTTCGTGCACCTGCACTACGAGGTGCGGCGGGTGCGCGCGGGGATCGACGTGATGCGAGAGGACATCGCGCGGGTCACGGAGCAGGAGGTGAGCGTCCCCTGCGACCCGCGCAACGTGCTGCCCTGGCGCTGAGGGCTCAGCGCCCGGGGGGTCAGCGGACGACGCCGACGGTGAAGAGGTAGTCCGGGACCGCGGCGGCGTTGTAGCCGTTGATGCAGACGACGTAGCGGCCCGCGGCGAGGCGGGTCAGCTCCGGGCGCACCGAGGGGTCGAGCAGCGAGCAGCGGCCGCGGCCGACGGAGTCGTCCTCGAAGGCCACGAGGCGGCCCATCGGGTTGAACACCGTGAGGAAGGGGTCCGGGCCGCCCGGGGCGCAGGCGGGCGTCGCCGGGAGCTGGGCCTCGGCGAAGATCGCCGCGCCCATGGGCACGTCGACCCCCACGCAGTCGCGCCCGCCGGCCTCGACGGTGCCCGAGAACACCGTGCTGCTGGTGACAGTCGGCGACGGCGCGGAGATGCTGTTGTTGGGCTCCGTCTCCATCACCGACATGGCGCAGGTTCCGGCCGTCATGCTGCTCGGAGCGCACGCGGTCATCGCCGGGCAGGTGGTGACCCGGCCGGTCCAGTCGCAGGCCATCGCCGCGGTGGAGGCCCGTCGGCACCAGCCTGCGCCCGAGGTCGTCGAGCAGGTGAGGCCCGAGTCGCAGCGCGTCCCGCTGGTGCGGCAGTCGGCGCCCGCGGCGGTCCCGTTGGCCGTGCACGCGCCCACGGACTGACCCGCCGTGGCGAGGCAGCTGGAGTTGGTCGCGCAGATGGTCGCCTGGTTGCTGGCGTCGCACATCGCGCCCGCGGCGGTGAGCCGCTCGCGGCAGAAGTCGTTGATCGTCCCGGTGATGCAGCTGAGCCCGCTGTCGCAGCGCGTGCCGCTCGTGCGGCAGAAGCCGCCGCGAGAGCCGTCGGCCACGCAGGTCCAGCCCACCGGAGAGGGGATGCACCCGGAGCCCAGGGCGCACAGGTTGCTCTCGCCCACCGGGTCGCAGGCCGCGCCGACCGCCACGCGGGTGCGGCAGCGCGAGGTCGTCGCGGAGGCCGTCCCGCTGCAGATCAGCCCCGCCTCGCAGGCCGTCCCGCTGGTGCGGCAGCGGGCGCCCTCGTTGCCGTCGGCCACGCAGGCGCCCACCGTCGCGCCGTAGAACGCCGCGCAGGTGCTCCCGGTCTGGCACACGCTGTTGACCCCGGCCGGGTCGCACGCTCCGCCGCTGGCCACCACCTCGCGGCACACGCCGGTGCCGGTCATGGTGCTGCAGGTGAGCGTCGAGTCGCAGCGAGGAGCGACCACGCGGCAGGTTCCGCCGCGGGCCCCGTCGGCCACGCAGGTGCTGGCGCCGTTGGCCGTGACGCAGGAGCTGCCCGTCGCGCACAGGCTGGTCACCCGCGCCGGGTCGCACGCGGCGCCGACCGCCACCGAGGCGCGGCATCGCGAGGCCGTGGAGGTGGCCGACCCGCTGCACGCGAGGCCCATGTCGCAGGCCGTGCCGGTGGCGC
Organism: uncultured Myxococcaceae bacterium; assembly: GCA_966211675.1. Classification (GTDB taxonomy): domain Bacteria; phylum Myxococcota_A; class Polyangia; order Polyangiales; genus SCUS01. Next base: position 17,687 of record CBIHPK010000035.1, read on the forward strand.
GGCAGCGGCCGCCGGCGGTGCCGTCGGCGACGCAGGTCCCGGCGGTGGTCGAGCCCGCGGTGGCGATGCAGGTGAGCCCGTCGGCGCAGGGCGGCGGCGAGGTCACGCGCGGGTCGCACATGGCGCCCGCCATCGCGGGGACGAGCTCGGTCACGGTGAGCGCGAAGGTCCCCGTGGGGGTGGTCGCGGAGCGGTAGCCCGCGACGACGATGAAGAGGGCGGTGCCCGCGGTGACGTTCGCCGAGGTGGTGAAGGTCGAGGCGAGCGTGCGCGGCGCGGAGCCGGTGTCGTCGTTGCAGCCGAGGCCCGCGTTGCCGGTCGGGAGCGACGAGCACGCGGGCTGCGCCCACACGACCGTGTCCAGGTTGGCGGCGGTGCCGTCGTTGTTGGTGGAGACGCGCAGCCGCGAGGTGGCGCGCGGCGTGTACCGGAGCACCACCTCGTAGCCGACGGTCGTCCCGCAGGGCGAGCGCAGCGGGGCGGTCGCGCCGACCATGGCGTTGCTGCCCGTGTAGCTGGTGGTCTCGCCCGAGCGGGTGCCCGCCATGTTGAGGTCGATCACCGACGCCATCGCGCAGGGGTCGTAGGCCGGGCCCGTGTCCGCCGGACCCGTGTCGCGGACGCCCGTGTCGATCGGGCCCGTGTCGCGGACGCCGGTGTCACGAACGCCCGTGTCGCGGACGCCGGTGTCGAAGGGTCCGGCGTCGAAGTCGGAGCCGCTGTCGAAGCCCGCGTCGAGGACGGGCACCCCCTGGTCCTCCGGGAAGCCGCGGTCGGGCGTGACGCCCAGGTCCGGGAAGATGGGCCCGGGGCCGGTGTCTTCCTTCACCATCGCGCCCGAGTCGTCGTCGGGCAGCATGTCGTAGGGAGAGGGATCGCTCCCGCACGCGGGCAGGAGCAGAGCCAGGGAGACCGGGAGCCACCGTCGATTGGACCACATCACGCGCACCTCGTTGAGTGCGCTGGCGGCTCTCACGGAACCCGCCGGCCCGTCAAGGGCATGGAGGCCGCACCGTCAGGGTACGGCGGTGAAGGCCGGGGCGGTGGTGCCGCTGGTGGTGGACGAGCCCCGGACGGTGATGCGCCCGACGCTGCCGTCGCCGCCCGCGGTGCCGCAGTTGCCGGGGTCGTTGCCGCCGACGCCTCCGCTCGCGGTCACGAGCGAGGCCCCGAGGTTGACGCTGGCCACGCGGAGGTAGACCGCCCCGCCCGCGCCGCCGCCGCCGCCCCCGGAGCCGCAGCCCGCGAAGTTGTACTCGTTCTGCCCCGTCTGCCCGTTGGCGCGGATGGCCCCCGGGCTCTCGACGGAGAGCGCGGGCGAGGCGATGTAGATGATCCCTCCGCCGTTGGCTCCGGCGGAGCCGTAGCCGTCCTCGTCGGCGCCTCCGTTGGCCCCAGCGCCGCCGAAGAACATCGTCGTCTGTGCCCCGCTGCCCACCGCGAGGCCCGCGTTGCCGCCCGGCTGGCAGACCGCCCCGCCCGCGCTCCCTCCGAGGCCTCCGGCCGCGTGGCCGCCGCCGCCGCCGCCGCCCGCCCAGCAGCACTCGCAGTCCGTGCGCCCGCCGCCGCCGCCGCCGTTGCCGTTGGCCGCGGTGTTCTGCACGCCGAAGCCGAGGGTGCCTTCGCCCTGCTCGCCCGGGCGGTAGTTGCTGCTCACCCGCGGGTGACCGCGAAAGCCCCGCTCGCTCATGACGATGCCGCCGCCCATCACCCGCACGCTGTCGCGCGCGGCGAAGGCCAGGATGCCTCCGGTGTTGCCGTCCCACGCGGGCGCGACCAGCGTCGCCCCGTTGATGGCCACGGTGGAGTACTGCGGCATCACCACGGCCTGCGCGCGGTTGGCTCCGGCGCTGCTGTAGGCCGCCGTGAGCGGGGCCTCGACGGTGGCCGCTCCGCCCGCGAGCGCCACGATCTGCCGCACCTCCCAGCTGCCCGCCCCGGCCCCCTGCGTCTGGTGCAGGAACACCATCTGCCCCACGCTGAAGCCCGTCGGCGCGGTGAGGGTGACGGTGCTGCTCCCGGCCGCGGCGGTCGCGGGCGAGCGCACGAGGTTGATGGTGACGGTGCCCGAGGTGGGCGTGAGCGCCGCGTCCGCGCCGCTGCCGTAGGGCCCGAGCACGCACGCTCCCGCGGCGCAGGCGGCGCCCGGCAGGCAGGCGTGACCGCAGGCCCCGCAGTGGGCGTTGCTGGTGGTGAGCGCCACCTCGCAGCCGTTGCTGAGGTCGCCGTCGCAGTTGCCGAAGCCGGCCTCGCAGCTCTCGATGGCGCAGACGCCCACGCGGCACGAGGCCGTCGCGTGGTTGGTGCTGCACGCCCGGCCGCAGCCGCCGCAGTTGCGCAGGTCCGTCGGGGTGTTGGACTCGCAGCCGTTGGCCGGCTCGCCGTCGCAGTCGGCGTAGCCCGCGAGGCAGGTCACGCCGCACACGCCGGTGACGCACACCGGCGCGCCGTTGGGCCTCGCGGCGCAGGCCATGCCGCAGCCGCCGCAGTGGGCGAGGTCGCTGCGGGTGTTGGCCTCGCAGCCGTTGGGGGCGTTGCCGTCACAGTCCGCGAAGCCGGTGGTGCAGGACGCCACCGCGCACGCGCTGGCCACGCAGGACGACGTGGCGTTGGCGAGCGAGCAGGCGTTGCCGCACCGGCCGCAGTGGGCCGCGGCGACGCGGGTGTCCACCTCGCAGCCGTCCGCCGGGTCGCCGTTGCAGTCCGAGAAGCCGGTGACGCACTCGTAGGCGCAGGCCCCGGCGGCGCAGCGCGCGGTGGTGTTGGGCCTCGCGGCGCAGGCCATGCCGCAGCCGCCGCAGTGGGCGAGGTCGGTCTGCGTGTTGACCTCGCAGCCGTTGGCCGCGGCGGTGTCGCAGTCGGCGTAGGGAGGGGTGCAGCTCGTGACGGCGCAGTTGCCGTTCATGCACGCGGGGACGGCGTTGGGGAGCGTGCAGCGGGTGTCGCATCCGCCGCACGCGGCGACGTTGGACTGGGTGTTGACGCAGGCCCCGGAGCAGCAGGCCTGGTCCGCGGGGCAGCCCCGGGTGGGCGAGCAGCCGGTGACGCAGAGGTTGCCCACGCAGAGGTTGCCGAGGGGGCAGTCGTCGTTGGCGAGGCACGCGACGCACGCGCGGGTGGTGGTGTCGCAGCGGGTGGTGGGCGAGGCGGCTCCGCCGTCGGAGGAGGCGGCGCGGCAGGCCTCGTCGGAGCGACAGCCCGGGGCGCAGGCGTTGGTGGAGGCGACGCAGTACTGCCCCGCCGGGCAGGTGTCGGCGGAGGCGAGGCACTGCACGCAGCGGCCGGTGGCCACGTCGCAGACGCCGCCCTCGGCGTGGCCCGCGCACTGCGCGTTGGCGGTGCACACGAAGGGAACATCCACGGGCACGTCCACCACGTCGGGCGCGTCGAGGGGCTCCGGGGCGTCGACCCCGAGGTCCGTCGGGCCGAGGTCCGTGGGGCCGAGGTCCGTCGGGCCGAGGTCCGTCGGGCCGAGGTCCGCGCTGCTCGCATCGGGAGCTCCCCCGACGACCGAGTTGCCATCGGTGCACGCGAGCGCGAGGCCCACGACACCCACCAGGAAACCTAGATGTCGACGCTTCATCGCGCGAGGATCGCACGACTCCGGGGCGAGCGATCCAGCGGAGATGAGGGCCCCGGTGGGGGCGCGGAGACGCTCAGCCCGCGGGCACCACCGGCGGCGGGTTGTGCATCCTGCGGGCGATGATGGGGCTCAGCGCCACGAGCACGGTGCCGGCCACGGCGGTGAAGCCCACGATGCTGGAGAAGAGGGCGAACTCGCCGAGGCGCTCGGAGTAGCTCCCGATGAGCCCGGCGAGGTAGTTGGCGACGAAGCTGGAGAGCAGCCAGACGCCCATCATCAGCGAGGCGAAGCGAGCGGGCGCGAGCTTGTTGACCGCGGAGAGGCCCACCGGGGAGAGGCAGAGCTCGCCGACGGTGTGGAAGAAGTACGCGCCCACCACCCAGAACATCGCGGCCTGACCGCCGCCCGCGGTCTCCCTGGAGGCGCCCAGCATCAGCACGAAGCCGAAGGAGAGGAGCAGCAGCCCGATGCCCAGCTTGGCGGGGGTGGAGGGCTCGCGGTTCATCTTCGCGAGGCGCACCCACAGCATCGAGAAGAGCGGCCCGAGCAGCACGATGAACATCGGGTTGATCGACTGGAACCACGTGGTCGGCACCACCAGCCCGAAGAGGTGACGGTCGACCTTGGTGTCCGTGTAGAGGGTCATGAGCCCCCCGGCCTGCTCGAAGGCCGCCCAGAAGAAGATGTTGAAGAAGGTGAGGGTGAAGATGACCCCGAGGCGATCGCGCTCCACCGGGGTGAGCTTCGCGGTCTCGGTCTCCACGTCGCCGGGCGCGCGGTAGTCGCCCTCGCCCGGGCGCCCGAGCTTCTTCGCGCCGCGCGGCGCCGGGGCGAGGCCCACGTCCCCGAGGAGGCGCTTGTTGAGCGCGAGGAAGGTGAGGAGCCCGATGCCCATGCCCACGCCCGCCGAGCCGAAGCCCCAGTGCCAGCCGAGCTTCTCGCCGAGGGTCCCGCACACCAGCGGCGACAGGAAGGCCCCGAGGTTGATGCCCATGTAGAAGATGGTGAAGGCCCCGTCGCGGCGAGCGTCGCCGGCGGGGTAGAGCCCGCCCACCATGGTGCTGATGTTGGGCTTGAAGAACCCGTTGCCCACGATGAGGAAGGTGAGCGCGGAGAAGAAGGCCACCTCGCCGGGCACCGCCATGAGGAAGTGCCCGATCATCATCAGGAAGCCGCCGAGCACCACCGCGCGGCGCTGGCCGAGGTAGCGGTCGGCGATGTAGCCGCCCGCGAGCGGCGTCAGGTACACGAGCGCGGTGTACGTGCCGTAGATCTTGAGGGCGGTCGCGCGGTTCCAGTGGAAGCCGCCGTGGTCCGCCGCGCCGGTCATGTAGAGCACCAGCAGCGCGCGCATGCCGTAGTACGACATGCGCTCCCACATCTCCGTCGCGAACAGGAGATAGAGCCCCTTGGGGTGCCCCTTCTTCGGAACCACCTCGGTGACGGGCCCCTCGGACGTGCTCGCGATGCTCATGCGGCGCGCATCCTAGACGAAGCGCTCCCCCGATGGCGACGGCCACCGGGAGATCTTCTCCAGGGGAATGACGGGGAGGTGGAAGGGGAGTTGCGCGGCGACGGACGCCGCCGCGCTCAGGCGAGGATCAGAGGCCGCTGACGTTCAGCACGTACGCGCCGCTGTTGGCGGCGTAGCCGTCGACGACGACGTAGTAGGTCGCGCCGGCGGTGGCCGCGAAGGCGACGCGCGACTGCAGCCCGAGGCCCGCCGTGTCGTCGTTGCAGCCGAGGGTGCTGCCGCCGCAGGTGTTGCCCACGTAGAGCACCGTGTCGTAGGCCGAGCCCACCGTGTCGACGGTGATGGTGCCCGCGCGGGTCGCGGTGATGGCGTAGACCACGTCCGGCGCGGTGTTGGTGTTGCACGAGCCGCTGTAGTTGGCCGCGCGACCGGCGGTGGTGCCCACGTACCGGCCGTTGCGGCTGATGACCGCGGGGGTGGCGCAGGTGTCGTTGTTGATCACCGTCGACGACGAGGTCAGCGTGAAGGCCCCGCCGCCGTTGGCGGCGTAGCCGTCCTGGACGATGAGGTAGGTGCCCGCCGGGGGGTTCACCAGCTGCACCGAGCTGCGCGCCGTGCTGCCCGAGTCGTCGTTGCAGGCGACCTCGTCGGAGGTCGTGCAGGCGGCGGCGTTGTGCACGTGCAGCACGCCGTCGTAGCCGACCGTGTCGGTGGTGAAGGTGTACGTGCGGGCCGAGCCGTCGAGCACGACCGAGTAGGTCACGTCACGGCCGGGGCCGCCGGCGCCGCAGGTGGACGCGTGGTTGTTCTGCGCCGTGGCGGTGTTGCTCATCACGGTGGCGCCGACGGTGTAGGCCGCCGGGGTCGCGCAGGTCTCGTTGGGGGCGCGGCAGACGCTCGAGGCGCAGGTGGTCGGGGCCACGCAGGCCGCGCCGCAGGCGCCGCAGTTGGCGCTGTCCGTCGCGAGGTTGCGGCAGGTGCCGCCGCAGTTGGTCTGGCCCGCCGGGCAGGCGGCCACGCAGGCGCCCGCGACGCAGGCGGTGGTGCCGCCGACCGGGGCGGCGCAGACGGTGCCGCAGGCGCCGCAGTTGCTGGCGTCGGTGGCGACCGCGCGGCAGGTGCCGCCGCAGTTGAGCTGACCCGCCGGGCAGGAGCGCACGCAGGCGCCCGCCACGCAGGCCACGGAGCCGCCGACCGGGGCGGCGCAGACGGTGCCGCAGGCGCCGCAGTTGGTGGCGCTGGTCTGCAGGTTGACGCACGCGGTGCCGCAGAAGTTCTGGCCCGCCGGGCAGGTGCCGAAGGTCAGGCTGAGGGTGTACGCGCCCGCCGAGGCGGCGTTGTAGCCGTCGACGTAGATCGTGTGCAGGCCGGCGCCGGCGGCGAGGGTGCCGGTGATGGTCGACTGCACGCTGCACGCGTCGTCGTTGCAGATGTTGGCGGCGCGCGCGGCGCTGCGCTGCTCGAGCACGGTGTCCCAGGTCGCGGCGCCGCAGGTCGAGGCGTTGAACTGCGTCGCGGCGAAGGCCGGGCAGGTCGCGAACCAGTAGCTGGTCTCCGGTCCGGCGGCGGCGGTGCAGCTCTCGGTGAGCACGCCGGTGCCGGAGGTGGTGCCCATGAGGGTCTGCGTGCCGGCGGCCAGCGAGGTGATCTCCGTCACCGCGCCGCTGCCGATGGGCAGGTGCTGGAAGTGCAGCGTGAAGGCGCCGCTGTTGGTGCTGAAGCCCGACACCACGACGTAGTAGCTGCCCGCGTCGAGCACGCGGGAGAGCTGCGACTGGGTGGTGCCGCAGGAGTCGTCGGTGCAGGTGCCCGCGATGACGCCGGTGCCCGAGGCGGGCGCGAAGGCCAGCTCCGTGTCGAAGCCCGTGCCGAAGGTGTCGAGGTAGACGACCTCACGCCGGGTCAGCGTGAAGCGGTAGTACACGTCCGCGCCGCCGCAGCCGGAGTTGCTGGTCGCGGAGGTGGTGGTGCCCATGATCGTCGACGCGGGCGTCGCGAGGCTGATGGCCACCGCGCCGGCCGGGAGGTCGTTGGCCGGAGCGCCGGTGACGCAGGCGCCCGCGGTGCAGGTCTGGCCCGCGGTGCAGGCGCGGGCGCACATGCCGCAGTTGGTGAGGCTGGTGGAGGTGTCGATGCAGGCCGTCCCGCAGAGCGTCTGGCCCGCCGGGCAGACGCAGGCCCCGGCGGTGCAGCTCTGGCCCATGGGGCAGGCGTTGCCGCAGCGGCCGCAGTCGGTGCCGCTGGTCTGCGTGTTGACGCAGGCGTCGCCGCAGAGGGTCTCGCCGGTTCCGCAGTTGCGACGGCAGACGCCCGCCGCGCAGGACTGGCCCGTCGCGCAGGCGGTGCCGCAGGCGCCGCAGTTGGCGTTGCTGGTGGCGGTGTCGACGCAGACGGCGCCGCAGGCGGTCTGACCCGCCGGGCACACCAGGCGGCAGGCCCCGGCGACGCAGCTCTGGCCGGTCGCGCAGGCGTTGCCGCACGCGCCGCAGTTGGCCGCGTCGGTGAGCGTGTCGACGCAGTTCATCACGCCCGCCGCGGAGGTGCAGACGGTGCGAGGCGCCGCGCAGGTGAGCGCGCAGCGGCCCGCGGAGCACATCTGCCCGGCCGGGCACGCGGTGCCGCAGGAGCCGCAGTTGGCGGGGTCGCTGTCGAGGGTGGCGCAGACGTCGCCGCAGAGGCTCTGTCCCGACGCGCAGCTGCGACGGCAGAGGCCGACCTGACAGCTCTGGCCCGCGGCGCAGGCGACGCCGCAGGTGCCGCAGTTGGTGTTGTCGGTGTTGGTGTCGACGCAGCCGGTGCCGCAGAAGCTCTGGCCCGACGGGCAGGTCGGGACGTCCGGCCGCGGGCCGGTGTCGTCCGCGGGCATGCCGGCGTCGACCGCCGAGCCCGTGTCGTCCGCGGGCGTGCCGCTGTCGACCGCGGTCCCGGTGTCGTCCGCGGGCATGCCGCTGTCGACCACGGTCCCGGTGTCGTCCGCGGGCATCCCGCTGTCGACGGCCTTGCCCGTGTCGTCCGCGGGCATGCCGCTGTCGACCGCGGTCCCCGTGTCGTCCGTCGTGCCCGTGTCCGTCGAGGGCGAGCCCGAGTCGCCGCCGAGATCGGTGGCGCCGCCGGTGTCCTTCACGACGGGGACGTCCGTGTCGATGGGGGTGTTGTTGGTGTTGTCGCCGCAGGCCGCGATGAACAACGTGGGGACCAGCCACCAGAGTCGGTTCTGTGACTTCAAGGGATCTTCGCTCTCCTAACGCAGGGTGGCGAAGAAGAGCGGCTGCCCTCGCGAACCATCGCGAGCACCCGCCAGCTTCCACGCGCCAGCATCGGCCAATGAACCAAACCCTCGGCCCCGCGGTCAACCTTCCGCGGCCATCGACAGCGCTTTACGCCACCCGAGGGCCCTGGACCGCCGTCCTGTCCCGTGGGCGGCGTCAGCGAGCGCCGTCGAGCGCCACCTCGACGGGCCAGGTGGCCCTCGCGTCGAGCGTCGCGCCGTCCAGGCGCCCGCTCCTCAGGGACACGGCGCCCGCGTACGCGATCATCGCCGCGTTGTCGGTGCAGGCCCTCGTCGGCGGGACCACCAGCGTGACGCCCGCCTTCGCGCAGGCCTCCGCGGCGCGCGCCCGCAGTCCGCGGTTGGCCGCGACCCCGCCGCCGAGCACCACCCGGGGGACGCCCTCCAGCTGCGCCGCGAGCAGCAGCTTGCGCACGAGCGTCTCCACGATGGCGCGCTGCACCCCCGCGGCGAGGTCGCGCAGGGCCTTCTCGTCGGCGGGCGCTCCGTGCTTCGCGAGGTGCTGCGCCACGCTGGTCTTGAGCCCGCTGAAGCTGAACTCCAGCGACCGGCCGCGCATCGCCTGCGGGAAGGTCACCGCCTCCGGGTCGCCCTGCGCCGCGAGGCGATCGATCACCGGACCGCCCGGGTACCCGAGGCCCAGCATCTTGGCGACCTTGTCGAAGGCCTCGCCCGCGGCGTCGTCGCGCGTGGCGCCGAGCTCTCGCATGCTGGACGCGCTGTCGCATCGGTAGAGGGCCGTGTGCCCTCCGGAGGCGAGCAGCGCGATGAAGGGAAAGGCCGGCTGCGCGTGGGCCTCGCCCTGGACCCGGGTGAAGGGCGCGAGCAGGTGGGCCACCAGGTGGTTGACGCCGACGAGGGGCAGACCCCGAGCGAGGGCGATGGCCTTGCCGGCCTGCAGCCCCACGAGCAGCGCGCCGATGAGCCCGGGGCCCGCGGTGACCGCGACGGCGTCGATGCTCTCCCAGCCTCCGCCGGCGGTGACGGCCTCGCGCACCACCGGGCTGATCACCCGGAGGTGGGCGCGCGCGGCGATCTCCGGGACCACGCCTCCGTAGGGGGCGTGCTCGGCCACCTGGCTGGCGATCACGTCGGAGAGCACCCACGCCCCGGAGCGGTCGAGGCGCACCACCGAGGCGGCGGTCTCGTCGCACGAGCTCTCGATGCCGAGCACCGTCAGCGGGGCGTCGTCCGGCGGCAGCGGTCGGGTCGGAGGGAACGTCATGGGTCCGCCTGCGGTGACGCTTCTTGTGGTGTCGGCGTCGGGTGTGGTGCCATGCTCCGCGGTGAAGTCCGCGGGGCGCGCCGGTGCGTGCCACACATTCCGCGGCGTCGACAAGCAGGCGAGTCATGGCCGAAGCAAAGTCCCCGCGCAAGAAGACCTCCGCTGCGAAGCCCACCGCGGCCAGCACCACCCGCAAGCCCGCCGCGAAGAAGGCCGCGCCCGCCAAGGCCGCCCCCGCGAAGGCATCGGCCCGCCCCTCTGCGAAGGCCGCGCCCGCCAAGGCCGCCCCGGCGAAGGCGTCGGCTCGCCCCTCCGCGAAGGCCGCTCCCGCGAAGGTGAAGCCCGCGCTCACCCGGGCGGAGATCGAGGAGAAGAAGGAGAAGAAGAAGAACGCCGCGCTGCGCGTGGCGAAGCGGGCGAGCGGTCCGCGCCCCGGGACGGCGAAGGCCGCGCCCGCGAAGGCCGCGCCCGCGAAGGGGTCCACGGCGAAGGCCGCGCCCGCGAAGGCCGCGCCCGCGAAGAAGAAGCCGAAGACCGACTCCGCTCCGAAGCCCCGCAAGCGCCCCGAGCTGTCGGCCTCGACCCCGGACGCCGCGGCCCTGCGCCGCGACGGGGCGCGCGAGCTGGCCAAGCTCATCGCCGCCGCCGGGCTCGACAAGAAGGCCGAGCGCATCGAGATCCTCGATATCGGGGAGAAGGTCGACTACGCCGACTTCCTGGTGCTGATGTCCGGCCGCAGCGACCGGCAGGTGCGCTCCGTCGCCGACGGCGTCATCGAGCAGCTCAAGGAGAAGGGCCACCGCCCGGGCAGCGTCGAGGGCATGCAGCAGGGCCAGTGGGTGCTCGTCGACTACAGCGACGTGATCGTCCACGTCTTCGTCGACGAGGCCCGGCGCTACTACGACCTCGAGGGCCTCTGGATGGACGCCACGCGCGTCCCCTTCGAGGGGGCCTCGAGCGCCGACGGAGCCTCCGCGACCGGCCAGTGAAGCTGGTGGTCGCGGCGGTGGGGCGCGTGAAGGAGCCCGAGCTCCGCGTGCTCCTCGACGAGTACTACGGCCGCGTGCGCCGCTACGCGGAGCTCGCCGAGGTCGAGCTCAAGGACGAGCGAGAAGACCGGGTGGTGGCGCAGTTCGAGCGCTGCCTCTCGGCCCAGGGCGAGCGCGCCGAGCTGGTGACCCTGGAGATCGAGGGCAAGGCCCTCTCGTCCGAGGCCTTCGCCGCGAAGGTCGACGACGCCATGCGGCGCGCGGTGACGCCGGTGTTCGCGATCGGCGGCGCCGAGGGCCTCCCCCCCGCGGTGCGCTCCCGCTCCCGCTGGAAGCTCTCGCTCGGCGCGATGACCCTGCCGCACCGGCTCGCGCGGCTGATCCTCGCCGAGCAGATCTACCGGGCCTTCTCGATCATCCGAGGCGAGCCCTACAACAAGTAGGCTGTCGGGGCTCAGCGGCGGCGGCGGTGGCGGCGAGCGACGTCGGCCGGCTCCGCGGGGGCGTCGCTGCTGGGCGAGGCGGCGTCGTGCAGAGAGGGCGGGGCGTCGACGGCGGCGGTGGCGTCGGCGGCCACGCGCGCGTCGCCCACCGGGCTGACCACGGCCGGACCGGTGTCCACGGCCGCGGGCGCGACGTCGACGGTCGCGGCGTCGACGGAGGGGACGAGCGGCACCGGGTCGCTGATGCTCACGGTCGAGGGCGGCGGCGGCACCACCCGCTCCTCGCGGGCGCCGGGCACCCAGCGGTACCAGAGCGTCGGGGCGAGCGCGCGGAAGGCCACGACGCCGAGGGCGAGCACCGCCAGCACCATGAGCGCGTAGACCCCGCGGCTGCGGGAGCGGCGCTCGGCGTGCACCTCCTCCATCAGCACGTCGCGCTTGGGGGTGAGGTCGGTGCGGAGCTGCGCCCAGGTCTCGTCCGAGGGCGGGGGCTTCGGGGCCTGGAAGAGCACGATGGGCGGGGCGTCGAGGGGCGACTCCAGCAGCACCGAGGGCTCCGGGATGGACACCCGGGGCTCCTCCGGCGGAGGCGGCGAGCGGCGCGGGGTCGAGGGCGGCGGCGACGGGCGCGACGGCGAGTGCGCCGGGCGCAGGGTGCGCGGGGCGTTGCCGTCGTCGTCGAAGAAGTCGTCCGCGGGGGCGACGTGCGAGTCGCTGTTCTCCTCGCCGCGAAACGGCACCGGGACCATCACCGTGGCCTCGCCGCGGTCGAGGTACTCCGGGTCGTCCGGGGAGAACTCCGGGGCGCTCGGAGACGGCGGCCTCGGGACCCCGCGGCGCAGGTCGAAGACCGGCGTGTCGGTGGAGAGCATCCCGGAGGTGCGCGAGGTCGAGCTGCGCGGCGCCGTGGCGGGCATCGGCGCGTTGCGGTGCTCGTACCAGTACGAGAGCGCGTCGGCCATCTCGCGCGCCGACTGGTAGCGGGCCTCGGGCTTCTTCGCGATGGACTTCATCACGATGCTCGCGAGCCGCGGGTCGAGCGAGGCGTTGCGCTGAAGGATCTGGATCGGCGCCTTGTTGAGGATCTCGCTGATGAGGAGGTTGTAGTTCTCCGCCTCGTAGGGGAGCCCGTTGCAGAGCACGGCGTAGAGCACCGCGCCGGTCGCGTAGAGGTCGATGCGGGCGTCCTGGTCGCGCGCCCCGGCCGCCTGCTCGGGGGCCATGAACTGCGGCGTCCCCATCACGGTGCCGGTGCGGGTGAGGGAGTTGAGCTCCTTGTCGTCGCGCAGCTTGGAGATGCCGAAGTCGAGCACCTTCACGCGGCGCTTGCCCTCGTCGTCGGTGCTCAGGAAGATGTTCTCGGGCTTCAGGTCGCGGTGGATGACGCCCTTCTTGTGGGCGGCCTCCAGGCCCGCGAGCACCTGCCGGATCACGTCCACCGCCTCCGCCGGGTCGAGCCTCCCGCCGGCGTTCTCCACCACCGTGGCCAGCTCCTGGCCGCGCAGGAGTTCCATGGCGATGTAGGGCCCGAACTCGGTGGTCACCCCGAGGTCGGTGATGGTCACCACGTTGGGGTGGTCGATCTGCCCCGCGGTGCGGGCTTCACGCTCCACCCGCGCCACCAGGTCGGGGTACACGGTGTACTCCGGCAGCAGCATCTTCAGCGCGACGAGGCGGTTGATCTTCGTCTGCTCGGCCCGGTAGACGACCCCCATCCCGCCGACGCCGATGATCCCCTCGATGCGGTACTTGCCCTCGATGGAGGTGCCCGTCGGAAGCAGCCCCTGCAGCCGACGATTGGTGTTCGGACAGACAAAGGTGCCGTCCGGGTGGTCGCTTCCACAGAATGGGCAGGCTACCGCGGGCACAGGGAGGCTCACGTTACCGAAAGTCCCGGTTCATCACCAGAAACCCCGCGGCCTGCGGCGCTTCTCAACTCGATGGGCATCGACCTCATTCGTCACGGCGACCGGCCGACCGTACGTCGCCAGCGGTGCGCGCGATTGGTACCAGAAGCCGCAGCGCTTTCTCAATGTGTGTTGCGAACCGACGTACCCGCGGGATCGTTGCCACCTCCCTGGCCCCTCAGCGTGACGCGCGCCACGCCGTCGATGACGCACCGCCCCGCGCCGCAGCGCACCCGCTCGCCGGTGCGCGCGACGCCCTCGCCGGACGCTCCCGCGCGCAGCGCCCCGGGCGGCATCTCCACCCCTCGGGACCACCCGAGCGTCGAGACCACCGCCGCCCCGGAGGCGCCCACGCACACCGCGAGGTCGCCCTCCACCCCGAGGTCGTCGGCCTCCATCGGGAGGGCCTCCATGGTCAGGGCGCCGTCCGTCGATCCGTACACCCACGCCGTCCTCGGGTGCTCCGCGGTGCCCGTGCGCACCAGGGCGGCCAGCATACCCGATCGGGTAAAGCCCGCGCGGCGCCAGCGCGCGGTGGGCTCCGGGAGCGTGAGCACCCGGGAGCGCCCCTGGTCGATGTCGTAGCGCACGATGTCCGTGTCGCCGGTGGCCGACGGGCGAGCGATGAGCGCCACGCCGTCGTGCACGTCCAGCAGCTGGCCCGCGCCGGGGAAGCGCCACTCGCGCCACTGCCGCTCGGGGGTGAAGGTGCACGCGACCACGACGCCCTCCTCGGGGGAGCGCGTGCTGTCGGGCTGGCAGGGGCCCGCGCGGGTGCGGCTGCGCCCGTCGGCGCTGTCGACGGCGCCGTCGCTCGCGGCGGCAGTCGCGGGGTCGGGATCGACCCGCTCGGCGACGAGGGGGCTCAGGGAGGGGGTGGCCACGGCGTCGGGGCGGGCCCATAGGCGTGGAGAGCCGGCGCATCCGGCGAGGGCGGCGAGCAGCAGGAGGGGGCGCATCGCGGGGTGAACGACCGCGGGCGGCAGATGTTTTCCCCGATCGCGGGTCGTGGTAGGGCAGCGGCGTTTTTCGTCCCAGGCGTTCGCGATGGAGGACTGCATGTACGGCTTCGATATCACCGAGGAGCAGAAGGGGCTCATCGACACCACCCGGCGATTCACCCGGGAGCGGATCATCCCCGTCGCGGGTCAGTACGACGAGGAGGAGAAGTTCCCGGAGGAGCTCTTCCGCGAGGCGCACGCGCTGGGCCTGGCCAACCTGGAGGTCCCGCCGGAGTACGGCGGCATGGGGCTGTCGTGCCTCGACCACTGCCTGGTGCTGGAGGAGCTCTCCTACGGCTGCGTCGGCATCCAGACGGTGTTCGCGGCCAACATGCTGGGCTCGATGCCCATCATCCTGGCGGGCACCGAGGAGCAGAAGCAGAAGTACCTCACCGGGCTCATCAACGAGCCCATCTTCGCCGCGTACGCCTGCTCCGAGCCGGACGCGGGCAGCGACGTCGCGGGGCTCAGCACCCGCTATGACAAGGTCGGCGACGAGTACGTCATCACCGGTCAGAAGCGCTGGATCACCAACGCCCACGCGGCCCGGTGGTTCACGGTGCTGGCGACGAAGGACAAGGCCCTCAAGCACAAGGGCATCACCTGCTTCGTCATCGACGCCGACGCCCCCGGGGTGAAGATCGGCCGCCACGAGAAGAAGCTCGGCCAGCGCGCCAGCCACACCTGCGACATCCTGCTCGAAGAGGTGCGCGTCCCGGCGAGCGCCGTCGTCGGCGGCGAGGGCAACGGCTTCAAGGTCGCCATGCGCACCTTCGACCGCTCGCGGCCGTGGATCGCCGCGGGCGCCGCGGGCGTGATCCGCCGCGCCATGGACGAGAGCGTCGCCTACGCCAAGGAGCGCAAGACCTTCGGCGTGCCCATCGGGCAGCACCAGGCCATCCAGATCATGCTCGCGGACATGGCCGTGAAGTACGAGGCCACCCGCCTGCTCTGCCACAAGGCCGCCTGGAACATCGACCAGGGCAGCATCGACTCGGTCGTCAGCGCCTACGCCAAGGTCTTCGGCGCCGACAGCGCGATGGAGGTCACCACCGACGCGGTGCAGGTCTTCGGCGGCTACGGCTACACCCGGGAGTACCCTGTGGAGAAGCTGATGCGAGACGCCAAGCTGCTCCAGATCTACGAGGGCACCTCGCAGATCCAGCGCATGGTCATCGCGCGCAACATGCTCGGGCGCTGAGCGCCGCTCCCCTCTTCCCCTCTCCCCCCCTCCCATCCCCGTTGTCCGAGGCCTCGCTCGCACGGTAGCGTCGTCGCTTCGATGACCCGCTCCACCGCCCTCCTCGCCCTCTCGCTCGCGGCCTCCGCGTGCGGCGCCAGCACCGGCCTCCGCGAGGGCGACGCCGGCGTCGCCAGCCCCGACGTACCCGTCACCGTCGACCGCCCCGCCAACCCCGGAGTGGGCGCGTGGGAGCGCTGCTTCGTGGGCGACACCTGCCTCGACGGCACCGCCTGCCTCCCGACGGCCTACAACGCCGACGGGGTGCCCGCGCGCATGTGCACCCGGGCCTGCTCCCGCGCCTCCGCGTGCCCCACCCGGGGGACCCACTCGACCTTCCCCGTGGGCTGCGCCACGGACACCCCGGAGACCGGCGTCGGCCAGTGCTACGAGGTCTGCGAGACCACCGCCAACTGCGGCGCCGGGACCCAGTGCGTCGCCCGTACGGGCCTGCCCTTCCAGCTCTGCCTGCCGGTCGGCGCCGCGCGCTGACCTCGTCGCCTCATACCCCAATGGAGTCCGTGTGATGCGCTTCGCGATGCTTGCTGGTTCCGTCGGTGTGCTGTCGGCCCTCGCGGGGTGCGCGAGCGACCCTCCGACGGTGTTCACCACCGGGCGCGACGCGGGCCCTCCCGCCGTCGACACCGGACCGCGCCCCAGCGACGGCGGCGTGATCCCCATCCCCATCCGAGACGCTGGTCCCTCCTCCAACTGCAGCGAGGCCGCGCAGCTCGTCTACGTGCTCTCCGACCGCAACGACCTCTACAGCTTCCGCCCCAACCTACGGCAGTTCACCCGCATCGGCGCGCTGCGCTGCCCGACCTCCGCGTCGCCCAACTCCATGGCCATCGACCGCGACGCCGTCGCGTGGGTCAACTACGTGGAGTCGGGCCTCGGAGACTCCGCCGGGTTCATCTACCGGGTGAACACCACCGACGCGAGCTGCACCACCGCGTCGCCGATCCGCATGCCCGCGGGCTGGTACCGGCTGGGCATGGGCTTCTCCACCGTGAGCGCCGACAACACCGCCGAGACGCTCTTCGTCGCCGCCACCGGCGATCCCCTCGCGGGAGGCAGCCCCGGGCTCGGCAGCATCGATCCCTCGCGGGGATTGCTGCACATCATCGGCAGCTTCAGCGGCGCCTTCCGGGGACAGAGCGCCGAGCTCACGGGCACCGGCGACGGCCGCCTCTATGGCTTCTTCACCACCTCGCCGGTGCAGGTCGCGCAGCTCGACAAGGCCACCGGCGCCGTCCTCGACGCCACGCCCATTCCGGGCGTCGAGACCCCGCAGGCGTGGGCCTTCTCCTTCTGGGGCGGCGACTTCTACCTCTACACCGCCCCGTCGGCCCTCGGCGGGCGCACCACCAACGTCACCCGCTACCGCCCCTCGGACGGATCGATCGACACCCGCTACATGACCGACATCGGCTTCCGCATCGTGGGCGCGGGCGTGTCGACCTGCGCGCCCATCGCGCCGCCCCCGTAGTCACGTCACCGGCAGCGTGCGCGCTCCGTCGAGCGTGAGCCCACCGGCCTCGGTGCGCCGGATGCGCCACGCCAGCGCCGGAACCCCCAGCGCCGCGCCGAGGTCGTCGGCGAGCGAGCGCATGTACGTCCCGGCGGAGCAGCGCACCCGCAGCGAGGCCACCGTGAGCCGCGCGTCGGGGCGCTCGGCGGCGAGCTCTCGCCAGCGGGCGGTGATGGCCTCCTGGCGGAAGTCCCCGCGCACCCGGGCGATGCGAGGGAGGGCGCGCTCGCAGGCCGCCGCGAGGTCGAGCGGACCCACCCCGAGGAGGCTGAGCTCGTGGAGCGTCCGCGACGCCACCGGGCGCTCGACCGCGACGCCCGCGCGGCTCGACGCGAGGAGCGACACGCCGCCGACGCGGGCCTGCGAGAAGGGCGGATACCTCTGCGGGTAATCGCCCCCGAAGCGGGAGCACGCGAGGGCGATGACACCCTCGTCGAGCGCGGTGTCGACCGGCGCGGAGAGCATCCCGAGGGCGTCGAAGGAGTCGCTCGCGAGCCCGAGGAGCACGTCGAGCTCGTAGGTCTTGGACTGCCCTCGGAGGCTGTGGACGGCGCGGTTCTCCTCGCCCACCAGCACCGTGAGCAGCCCCTCGGCCATGGGGTCGAGGCGGCCGGCGTGGCCGAGCTTCACCCCGCGCAGCGAGGGGTCGCTCTCTCGGAGCGCGACGAGGCTCTGGGCGGCGGTGGGTCCGACGGGCTTGTCGAGGGCGAACATCGCGGGCGCGTTGTAGCGCGTTGAGCCGACGCTGCTCGATTCGCGCGGAGGCCGCGCTTCAAGTCAGCGGGCGCAGCAGAACACGTTGGCCTCGCCCCCGGGGGAGGCGACGCAGTCGGCCGAGGGCGCCCCTCCGGGGCAGTCGTGGGGAACGGGCCTCGCGGGGAGGCTGGCGCAGATCGTCGCCGCGATGTCGTCGGGGATGGCCGAGTCGGGGAGACATCGCTCGGAGGGCGAGGGCTCGGCTCCGGCGTCGGCGGGGGCGGGATCGACGCCGACGCACTCTCCCAGCGCGCCAGCCTCCGCGTCGCATCCCTGGACCTCCGCTCCGTCGTCCCCGCACGCGACCCTCGCCGCCGCGGCGCAGGCGAAGTACGCGCCGGTCTGCGAGGCGCAGCGCGCAGGGAGGCCGTTGACCCAGGCCTGGCAGGCCGCGACGCACTGCTCGTTGAAGGCGCCGCAGCTCGCGGCGCGGGCGTTGGCGCACAGGGTCGCGCAGCGCGCGGAGGAGCCGGTCGGAGGGGTGCTGGCTCCGCCGTCGGAGGGGACCGTCGTGCCGCCGTCGGCGCGGGTGGTGGTGACCGGTCCGCCCGCGCTCGCTCCGCAGGCCGGGAGCGCGGCGATGGCGCCGGCCAGGGTGAGCGCGCGGACGAAGGAGAGGTGCTCGATGCGGATGTACTGCTTGCTCATGGCGTGACCTCGCGATGACGGCGCCGCGAGTCCCGCGCACCACGCGCGGCTTCGTCGGACCGCCCCACCGCCCCGCCGTTGCGCGCCAGGCGGCGCCGCGATCGGGACGTGCCCGACCCTTGAGCAGCACGCGTGCCAGGGAGGGCTCGACGTATGGCCCCCGGGGGCT
This sequence comes from uncultured Myxococcaceae bacterium, assembly GCA_966211675.1. Lineage (GTDB taxonomy): Bacteria > Myxococcota_A > Polyangia > Polyangiales > SCUS01. The sequence continues at coordinate 35,942 of CBIHPK010000035.1, forward strand.
CAGCGTATGGCCCCCGGGACTCCCCCTCAGAGCATGGACCAGAAGGTCCGCATAGACCGTCGCGAGCACCCCGAGGCGAGGGAGGCCGCGCGAGACATACGCGGGGTATTTCGAGCGCGGCCGACCGCTGCATCAGAGGGGCGCAGCAGGTCTATGCGGACCTTCTCAGTGGTGGTCCTCGCCGTGGGCGTAGCGGCCGAAGAGGTTCACGTAGCGCTCGTCGAAGCGCACCAGGGTGATGTCGTCGAGCGCGACTCGGGTGAGCGCCTTCTCCTTCATCCCGTTGACCTGGATGTAGTGGAGCGTGGCCTCGTCGCCGTCGACGCCCGCGAGCTCGCCCAGGTAGAAGTCCCCGCCCTCCGGGCGCTCGCACTCGATGATCGCGTGGCGGTAGTGCAGCCTCGCCGCCTCCAGCACCGAGCGCCACGAGCGCAGCGGGACCGCCCTCGCCACCGGGGCCTCGTCCAGCGACCCCTCGGCGCGCAGCACCCGCTCGAAGAAGCGCTCGGCGTCCGTGGAGAGCACGGCGGTGATGTCCCGCAGGCGCAGCACCGCGAAGCCGTTGACCGCGAACTCATGGAGCGAGCGCACCATCACCAGCTCGTCGCCGAGCGCGAGGGGGAAGCCGTTCCAGGTCGGGTGCGTGCCGAGGGCGCCGCGCACGATCTGGACGTTCTCGTCGCGGTCGATGGCGCGCTGGAGCGCGTCGGTGATCGCCTGGAGGTCGGCCCCCGCGTCGTGCTGGTCTGCCATCGTCGACTCACCCTACACGCTGCAAGCCGCGGTAGCATCCGCGCCCGATGAGCCTGGCCCAACCGCTCGCGCCCGGCACCGTCGTGGCGACGGACTACCGCGTCGAGGAGCAGATCGCCCGCGGCGGCATGGGCACGCTCTACCGCGTGACGCAGCTCTCCACCGGCGCCGACCGGGTGCTCAAGGTGATGCACGCCCGGCTGCTGCGAGACCCGCGAGGGCGGGAGCGCTTCCTCCAGGAGGCCCGCGCCAGCGCTCGCATCGACAGCGACCACGTGGTGCAGGTGCTCGCCGCCGGCTTCGACGACGAGGGCGTCCCGTGGATCGTCATGGAGCACCTCCGCGGCGAGGACCTCAGCCACACCCTGAAGCGCCGCGGGTCGCTCCCCCCCGCGGAGGTGCTGGAGGTCTTCCGCCAGCTCGGGCACGCGCTCGCCGCCGCGCACCGCGCGGGCCTCGTGCACCGCGACCTGAAGCCCGACAACGTCTTCCTGTGCGTCCCTCGCCGGGAGGGCGTGCCCTTCACGGTGAAGCTCCTCGACTTCGGCATCGCCAAGGCCCTCGACGAGTCCTCCGAGCAGGGCGCCCCGATGCGCCAGACCTCCGCCGTGGGGACGCCCCTCTGGATGGCCCCGGAGCAGGCGCAGCGCGGCGAGGTCACCCCCGCGGCGGACGTCTGGTCCATGGGCCTGCTGGCCTTCAAGCTGCTCACCGGGCGCTCGTACTGGCGCGCCGGCAACGTCCCCGACGCGCCCGTCGAGCGCGTGCTGCGCGAGCTCTTCGGCGAGCCCATCGACCCCGCGAGCGACCGCGCCCGAGAGCTCGGCGCCTCGCTGCCGCCCGGCTTCGACGCCTGGTTCGCCCGCTGCGTCGCGCGCGACCCGCAGCAGCGCTACCGCGACGCCGCCGAGGCCCTCGCGGGCCTCACCCCGGTGCTCCTCGGACCGCAGTCCACCGCGGCCTTCTCCACCGTCGACGGCCCTCGCCGATCGGTCGTCCCGCCCACCATGGCCATGCCCGTCTCCGGCGTGGGCCCGTGGCCCTCGATGCAGGGCGCGCCCGCCACGCCGCCCTCCGCGCCGCCGCCCTCATACCAGCCCATGTATTCGGTGCAGGGCACGCCGTACCCGCCGCCCTTCGCGCCCGCGCCGCCGCCGCCCAGGTCCCCGTCGCTGCTCGGCGCCGCGGTGGTGGGGCTCCTGCTCGGCGGGGCCATCCTCACGGGCGGCTGGTTCGCGCTCTCCCGCTACCGCGACGACCACCCCTCGGACGCCGGGGTCGGTCCCGACGCTCGCGCCTTCCTCGCGCCTCGCGCCTCGGACGTCCCGCCGGTGCGGCGCGTCTCCGCCATGGAGCTGAGCCCGCCGGTCTCGACGGTCTCCGCGGGCTTCGCCCACACCTGCGCCCGCGCCTCCAACGGCACCGTCCGCTGCTGGGGCTGGAACCAGTTCGGACAGCTCGGCGACGGCACCCTCACGCACCGCCCGACGCCCGTCACCGTCGTCGGCCTCGACCGCGTCGTGGAGGTGGTGGTCGGCCACGCCCACTCCTGCGCCCGCCGCGACGACGGCACCGTGCGCTGCTGGGGGCTCAACAGCTCCGGACAGCTCGGCAACAACACCCGCCGAAACAGCGGCGTCCCGGTGACCGTGCCCGGCGTCTCCGGTGCCCTGCAGCTCGCGCTCGGCGAGGGCCACACCTGCGCCCGCATGAGCGACGCCACCGCGCGCTGCTGGGGCGACAACACCCACGGACAGCTCGGCGACGGCACGGCCACCACGCGCGCCTTCGCGGGGGCGGTCCCGGGCGTGGCGGGGGTGGAGGAGGTCGAGGCGGGCAACCTGCACACCTGCGTGCGCCTCGCCGACACGACGGTGCGCTGCTGGGGCGCGAGCAACTTCGGCCAGGTGGGCGACGGCTACGTGGAGACGCACTACCGCCCCGCCGCCGTGGCGGGCCTCCGTGGCGCCGCGGCGCTGGCGCTCGGGCCCTACCGGAGCTGCGCGCGCCTCGACGACGGCTCGGTGCGCTGCTGGGGGCGCAACGACACGGGCCAGCTCGGCGACGGGACGCGCCTCAGCCGCACCACCCCGGTGACCGTCGTGGGCCTCGCGGGGGCGCTCGACCTGGGCCTCGGGGCCTTCCACGGCTGCTCCCGGATGGTCGACCACACGCTGCGCTGCTGGGGCAGCAACGCCTTCGGTCAGCTCGGCGACGGGACCGCCATCGACCGACCGGCGCCCATCCCGGCGAGCGTCGCGGGCGCGGTCTCCGTCACCGCGGGCGAGGTGCACACCTGCGCCCGAACAGGCGACGGCGCGGTGCGCTGCTGGGGCGGCAACGGCTTCGGCCAGGTGGGCGACGGCGCCACGGTGAACCACGGCGTGCCCTTCGTGGTGCCGGGGCTGTAGCGCGGCGCGACGTTGCCCCGCGGGCCGATGTCGCGGCATCCTGCGCGCCCTCCCGATGCGAGCACCCCGCTTCACGGCCGTCTTCTTCGACCTCGACGGCACCCTCGCGGACTCCGCGCAGGACATCACCCTCGCGCTGGAGTTCGCCTTCGCGGACGTCGGGGTGCACACCGAGCACCCGGTGCACCGCCTCGTCGACGGCTCGCCCCTCGAGGCCATCTTCGCGCTCGCCGCGCCGGACAGCACCAGCGCCGAGTTCGACCGCTTCGCCCTCGCGTACCGCGACCGCTACGAGACCCTCGGCCACCAGAACACGCGGCTCTACCCGGGGGTGCGCGAGACCCTGGAGGCCCTCTCGCTGCTGCAGCCCGCGCCGTGGCTCGCGGTCGCGACGGCCAAGCGCAGCGTCACCGCGCGCTCGGTCTGCGAGCACCTCGGCATCGCGCAGCACTTCCGCGCCATCGAGGGGACCGCCGGCACCGCCCTCCCGCCGAAGCCCGCGCCGGACCTGCTGCACCTGCTGCTGCGCCGCGCGGAGGCGCCGCCGGACCGCTGCCTGCTCGTGGGCGACACCCTGCGCGACGTGCTCGCGGGCAAGGCCGCGGGCGTGCGCACCGCCGCCGCCACCTGGGGCCACGGCCGCCGCGAGGAGCTCATCCGGGCGAGGCCCGACCACGTCCTCGAGGACCTCGAAGACCTGCTCCCGCTGTTCAACGACGGATAAGGAGCGGCGGCGGTGTCCCACGACGCGGACGGGGTCGACCTCGCGAAGTACCTCGCGGAGTGCAGGGCGATGGTGCTCGAGGAGATCCGAGCGATGGTGCCGCAGGACTCGCGCGCCTCGCGGGTGCTCTACGACCTGATGCTCGACTACCCGATGCGCGACGCCAAGGGGCTGCGCCCCGCGCTCTGCGTCGCCTCGTGCCGGGCGCTCGGAGGGCCGCTCGAGGGCGCGCTCCCCAGCGCCGCGGTGCTCGAGCTCTACCACAACGCCTTCCTCATCCACGACGACGTGGAGGACCGCTCGGAGAAGCGCCGCGACGCCCTCACCCTGCAACGACTTCACGGCGTCCCCATCGCGGTGAACGTCGGCGACGCCATGCTCGCGCTGGCGCTGCAGCCCCTGCTCGACAACATGCACCGGCTCGACATGGGCCGGGCGCTGCGCATCCTCGAGACCGTCGCGGTGATGGCGCGAGAGTCCGCCGAGGGGCAGGCGGTCGAGCTCGACTGGGTGCGCCACGCCCGCTGGGACCTCACGGACGACGACTACCTCGCCATGGTCGACCAGAAGACCGGCTGGTACAGCTTCATCGCCCCGATGCGCATCGGGGCCATCGTCGCGGGCGCCTCCGCGGAGGTGCTCGCCGCGCTCCATGACTTCGCGGGAGCGCTGGGGGCGGCGTTCCAGATCCAGGACGACGTGCTCAACCTCCAGGGGCGCGAGGCGGACTACGGCAAGGAGATCGCCGGCGACCTCTGGGAGGGCAAGCACACGCTCATCCTGCTTCACGCCCTGCGCTCCATGGTCCCGGCCGATCGGGAGCGGGCGCTGGAGATCCTCGACCGACCGAGGCCCGACACCGTCGACCCGGCGCGCGACGACCTCGCCGGACGGCTGCGAGGGTTAGTCCCGCAGCTCGCCGCGGAGGGCCACCTCGACGCCGCCGCGAGGGCCACGCTCGACGCCCTGGTGGAGGACGTCACCCGCACCAAGACCCGCGACGACGTCGAGTGGCTGCTCTCGCAGATCGACCGGCACGACAGCCTCGACTACGCCCGAGCGGTGGCGAGGCAGAGGGCCTCCGCCGCGGGCGCGATGCTCTCGTCGTGGTCGTGGATGAAGCCGAGCGTGCACCGCGCGGTGCTCCAGTCGCTGGTCGACTACGTGATCGAACGGGAGCGCTGAGCCCCTCCCTCCAGAGGCGCCCTCGAACACGGGCGTCAATCAAGCCGCAGCGTACGAAGCGTGCACACCCCCTGTGGGATCTCGACCCACCCGCTTGCACAGGGGCCTCCCGCTCGCGCCTCGTCCGTTCGGCGTCTCCCGCTCGTCCTGAGGGGCATTCCCCCGCGGCACATGACTCGCACCCGGCCCGCTCGCGCGCGGGGGAAGTCCTTCTTCACCGCGATCTTCGAGGAGGTTTCAGTGAAGCGATTCATCATGGTTTCTTTCCTTGCCGTGCAGGTCACGGCGCTCGGCTGTACGCCGGAGAGCGTCGTCGGCGGTCCGACGGATGTCCCGGTCGTGGACGTGGCGGCCGACGCCGCGACCACCGACACGGGACGCGACGCCGCGACCACCGACACCGCGACCGGTGACGTGGGCGTCGACACGGGCGCGACCCCCGACGTCCCCAGCACCGACGTCCCCAGCACCGACGTCGCCACCACCGACGGCGAGGTCACCGACGGCGCCACCACCGACGGCGCCACCACCGACGCGCCGAGCTGTCCCACCGGCACCACCCTCTGCGCCGGCGCGTGCGTGGACACCAGCTCCAGCATGGCCAACTGCGGCGCCTGCGGCACCGCCTGCGCTCCCGCCGGGGCCGTCGGGGCCTGCGTGATGGGCGCCTGCACCGTCGCCTCGTGCAACGCCGGCCGCGCCGACTGCAACAGCATGGCCGCCGACGGCTGCGAGGCCGACCTCAACGCCAGCACCACCGACTGCGGCCGCTGCGGCAACGCCTGCACCTTCGCCCACGCGGGGGGCGCCTGCACCATGGGCACCTGCGGCGTCGGCACCTGCAACACCGGCTTCGGCGACTGCGACTCGGACCAGAGCAACGGCTGTGAGACCGACCTCGCCGCCACCGTCACCGCCTGCGGCGCCTGCGGGACCTCCTGCACCCTCGCCCACGCGACGGCCGGCTGCGCCGCGAGCGCGTGCACCGTGGCCTCCTGCGACACGGGCTTCGGCAACTGCGACGCCATGGCCGCCAACGGCTGCGAGACCGCCCTCAACACCAACGCCAACTGCGGCGCCTGCGGCAGCGCCTGCGCCGCCGGCACCCGCTGCTCCAACGGGATGTGCGTGAGCTCCTGCCCCACGGGCACGACCTTCTGCCCCGACCTGCAGATCTGCGTGAACACCTCCAGCGACCTCTCCAACTGCGGCACCTGCGGCAACGCGTGCCCCTCGCCCGCCAACAGCGCGGGCACCTGCTCCGGCGGAGCGTGCGGCATCACCTGCACCGCGGGCTTCGGCAACTGCGACGCCATGGCCGCCAACGGCTGCGAGACCAACCTCAACACCACCGCCTCCGCGTGCGGCGCCTGCGGCCACGCGTGCGCGCTGCCCCACGCGACGGCCGGCTGCGCCGCCGGGACCTGCACCGTCGCCCGCTGCGACACGGGCTTCGGCGACTGTGACGGCAACCCCGCCAACGGCTGCGAGACGGACCTCAACACCACCGTCGGGGCCTGCGGCACCTGCGGCAACACGTGCAATGTTCCCAACGCGACGGCGGCCTGCGCGGCCGGCGCCTGCGTGGTGGCCTCGTGCAACGCCGGCTCGGCGGACTGCAACGCCATGGCCGCCGACGGCTGCGAGACCCCGACCACCTCCAACACCAACTGCGGCGCCTGCGGCGTCGTCTGCGCCGCCGGGACCCGCTGCGCCGGCGGCACCTGCCAGAGCTCGTGCCCCGCGGGCACCACCTACTGCGCGGCCACCGGCGTGTGCGCGGACTTCCAGACCGACGCCTCCAACTGCGGCATGTGCGGCACCGTCTGCCCGGCCCTCTCCAACGCCTCGGCCTCGTGCCGCGCGGGCGCCTGCGGGTTCACCTGCAACACCGGCTTCGCGGACTGCGACGGCAACGCCGCCAACGGCTGCGAGTCCAACCTGGGCACCAGCGTCACCGCCTGCGGCGCCTGCGGCCGCGCCTGCGCCCCGGCCCACGCGACCGGCGCCTGCACCACCGGCGCCTGCGGCATCGTGGCCTGCGAGGTCGGCTTCGGCGACTGCAACGGCGACCCGAGCGACGGCTGCGAGGTCAACCTGACCAGCACCGTGAGCGCGTGCGGCACCTGCAACACCTCCTGCCGCCCGGCCAACGGCACCGGCGTCTGCGCCGCCGGGCGCTGCGGCGTCGCGACCTGCGACGCGGGCTTCGGCAACTGCGACGGCAACGTGGCCAACGGCTGCGAGACCCCGCTCGACACCAACAGCCACTGCGGCGCCTGCGGCACCGCCTGCACGACCGGCAGCTTCTGCTCCGACGGCACCTGCGTCGCCGCCTGCTCGTCGCCGACCAGCTACTGCGCGGGCACGCAGACCTGCAACGACCTCTCGACGGACACGCTCAACTGCGGCGCGTGCGGCCGCACCTGCGCGGTCCCCTCCAACGCGTCGAGCACCTGCGCGTCGAGCACCTGCGGCTGAACCTGCAACGGCTCCTACGCCAACTGCGACAGCAACGCCGGCAACGGCTGCGAGGTCGACCTGAGCGCGAGCGTCGCCAACTGCGGCACCTGCGGGGCGGCCTGCTCGCTCGCCAACGCCACGCCGACCTGCACCGGCGGCGCCTGCGCGGTGGCGACCTGCAACCCCAACTTCGGCAACTGCGACGGCCTCGCCTCCAACGGCTGCGAGGTGAACACCACCACCAGCGTCGCCAACTGCGGCTCCTGCGGCTCGGCCTGCGCGCTCGCCAACGCGACGCCGACCTGCACCGCCGGCGCCTGCGCCATCGGCTCCTGCAGCGCGGGCTTCGGCAACTGCAACGGCCGCACGTCGGACGGCTGCGAGACCCCGACCACCACCAACACCAACTGCGGCACCTGCGGCACCCGCTGCGCCGCGGGGACCTTCTGCTCGGCCGGCGCCTGCGTCTCGTCCTGCCCGGCGGGCACGACCTACTGCTCGGCCACCGGCAACTGCATCAACCTGCAGACCAACCCGGACAACTGCGGCCGCTGCGGCAACGTCTGCGCGTCGGCGCCCCACGTGGTCCGCACCTGCATGGTCGGCACCTGCGGCGGCAGCTGCGAGAGCGGCTACGGCAACTGCGACGGCAACGCGGGCAACGGCTGCGAGACCAACCTCACCACCAGCCTCACCAACTGCGGCGCCTGCAACAACACCTGCCGCCTCGCCAACGCGACGCCGGTCTGCGCGGCCGGCGCCTGCGCCATCGGCGCCTGCTACCCCGGCTACGCCAACTGCAACGGCACCACCTCGGACGGCTGCGAGGCCAGCCTCCAGAGCGACGTCCGCAACTGCGGCGCCTGCGGCCGCGCGTGCGGCACCGGCCAGGTCTGCCGCTTCGGCTCCTGCCGCTGAACTCCCCCTCCCCCCGCTCTGTCGGCCCCTCGTCCCTCGACGAGGGGCCCTCTCCTTACACTCCCCGGTAAACTGAAGCGCCTCAGGCGCTGCGACGGCGACGCCGGCCGCCGAGGCCGATCAGCCCCAGCAGCAGCGCGCCCCACGCTCCGCCCGGCGCTCCGACCTGGCCCGCCCGGCAGCCGCAGCCGTCGTCCGTGGCCGTCGGGGGAGCGCCCGTGCCGCCGTCCTCCGCGAAGGTCCCGCCGTCTTCGGGGATGAAGGTTCCGCCGTCGCCGCCGCTCCAGCGACCGCACTGGTTGTGCACGCAGGTGGTCCCGATGGGGCACTGGATGGACGCGCACCGGTCGGCCACGCAGGCCCCGTTCGATCGCTCGTCGCAGAACTCGCCCGACGCGCAGTTCACGCCCGCGCAGATCGGCACGCAGATGGGGGTGCCGTCGGTCAGTCGACACGAGGTCCCGGCCGTGGCGCAGATGAACCCGAGCTCGGGGTGGTAGGTGCAGCGCTCGCGGTAGCAGACGCCGCCGACGCAGAGGCCTCCCTCGCACACGCAGCCGTCCGTGGAGACGACCGCGTCGGAGGCCGTGGCGCCTCCGTCGACCAGCGCGGGAGCGTCCGCGAGGGAGCCTCCGTCGAGGTCGACGGGGGTCGAGTCCGGAGCGATCACGGGGCGGTCGACGAGCGGCGCGTCCACGCCCGGCGGCGCGTCGCCGGAGGGGCGGACATCGCTGGAGACCAGCGCGTCGGAGCCCGCGGGGACGTCCATGGAGACGAGCACGTCGGTGCCCACGCGGGCGTCCATGGAGGCCGGGACATCCGAGGCGGGACGCGCGTCCATGGACACGGGCGCGTCGACGGGGAAGCCGGTGTCCATCGTGGCGGGGACGTCCCTGGGCGGGGGCGCGTCCGTGGGGGTGCCGGTGTCCATCGAGGCGGGGACGTCCACGGGCGTGCCGGCGTCGAGGGGCGAGATGCGCACGCAGGTGCAGGCGCCGCCGCAGGAGACCCAGCCCACGTTGGGGCACGACGAGGCGCGCGTCTCGCAGAAGGGCGCGAAGCCCGCCTCGCAGGCGGACGAGCCGGGCTGCACGCACTGCCCCGGGTACTGGTGACAGCCGTTGTTGCACGAGCACCGGCCCTGGGCGCTCGCCGCCGTGGGGAGCGACGCCGCCATCGCGAAGGCGAAGAGGGCCGCGAGGCCGTGGTGCCGCCCGAGGCGGAGTCGCGAACGATCGAAGGAGGTGGTCATGGGTTGGGGCACCGACGGGGGGTGTAGATGAGGGAGAAGGTCTGCGACGCGGTGGTGCTGCGGCCGCACGCGTCGGTGGCGGTGAACTCCACCCGCCAGCCGCCGCGGACGCCGAAGACCGAGAGCGCGGGCGTACCGGCGGAGGGGCCTCCCACCTGCCGGCGGAAGGCATAGGGAGCCGCGGAGAGCGAGGCCGGCGGAGGGGCTTCGAGGCCGTCCGGGGTGATCCAGCGCGCGGTCACCGAGCGCACCGTGGCGGAGGCCGTCACCGAGGCCGTGAAGTCGTAGTAGACGGGCAGGCCCGCGGCGCTGCAGGTCTCGATCTCCTGGCCGCTCGTCGGCGCAGACACCGTGACCACGGGCGCCGCCCCGGTGCAGCTCGGCACGTCCGTCGAGGGGACGTCGCGCGGCACGTCCGTCGAGGGCACATCGCGGGGCACATCCGTCGAGGGCACATCCGTCGAGGGAACGTCGCGGGGCACGTCCGTCGAGGGCACGTCGCGAGGCACGTCCGTCGAGGGCACGTCGGAGGAGGGTCGGCTGTCGCCCGCGTCCACGACGTCGCCCGCTCCAGCGTCGGCGCGCGGGACATCCATCGATCCTGCGTCGGCGACGCCCGCGTCGATCGGGGAGTGGTCGACCGCGACCGAGGCGTCCGTCAGCGCGCCGTCGCGCTCGTCGGCGTCGCGGGGCAGCGGGCGGTCCTCGGGCGCGACGTCGACCGCGGCGGCGTCCGAGCGGCCCCGATCGTCGACGACCGCGTCGCCCGCGTCGGGCCCGTCCTGGAACGCGATGGCGTTGTCGTCCATCACCTGCGCATCGCTCGGGGCCATCTCATCGCTACAGCCCGCCACGAGGGCACAACACAGAATCACGACGGATCGTCGTCTCGGCATCAACTCATCTCCAGATCGCCCTTTAGGAAGGAATAGGCGACCGCTCAGCGACGGTCCTTCTTCCCACATCGGGCCACGACACACCAACCCGCTTGAAAAGAAGCCTTTGTGCGCGATCTGCACACATGGGCCGACGCTGTGCACGATCGGGACAGCCGCGATCGGATCGCCCGTCGCTGAAGGGGAATGGACGCGCGCCTCCGCTCGGCGGCACAGTGCGCCCGAAGCGAAGCTCCACCATGGACCACCCCGAGTGTCGTCGCGGCAGCGGGCCGCTCCTGAGCCGCGAGTCCCACCAGCGCCGGCTCGCCGTCGTCGTCCTGTCCGCCGCGCTCGGCGCGAGCCCCGCGGCGCTCGCCCAGGAGAGCCCCGTCACGGCCGAGGCGCGCGTCCACTTCGACCGCGCCGTCAGCCTCTTCGAGGCCGGGGACGCCCGCGGCGCGCTGGCGGAGTTCGAGCGCGCCCACGAGCTCACGGGGCGCGCCTCGGTGCTCTACAACATCGGCGCCTCCTACCAGGCGCTGCACGACTACCCCCGGGCCATCGACGCGCTCCGTCGCTACCTCGCCTCCACCGAGGGCCGAAGCACCCCGCAGCGCGACCTCGCCGTCCGGGCGCTCTCGCAGATGGAGCCGCTGGTCGCCCGCCTCCGCGTGCTGCGCGACCCCTCCGACGCGACGGTGCTGCTCGACGGGCGAGCGCTGGAGTCCGACCGCGCCACGGTGGGACCGGGCGCCCACGTCCTCACGGCCAGCGCGCCGGGCCGCGAGCCCCGCCAGGTCGAGGTGACGGTGGTCTCCGGCGACGAGCGCGAGGTGACCCTCTCGCTGCCGCTCCTCACGCCGCCGCCGCCGCTGCCGCCGCCTCCCCTCGCGGGGCCGCCGCGCGTCGAGCCGCCGCCCGTCCTGCGCCCCGTCGCGACGCCCGATCGGCGGCTGTTCTGGTCGATGGTGATCACCGGCGGAGCGCTATGCCTCGGCGCGTCCATCACGGGCGTCGTGGCCATCACCACACAGCACGACTACGCCTCGCATCGGGTCGACGACCCCGGCGTGCAGGCCCTCGCCAGCCGCGGCCGAGCGCTCTCGTGGACCGCCGACCTGCTGGGCCTCGGCGCCCTCGCCGCGGGCACCACGGCGCTGGTGCTGGGGCTCCGCGCCGCCCCGCGGAGCGAGGGCCCCACGGCGCGGGTCCTCGTCGCCCCGACGACGGGCGGCGCGGCGCTGACGGCCTTCGGATCGTTCTGACGGCGGTCGCCCCGGCTCCGACCCGCGGGCACCGACGCCCCCGATCAGGGCTCGAAGTCGCGCGACAGCGGCAGCCGATCGACGCCGGTCGAGGCGCGGTGCGTCCTGGGGGCTCGGTGGCGCCTGCCCTGGGTGCGCGGCCGGGTCGGCCGACCCGCGTCGACCTCCGCCTCCGCCACGACCACCGGGGGCGCCTCCCTCACAGGCGCCACCACCACCGGCGCGCCAGCGTCGTGGACCATCGCGGGCGCCGCGGCGACGGAGCGCGTGACGACCGCCGAGCGACGGGGCGCCGGGGCCATGCGCGAGAGCCACCAGGCCCCCGCGCCGAGGCTCAGCAGCACGACGAGCGCGGTGCCCACCACCTCGATCGGGACGCCCCGCTTGGGGGCGACGGCGTAGGTCGGCGCCACGCGCAGCGCCCGCCGCGAGGAGACCACCGCGGGGTCCTCCTCGACCTTCGCGGGGGGATCGTCGACCACCTCGATCGAGGCCGCTCCGTAGGGGCGCAGCGCGTCGAGGAACTCCCTCGCGCTGGAGAACCGCCGCTCCCGCTCCCGGTCGAGCGCTCGCAGCACCACCGCGTCCAGGCCCGAGGGCACGTCCTCCTCGAGCAGGCTCGGGCCGATGGGCAGCGACGACCCGCGCACGATCTCCAGGAAGAGCTCGCCCTGGTTGGATCCCTCGTAGGGGAGGCCGCCGGTGAGCAGCTCGTAGAGCATCACGCCGACCGCGAAGAGGTCCGCCCGGTGGTCGATGTCCCGCCGCCCCATCCACTGCTCCGGGGCCATGTACGCCGGCGTCCCCAGCGGAACCCCCTCCTGCGTCGTCTGCTCCAGCGTCGCGCCCGCGCGGCGGAACTTCGACACGCCGAAGTCCAGCAGCTTCACCGACGACTCCCCCTCCCCCGCCCTCAGGAACACGTTCTCCGGCTTCAGGTCGCGGTGGATGATCCCCTTGGCGTGCGCCGCGGCGAGCGCCGACAGCACGTACCCGATGATCCCGCAGGCCTCCTCGCAGGGGACCATCTCCGGCCTCGCGAGGCGCTCGGCGAGCGTCTCTCCCTTCAACAGCTCCATCACCAGGAAGGGCTCTCCCAGGTGCGTCCCGGTGTCGAAGACCTCCACGATGTTGGGGTGCCCGATCTCCGCCGCCGCGCGCGCCTCGCGGGCGAAGCGCTTCACCGCGTCGGGCATCCTCGCGACGTGGGCGTGCAGCACCTTGATGGCCACGCGCCTCCCGATGGCCGTGTGCTCCGCCTCGTAGACGGCCCCCATCCCGCCCTCGCCGAGGCGCCGCAGGATGCGATACCGGCCCTCGAGCTCTGCGCCGTCGTCGATCATCGCCTCGCCCTCAAGGGCACCGCGCCGCGCAGGCGCCGTTGCAGCACCGCGACGCGCCGGGGCCGCAGCTCGCGCCGCACACCCCGCAGTGCCGCGGGTCCGTGAGCAGGTCGGCGCACTGCGAGCCGCAGGCGACCAGCGGGGCGCGGCACCCGCCGCCGCGGCAGACGCCGTCGAGGCAGTGCGTGGTGCCCGAGCACGCCTGACCGCAGGAGCCGCAGTGCAGGTCCGACACCAGCAGGCTGGTCTCGCAGCCGTTGGAGGCGACGCCGTCGCAGTCGCCCTGGCCCGCGGCGCACACGCAGCGGCCGTCGCACCCCCCGGCGTCGACGAGGACGTCGGCCCCGGCGTCCACGGGCGCGTCCACGCCGGGGAGCGCGTCGCGGTCGCCGCCGTCGAGCGAGGGCTGGAGCGCCCCGGGGCTGAAATCCAGGGCGACCGTGCAGCACGGCAGCGCGAGGAGGACCAGCGCCGCGGCGACGCGCTCAGCTCTCACGCTGGCTCACCGGCCTGGGCTTGAGGCCATAGCGCTCCATGCGGGTGATGAGGCAGCGGCGAGAGAGCCCTAGCTCCCTCGCGGCCCTCGACTGGTTGCCCCCGGCGCTCTCCAGCGCCGCCACGATGGTGCGACGCTCGGTGTCCTCCACCCTCGAACGGAAGGCCGAGGGCTCGTCCGTGGGCGTCACGAGACCCTGCGTCGACGAGGGGGTCAGGTGCAGGTGCTCCAGGCGGATCTCGTCGCGCTCGGCCAGCGCCATGCCCCGTTCGACGACGTGGCGGAGCTCGCGCGCGTTGCCCGCCCAGGGGTGCGCCTCCAGCGCGGCGGCGACCCCGGGCCCCAGGCGCCAGCGCCCCCCTCGGCTCGCGAGCACCTGCTCCACCATCGGCAGGATGTCCCTCGGGCGGGAGCGCAGCGAGGGGACCTGCACCGTGACGCCGTTGATGCGGAAGTAGAGGTCCTGCCGGAAGCGCCCCTGCTCGACCTCCATCGCGAGGTCTCGGTTGGTGGCCGCCACGATGCGAACGTCCACCGGAACCGGCCGCACCGAGCCCACCCGGCTGATGGACCGCTCCTGCAGCGCCCGCAGCAGCAGGGCCTGGTTGGCCGGCGAGAGCTCCCCCACCTCGTCGAGCAGCAGCGTGCCCCCGTCGGCGCTCTCGAAGACCCCGATCTTGCGCGCGTCGGCGCCGGAGAAGCTCCCCTTCTCGTGGCCGAAGAGCTCGCTCGCGGCGAGGGACTCGGTCAGCGTCGCGCAGTTGATGGCCACGAAGGGCCGCTTCGCCCTCGCCGACCCGCGGTGCAGCGCGCGCGCCACCAGCTCCTTGCCCACGCCGGTCTCGCCCTGCACCAGCACCGGCAGGTCGCTCGCGGCGAGGCGGCGCACCAGGGCGAAGAGCCCCACCGTCGCCGGGTCCACCGCGACCACCTCGTCGGAGGCCACGATCCGCTCGGGCGCCTGGGCGCGGGGCGCGGCGTTCAGCGTGAGCAGCACGATGATCTTGGAGGTGCCGATCTCGATGCGCTCGCCGTCCTCGACCCGCCGCGAGCCGTGCACCCGCGCGCCCGCCACGAAGGTGCCGTTGCTGCTGCCCTCGTCGCGCACGGTCACCGAGCGCCCGTCGAAGCCCAGCACCGCGTGCACCCTCGAGGCCCGGTGGTCCTCCAGCGAGACCTCCACGAACTCCGCCCGGCCGATGCGCACCTCCGCCCCCGCCGGCAGCACCACCACCCGAGGGGGACGATCGTCCTCCGCGACGAGGAGCCGCGCGGTCGCACTGCAATCAACGTTCGCGGCAAGGAAGGCGGAGGTGTCGGTGCGGTGCTGATCCACTCGCGCGCAGCATACCAGCGCCCTCGCGCCCGGGCACACGGACCGCACCCCACCGCCGACCGCGGGCCATCGGCTCCCGTCACAGACTTGACAGGCCCTCGATCGAGGGTGGCCAATGCCGGTCGCCCCGATGAAGCACTGCCCCCGCTGCCAGGCCCGGTACGACGACGCGACCGCCACATGCCCCGTCGACGGGGCCGCGCTGGAGGCGCCTCCGGACCCGATGGTGGGGCGCACGCTCGCGTCGCGGTACAAGATCCTGCGTCGCGTCGGGGCGGGCGGCATGGGGCAGGTGTACCGGGCGCGGCACGTGATCCTGCGGCACGACGTGGCGCTGAAGCTGCTCTCCGCGGAGCTCACCCGCGACCCGGTGATGCGCGAGCGCTTCGTGCGCGAGGCGCAGGCCACCAACCTGCTGAAGCACCCCAACATCGTGGACATCTGGGACGTCGCCGAGGAGGGCAACCGGGTCTTCCTGGTGATGGAGTTCCTGGAGGGAGAGAGCCTCGCCGAGCGGATGCAGTCGGGTCCGCTCGGGGTGCGAGAGGCCGTGGAGATCGCCATCCCCGTGTGCCACGCCCTGGGCCGGGCGCACTCGCTCGGCGTGGTGCACCGCGACGTGAAGCCCGAGAACGTCTTCCTGGTGCGCGACCCCTCCGGCGCGCTGCGGGTGAAGGTGCTCGACTTCGGCATCGTGCACATGCGCAGCGAGGTGCGGCTCACCATGCCCGGGGAGATCTTCGGCACGCCCGAGTACCTCTCCTCGGAGCTCGCGCGAGGAGAGTCCTGCGGACCGGCCAGCGACCTCTACGCCCTCGGGGTGATGCTCTTCGAGATGGTCACCGGCGCGCTGCCCTTCAACGGCACCGTGCACCAGCTCATCGAGCACCACGCCCGCACCGCGCCGCCGTCGATCCGGACGCGGCTGCCGTCGGTGCCCGGCGCCCTCGACGCCCTGGTGCTCTCGCTCATGCAGAAGGACCCGGCCGCGCGCCCGGCGAGCGCCGCGGAGGTGCTGGAGGTGCTGGCCAGCATCCTGGAGCAGGAGTCCACGGCGATGGCCCCGGCGGCGCGGCCCACGGCGGCCCCCATCGAGCGCGAGGGTGCGGGCGAGACGACCCTGATGGCCCTGAAGCGGAGCGTGGCGCCGTCGTCGGTGTCGATCCCGACGCTTCGGCAGCAGGTGGCGACCTTCCACGCCGCGGCGGAGGCGGCCTTCTCCAAGACCGAGATGCCCGAGGCGATGCGCGAGCTGCTGCAGCGCTACAGCGCCAGCGTCGAGCGGCTGCGCTCCCTCGAGGAGGACCGCCGCGGCATGATGATCGAGCTCACCGAGCGCGACCGCCGCCACCAGCGCGAGCGTGAGGAGCTCTTGAGCGAGCTGCGGCAGATCCTGGTGGAGCACGAGGGCCTGACGAGCCGGGCGCAGGCGATGGAGGCCCGGGAGCGGGAGGCGAAGCGCGACGAGGTGCAGGTGCTGCAGGCGCTGGCGCTGGCGTGGGACTCGGTAGGGGCGGTTCCGAGCAACCCGAGGGCGATCACCGTGGAGCGCGCGGCGCAGCTGGAGGAGCTCGGGGCGCTGGCCTCGCGGTGGCGCGCGGTGCGCTCGGTGCTCGACGGCGTGGGCAGCGGGCGCAGCGCCCAGCAGCGCACCGTGGCCGCGCTGGAGGAGCGCCGCGACGCCGTGCAGGCGACGCTCGACGCGCTGGAGAGCGAGAGCCAGGTGACCGCGCAGCGGCTGCAGCTGAGGGCGGTGTCCGTGGGCGCGGAGATCGCGACGATCCTGGCGACGCTGGGCGAGGAGGGCGACGCGGTGAAGGCGATGCTCCGGGCGCACCCGGTGGCCAACGGCCTGCTGCGAGGGCTCGAGCAGCCCAGCGGTCGGCCGGGCTGAGGGCTCCGGCGAGGGGTCCCCGGTACGACCGCGAGGCCGTCGGCGAGGAGTCCCCGGTACGACCGCGAGGCCGTCGGCGAGGAGTCCCCGGTACGACCGCGAGG
>CBIHPK010000036.1:0-51822 GCA_966211675.1 uncultured Myxococcaceae bacterium
CACCTGGAGATGGCCGGCTACGTCCGGGTCGAGCCCGCCGCCGCGGCGCCCGCCGCCCCCGCGCCCGCGGCGGCCGCTGCGCCCGCGCGCGCACCCGCGGTCGGTGCGGTGGCGCTCTCGGCCCGTCGCCCCGCGCGCTGAACCACACGGAGCCGCTGCACCCCCGAAGGAGAGCCCATGCGCGCCGCCGCCCAGAGAGCCACGGTCCTCGCCGTCGTCGCGGGCGCGATCGCCGTGGGCGCGACCATGGGCCCTCGGGTGTGCGGCGGCGCTCGGGTCTCCCGCCTCCACACCATCCCGCCGATCGCGCGGCCGCCGCGCTGCGAGGCCGTCGCGGCGGGCGCCGGCCTGCAGGCCGCGGTCGATCGCGCCCCCGACGGCAGCGCGCTCTGCCTCGAGGACGGCGACTACCGCGGCCCCGTGCGCGTGGCCCGCGCGATCACGGTGTGGGGCAGCGCGCGCGCGGTGGTCCGCTCCAACGGCGAGGGGACCACCGTGCGCGTCGCGGGCCGCGGCGCGTCGCTCCTGGGCGTCACCGTCGACGGCTCCGGCGGGCGCTATGACCTCGAGGACGCGGCCGTGAGCGTCGAGGCCGACGACGTGCGCGTCGAGGGCGTGCGCGTCGTGCGGGCGGTCTACGGCATCCTGGTGTCCGAGGCGCGCCGCGTGCTGGTGCGCGGCAACGTGGTGGTGGGCACCGGCGAGGCGGCCCTCGGGCTGCGAGGCGACGGGATCCGCCTCTGGGAGACGCGCGACTCGCGGGTCGAGGGCAACGCCGTGAGCGCCAGCCGCGACGTGGTGGTCTGGTACTCGCCGGACAACCACGTGGTCGGCAACCGCGTGGAGCACGGGCGCTACGGCACGCACCTCATGTACAGCTCGGGCTGTACCGTCGAGCGCAACCGCTTCGTCGACAACGTGGTGGGGGTGTTCGTGATGTACAGCCACAACGTGACCTTGCGGGGCAACGTCATCGCGGAGGCGACGGGCGCGGCGGGGATGGGGCTCGGGCTCAAGGACTCCGGGAACCTCACCGTGCTCGGCAACACCTTCGTGCGCGTCACCGCGGGCGTGTACCTCGACGGGAGCCCCAACGGCGACGACGAGGCCAACACCTTCGCGGGCAACGACTTCCAGATGGCGCAGACCGCGGTGGTGTTCCACTCGAGCCAGCGGGGCAACACGTTCACGGGCAACCGCTTCCGGGACAACGACGTCCAGGTGGCCGTCGAGGGCGGCGGCGACGCGCTCGGCACCCGCTGGGAGGGCAACGCCTTCGACGACTACCGGGGCTACGACCTCGACGACGACGGCACCGGGGACGTCCCCTACGAGGTCCGCAGCTTCTCGAGCGACCTCACCTCCCGCCACCCCGCGCTGGCCTTCTTCGCCTCCACCCCGGTGCTCGCGCTGGTCGACTCGGTGAGCCACATCGCGCCCCTCTTCGCACCGCAGACCATCCTGATCGACCGCCGCCCCCGCGTGGGCGCGATGGAGGGACGCTGACATGCGCATCGAGCTCCGAGACGTGGCCCGAAGCTTCGGAAACGTCGCCGCCCTGCGGGGCATCTCGCTCGACATCCCGCAGGGCGCCCGCGTGGGCCTCGTGGGCCCCAACGGATCAGGCAAGTCGACGCTGCTCCGGGTGGTGATGGGCCTCGTCGCCTGCGAGGGCGAGGTGCTCCTCGACGGCGCGTCGCCCTTCGAGCGCCGCGACGAGGTCGCGCGCCGCCTCGCCTACGTGCCGCAGTTCGCTCCGCAGTGGGGCGCCGCGGTGGCCGACGTGGTCGGCGCGGTCGCGTCGCTGCGAGACCTCGACCCGGGCGCCGTCGCGGCCGTTGCGAGGCGCCTCGACCTCGACCTCGCCGCGCTGGGGCCGCGGTCGTTTCGCGAGCTGTCCGGGGGCACCAAGCAGAAGCTCCTGATCGCGCTGGCGCTGTCCACGGGCGCGTCGCTCTTCGTGCTCGACGAGCCGACCGCGAGTCTCGACGCCTCCGCCCGCGCGCGCTTCTTCGCGCTGCTCGACGAGGTCGCCGGGAGCGCCACGCGGCTGTTCTGCTCGCACCGCATCGACGAGGTGCGCGACCTGGTCGACCGCATCGTCGTGCTGCGCGACGGCCTCGTGGCCTATGACGGCCCGACCGCGGGCTACGTCGACGCGCCCACGCAGGCGCTCGTGACGGAGGCGTGAAGCGATGGCCGACGCGGTACGAGGAAGGGTCTCCGGGAGGGGCGCCGCGGCCGTCGCGGTGGTGGTGCTCGTCGCGCTCGGGGCGCTCGTCGTGAGGGCGCAGCGGCCCCCTGTGGGCGTGGAGCCCGTCGCGTGGGACCGCGCGGCGTGCGCCTACTGCCGCATGCACGTGGGCGATCCGCGCTTCGCGGCGCAGCTCCAGACCGAGGAGGGCGAGGTGCTCGACTTCGACGACCCGGGGTGCCTCATGCGCTACGCGAACGAGCGGCACCCGCGGGTGCGGGCGATGTACTTCCACGACTCGCGCGAGGACCTGTGGCGGCCGCGCGACCAGACGGGCTTCGTGCCGGGGGCCTCGACCCCGATGGGGTACGGGCTCTCGGCGACGCGGCGCGGCGCGCCCGGCGCGATCAGCTACGAGGAGGCCGTGGCGAGGGTGACGGCGCGAGGGGAGCGGGCGCGATGATCCGTTGGAAGGAGGTCGCCGCGGTGGCGAGGCTCGACCTGGCCGAGGTGCGGCGCTCGCGCTGGCTCACCTTCGCGTCGGCGGTCTATGGGCTGCTCGCGGGGGTGTTCCTGCTCGCGGCGCTGCGCGAGTCGTCCGTGGTGGAGTTCACGGGCATGAACCGCGTGCTGCTCTCGCTGAGCCACGCGCTGCTGCTGGTGCTGCCGCTGCTGGCGCTGAGCGCCACCTGCCAGGTGGTCAACCGCGCTCGCGACGACGGGACGCTCGAGCTCCTCTTCAGCCATCCCCTCTCCCGCGCGAGCTACCTCGTGGGGGTGACCGCCACGCGCTTCCTCGTGCTGCTGGCGCCGCTCGCGGCCCTCATCGCCGTGATGGTCGTCGCCAACGCGTGGCTCTCCGATGCCTCGTCCGCCGTGCGCTTCGGGCTCCGCGCGCTGGCGGTGTGCTCCGCGCTCCTCTGGGCGTGCGTGGGCGCGGGCATGGCGGTCTCGACCGGAACGCGCGACCAGGCGCGGGCGCTGGTGTACGGGCTCGTGCTGTGGGCGCTCGGCGTGGCGCTGCTCGATTTCGCGCTCGTGGGGGCGATGCTCCAGTGGCAGATCAACCCGCGCGCGGTGTTCCTGCTGGCGGCCATGAACCCGGTGCAGGCCGCGCGCCTCGGGCTGCTCTCGGGGCTGGAGCCGGAGCTCGGCACGCTCGGTCCCGTGGGCTTCTATCTCGCGACGCGGCTGGGGCCCGCGAAGCTGTTCGCCGTGGGCGCCGCGTGGCCGCTGACCGTGGGCGTCGGGGCCTGGACCCTCGCGCTCCAGAGCTTCCGCCGCGGCGACGTCGTCTAGGAGACTCCGATGAAGAACCCGATCCAGAAATTCTACGAGTTCCTCGACCGGCCGCTGTTCCCGTGGGGGCGTCTGCTGCTGGCGCTCGCGGTGGTGCCGCTGGTCCTGGCCTTCACCGCGCCGCTCTGGCGCATCACCCTCGTCGCGCCGCAGTACCCGGACGGCCTCTGGGTGGACATCTTCGCGTACACGGTCGAAGGCGGAAACCGCGGCCAGCACCTCACGGAGATCAACACCATCAACCACTACATCGGCATGCACCGCATCGACCGCGAGGCCCTCTCCGACCTCGACTGGATGCCCTTCGCGCTCGGCGTCCTGGCGATGCTCACGCTGCGCGTGGCCGCGATCGGGAGCGTGCGCTCCCTGGTCGACCTCACGGTGCTGATGACCTACGTGCTGGGCTTCGCGTTCGGGCGCTTCTATTTCAAGCTCTACCAGATGGGTCACAACCTCGACCCGACGGCCCCGATGCGCATCCGCCCCTTCACGCCCGTGGTGTTCGGCCGGGGAGAGATCGCCAACTTCACCATCGCGAGCTACCCCCGACCGGCGGCGTTCTACGTGGCCCTCTACGCGGCGCTGGTGCTGGGCGTGGCGGCCTGGCACCTCATCGCCGGTCGCCGCAGGGCGGCTCGGGCCGAGAAGATCGTCTCCCTCGGAGAGCCTGTGCAGCCCGCGACCTGACGCGGGGACACCCCCTGGGTTACCACCGAAGCGCGCCTCGACCCTGCGATGACTCCGCCGGGGTCCGGCTCCCTCCTCGCATGATCCCCGCCCCCGACCCATCCCCGGAAGACGAGTGGCTCTTCGGCTGGGACCCGACGCCCGCCATCGTCTCCGTCTGGGCCGACGTCGACGGCCATGCCCACGTCTGGCGCCGCACCGCCGCGGGCCTCGTGCGCGACGACCTCCAGTTCCGCCCGTGGATCCTCCTCGACTCGCTCGCCGGCCTCTCCCACCTCGGCCACGCGCTCCAACCCGATGGCCCCGACGCCCCACCCGGGGCCGTCACCTGGCGCGCCCTCCAGGGCCCCGGCGCCCTCCGCTACGTCGTCTCCGCCGGTGACATGCGCTCGCTCTCCGCGGCCGTCCTCCTGGGCCACTCGCGCCGCACGGGCCACACCTTCCAGCGCCTCAACGAGCTCGACGACGCCACCGTGCTCGCGCTCCCGCCGGAGGAGCAGTACCTCGTCGCCTCGGGGCGCAACTACTTCCGCGACCTCGCCTTCGACGAGCTGCACCGGCTCCAGTTCGACCTGGAGACCACCGGGCTCGACCCCGCCCGCGACCGGGTCTTCCTCGTGGCGGTGCGCGACAGCCGGGGCTTTGCCACGACCCTCGAAGCGCGCGGCGAGACCGACGCCGACGAGGCCGAGCTCCTCCGCGAGCTCTGCGCCCTGGTGCGCTCGGTCGACCCCGACGTCATCGAGAACCACAACCTCCACGGCTTCGACCTGCCCTTCCTCGCGCAGCGGGCGAAGACCCTCCGCGTGCCCCTCCTGCTCGGCCGCCTCGACGGCGTCGCGCTCCGGCCCCGCCCCGGACCGCGCGGCCGCACCCGCTACCTCGCTCCCGGCCGAGAGCTCATCGACACGCTCGACGCCGTGCGCCGTCACGACTTCTCCGCGCGCGACCTGCCGGGCCACGGGCTCAAGGCCGTCGCCCGCCACTTCGGCCTCGCCGGTCCCGAGCGCGAGTACGTCCCTGGCGCGATGATCTACGAGGTCTACCGCTCCGACCCCGACCGGGTGCGCCGCTACGCCCTCGACGACGTTGCCGAGGCCGCGGGGCTCGCTCGCCTCCTCGGGGGCGCGGCCTTCGCGCTGGCCCGCATGGCGCCGCGCCGCTACGAGCGCCTCGCGGACGCGGGCCCGGCGACCGGGGTGCTCGACCCGCTGCTGGTGCGGGCGTACCTGCGCGCGGGGGCGGCGCTGCCGGGGCGATCCGGTGGGGACGGGACGGTGCATACGGGGGCGGCGCTCTACCTCTTCGCCGCGGGCGTGGCGCAGCGCGTGGTGAAGGCCGACGTGGCGAGCCTGTACCCGTCGCTCATGCGCGAGTACCGCATCGGGCCGCGCAGCGACCGGCTGGGCGTGCTGCTCTCGCTGGTCGACCGCCTGGTCGATCAACGGCTGGAGGCCAAGGCCCGAGGGCGCGCGGCGCCGCCCGGATCGCCCGAGCGCTGCACGGCCGAGGCGCTCTCGGCGGCGATGAAGATCCTGGTGAACTCGGCCTACGGCTACCTCGGCGCGGTGGGGCTCACCCGCTGCGCCGACGTGCACGCGGCCAACGAGGTGACGCGCCGCGGACGTGAGGTGCTCGACCGCATCTGCCGCGGCCTCGCGGACCGGGGCGTGACGCTGCTGGAGGGCGACACGGACGGCGTCTACTTCGCGGTCCCGGAGGCCTGGAGCGAGGAGGACGAGCGGCGCGTGGTGCGCGAGGTCGCGGCGCTCTTACCAGCCCAGGTAAGGCTGGAGTTCGACGGGCGCTACGCGGCGATGCTCTCGCACGAGCCCAAGAACTACGCGCTCCTCGGGTACGACGGGGTGCTCACGCTGCGGGGCGTGGCGTTCCGGTCGAGCCGGGCCGAGCCCTTCGGCGAGACCTTCCTTCGCGAGGCGATCGGGCGGCTGCTGGTGGGCGACGTGGCGGGCGTCCGAGCGGCCTACTCCGAGATGGCGCGCGCGCTCCGCCGCCGTGAGCTCGCGACCGCGGAGGTGACCACCCGCGTGCGGCTCACCCGCACCCCGGCGCAGTACCTCGCGACGCGCGACCGGCGTCGGGAGCTGCCCTACGAGGCGCTGCTCTCGCACGGGCGCACGACGTGGTCCGTGGGCGAGCGGGTGCGCGTCTACCGCGCCGCGGGCAGGCGCGCGGGGCTCCTCCCCGAGGACGCTCAGGGCGACCGGGTGGAGGGCGACGACCCGCGCGACTACGACGGGGAGCACTACGCCCGGGTGCTGCGGGAGTCCTACGCGGGGAGGCTCGCGAGGGCCTTCAGCGCGGAGGGCTTCCGGGCCCTCTTCGACGACCCGGACCAGCCGTCGCTCTTCGCGCGCATCGACGACCTGGCGCGACCGCGGCTGACGGTGATGCAATCCCCGCCACCGACCCGCTGAGGGAGACTCGATATGACCGAACTCGATCACTGGCACCCGGTGCTGCTCTCCCGCGAGCTGGGGGCGAAGCCCGTGGGGGTGCGCGTGTGCGACCAGGAGCTGGTGGTCTTCCGCACGCGCCAGGGCGTCGGGGCGCTGGCCGACCGGTGCCCGCACCGGGGGTTCCCGCTGCACCGCGGGCGAGTGGAGAACGACCGCGTGGTGTGCCCCTACCACGGCTGGAAATGGTCCGCGGACGGGACGGGCGTGAGCCCGGCGAACCCTCGCGCCAGGCCCTGTGCCCGGTCCTTCGCGTGCGTCGAGGCCTTCGGCGCCGTGTGGGTGAAGCGCGGTGAGAGCGACGCGGCCTTTCCGACCATCGACGTGAGCGGGCACTGCCTCGTGGGCACGGGCCACCACACCGCGAAGGCGCCGCTGGAGCTGGTGCTCGACAACTTCATGGAGGTCGAACACACGCCGGCGGTGCACGCCTTCCTGGGGTATCCGGCGGAGCGGATGCACGAGGTCGAGACAGAGACCACCGTCGACGAAGACCGCGTGCGCGTCCGCAACCACGGTCCCGCGAGAGGCCTCCCCTGGCCCGCGGGGAGGCTGCTCGGCGTGCCCGAGGGGGCGTACTTCGTCGACGACTGGACCGCGTATTTCTCACCCGTCCATGTCGTGTACGAGCAGCACTACATCGAGGGTCCTCGGGGCGAGAGGGTGGCCGACTCCCTGCGGCTCGCGGTGTTCCTGACGCCCTCGGGGCCTCGGGAGACGGAGGTCTTCGTCTTCGCCTACCACTCCCTCGCCCGCCCGGGAGCGCGGCTTCGGGCCTCCGTGCAGAGGCCCCTCATCATGGCCATGATCCACGTCGAGGTCGCCAGGGACTGCGCCCTTCTACAGCACATGGGAGACGCGCCGCTGTCCCTGAAGAACCGCTCGCTGGGCCGCTTCGACGAGGCGCTGGTGGCGTCTCGGCGGTGCCTCGAGCGCGCCTACCGGGGAGCGCGCAACGGCGCGCCCACCGTCGCAGGCGGGGGATGATCGGAGCGTCATTTGACCTCCGCCACCCTCCGCCACAGGTACCGCTCCCGCGATGGCGTTCTCCGATGTCCTCCCTGATCTCCTCACGCGCCCTTCGCCCCTGATGGAGCGCTTTCAACAGCTGGTCTCCGAGGAGACGGGCGGCCCCCTCGACGAGCTCCTGCGCCGCAGCCAGGAGACCACCCGCCGCAACTTCGGAAGGGCGATGCGCCTCTTCGCGCCGCTCTACCTGTCCAACGAGTGCGTCAACAACTGCAGCTACTGCGGGTTCTCCCGCGACGCCGGGATCCTCCGCACCACCCTCACCGTCGACCAGGTGGTGACCGAGGCGAGGCACCTTCACGCGCTCGGATTCCGGGAGGTCCTGCTCGTCGCCGGGGAGCACCCGAGGTTCGTCTCCGAGGGCTACCTGCAGGCCTGCCTGGACGCGATCAGGGCCTTCATTCCCTCGCTGGTCCTCGAGGTCGGACCGATGGAGGACGACCAGTACGCAGAGGTCGTCCGCCATGGCGCCGAAGGGCTCGTGGTCTATCAGGAGACCTACGCTCGCGAGACCTACCAGCGACTCCACACCTCAGGGCCCAAGCGGAGGTTTGATTGGCGCCTGGATGGTCCAGAGCGCGCCTACGCCGGCGGCTTCCGTCGCATCGGGGTCGGCGCCTTGTTCGGACTGGCCCCGTGGCGCTTCGAGGCGCTCGCCCTCTGCGCGCACCTCGAATACCTCCACCGGTACTGCGGCGACGCCCGCTTCACCGTCGCCTTCCCCCGAATGCGCCCGCATGCAGGCAACTACGAATACCAGCCGGACCCTGCGCTCTACCTGCCCGACGAGGCCTTCGTCCGGCTGATCGCCGTCTTCCGACTGCTCTTCCCTCAGGTCGGCATCGTGGTCTCCACGCGCGAGCCCGCCTCGCTACGGGACGCCATCGCCCCGCTCGGCGTCACCCATCTCTCCGCCGGGGCGAAGACCGAGCCGGGCGGCTACACCGGAGCAGGCCGTGACGACCTCCACCGCACCCTCAAGGGCCGCCGCGTGGAGCTCCCCGACCGGTCTGGCGACGAGAGGGCCACCGAGCAGTTTCGCATCAGCGACACCCGCGGCCCCGACGAGGTCGCCGCCGTGCTTCGCGCTCTCGATCTCGACCCGCTGTGGGAGGGCGGGAGCTCGCCGGGCTGAGGGCTTCGCGTCACTCCCCCGGTTCGCAGGGCGCGTCTCGCTCGGCCCACGACCGCAGCCGCTCGACCCGCTCCAGCGGCCAGCGGCTCCCCTCCGGCCACGTCGCCACCGAGGCGTCCGCCGCCGCCGCGAAGAGCCACCGCCGGGTGCGCGCCACGCCCGCCGGGTCGCGGCGGCAGTGCGCCCGCATCACCCGCTCGATCACCGAGCGCGCATACGGCGCCCGACGCTCGTCCCCCACCCGGAACACCTCCGCCACCACCCTCGCCCCGGCCGCCCCGTAGGACACCAGCCGACGAACCGCGGGCGACTCCCCCGCGTGCGAAGGGTCGGCGTCGTCCGCGAGGTGCGCCGCCAGCCACCGCAGCTCCGAGTCCCGCAGCGCCGCTCCCGCGTCCCGGTCGGGCGTCGCCGCGGGCTCGTCCGCCGCCGCCAGCGTCGGACCCACCGGGGCGCTGCCCGCGCATCCCCCCAGCGCCAGGAGCGCCACCGCGCCGCGCCGCATCGCGCTCATGGCGCCCAGTCGGCCGGAGAGCCGTCGATCTCCAGCACCGGGCGCTTCTCCAGCACCGCGAACTTCACCATCGCCAGCAGCCTCGTGGGCTCCCCCTCGATGGGCGGCGTCGCGCTCGTGACCTTGCCCACGACCTTGCCGTCGGCCATCACCTCCGCGCCGGCCGCGGGCGTCTTACCCGTCTGGGTAAGCGCCACGAGCTGCTTCTGCACGTGGCCGCGCATCTGCAGCCGGCACACGACCTCCTGCCCCAGGTAGCAGCCCTTCTGGAAGGACACCGCGCGCGGCGTGATGGCCGCCTCCTGCACGAAGTTGTCGAGGCCGAAGTCGACCCCCCAGCGCGGCCTCGCCTGCGCCACGCTCTCGGCGTCGAAGGCCTCGCGCGAGACCGGCGTCACCGCGGCCGAGCGAGGCGCCTCGTGCTCCTCGGGCACCAGGATGTCCACGCCCCCGAGGCCCAGCCGGTCGGCGGTCGAGCGGCCGGGCCACCCCTCGGTGAGCTCCAGCGCCCTCGGCCCCTGCACCGTGAGCACCCGCTCGGGGGTCGCGTCGAGCAGCACGTCCTCCATCACGATGAAGCGATCGAAGTGCGCCAGGAGCGCCTCGCGCTCAGCGGCCGGCACCACCACGTGCAGCGCGTTCTCCGCGCAGTGGACGAAGGCGTCGGCGAGCATCTTCCCCTTCACGGCGACGATGGCCGTGTAGGTGCCGTGGCCCGGCTTGAGCGGCCGAAGGTCGGCGGTCACCACCCCGTTGAGCCAGGTGAGCCGGTCGTCGCCGCGGACGGTGATCACCGCCCGGTCATCGAGCCAGAGGGACCCGGCGCCCTCCCGGAGCGCTCGGAGCTGATCGACGAGGGGAAGCGCAGGCGAAGGTTCCATGACCGCGTGCGTAGGCTCCCGCGCGGGGCGGTGCAAGGCGATCCTACGGATCGACGACGCGGATGCCGAGGTGGTTGCCGACGCGGCGCTCCACGCCGTCGCTCGGTCGGTTCACCACGCCCCCCTCGGCGGCGATGTAGAGCTCGGTGCTCCCGCCGCCGTCCAGGTTGATCGCGTCCGAGACGCCGAACTCCTCCATCAAGGGGATCAACCCCAGCGAGGTCATCCCGGGGATGCCGTTGCGACGGCCGTCCACCACCGCGATCACCAGCGTGTCTCCGCCGGGCGTGGCGCCCACCGCCGTGCGCGGGTGGAAGCGGTACATCCCGATGGGCTCCTCGGGCTCGAAGACCGTCGCCCCGTGGTCGAGCAGCCGGGGCCAGCCGGTGATGACCTGCCGCGCCCAGCCGAGCTCGCAGGTGGTCGGACGGTCGACGCTGTCGAAGAAGGTGAGGCGCGTCCCGTCGGGGCACGGACCGAAGGCCAGCGAGGCCCCGCAGCGGTCGCGGTAGGCGTCGCGCCACACCCGTCCGTCGCCCATCGCGAGGCCGCACGTGGAGCCGTCGTAGAAGTTGGCGTTGATGGCGATCTGCGCTCCGTACTCCTGCGCGAAGCCGCTGACCGAGGCGCGGCGGTCGCCGGGCCGCGTGGCCACCACGTCGATGGCGGGGCAGCGCAGGTCGATGAGCACCACGTGCGCGTCCAGGCCCGGCAGCTCGCGGTGGATGTGCTCGACGCAGCGATAGGGGCGGGTGGTGCGGTCGACGGCGACCGCGGAGGGCGCTGCGAGCGCGAGGGAGAGCGTGAGGAGGGTGGTGCGAGCGAGCTTCATGCGATCGGACGGCGGCGCCTGCGGAGCACCGCCACCAGCGAGCCGAACATGCCGAGGACGCCCCACGCAACCCCCGAGGGCTGGCCCGGCTGGGCGCTGCACCCGAAGCCCATGGACGCGGTCATCACCTGCGGCGTCGGCGCTGCCGCAGGAGCGGTGGGCGCGAGCGGCGCGCGCACCGCGACGTCGAAGCGGATGGGCTCCTCGACCAGCAGGCCCCCCTCCGGGGTGACGAGGCGCGCTCGCAGCGAGGCGTTGCCGAAGGAGCGAGGCTCCCAGGAGACCTCGAAGCGCCCGACCTCGCCCGGCGGGACCTCACCCGTCGCGCGAGCGGTCCAGGTGCGGCCGCCGTCGGTGAGCTCCACGGTGGGGCCCTGCTCGCCGGTCCAGGCGCGGCGGCCGGTGTTGCGGGCCTCGACCCAGACCTTCGAGGTCTGGCCCGCGGTGACCGACTCCGGGGCGCCGCGGCCGGTGATCTGCCCGGCGTACCAGACCGCGCCGGGGCGGAGGCGAATACCGAGGTGGGTAATCACCGCGCGCTCGTGGTGGTCGCTCGGGCGGTTGATCAGGTGCGAGTCCATCACGAGGGTGGTCGAGCCGCCGCCGTCGAGATTGATCGCGTCGTGAGCGCCGAACTCGCGCAGCACGTCCACCAGCTGGAAGCCCGTGAGCCCCGGCACCCCGGGTCGCCGCCCGTCGGCGCTCAGCAGGATCATCGTGCGGTGGTCCGCCGAGAGCGCCGCCGCGGTGCGGGGGTTGGGACGGTAGAGGTGCTGCGGCCGGACCCAGTTGCGGGGCGCCTGGCCGTCGCGCATCAGCCAGGGCTTGCCGCTCCAGGCCTCGGTGATCATCGCGGGCAGCGGTCCGTGCGGCGAGGCGCTGGTGTCGAGGGCGACGGCGTTGTTGCCGGGGCCCACGCCGAGGGTGGCGATGCAGCCGTCCTCGTAGATGCGGGGGTAGACCTCGCCGCCGCCGGCCGCGAGCCCGCAGGAGCCGCGGCCCCAGAAGTTGGCGTTGACCGCGACGACCGCGTCGTAGCGGCGGGCGAACTCGCTGGTGGTGGTGAAGCGGTCTTCGGGGCGGGTCGCGACGACGGAGACCTCGGGGCTCGCGAGGTCGACGAGCACCACGTGCAGGTCGACCCCGGGGCGCACCCGGTGCAGGTGCCGGATGCCCGGGTGGGGGGAGGTCCAACGGTCGACCGCCGAGGCCACCGAGGGGACCGCCGTCATCGCCATCATCACCGCCCAGGCCCCAGCGCGCCACCGCGTGTCGTACATGTAGGCAGGTTCAGGGCGGGCGACCGGGGGCCGCAAGAATCGGGCGGCAGAACCAGGAGCGCGTGCAGGTTCCTTGCGCTGGCGTGAGGGCTTCAAGCGGTCGAGCGACGATGACACGACATCGCCCGACGGGAAACTGCGATGGACCCGAGCGGCATGTTCGCGCGTCCACGTACAAGCTTGGAGCTGGGGAGCGGTCCCGCTGCTCCCCGAAGGAGATCGCGAGCATGAAGGTCCACTGGCGTCACTGGTGCGCGGCGTCGATCGCGGTCCACGCGGCGATGATGGGCGTGCTGTCGTCGGCGGCGCGACCAGTCCCGGTGCGCCCCGCGGCGAGGGCGGCCGCGCGCGTCGTGACGGTCCCGGTGGACTTCGCTCCGGCCGCTCCTCCCGCGCTCGCCCCGAGCTCCTCGACCCCTGCGCCTCCGACGGCCGCCGACGCGCTCGGAGGCCTCGCCCACCGGCAGAACCTCGACGCCGAGCAGCGGGGCGAGCGAGGCGACGGACGGAGCCTGGAGCGGGGCCGTCAGATGGCCGCACGCGCCGAGCGGGTCAACCTCGACCAGCGACTCCTCGACGCCGACCACGGGGTGCAGGAGCAGCGCATCGCCACGTCCCCCCGCCGCGCCTCGCCGCAGGACGACCGCCGCACGCCCAACCCCGACGAGGACCCGTGGGTCTCCACCGGCGATGGCGTACTGCTGCTGCGAGTCCCGCACGCCTCCGCGCTGCCCGCCGCGGGCGCCGCCGCCCCCTCCGTCGCGACCGCCGCCATGCGCGCCGGACCCGCGCCCACGGGGGCCGCTTTACCCGATGCGGTATTCGTCGGCCCAGGCCACGGCGACCGCGACCTCGTAGCGCGCCCCCGCACCGGCATCGCGGGCGCGGCCGGGACGCGCGCGCGGGCGGCGGGCCCGGTGGCGATGCAGCGCCCTTCGGTGGAGCCGGGCCACGCGTCGACCACCAGCGACCGCATGGCGCCTCGCACCAGCGACGACGCCGACGCGGCGCTGCTGGCCACCGCGATGCTCCGGGACAGCCTCAACGCCTCGGTGCAGGACGGCCCTCGACGCGCCGTCGGCGAAGGCGGCGTCGGCGGCGGTGGAGCGCCCGGCTCCGGCGGCGGCGTGGGGCGAGGCGGCGAGGCGAGGCCCCTCGGCGACGGCGACGGGTGGATCGCCCTCGGCACCGAGGACGCCCGCTACATCCGCTACCTGCACGAGGTGCGACGTCGGCTGCAGCCGCTCTGGCGCGACGCCTTCCCCTACGACGAGGCGCTGCGGCTGCGTCAGGGGACGGTGGTGCTGCAGTTCGTGATCGCCCGCGACGGCAGCGTGCACGCGACCCGGGTGAGCCGTCACAGCGGCGTCGACCGCTTCGACGCCAACGTGCTCGCGGCGGTCTCGCAGGCGCGGCTGCCGCCCATCCCCGAGTCGCTCGGACACTCGGAGCTCCGGATCAGGGCGCCCTTCGAGTTTCGCAACCCGGTGGTGCGCTGAGGCTCAGACGAGGCGCTGGGCGACGTGGGCCAGGGCGGCCAGGTCGTAGACGTCCTCGTCGAGCGTGGGCACCACCGCGTGGCGGGGCACCGAGGCCATCTCGCGCTGCGCCCGCGCGACCTCGAGCGCGTCGCGCCGGGCCCAGGTGGACATGTCCCTCCAGGCTCGCGAGAAGGCCGCGCCCATCTCCGTGGCGCCCGGGAGGCTGGCGTCGGAGAGGAGGCCCGCGAGGCGGTCGGCGCTCGGGGTGGGGAGGTCCTCGGCCTGGCGGACGCGGTTCATCACCAGGGCCTCGGCGTTCATCCGGTGCTTCTGGAGGTGGTCCACGAAGAACATCGCCTCGCCCACGGCCATCGGGTCGGGGGAGCTCACCACCACGAAGGCGACCTCGCTCGCCTTGCGGGCGTCGCGCACCCTGGCGGCGCGCGCCCGGAAGCCGCCGAAGAGCGACTGCAGGTCGCTCAGGAACTCCGCCACCTGCGAGAGGAAGTCCGCTCCGGTGAAGGCGCCGAGGCCCGAGAGCACCTTGGCCATGGCCTTGGAGAGCAGGTTGAGCGAGAGCTTGCCGGTGCGCTCGAAGGCCGACACGAAGGCCTGGATCGCGGGCGAGTCGACCGCCTCGATCATCTTGTCGGGCGCCTCGAGGAAGTCGAGGGCGTTGGAGGTGGGCGGCGTGTCGAGCACGATGAGGTCGTAGCGGGGGTCGTCGCGCAGGGCGTAGAGCTTCTCCATCGCCATGTACTCGGGCGTGCCCGCGAGCGAGCCGGAGACCTCCTGGTAGATCTGGTTGTTGAGGATGCGGTCGCGCGTCTGGGCGTTGCTCGCGTAGCGGGTGACCAGGGCGTCGAAGGTGCCGCGCACGTCGAGCATCATCGCGGTGAGCGTGCCTTCGCCCTCGGTGCGCCAGAGCGCGGGGTCGATCTCCTGCGCCTCGTGCGCCATCTCGCGCAGCCCGAGGGAGGTCGCGAGGCGCTTGGCCGGATCGATGGTGAGGCAGAGCACCCGCCGCCCGCGCTGCGCCGCCGCAAGGGCCAGCGCCGCGGCGATGGTGGTCTTGCCCACGCCGCCGCATCCGACGGTCACGATCACACGCTTCGTCGTGAGGAGATCGCCGAGGCTCGTCAACATCGCGCGGAAGCTAGTCCCACCCCTCCCCCAGGCGCAACCGCCACCGTCGCTGCGGACGGCGCTCCCCGCGCGGGGCCCGAAACACCGTGAGACACTCGCGGCGAACGCTTCAACTGGAGGACAGGCGCATCCATGAGCACACGAAGGATCCTGGGCGCGTGCGCGGTGACGCTCACGCTGTTGGCCGGCTGCTCCACTGACACGAGCGTCGTCGGAGGCGACGCGGGCGGAGACGTCCCGGATGTTCCGATGGACAGCGGGGCGAAGGACGTCGGGGTGTTGGACACGGGGGTGATGGACACGGGGGTGAGGGACACGGGGGCGGAGGACTCGGGGTCGACGGATACCGGTGCGATGGACACCGGGGTCGACGTGCCGGTCGACGCTCCGTTCCGATGCGTCGCGAACGCCGACTGCGCGGGTCAGCCGGGCGGACCGGCGTGCGACACCGCCACGGGCCGCTGCGTGGCCTGCACCGCCGCGAGCGACCTCTGCCCCGCGGGGCAGTACTGCGTCGCCGCGAGCAACACCTGCGCGTCGGGCTGCCGAGACGACGGGGCCTGCACCGGCGGCGACGGAGGCGTCTCCGCCGACGGCGGGGCCTCGGCGGCGGGGCACTGCGACCCGTCGAGCCACCAGTGCGTGGGCTGCCTCACGGACGCCCACTGTCCTGCGGCGACGCACTGCATGGGCAACACCTGCGTCACGGGCTGCGTCACCGACGCGCACTGCGCCTCGGGTCAGACCTGCTGCGGGGGCGGCTGCGTCGACACCCGGGTCAACATCGCCCACTGCGGCGCGTGCGGGATGGCCTGCGCCCCGCCGAGCGCCACGGGCGCCTGCGCGGCGGGCGCGTGCGGGGTCGCGAGCTGCGAGCCGGGCTACGGCGACTGCGATGGGACGGCGGCCAACGGCTGCGAGGTGGACACTCGCACCAGCGTCGCGCACTGCGGCGCGTGCGGGATGGCCTGCGCCGCGAGGGCCAACGCCACCGTGTCCTGCGCGGCGGGGGCCTGCGCCTTCACCTGCGCGACGGGCTTCGCGGACTGCGACGGCGAGGCCTCCAACGGCTGCGAGGTGAACCTCGGCTCGGACACCGCCCACTGCGGGAGCTGCGCGACCCGCTGCACCGTGGCCAACGGGACGGCCGCGTGCACGGCGGGAGCGTGCGCGGTGGCGGCCTGCGACGCGACCCACTCGGACTGCGACGGGAGCGCGGCCAACGGCTGCGAGGCCGACCTCGCCAGCCCGACCACCTGCGGCAGCTGCACCCATCGGTGCGTCGCCCCGGCCAACGCCAGCGCGACCTGCGCGGCGGGCGCGTGCGGCTTCGCCTGCGGGGCGGACTTCGGCGACTGTGACGGCAACGCGGCCAACGGCTGCGAGCGCAACCTCGCCAACGGCGACGCGAGCCACTGCGGCGGGTGCGGGGTGGAGTGCGGTCTGATGCACGCGGTTCCGGTGTGCACGGCGAGGACCTGCCAGGTGGAGAGCTGCGACGCGGGGTGGGCCAACTGCGACGCGATGCCCGCCAACGGCTGCGAGGTGAACACCCTCACCAGCAACGCGCACTGCGGGGCCTGCGGCAACGCGTGCGGCGGCGGGTCGTTCTGCCAGGCCGGGGCGTGCCGGCTGCCGGTGAGCTGCAACGCGCTGCGGACGCTCAACCCGTCGGCCACGAGCGGCGAGTACGACATCGACCCGGACGGAGCCGGTCCGCTGGGGTCGCTGCGCGTTTACTGCGACATGACCTCGCAGGGCGGCGGCTGGACGCTCGCGGGCTCGGTGGTCAACGGCGTGGCCCGCTCGTGGAACGCGCTCGGGGTCTTCACCGACCGCACCTCCTTCGGGTCGATCGCGACGCGCACCAGCGCCAACTACAAGTCGCTCGCGTGGTCCGACGTTCCCGCCAACGACCTCCGCGTGGAGACCGCGGAGTACAGCTTCGGGTGGACGGGCCTGCTGGGCAACCGCTCGATGGGCGCCTACGTGGGCGCGGGCTGGCCGGCGACCTGCAACACCACCTGGGCTCGCTCGGGCGTCGACTTCTACACCGGCATCAGCGCGGCGCAGGCGGCGGCCTTCGGGTTCTCGCTGAGGGCGCTCGACAGCAACGCGTCGTGCTTCCCGTCGACCAACGAGAACGTCGCCATCGCGTTCTATGCGGCCGAGTGCTGCTGGGTGAACGGCCTCGGCAACACCCCGGGCGGTCAGGCCCAGTGGGTCACCCACGACCAGACGCTCTTGCGCCTCTCGCGCATCACGCCGGTCACCTGCACCGCGGGCGTGTACCCCTGCAACGCCAACGGCAGGACCATCTCCTCCGCGGGCGAGTGCTACGAGTACGACGCGAGCTGCAAGGCCAGCTACGCCCTCCTCTGGGTGCGCTGAGGCCCTCCGCGGATCGCGGGGCTTCTTACTTCTTCAGGTAACGTTCAGCGAAGGGTGAAGGCGTCGGCGAGCAGGCCGGCGCCGCCCGATCCCCACAGCACCAGCGCCTGACGGGCGTCGGCGAGGCCCACGGCGTCCATGCGAGCGGGGGGTGATCCCTCCGAGGGCAGGCGCGTCCATCGACCGGAGGCGAGGTCGAGCAGGGCGCCGTCGGCGTGGAGCTCGGCCACGTCGCGACCGCCCCAGAGCAGCACGCCGGAAGGGGCCGAGACCACGGTCATGCCCCAGCGCGAAGGAAAGGGCGGCGGGTCGATCGGCCGCCATCGAGCGGTGCTCCACTCGAAGATCGCGGCGCCCTCGGCCCCCACCGCCACGAGGCCCCCCGGGACCTCCACCGCCACGGGCCCGGAGCGGGCGGGCGGGGCGCCGTCGAGGGCCACCGGGATCCAGCGCGACGACTGGAGATCCAGGATGAACGCGTCCTCCGCTCCGAGCGCGAGCGCCTCGCCCGCGCCGCCCCAGATCAGCACCCTCGACCCGTCGGGCGACACCGCGGTGGAGGCTCCGTGGCGCGCCCTGGGACCTCCCTCGGGCAGCGCGATCCAGCGCCGGGTCGACGGGTCGTAGCGGGCGCCGTCGGCGAAGTCGTTGCCGTCGGCGTCACGACCTCCCCAGAGGATCCATGTCCGCCCGTTGGAGGCGCTCGCCATCGCGCTGCGGGCCGAGAGCGGGACCTCCGCCGCGAGCGCCTGCCACCGTCCGGTCGAGGGGTTCCAGCAGGCGCCGTCGTCGAGGCAGCTCCCCCTCGCCTCGCCGCCCCAGAGACAGAACGCGCCGTCGGTCCAGGCGGCCGCGTGGCCGATGCGACCGCCGGGAGCGCCTTCGCCCGAGAGGCGCAGCCACCGCGCCCCGTCCCAGCGCCAGCCCTCTCCCATCGGGCCGCTGGCCCCGAGGCCTCCGAAGAGGATCGCTCCCCCCGGCGCTGCGGTCACGCTGGGAAAGCGCCGCGGGAGCGGGCGTTCGGGGCTGTCGTCGAGGGTCCATCGGAGGGGACTGGTCACGGGCTGGAGGCTACTGCCCCCGTCCGTGAGCCGGAAGTTGGAGCAGCCCGTCGCGAGCGCCGTCGCCGCGACGAGGACCAGGAGGCCGGGTGGAGTGGTCATCGCGGGCGGTCTTCGTTCTGCACCGCGGAGGCGTTTCGTACGCGATAGACTCCGAGGCGATGACCGGCGATGACCGTAATGGTTCGGGGGGACCGCAGATCCACTGTCACATCTGCAGCGCCGCGCTCCCGCAGGACGCGACCTTCTGCCTCCAGTGCGGCTCGCGGGTGCGCGCGGTCCCTCCGGCGCCGACGCCCACGACGGCCGGTGCGCCGTCGCCGGTCGCTCCTCCGCCCGCCGCGCCGAGGCACGCGACCATGCTCGGGATGGCCCCGACCGCGCCGTCGATCGGGATCGAGCACCTCAAGGCGACGGTCCTCGAGGCGCACCCCGCGGGCTCGCTGGTGCAGCCGGTGCCCGCGCCCGCGGAGGTCCCCGCGCCCGCGCCGGCGGCGGTGCCCGCGACGGTGGCCAACAAGCAGCGCACCATGATCGGGGTCGCTCGCGAGGGCCTCGCGCTGCCGCCCGTTCCGAAGTCCGAGCCTCCGCCCCCATCGGTGCCCGCGCCTCCACCCGAACCCGTCACCACGGTGGCGGCCCCTCGCGCGCACACCATGATGGGCGTCGCGCCGCCGGTCCCGCCCTCGGAGCCTCCGCCGGCCGCGCAGGATCCGTCCGCTCGGCGACGCCGAGAGTCTCCGCCCTTCATGGGGGGACAGAGCGCCGGATCGCCGCCTTCGTCCTTCACCCCGACGTACTCGTCGCAGCGCACCGAGGACGAGCTGGTCGTCCCGAGGAAGACGCCGATCGCCCTCTGGATCGCCGGGGCCGTCGCGCTCGTCGGGCTGCTGGGCGGCGCGGTACTGCTGGGCTCGCGGCTGATGGGTGGCAGCGCTCCCCCGCCCCTGCAGGCGGAGGTGCGCGTCGCCGAAGGCGCGCTGCGGGTGCACGCGACGCTCCCCGGCGCCGACGCTCGATGGCGCGTGGTGTACCGGGGCACGGAGTTTCCGGTCGACGCGAGCGGAGCGGTGGACTTCCCCCTCGCGGGCCTCGATCCCAACGAGGTCGGAGAGATCGCGCTGCCCATCGAGGTGCGCGACGCCGCCGGGACGCGCTCTCCCCGCTCGCTGCGCATCGTGATCGGGTACCGCGTGGTGGCCGACCTCGACCACCTCGGCGACGATCCGCCGCGGGTGCACCTGCGCTTCCGCGTTCCGACGGGCGCGACGCTCTCCATCGCGTCGCAGCCCATCACGCTCTCCGGCCAGCTCGGCGTCGCCGAGATCCCGGCCCCGGCGCCCCTCTCCATGGACTCGCCCATCACCTCTCGCAGCGACCGCTTCCCCATCGAGGTGCGCACCGCCTCGGGCGTGGTGATCCGCGGCGAGTACGAGCTGCGGGTCCCGCGGCTGCCGCTGCGCATCGAGGCGCCGGGGCCGCTCAGCCTCGTCAACGCGTCGATGGTCACCGTCGAGGGATCGCTCCCCCGCGCGACGCGCGTGCTCGTCGGAGCGCAGCCCGCCACGCTGATGGGCGATCACTTCCGCGCGGAGGTCCCCATCGGACCGGGCGCCAACACGCTCACGGTGCGCGGCTTCGCCCCGGGCGGCGCGCCCGTCACCACCACCCTGATGGTCTACCGATCGGTCACCCCTCAGGACTACCTCGCCTCCGGCGGCGGCGACCGCGGGCTCGTGCCGCTCATCACCCCGCCCCCCACCTCGGTGCGCCTCAAGGTGCGCGGCCGAGTGATCAACAGCACGACCCCGGCGGCGGGCGAGCTGCCGACCTTCCAGCTCCTGGTGGCCGACCGCGCGTGCCCCAACCAGCAGTGCCTCGCCTGGGTCGACATGGCCCCGGGCACGCTGGTGCGCGCCAACGAGACCGTCGAGGTGGTGGGCGAGACGCACGGCACCCGCACCTACGTGAACCAGACCGGCCAGCGGCGCACCGACGTGGTCATTCGCGCCCTCTTCGTCCTTCGGCCATGAACTCGAGTCGGTCGCTCGCGCTGGCGCTGCTCGCCCGCGCCGCGGTCGCCCTCGCCGACCCGCCGCGAGGGACGCTCCCGCCGACCCCGTGGGCCGACGTGGACCCCTTTCCCCTCGATGGCGCAGGCGTCACCGCGCCCACGCGCCTTCCCGACGGTCGCGTGGCCGTGTTCACCCGCGGGCCCTCCACCCTGGCGCTGATCGACGCCGAGGCAGGCACCGTGCGGTCCAGCCCCGTGGAGGAGCCTCCCTCGGACCGGGTCGCGCCCCGCTGCGACGCGCGCGGACGGCTGGTGATCCTCGGGGCCGGAGGGACCCTCTTCCGGCTCGGCCTCGACGGCCGGGTGCGGGTCGCGGCGCAGCTCCAGGGCGAGCTCCTCGGCGTGGTCGAGCGCCCCGACGGGAGCGAGATCGCCGCGGTCTCCAGCCACCAGCGGGTGGACTTCGTGACCCTCCGCGAGGACGGCGGGATCGCCTCGGTGCGCTCCATCGCCGCGAGCCCGATGACCTCGCTGGTCACCCTCGGGAGCGGGCGCGTCGCCGTCGGCGTGCCTCGCGGCCTGGCCGTCTTCGACCCCGCGGGGACCGTCCGTCTCGTGCCCTCGGTGGAGGGCTTACGCCACCTGGTAAACGTCGACCACGACGCACTGGCGGTCACCGAGTCCGCGGTCTTCCCGCTGGACGCCGACGGGGTCGCCGCCCCTCCGAGGCCGCTCCCCTCCCCGACCCGCTGGTGGGCCTCCTCCGCCGACGCCACGGCGCTCGCTTGGATCGACGGGCCTCCGCCCGCGCTGCTGCGGGTCGACCGCACGGGCGCGTGGCGCCGCATCGACGCCCCGCCCTACGCCGAGTCCGCGGTGCTCGACGACTCCGGGGCGATGCTCCTCGCGAGCCGGCTGGGGCGGCTGGTGGCGCTCGAACCCGACGGGCGGGAGCGCTGGGTGGTGGACCTGCGCCGGGCGATCGTGCCCCGCGTGACCCTCGGGGCGCACGGCGAGGCGTGGGTCACCGCGGTCGGCGGCAGCGTGTTGCGCTTGTCGAGCCGTGGGGCTTCGTCGCAAGAAGCTCCCCGTGCGCACCGATGAGCTCCTCTTCGACCTCCCTCCCGAACTGATCGCCTCGACCCCGCTCGCCGAGCGCGACGCGAGCCGCCTGCTGGTGCTGCGTCGCTCGGACGGATCGCTCTCCGACGACGTGATCCGCTCGCTGCCGTCGCTGCTGCCCGAAGGGGCGCTGCTGGTGGTCAACGACACCAGGGTGATCCCGGCGAGGCTGCGCGGGGTGAAGCCCAGCGGGGGGAAGGCGGAGTTCCTGCTGGTGCGAGCGAGGTCCGCGGAGGGAAGGCGCTGGGAGGCGCTCGGCCGGGCGTCCAAGCCCATGCGCGACGGCGCCGTGATCGAGATCGGCGAAGGGCTCGCGGTGCGCATCCTCGGTCGCGACGGGATGATGCTCGACGTGGAGCTGCTCACCGACGACCCGTGGGCGGCGATCGAGCGCCACGGCGAGATGCCGCTGCCGCCGTACATGCACCGCGCTCCAGACGAGAGCGACCGGGAGCGTTACCAGACCGTGTATGCCGACCGGCCCGGGGCGGTGGCCGCGCCGACCGCGGGGCTGCACCTGACGGAGGCCCTCTTCGACGCGATGCGGGCGCGAGGCATCGAGCGCGTCCCGGTCACGCTGCACGTCGGCCCGGGGACCTTCGCGCCGGTGATGGTCGACGACCTCGACCAGCACCCGATGCACACCGAGTGGTACGACGTGCCCGAGGCGACCGCGGCGGCGGTGCGGGAGGCGAAGCGCACCGGGCGCCCGGTGGTGGCCGTGGGGACCACCGTGGTGCGTACCCTGGAGTCGTGGGCGCTCGGGGAGGAGCGGACCGGCGAGACGAGGCTGCTCATCCAGCCGGGCTACGCCTTCCGCGTGGTGGACGCGCTGCTCACCAACTTCCACCTGCCGCGCTCGACGCTGCTCGCGCTGGTGATGGCCTTCGGCGGCGTCGAGCCGGTGCGCGCGGCCTACGCGCTGGCCGTGGCGTCGCGGTATCGGTTCTTCTCCTACGGCGACGCGATGCTTGTCCTCTGAAGGCCGCGCGGTATGGTCCGCGCCCTTCGATGATGTCCACATCCGGCTTCTCCTTCGACATCCTGGCGCGCGACGGCCACGCGCGCGTCGGCCTCCTCCAGACGCCCCACGGCCCGGTCGAGACGCCCACCTTCATGCCCGTCGGCACCATCGGCACCGTCAAGGCGCTCACGATGGAGGAGATCGGCGCCACCGACGCGGGCATCGTGCTCGGCAACACCTACCACCTGTGGCTGCGCCCCGGCGCCGAGGTGGTGCAGGCGCTCGGAGGCCTCCACGGCTTCTCCCGCTGGCCGAGGGCGATGCTCACCGACAGCGGCGGGTTCCAGGTGTTCTCGCTGGCGAAGCTGCGGACCATGGACGACGACGGCGTCACCTTCCGCTCGCACATCGACGGCGCCCTCAAGCGGCTCACGCCCGAGGAGAGCGTGCGGGTGCAGTCGCTCCTCGGCAGCGACATCGCCATGGTGCTCGACGAGTGCCCGCCGGGCGACGCCGACCGGGACGCGATCCAGCGCGCCATGGTGCGCACGACGAAGTGGGCGCGGCGCTGCCTCGACGCCCCGCGAGGCTCGAAGCAGGCGCTCTTCGGCATCGTGCAGGGCGGCATCCACGAGGACCTCCGGCTGCGGCACCTGGAGGAGATCGCCGCGATGCCCTTCGACGGCATCGCCCTCGGCGGCCTCTCGGTGGGCGAGCCGGTGCCCGACATGCACCGCGTGCTGGGCGCCGTCGCTCACCAGATGCCCGAGGACCGCCCGCGCTACCTCATGGGCGTCGGCACGCCCCGCGACCTGCTGGTGGGCTCGCTCGCGGGCATCGACATGTTCGACTGCGTGCTGCCGACCCGCAACGCCCGCAACGGCCAGTGCCTCACCTGGCGAGGCCGGGTGAACATCAAGCAGGCGCGCCACCGCCTCGACGACGGGCCCATCGACCCGCTCTGCCAGGGGCAGTGCTGCAACGGCGAGGGAGGGCGCTACACCCGCGGCTACCTGCGGCACCTGTTTCTCTGCGGGGAGATCCTCGCGGCGAGGGTGATGTCGCTCCACAACATCCACTTCCTCGGGTCGCTGATGCAGGGGATGCGCGCCGCCATCCGAGAGGGTCGGGCCGCCTCGTACGTCGACGACACGCTCCGCGGGATGCGCGAGGGCGACGAGCTCGGACCTCCCTCCAACGGGTGACGGGCGCGCGTGTCGAAAAGTGGGCGTAGGCGCCAGCGATGGGACAACGTCGCGTCCATGCAGATCGCCGACGTCTCCGCCTCCGACCGCCGCAACCGCCGCTCGGATGACCTCGCCACCGCGCTGAGGTTCCTGCTCGCCGCGCAGCGCGACCGGGCGGGGCTGACGCACCTGATCCTCGCCAACTCGGAGGGGATGCTCATCGCCTGGGACGGCGACGTGAGCGAGTGCGAGGAGCTCGCCGCCTACGCGCCCTTCATCGCCCGAGGAGAGGGCTACGTGCTCGACTCCCGGAGGCTCGCAGGCGTCTCGGTGCACACCTTCAAGGTGCGCAACGACGAGGAGCTGCTGCTGCTGCTCCGCGGCGACGGGGCCGCCGACAGCCTCGCCACCACGCTGCTCTCGAGCATCGAGGGCGTGGCGCGCATCCTCGCCCGGTAGCCTCCGATGGCTTCCCGAGCCTGCGTCGCGCTCCTCGCGCTCTGCGCCTCCTGCGCCTCCGGTCCCTCCGCCGCCGACCGGGCCCACCTGCAGGCGATGACGCGCGAGCACGCGCACGAGACTCCCACCGCCAACGCGTCCAACCAGCCCCCGCGCCAGGAGGTCACCGCCGAGGAGGTGGTCTATGGGACCGTCGAGGGACGCCCCGCCACGGGCTACTTCGCCCGTCCCTCCCACGCGCCCGAAGGGGCGGCGCTCCCGGGCATCGTGGTGGTGCACGAGTGGTGGGGCCTCAACGACAACGTGCGGATGATGACCCGCCGGCTTGCCGGAGAGGGCCATCAGGTGCTCGCGGTGGACCTGTACGGCCGCGTGGCGACGACGCCGGAGCAGGCCCGGGAGCTCATGGGCGAGGTGATGGCGAACCCCGAGCGGGGCCTCGGCCACCTGCGAGCGGCGACGGCCTTTCTACAGGACGGCCGGCACGCTCCGCGCCTCGGCGTGGTGGGCTGGTGCTTCGGCGGGGGCTGGTCGCTCCAGGCGGCGCTGCGGCTGCCCGAGCGCATCGACGCGGCGGTGATGTACTACGGCCGAGTGGTGACCGACCCGGCGCAGCTGCGCCCCCTCGACGCCCCGCTGCTCGGCCTCTTCGGCGCGGAGGACCAGGGCATTCCGGTCGCCGGAGTGCGCGAGATGGAGACCGCTCTGCGGGCGCTCGGCAAGGACGTGACGGTGGTGGTGTACCCGGGGGCGGGCCACGCGTTCGCCAACCCGAGCGGCCAGAGCTACCGGGCCGAGGCGGCGGACGACGCGTGGCGAAGGACGACGGAGTTCTTCGCGCGACACCTCGCGCGCTGAACCCTCGCCGCTACCCGCGGCGAACGCGCACGTGGCGGATGAACACCGGCGAGTCGGGGCGGTCGCTCGCGTTGCGGGGCAGCGCGGTGATGCGCCGCACCAGCTCGGCGGGGGTGCACGTGCCGAAGATCGAGTAGGTGCCGTCGAGGTGTTCGCGCGCGGTCTCGGTGATGAAGAACTGCGCGCTCCCGGTGTTGGGGCCGCGGTTGGCCATGCAGAGCTGACCGGCCGCGTTGTGCGGCTGCACGTGCTCGTCGGTGATGGTGTAGCCCGTGTCGCCGGTGCCCGATCGCAGCTGGTCGCCGCCCTGGATCATGAAGCCCGGGATCACGCGGTGGAAGATCGAGCCGTCGTAGAAGGGCCGCGTGGCCCAGGTCGCGGCGACCGGGTCCCAGAAGGGTCGGCGGCCTCGGGCGAGGCCCACGAAGTTGGCGACGGTGATGGGCGCCTCGCGCTCGAGCAGCGTGCAGGTGAAGTTGCCGAGGGAGGTCTCGATCTCCGCGGTGAGGGCGCCGGTGCCCGTGAGCCCCTCGGTCGCCTGCGCCAGGGTGTAGCTCCCATGCGCCGGGTCGGG
Organism: uncultured Myxococcaceae bacterium; assembly: GCA_966211675.1. Lineage (GTDB taxonomy): Bacteria > Myxococcota_A > Polyangia > Polyangiales > SCUS01. The sequence continues at coordinate 25,586 of CBIHPK010000036.1, forward strand.
AGAGGTCGGCTGCGGGGTGCGGGCTTCGACGGGCGAGCCGTCGAGAGCACGGTCCTCCGCGGAGGGCGTCGGGGCGGCAGGGGCGGGCGTCGGCGCGGCGGGCGCAGGGGCGGCGTCGGGCGTCGCGGCCATACCCCCATCGGTATTCGTGGTGGCGAGCGCGGGGACGGGCTCCGGCGCGGGGTGCTGCGCCCGGTAGTACTGCCAGCCCGCGAAGGACACTCCGGCCGCGAGCAGCACCGGGATGATCACGTCGGCGGAGCGCCACCACGGCGTGCGCTCGGAGCCTGGATCGGGGCGGCGCGGCTCGTTGGGGCCCACGCTCCTCGCGGGGCGGGCATCGCCCGGGGAGGACTCCCTCGGGGGCGTCGGCCCACGGGAGGGGCGGTCACGGAAGCGGGCGTCACGAACCTTGGGGGGAGTCTTCGGCATCGGGTCCTCTGCCTCGCGGCGCGACGTTGGTATCGCGAGAGCGGGGCTGATCGCCAGTCACTCCTTCGCTCGCGGCGACGCGGCCTCCTCGGGGTGCAGCCAGGCGCGCACCTGCGGCAGCGCGTCGGCGAGGCGCGGCGAGTACCAGCAGAGGGCCTTGCCATCGACGCGAAGCACCCTCCCCTGCGCCGCCGCGGAGATGGGGAGCGCGCGAAACACCGCGGCGTCCTGCTCGGTGAAGGGGTGCGGCTCGTCGGGGAGGAGCACCACCTCGGGCTGCCGCTCGACCACCTCGTCGAGCGTGACGCGGGGGTAGCGGGTGTCGCGCAGGCCCACCCGGTCGTTGCTCCACGGGGCGGCGCGGCCCAGGTCGGCGGCGAGGGGGTAGCGGCGAGGGCGGTCGAGGAAGACGTTCTGTCCGCCGCAGAGGTCGAGCACGTCGGAGATGAAGGTGTCGCCGTGGATGGTCATCAGCGGATCCATCCAGATGGGGCAGAAGACCTTACACGGGACGGTATGCGCGCGGAGGCGCTCCATCGCCGTGACGGCGTCGACGAGGCGCTCGATCGCCGGGTGGTCGGCGGGCGCTCCCAGCATCGCGGTGAGCTCGCGCATCAGCGCGACGGCGTCGGCGACGGTCTTCGGGAACGACAGGTGGACCCGCAGCCCGCGCGCCACGAGGTCGCGGTGGATGGCCTCGGTGTTCTCCTCCTGGTTGACGAGCACCAGGTCGGGGGAGAGCGCGGCGATGGCGTCGACGTCGGCGCTCTTGGTCCCTCCGACGGAGGGGACGGCGCCGACCGCGGGCATCGGCTCGACGCAGTAGTCGGTGCGGCCCACGACCCGGTCGCCGAGCCCGAGCAGGAAGAGGCTCTCGGTGACGCTCGGGACCAGCGAGACGACCCGGCGGGGGATCACGCGAAGGCCAGCGCGCCGTCGAGCCAGGCGTCGTGCGCGGGGCCCTGCGTGGCCTCGCCGAAGCGAACGCCGTGGCGGGCGAAGTCTCGGCGCAGCCGTCCCATGGAGCCGCGCACCTGGCGCAGCGTGCTCTCGTAGGCGCGCTCCTCGATCTCCTCCTGGTAGAGGAACTTCATCGGCGACCCGGCGAGGATCTTCATCTCCTCGCCCTCCGGTCGGAAGATGTGGAACGCCACGCTCGGGTACATCTCCGCGATGGCCGAGTGCGCCTTGTCGAAGCGCCCGTTGATGAGCGCCTTGAGGCCCTGCATGGCGCCGAAGAGCCCGCCGCGAGCGTGCACGTAGCCCGCCTCGCGAGAGTAGATGGGCACCAGCGGGTCGACGATGAGGCAGAGCGACGCCCCGTGCTTCACGGCGACGCGCATGTTGGTGGTGCGGGTGAAGGCGCCGTCGACGTACCAGCGGCCTCCGATGCGCGTGGGCGCGTAGAAGGGCGCGAGGGCGCACGACGCTCGCACGGCGCGGTGGATGGGCACGTCCGTCCAGCCGGGCTCGCCGAAGACCACGGCCTCGCTGGTGTCCTGGTCCGTGGCGCCGATGAAGACCGGGCGGCGCGTCTCCTCGAAGTGGTCGCTCATCCCCGGGCGGCTCAACGCCCGGCCGAAATACTTCTCCAGCCGGTCGCCGGCGAAGACCCCGCTGGGGAGCGAGCGGTAGAGCGCCGAGAGGGGGTTGCGCGCCGTTCCGCCCCCGACGAGGGCGCGGGCGAGGCCCAGCGCCCGGCGGCCGAGCTCGCCGAGGTTGGGGTCGAAGAGGTCGCCGCGTCCGATGCGCGGCACGCGGTCGTTGCCGTTGCGGAGCCCGTCGACGATCTCGTCGGGCGTGACGCCGTTGGCGAGCAGCGCCGCGAGGAAGCTGCCCGCGCTGATGCCGAAGAAGAGGTCGAAGTCGCAGAGCCGGCGGTCGAGCACGAAGCGGTCGAGCGCCCGCAGCGCGCCCACCTCATAGAGCAGCCCCTCGATGCCGCCGCCCGCGAGGCAGAGGGCGATCTTGCCGCGGCCGTGGTCGGCGATGAGGGCCTCGACGGCGTCGAGCACCTCCGCGCCGGTGGGGTCGAAGAGCGGCTCTCGGATGCGGCAGCGACCGGCCCGGAAGGCAACGGCGGCGGAGGCGGCCTGCCGGTCGAGCAGCACCAGGGTGCGGTCGCGGGAGGCCAGGCCGTGCGAGTCGTCGTCGGGGTAGAGCCGGTCGAGCATGGCGGTGGCCTCCGCGAGGGGGAGGCCCGTGTCGGCGCGGGCGTCGAGCAGCACCAGGTCCACGGGCCGGGCGGCCAGCCAGCGAAGGGCCCGCGAGGGGTCGCGCTCGACGATGACGCGGAAGGTGTGCACCTCGCCGCTGTCCATGCGACGAAGCAGCTGCACTTCGCCGTCGCCGAGGCGCCGGGCTTCACCGAGCTCGAGGAGGGCGCTGGGGTCGAGGGCGAGCAGCAGCAGTGTTCGCATCGATGGAATGCTCCGGGAAGGAAAGCGCCGGGTGGTGAGGGGATGGCAGTGGGGGGATGGAGGGCCCCGGGGCGCGCTTCGGCGGGCACCCTAGCGTCGCCGCGACGGCCGCTGCAAGCGGGGCCGTGACGCGCGTCGGATTCGGATGGGTGCACAGCGGGGCGAGGCGTGTTGTAGAGTCCACGTCGTGAACAAGGTCCAGCGAGCACACGCAACGATCGACGTGAAGGACCTGAAGCGCGCGCTCGTGGCGACCGGGCTCGAGGTGTTTCGGGTGCGCGGCGACGAGGTCCACCTCGCCGAGCGGCAGAACCTCCACCTGATGGAGGCGCGGGTGCAGGTCGCGGGCGGCGGGGCCCCGACGGTCACGGTGGTGCTGCACGCGCAGCGCAGCGACGCGCCGAAGATGGACCCCAAGAGCCTCCTCGAGGTGGTGCGCGAGCGCGCCGAGGTGCTGAAGCGCGACGGCTACGAGGAGGTCGACGCGAAGGCGCGGGAGATCTGCTCGGTCAACGACGGCGCGGTGCTCGACGTCTGGTACGAGGTCACCCTGCGCCGCGAGGTCTCCACGCTCGACGAGGCCGTGGCCGAGGCGCAGCGGGTCATCTCCGTCGAGCGCTACGTGATCCCCGGCCCCAAGGACTGAACGCTCAGCGCGGCTTGCGGCGAGCGAGGCGCTCGTTGCGGCGGGCGGTGGCCGCGGCAATGCGGACGAGGTCGTCCTCGCTCTCGGGCAGCAGCGGCGCCACGTGGCGGGCGCGGCCCTGGTCGTCGATGGCCACGAAGGTGAGCCGGGCCTCCACGCAGCGCCAGCGGGCGCCGGTCGCGGGGTTCTCGCCGTGCACGGTGACCTCGACCTCCATGGAGGTGCGGAAGGTCGCGTTGACCCGGCCCTCCAGCGTGACCATGTCGCCGATGAGGATGGGGTGCTCGAACTGCAGGTCGTCGAGCGCCGCGGTGACGGTGGTGCCCGACGAGTGGCGCATGGAGCAGATGCCTCCGCACATGTCCGTCCACGCCATGATCTGACCGCCGAAGGCCTTGCCGAGCGCGTTGGCGTGCTCGGGGAAGACCAGGAAGGTCATCACGGTGCGGGAGGCGGAGGCGGGCTTCGGGGCGGGGGTGTCGTCCATTGGTCGCGAGGGTCTCCCACGGCCCGCGCGACCGGCGCAACCGGGTGCGCAGCGGGTTGACCTCGGGGGCGCTCGCAGGGCATCGACGTGCTGCCATGGACATGTCCCCCGAATCGCCCTCGCACGACCCCAGCAGCCGGCCGCCGGGCGCCCGCCCCGCGGACGAGGTCGTGGTGGCCGACCTCTGCACCTCGGAGGTGCTGGCGACGGTTCCGACGCACGGCGCGGACGAGGCGCGGTCGCTGCTGCGAGCGGCGGCGCAGGCGCAGCAGGCGTGGGCGAGAGAGAGCGTCGAGGCTCGCGCCCGGATGGTGCGGCGGGTGACCGAGGCGATGGTGCAGCAGGCGGACGCGCTCGCCGAGGCGCTCCAGCGGGCGCAGGGGATGTGCCGCTTCGACGCGCTGGTGCGGGAGATCCTGCCGTGCGTGGACGCGGGCCAGTGGTACGCCGCGGAGGCCCCGGCGATGCTGTCCGACCTCGCGGTGGAGCCCCACCTGCGGAGCCACCGCCGGGGCGAGGTGCGCTTCGTCCCTCGCGGCGTGGTGGCGGTCTTCTCGCCCTGGAACGCCCCGCTCGCGGAGCCCCTCACCCTCGTCTTCGAGGCCCTGCTCGCGGGCAACGCGGTGATCTGGAAGCCCTCCGCCCTCGCCCTGCTCCCGGCGCTGCGGGCGCGGGACATCGCCGTGCGCGAGGGGCTCCCGGCGGACCTGCTCGTCGTGCTGGTGGGCGAGCGCGAGGCGGGCGACGCGATCATCGACGCCGGGGTCGACCTCGCCATCACCGTCGGCTCGAAGGAGGCCGCGCGGCGCGTGGCGGCGAGGTGCGCGAAGGCGGCGGTGCCGTCGCTCTCCTCGGTGGCGGGCAAGTCGGCGCTCATCGCCTGCGACGACTGCGACGTGGAGCGCGCGGCGAGGGCGATCGTGGCGGGGCGCTTCGTGCACGCGGGCCAGCGGCGCGACGCGGTCGAGCGGGCGATCGTCCACGCGAGCGTCGCGGGCGAGCTCACGCGGCGGGTGATCGAGCTCGCCGCCTCGCTGCGCGTGGGCGACCCGTGGCGCGAGCCGGTGGACCTCGGTCCCGCGAGGCACCACACCCGAGCGACGCAGCTGCGGGTGGTGAGCGAGGAGGCGGTGCGGCACGGGGCGACGCTCTCCCTCGGGGGCGAGCACCTGCACCGCGGCGGCGAGGGGTCGTGGTTCAGCCCGACGGTGCTGGTGGGCGTGCACGAGGGCTCGCGGGCCGCGCGCGAGATGCTGCACGGCCCGGTGCTGCCGGTGATGATCGCGAGCTCCAACGCGCACGCCCTCGCGCTCGCCGACGACGACGTGGGCGGGCCCTTCGCGTACGTGTTCACCGAGTCCGCGGACCGGGCCTCCGCGATGGCCGACGGGCTCCGGGCCTCCGTGGTCCTACACGACGACGTATTCGCCACGGAGGTCGCGGTGGACGCGCCCATGGACGCCGCGGGCCCCGGCGCCGCGGGGACGCTGCACGGCCCCGACGGGCTCACCCGCATGTGCCGCGCGCAGCACCGCAGCGTGCCGAGCCTCGCACTGCCCGCGCGCGACCCCGCGTGGCCGCCCTACTCGCCGCTGAGGGAGCAGGTCGCCATCCGAGCGCTGCGCACCGTCTTCGGTCGGCACGGCGTGGTGGGGCGACTCGCGGACCTCTTCTGACCGGCCACTTGACCCGCACCCCTCGCGTCGCGTTGGCTCCCTCCCCTATGCAACCGGGACCCTTCGCGCCGCGTCCGCAGCCCTGGGAGGTGCAGCCCCCTCCGCCTCCGACCGCCCGCGGCGGCACCACCCGCATCCTCGCCTTCGGCTGCCTCGGGCTCATCCTGCTCACGGCGCTCGGTACCGCGACGGCGGTCTTCCTCTTCGGCTCCAAGCTCGCGGGCACCAGCCTCGCGGTGGCGCCCATCACCCCGGGCGTCCGCGCGTCGCTGACCTTCACCGACCCCGGTAAGGGCTCCACCGGCGCGTGGCTCGACATCGACGTCGCGCACACCCAGGGCTTTCGCGTGATGGGGATGTTCACCGCCACGGCCAACGGGCGGGTGCTCGGCCAGTACAACCTCAACGGCGACCTCTCCGGCCGCTGCACCAACCCCGTCATCGGTCAGACCTCCGCGGCCTGCGTGAGCTGGCGCTTCACCCAGGTCGGCGCGAGCGGCACCGTCGCCGGTCGAACCCGGCTCTTCGAGATCCCCGCGCAGCCCTCCGGCACGGCGGTCTCCGTCATCGGCACGCTCTACGTGAACAGCGGCGTCACCACGCGGCGGCTCGCGCTCGACGTCCGCGACTGAGACGCTACTGCGCGGGCGCCACGGGCATCGCGTGGGCGGCGCTCGCGGGGCGGTCCTCTTCGGGGGCGTTGGCGCGCGAGTGTCTCAGCTCGACGCGCGCCCCGGGCTGGGTCGTCCCCGAGTACACGCCGTGCCACCCCGGGGGCAGCGCCGGGTCGGCCCAGAGGAAGACCCAGCGCGCGTCCGGCGGGCTCATGTTGATGCAGCCGTGCGACATCCTCCACCCGAAGTAGCTGTGCCAGAAGGCCCCGTGGATGGCGTAGGAGCCCTGGAAGTACATCACCCAGGGGACGTCCTCGATGCTGTAGGGGCCGTCGCCGGCGGTGTCGCCGTCCATGGTGGTGGTGATGTGCCGCGACTGGATGCGGAAGCTCCCGGTGGGCGACTCGTAGTTGCGCACGCCGCTGTTGCGGTCGCCGCGGCCCGAGGAGATCAGCGTCGCGAAGACCGGCCGGGCGCCCTCGTAGGCGACCAGCACCTGCTCGTCGAGGTCCACGTCGATCCACTTCTCCGTGGGGCCGACGCCCGCCGGGGGCGCTCGGAGCAGCGCGCGTCGGACGTTGCGCTGGTTGACCGCGTGGCCGTCGACGGTGCGCCAGAAGGTCTGCGCCCCGGAGCGGATGGGCGGCGCGTCGCTGAGCGCGAAGGGGGTGAGCCGGGGCACGCGGCGGTGCGACGAGGCGCCGAGGCCGTTGGCGAAGGGCGTGTACTCCCAGCCCGTCTCGCTGACCATCCACGCCATCGGGAGGTGGTGCGTCTCGTCGAGCACCTGTCCCTGGAAGCGTGACCAGTTGCGCACCGGCGCGAGTCGGCCGTTGCGCACGAATCCTCCGCTCTGGGTGCGCCAGTACACCTCGTCGGTGCCGGAGCTGCGCACCGTGCGGTCGAGCGCGACGTACATCCCCGAGAGCAGCCGCCGGATGACCGGCCCGCCGCGCTCTCCCGCCAGGTCGCCGAGGCGGGGAGGACCGCCCGCGTCGCGCACCTCTGCCACTCGGCGGGCGGCGCGGTTCTCCGCGGTGTCGCTCGGGTCGGCCACCGTGCCCGCGGGGCTCGTCGAGGGGGCGCCCGCGTCGAGGTCGGACGCGGAGGCGACCTCGCCGGCGTCGGGGGTCGCGTGGCTGAAGCGCCAGGGCTCGAACTCGCGCAGGTCGGCGAGCGTCGGGAGGCGCCGGTACATGACCGAGCGCCCGTAGTTGATGGCGTAGGGGTACGGCATCGCGGCGTCGAGGTCGGGCTGCGTCGGAGCGCGGTAGCCGCGGGCGGGCGTCGGCATCGCGAAGCCTCCGCCCACGCAGACGTAGCCGCCGCTACGGACGCGGTACCAGCCCCCCTCCGGGTGGTCGCGGTAGACCACGCAGCCGTCGCGCCCGGCGGGGCCGTCGACGATGTCGACCGTCGCTCCCGCGCGGAGGTAGCCCAGGGCCTGGGCGTCGCGGCGGGGCTCGACGCGCACCGGCGTCCAGGTCGCGAGGGCGATGAGGCCGGCGGGGCGCTCGAAGGCGACGCCCGCGTCCATGGGTTCGGTGGCGGCGGCGGCGAGCGGAGGGGCGAGCACGGATGAGGCGTCGACGGGCTCCGAGGGGCGGGGCGACGGGGCGACGGGCTCGGCGGCGAGCGTCGGGGCCCTGGGGCCCGGAGGGCGGTCGGAGAAGGCGAAGACCAGCGCAGCCGGGATCGCGCCCCAGAGAGCTGCGCGGGTCGAGTGGATCCATGGGGAGCGTGGCACGCGGGGAGAAACCTGATCTGGCGCGGTGGGTGGTCAGGGAGTTGTCCACCCTCGCGCAGGCCACCACTTACCGCAATCTGGCTGTGGATCAAGCACTCCGAGGGGCGCGGAAAGGCCCGACCGGTCAGGGCGGAGACAACGCCGGTGACCAGTACCGCCGGGCTTGCGCGTCGGCTACGGTTCGGTCTCGTCCGCTGGGCGGGACCCACGACCGGGAGGCCTTCGATGTCCTTGAGCGATGTTTTCAACCTGCGTGGCGCTGCGCTTCCCTCGAGCGCTCGCGTGCTGGCGTTCACCGGACGCGAGGAGATCTCGCGGGCGTACCGCTTCGAGGTGTTCGTGCTGATCCCGCACGCCCTCATCGACGAGACCAACCTCGACGATGCCATCGGGAGCACGGCGACGCTGGAGGTGCAGCGCGACGACGGCACCCCGCGCAACCGCTGGCACGGCGTGCTGTCGGAGATCTCGCTGCTGCACGAGCTCCCCGGCGCAGCGCTCTACCGCGTGGTGGTGGTCCCGCGACTCTGGCTCCTCACGCTCACGCAGCGCAGCCGGGTGTACGTGGGCGACGCGCTCCCCGCGGTGCTGGAGAAGTCCCTGCGAGAGGGCGGCCTGCGCGACTTCTCGCTCCGTCTCCAGCGCAGCTACAAGCCCCTCGACCACGTCTGCCAGTACCGCGAGAGCCACTTCGCGTTCTTCTCCCGCTGGGCCGAGCGCGAGGGGCTCTACTTCCACTTCGAGCACGGCGAGGACGCCGAGACCCTCGTGGTCTCCGACGCCCGGCCCTACGCGCCGCCGGTGGGCGCTCCGGTGCGCTTCATGTCCGCCGCGGACACCCGCAGCGGCGTCGAGGCCGTCACGCACCTGAGCGTGCAGCGCCGCGTCACCGCCGCCGAGGTCACGCTCCGCGACTACGACCCGCTCAACCCCACGCTCGACGTCTCGGGCCAGGGGGCGGTCGACCCGCACGGCCGCGGCGAGGTGCGCCGCTTCGGGGACAACTTCCTCAACCCCGTCGACGGCCGGCGCCTCGCGGGCCTGCGCGCCCAGGAGATCGCCGCGCAGCAGAAGATCTACGAGGGCCGAGGGCGCGTCTTCGACCTGCGCGTGGGCCACAAGTTCTCGCTGGTCGACCACCCGCGCGCCTCGCTCGACCAGGACTACGTGGTGCTCTCTCTCGACCACCGGGGCATCAACGTCGCCGGGAGCCCGGAGCTTCGGGCGCTGCTCGACATCGCCGAGCGCGACGAGCAGGTCTACACGGTGAGCTTCACCGCCATCGAGGAGTCGGTGCAGTACCGGCCCGAGCGCACCACCGCCTGGCCGAGGGTCTACGGCATCGAGAGCGCCACCATCGACGGTCCGGCGGAGAGCGACTACGCGCAGCTCGACTCGCACGGCCGTTACAAGGTGAAGGTGCGCTTCGACGAGAGCGGCCTCGAGGACGGCGCGGCCTCGACCTGGGTGCGCATGCTCCAGCCGCACGGGGGCAACCCCGAGGGCTTCCACTTCCCGCTGCGCAAGGGCACCGAGGTGATGCTGGTGTTCCTTGGGGGTGACCCGGACCGGCCGGTGATCACGGGCGTGGCGCCCAACGCGCTCACCCCCTCGCCGGTGACCTCGGACAACCACACGCTCAACATCGTCCACACGGGCGGGGACAACCATTTCGAGCTGGAGGACAACGCCGGCGCGCAGCACATCGAGCTGTTCTCGCCGACCGAGTCGAGCTTCATCTCCCTGGGCGCCGTGCACGGCCACGCCTCGCACAACACCGTGTCGAGCACCGACGGCACCGGGCTCATCCACACCGGCGGCAACCACGACCGCACCGTCGGCGGCAACATGACCGAGGACGTCGTCGGCAGCGTCACCGAGACCTACCACTCGACGCAGGACACCACCGTCACCGGCCACTGGACCGAGACCATCAACGGCGGCGGCACGCAGACCATCAACGCGGGCCTCACGCAGACCATCAACGCCGGGCGAACGCAGACCATCAACGGCGGCGACACCGTGCTGGTCAACGGCGGCCGCACCCAGACCGTCAACGGAGGCGTGACCAGCACCGTCAACGGCGGCGAGACCAGCACCCTGAGCGGCGGGCTCACCGCGACGGTGAACGCGGGCATCACCGCCACCAGCAACGGCGACGTGACGGCGACCGTCAACGGGACCGTCAACCTCACGGTGAGCGCGGGCATCAACGTGGTGAGCCCCGCGGGCGTGCACATCCTGGCGCCGGCTGGCTACACGTGCATCGCGCCCGGGGGCGTGACCATCCTGGCGCCGTCGATCCACAACGAGCTGCACGTCACCTGGATGAAGGTCGCGAGCGACAGCTCCGACTGGAAGCTCACCAGCGTCGGAGGCTCGGCCTTCAGCTTCAACGCGACGGGCATCGGCATCGACGTGAAGGGCGTCTCCATCGGGGTCACCGGCGTCGACATCTCCACCAAGGGCGTCGACCTCAGCATCGGCGGCCCGGAGGCGAAGACCCGCGCGGTGAAGCTCGGCACCCACGGCCTCGAGCTGAAGATCGCCGGCCTGCACCTCCTGCTCTGATGAAGACGATCAAGCCGCTCCGCGCCGGCGTGCTGTGCCGCCCCTTCGAGCACCAGGGGCGGTGCCTCTTCGCGGTCGGCGTGATCGCCTACTTCTCCCTCGACGGCGAGGCGCCGGGATGTCTCCTCCCGGAGGTCGCGCTCTGGCCCGACCTCGCGGAGGACCTCGGGGCCGACACCATCTTCGACGAGGCCATGCCCAAGCTGCGGGCCGAGCTGCTGGTCACCGGCCGGGCCTTCGCGCCGGGGGCGAGCCCGCAGCCCGCGGTGATGGTCCGGGCGACGCTCGGCGAGGTCGACAAGAGCATCCTGGTGGTGGGCGACCGCCGCTGGGAGCACGGGGCCATGACCACCCCGACGCCCTTCACGGAGATGCCCCTGCACTGGGCGCGCTCCTTCGGCGGCGAGGGCTTCGCTCACAACCCCTCGGGCCGGGGCTTCGCTCCGACCCTGGAGGACGGCCGCCCGGTGCACCGCCTTCCCAACCTGGAGCGCCCTGATCGCCGCGTCGGAGGCATCGCCGACCGCCCGGAGCCGGTGGGCTTCGGGGCGATGGACTTCCGCTGGCCGCAGCGCACCAGCCGCCTCGGCACCTACGACGACGCGTGGCTCCGGTCGCGCTGCCCGGGCCTCGCCGACGACATCGATTTCGGGCTCTTCAACGTCGCCCAGGACGATCAGCACCTCGACGGCTTCTTCGTCGGCGACGAGGCCTTCCGCCTGGAGAACCTCCACCCCACCCGCCCCGTCCTCGAAGGTCGGCTCCCCGGCGTCGGGGCGCGCTGCTTCGTCACGCATCGCACGCCTTCGGGCGACGAGTTCCGGGAGATCGCGCTGCGGCTCGACACGGTGCACCTGCTCCCGCGGAGGGAGCGAGGGGCGCTGATCTTCCGCGGGCTGATGGAGGTCGCCGAGGACGACGCGGCGGACATCGTCCACATGGTGCTGGCGCTCGAACACCTCGACGCCCCGAAGCCCGAGGAGCACTACCGCGCCACGCTCGAAGCGCGCCTCGACCGCAGCCGCGGGTTCATCCACATGCTCCGCGACGCCGACCTGCTGCCCGAGCCGAGGGGCGACGCGCCGACCCCGAAGCTGGAGACCAGCGATCGGGTGGAGGGGCTCACGACGCCGGAGTTCCTGCTGGCGCGCAACCTCCGGAGGCGGGTGGAGGTCGACCAGGAGCGGGCCCGCGACACGCTGATCGCCAACGGCCTCGACCCGGTGGACTACCTCCCGGAGGCGCCGCCGGAGCGCGCTCCCCCGACGCTCGACTCGCTGCCCGACCTGCTCGACGACGCCGAGCGCCTGCTCGAAACGAAGAAGGCCGAGGCCGAGACCGGCCGCGAGACCGCGACGGCGCTCGTGAAGAGCGAGTGCGCGAAGTACGGCATCGACTACGAGGCGACCTTCGGCAAGCGGACGCGGCGGCACCCGATCTTCTTCCAGGCGCGCGAGGAGATGGCGAAGCTGCGGGCGCTGCACTCGCGGGCGCAGTCGCTCGACGCCAGCGCCCCGGAGCTCGACCGGATGGTCGCCGACCCGGACTTCGAGGGCCGCATGATCGACGGGGAAGACCGGCTGCGAGAGACCTACCGGGCGCACGCTCACCTGCTGGAGTCGGCCTCCCGGCGGGAGGGCCTCGAGGCCGACGAGGCCCGCGCCATGGTGGTCGCCCGCCTCGACCGCCGGGAGGGCCTCGCGGACCTCGACCTCACCGGCGTCGACCTCTCGGGCCTCGACCTGCGCGGCGTCGACATGCGCGGAACCTTCCTCGACAACGCCGACCTGCGCGGCTGTGACCTGCGCGGCGCCGACCTCTGGCGCGCCGTCGCCTGCCGCGCCGACCTCACCGACGCCCGCCTCGACGGCGCCCAGGTGGCGGAGGCCAACTTCGGCCGCGCGGTGATGGCCCGCGCCTCGCTCGCCGGGCTGCGCTTCGAGCGCACGGTGCTCACCGGCGCGGACCTCACCGGCGCGGTGCTCGACGGGGCGCGCTTCGACGGGGCCAACCTCTCCGAGGCCACGCTCAGCGGCGCCTCTCTCCGCGGCATCGAGGCCCACTCGCTGATGCTGCTGAGCGTCGACCTCTCGCGGGCGAAGCTCACCGACGCGAAGCTGGTCAAATGCAACCTGCTCCAGTGCAACCTGCAGGGCGGGATGTTCGACGGGATCACCCTCACCGGCTGCGTGCTGCTCTCGTGCGACGCCTCCGGGGCGTCCTTCGTGGGCGCCCAGGCGGACAACCTCCGCGTGGTGAAGGACTGCAACCTCGACGGGGCGAACTTCCGAGGCGCCTCCGTGAAGGGCGCCACGCTGCGGGAGACCAGCATGCGCGGCGCGGTCTTCGCCGAGGCGGACGTGTCGGGCTCGGACTTCTCCGGCAGCGACCTCACGGGCGCGTCGTTCTTCCGGGCGACGGCGAGGGAGTCGCGCTTCATCCGATCTCGGCTCGACGGCGCGGTGCTCACCTCCTGCAATCTGATGAGCGCGCTGCTCTCCAAGGCGAGCCTGCAGGACGCCGTGCTCGACGGGGCCAACCTCTTCCGCGCCGACCTCGCTCGCTTCCAGGGGAGGCCCGCTCGGCTGGAGGACGCCTTCCTGCTCCAGGCCCGGGTGATCGCGCCGAGGGGGCCCGCGTGATGGACGCCCTGGAAGTGATCTCCCGCATCCAGCATGGAGACTCGCTGCGCGGCGTCGACCTCGCGGGCATCGACCTCTCCGGGGCCGACCTCGGGGGCGCGGTGCTGGAGGGGACGGTGCTGCGCGGCGCCCACCTCGACCGGTGCAACCTCGTCGAGAGCAACCTGATCGAGTGCGACCTCACCGGCGCGACGCTGCGCGGCGCACGCCTCGAGCGGGCCAACCTCTACCGGGTGCGCGCCTCCGCGGCGGACCTGGGCGGGGCCTCGCTCGGCGTGGCCAGGGTGGTCGAGAGCGACCTGCAGGGCGCGCGCTTCGAGGGCGCGGAGATGACCTCGCTGGCGTTCATCGAGTCGCTGGTGTCGCGCGCTTCGTTCAGCGGGAGCACCCTCGACCGGGTGGCCTTCATCGAGAGCGAGATCAAGGCGCTCGACCTTCGCGGCGCCTCGCTCCGGGCCTGCGTGCTGACCCGCACGGACCTGCGAAGCGCGCTCCTCGACGACGCGCGCTTCGAGCTCGTGGTGATGATGGAGTGCGGGCTCGCGGGCAAGGACCTGCGCTCGACCCGCTTCAGCGCGTGCCAGTTCAACGGGTCGGACCTGCGCGGCGCGGACCTGCGCGGCGTGACCCTGGAGCGCTGCAACTTCAAGGACGCCAACCTCCAGGAGGCGAGGCTCTCCGGCGCCAACCTGCAGAGCGCGCTCTTGCTCGGCGCGAAGATGCAGAAGGCCGACCTCACCCGCGCCGACCTGCGCCTCGCGGTGATGATCGACGCGGACCTCTCGCTGGCCGACCTGGGCGGGGCCAACGCCGAGCAGGCGGTGCTCACCCGCGCCCGCTGCATCGGCGCGCGCTTCGTGGGGGCCAACCTCACCTACGTGGACTTCACCCACGGCGACGTCTCCGGCGCCGACTTCTCCGGCGCCAACGTGACGCGAGCGCGCTTCCACCGCACCGCCGACGCGGGCGCGCTGGGCCGCGGATTCGGGGCGCTCGGCGACGACGAGGCCCTCGCCAGCGCAGAAGATTTCCGTTCACCCTACTGAAGGAGACTCACACTCCCATGAGCGCACCGACCCGTTCGATCAAGGTTCCGCAGAGCTTCCAGCACAGCGGCACGGTGCTGCGCGTCGAGGGGGACCGCGTCGTGGTGCAGGGCGCCGCGGCAGAGTTCCACTGCCGTCGCGCGGTCAGCTGCGTGGTGGACCCGCGCCCGGACGACCTGGTGCTCTTCGCCGGTATCGCCAGCGGCGAGCGCTACGTCCTCGCGGTGCTGGAGCGCACCGGCGACCAGGCCGCCGTGTGGTCCGCGCCGGGCTCGGTCACCCTCGCGGCGCCCGACGGGCAGGTGACCGTCGCCGCGCGCGACGGGGTGAACGTCGTGACGCCCTCGACGGTGCGGGTGACCACCGACGCGGTGAGCGTGACCGCGCGAGAGGGCGAGCTCGCCGTGCAGGCGCTCACCTACGTGGGCGCGGCGGTGGTCGCCAGCCTCGACGACCTGAAGCTCACCGCGCAGCGCATCGACACGGTGGCCGAGCGGCTCTCGCAGAAGCTGAAGCGCGCGTACCGCACGGTGTCGGAGATCGACCAGCTCCGCGCGAGCCAGGGCGACTGGAGCTTCCGCAAGACCCTCGGGCTCCACGCCGCCAACGTCGTCGCCACCGCCAAGGACCTCGTGAAGGTCGACGGCGACCAGATCCACCTGGGCTGAGAAGGGACCACCACACCATGTTCGCCAACACGCAGATGATGGGCATCGACATGGGCTTCCCGGACGTGTGCCTCACGCCCGCGCCGCCCGCCCCCGCGCCCATCCCGATCCCCTACCCCAACATCACCATGGGCCCGCTGGGCGTGCCCGCCGCGTACAACGTCCTCTTCATGGCCACGCCCGCGCACAACATGGCGACCACCATGGTCACCAGCATGGGCGACAACCCGGGCGTCGCCACCGGCGTCGCCTCGGGCATGGTGATGGGCCCCACGCGTCACGTCACCGCGGCCTTCACGGTGCTCGTCGGCGGCATCCCCGCCACGCGCATGACCTCCGTCGGCATCCAGAACTCCACCAACTGCCCTGGCATCCGGCTCTCGCCCAGCCAGGTGAAGGTGCTGCTGCTCGCGCCGTGATCCGCGCCCTCGACCTGCTCCGAGAGCGCCTCCCCTCCAGCGCCCTGTCCCGACGCGGCTTCTCCTTCGAGGAGCACGGCGACGCCGTCGGCCTCGCCCACGAGGGCGTCGACACGGGGCTGCGCGCGACCGTGCGCGTGGTGCAGGTGCCGATGCTCGACGCCCTGCGCGCCGAGGGCCGCTGGGTGGAGGCGAGCGTCGCGCCGTCGCTGCTGTCCGAGGCCGCGAGCCCGGTGCTGCTGCTGGTCGTCGACGCCGCCGGGCACACCGTGTGGGCCACGCGAGAGGAGCTTCTCTCCCGGCTCGGCGCCGCGCAGCGCAGCGACGCCGCGGCGGAGTCCTGGCAGGCTCGCTTCAGCGCGCTCGCGGGGGTCGGTGGCTTCGGGTTGCACCGGATGTTCCTGCTGCTGGCGGCGGAGCGGCTGCGCCCGACGCTGGAGGCCGCGCCGGGGCTGGCCTTACCGGGGCTGGTAAGGACGCTCACCCAGCTCCGGCGCTACCTCGAGGACGGCGACGGCTTCGACGCGGCGCTCTCGGACCTGGAGGCCCTCGGGCTGCCGAGCTGGTTCATCTCGGCGGGTGCGACGCCGAAGGACGAGGCGACGGTCAGCTTCGCGACGCCCCCGTACTTCGAGCGGCTCTCGGTGGAGCTGCGCGGCGCGAGGGAGACGCTCTCCGTGCGCGACTGCACCCTGCGATGCGCCCGCGGCGGGACCGCCCGCTCCACCTGGGTCAACGACCTCAACCCCACGGCGGTGGGCCTCACGCTGCGCCTCGACCACGTGCACACCACGCTGGAGCTTCGGGCCTCGCTGCTGGGCGCGGCGGCCTCGGCGGCCTCGCTCGCGGGGGCGGCGCGCTTCGTCTGGCGCTTCGGCCAGGGCGGACGGGTCACGCTGCTCCCGGGCTGCGCGGCGGCGGGCCTTCCGGTGGGGAGCGTGTTTGCCCCGCAGGAGCGCGAGGCCCTCCCCCACGGCGTGGTGGAGACGCTCGACGCCCTCGCAGCCATCGAGCGAGCGACCGGGACGGACTTCGACATCGACCCGGCGAGCCTCTCCGATCCGGCTCAGGCCGAGGGCATCCGGGAGCTGCTGGCGATCCGGTCGTCGGCTCGACTCGATCGGGCGGCGCTCTCGATGCGGCTCTCGCTCACCGGCGAGGAGGTGCGGCGGCTGCTCGAGGCCTCCGGGATGCAGCGCCGGGTGACCTTCCGGATGCCGCCCTCTCGGGTGAGCCAGACCGTGCTCGGCGTGTCCGTCGCGCTCGGGCAGCGGGTGCAGGAGGTCACCGGGACGCTGTCGCAGCCGCCCGGTGAGCTCGCCCGCGTCGTCGCCTCGCTCGGACCCGCGGAGCGGCTGGACGTGGAGCTCAGCGCGGTGGAGGTGCGGGAGTTCTACGAGCCCTCGCCGAGGGCAGCGCCCACCACGGAACCGACGGCCACTCGTGGTGCTCCCAGTGGTAGCCGAAGTGGAAGCACGTGAGCAGCGAGAGCGCGGCGCCGTACTCGTTGCTGCGGGCGCGGTGCGCGTCGGCGTAACCGCCGGGCGGGGCGCGGTGCGGGAGGAAGGTCCCGAAGTAGAAGAGCTGCGCGGTGGAGGCGAGCGAGGGCAGCACCCAGAACGCGAGCAGGCTCACCTGCGAGACGTGCAGGAGGTGCTGGAGCACGTTGAAGATCACCGCGTGCCCGATCACCTGCGGCCATCGGAGGTAGTGGCCGATGAAGCGCAGGTACCAGCGGCCGAAGCCGTCGTGGACGCCGTCGTGGTAGTCGGGGTCCCCAGCGCTCGCGGGCTGCGCGTGGTGAAGCCGGTGCTCGCGGCGGAGCGTGGCGTAGGGGAAGAGCGCGTAGAGGCCGACGGAGAGCGCGCCCACGAGCGCGTTGAGCCTCGGGTGGCGGGGCGCGACGGTGCCGTGCATGGCGTCGTGGGCGACGATGAAGAGGCCCGTGTGAGCCCAGGTGCGGAGCGCCACCAGCGGCAGCCAGAGGGCGGGGTGGAGGTCCTGCGGGGGGAGGCCGAGCGCGGCGACCAGGGTGAGCGCCCAGGCCGAGACGATGATCGCCGCGAGCGCGAGGCTCACCGCACCGTGACCTCGGGCAGGCCGCAGCGGACGCCGATCGCGTCGAGCTCGGAGCCCGAGCGGCCGCTGAGGGTGGTGACCGCGGTGTGCTGCCCGGAGGGTGCGTCGGGGCAGTCGTAGGCGAAGACGGTGCCGCCGGTGCCGCCCCAGGTTCCGCGGGGGGTGGTGGGGACGAGGTCGAGGCGCCAGCCCGCGACGGGCGAGCCCACGACCTGCCAGTAGCCGCAGTCGAAGGCGAACTGGTCGACCCGAGAGCCCGAGCGGCCCCGAATGCCCGACACGAAGGAGCCGCCGTCGCAGAGGGCGCTGAAGGGGGTTCCGCCGGTGCCGCCGCGAGCGCCGGGGGTCGTGGTCGCCCCCACCGCGCGCACCGCGTAGCGGAAGGGCGACACGCTGCGGTCCTCGGAGAGCTCGATGCGCATGCAGCGCACGCCGAGCTGGTCGATGCGCGACCCGGAGCGGCCGTCGAAGCCCACCGCCACGCCGCCCGGGCACACGTCCGCGAAGGACCCGCCGCCCGTCCCGCCGAACTGCAGGCTGCTGAAGCGGTCGCCGAGGTTGACGACGCCCGTGGGGCAGCCGTCGTCGACCACGCCGTCGCAGTCGTTGTCGGCGCCGTCGCAGACCTCGGCCACGGTGCGACCGCAGGCGCCGCAGTTGCCCGGCGTGTTGAGCGGCGTCTCGCAGCCGTCGTCGTAGGCGCCGTTGCAGTTGCCAAAGCCCGCGGCGCAGGCGCTGATGGCGCACATCGAGGCCGAGCACGCCGTCGTGGCGTGGGGCGCCGAGCACGCCCGGCCGCAGGCCCCGCAGTGCGCCGAGCTGCTGCGCACGTCGACCTCGCAGCCGTTGGCCACGTCGCCGTCGCAGCTGGCGAAGCCGGTGTCGCACTGGAGCGCGCAGGCCCGCGACACGCACGCCGGCGCCGCGTGGGGGCGAGCGGGGCAGACGGTGTCGCAGGTTCCGCAGCGGGTGGGGGTGGTGACGAGGTCGGCCTCGCAGCCGTTGCTCGCGTCGCCGTCGCAGTCGGCGAAGCCCACCTCGCAGGTGATGCCGCATCGACCCACCACGCACGATCGCGCGCTCACGTGCGGGCCCATGGGGCAGACGTTGCCGCAGGCGCCGCAGTGGGCGACGTCCGTCTGCGCGTTCACCTCGCAGCCGTTGCTCGCGCTGCCGTCGCAGTCCGCGTAGCCCCCGGCGCACGCGCTGACGGCGCAGCTCCCCACGCGGCAGAAGGCCGTGGCGTTGGGCAGACCGCAGCGGTTGTCGCAGACGCCGCAGCTCACCGGGTTGGCCATCAGGTCGACGCATGCCCCGCCGCAGCAGGTCTCACCGCCCGGGCAGGCGCGCGAGGGGCTGCACCCCGCGACGCACACGCCGCCGGTGCAGAGCCGCCCGCTGGGACAGTCGCCGTCGGCCACGCACTGCACGCACTCGTGGCGGGCCGGGTCGCAGCGGAGCGCGGTGGTCCCTCCGTCGGAGCTCACGCGGCAGCCCTCGTCGGTGCGACAGCCGTCCACGCAGGAGAGCGTGGCCGGGTCGCAGTGCCTCGCCGGGGAGCAGCTGTCCTCCGTGGGGACGCACTCCACGCAGCGGCCCGTGAGGGCGTCGCAGGCATGAGCGGTGGGCGAGGAGGCGCAGTCGGCGTTGCGGGTGCAGCGAGAGGGCCCGGTGTCCGAGGGCACGTCGGTCGCGTCCATCGCGGAGGGCATGTCGACGACCATCGGGGTGTCCACCATCGCCGGGACATCGGGGCGATCGACGGCGAGCGGAGGGACGTCGACGGCGTCGTCGGGCGCTCCGAGGTCTTCGCCGACATCGATCCCACCGCCCGCGTCGGGGACGATCACGCTCGCGTTGTCACCCGCCTCGCAGCCGAGGAGGACACCGACGCCGAGGAGGGCGAAGACCGTGACGTGCACGCGGGATTTCATCGGACTCGGAGACCTCCGTCGGGGTGTTGCGGCGACCATAGGCCAGCGGTGCCGCATCTCCAACCGGGGCGCTCGTTGGATGCCGCTCAGCGGCCGCGGGTCGCGAGCTCGCGAGGACACTCGGCGGCCTGTCGATCGGCGTCCGTCTCGGAGAGCCCATAGGAGCGCGGGGCGACGGTCAGGCGAGAGCGGTCGGCGCACATCGCCTCTCGGATCGTGAGGTGCCCTCGGGCCGTGGCGCGCACCCGGTAGGGATCGTCGGCGGGGGGGTCGTCGGCGTGCGCCGCGAGGTCGAGCGAGAGCCGCTGCCAGAACTCGTCGTTGGCGCCGGAGCACATCAGCCCGAGCGCCCGGGAGACGGAGGCCGCTCGATCGTGGTGCTGGTCCGTCGCGATCACCCTCAGCGGGCGGCGAGCGAGCTCGTCCGACCAGCTGCGGCGAGAGACCGCCACGCGCAGGTCGTCGCAGTCCGACTGGAGCAGCGCCCTCTGCGCCCCGGCCACCTCGCCGAGGCCGCCCACCGCCTCCTGCGAGAGCCGCCCCAGGGCCCGGCGGGTGGCCTCTCCGCAGGCGCAGACGCGCTCGGCCCGCCCCCACCAGGCCGCGCGGCTGCGACGGGCGCGGAGGCCCAGGAAGCTCGCCCCGAGGGCCACCGCCGCGAGGGCGACCGCCGCCCGGAGAGGGCGCCGCGAGGGCGAGCTACTCACCGCGCACGTAGGGGTCGACGAAGAGCGGCAGGCGAAACGGACCGTTGAGGGTGTAGTGCTCCGCCGGCGTGGCGGCGCGCTGACCGAAGCGACCCAGCACGAGGCCGGAGCCCTCCATCACCCAGGCGAGGAAGCTCTCCGCGGCGACGCGTCCGAGGCGGGCGCACATCACCTCGGGGCGCTCGGACTCGCCATCGCCCATCGAGCGCCAGGTCATGGCGTAGCGCTGGAGGGTGGCGAGGCGATCCCTGGCGCGGGCGCGCTCGGGGTCGGAGCGCACCGCGAGGAGCGAGTCGCGCAGCACGTCCAGCGGGCGCTCGGCGTTGGGGAGCACCACCCGGCCGAAGAGTTCCTTGCCCTCGTCGGCGGTCCAGATGACCCGGGCGCCGTCGGAGCGGAGCTCGGCTTCGCCCAGGAAGTAGAGCCAGAGCGCGAAGCCCAGCGCGCGGAGCTCGCCCACGTCGACCACTCTGGCCGGCGGGCCGAAGCGCTCGACGAGACCGACCGCCAGCGCCCCCTCGCCCCCGGGGACGGCGACGATGCGCGGCGGGGCCTCCCCCGGGGTCCATCGCGAGAGCAGCGAGCCCGACTGCGGCGCCGCCACGCCGGGCTCCACGCGGGCGATCACCTCGCGCGACAGGTGGATGCGAACGCCCCCGGCCTCCGCCTCGGCGGTCTGCGCCACCACCAGCCGCACGCTGTCGGGGAAGAGCATCGGGAAGGCCAGCACGTCGGCCTCGGTGATGGCCGCTCGTCGATGCGAGGTGGCCGCCGCCGCGAGCAGGGGGTTGAGCACCAGCGAGCGGTACCCTTGCGCGTTGGGGTGATCCTCGAGCCAGTGGGCCTGGCCGTGGCCGCGGGCGACGTTGGCGATGGCCTCGAGGCGACCGACGCCCGCGAGCAGCTCCACGCCCGCGGTGGTGGCGGTGTCGGCCCCGGCGCTGTTGCGCCCCGATCCGCTGTCGCGCGCCGCGTCTCTCGGGGCCATGCGCACGGTGACCACCGGGCGTCCGTTGGGGTCCACGAGGTCGACGGTGCCGGCCTCGCTTCGGATGGGCTGGAAGAAGAGCAGTTCGGCGAAGCGAGCGCCCCACCCCGGGTCTCGCTGCGGTAGGAAGGCGATCACCTCGCCCGCCTCGCTCCCGCTGCGAGGCACCACCGAGAGCCGCAGCGGACCCACGCCGCGCGCGTCGCTCGACAGCGCGCCCGTCGAGGGAGCGGTCTCGCCGAGCAGCACCTGCAGGCCCTTCTGCCACGGCGGCGCGCTCTCGTGCCCGGGCGACCAGAGCCCGTTGCGCTCGTACCACCCCCGCCACTCGGCGAGCAGCTTGAGCGCGTCGGCGCGCTCGGCGCTGGCGTCGATGCGGGTCTTCAGGTCGCTCCAGTAGTTCTCCCGGGCGACGCGAGGGGCGCACCAGAAGAGGCACATCGGATCGGCCCCGCCCACCAGCAGCCGCCGCCCTTCGGCCCCCTGGCGCCGCGCGTCGCGCAGCAGCCCGAGGAAGCGGCACTCGGGGCGCAGGTCGGCCAGCATCGCGCCGAGGTTGTCCACCTCCGGGCGGCGCAGGTCGACGGTCTCCAGGGTGAGCTCGCCCAGCACCAGCCCCAGCAGCAAGAGGCGCCAGCGCTCGAAGGACTGCTGGAGCCTCGGGTTGACCAGCTCCGGCTGCGGCTGCTGGGCGCCCGGGTCGAGCAGCAGCTGTCCCAGCAGGTGGGACATCATCTCGGCCTGCGCGAAGGGCGTCGGGAAGCTCTTGGTGCGCAGGTGCGCGTGCGTCGGCTGCCAGGCGCCCTTCTTCTGGTCGAGGGTGAAGGTGTCGGTGGTCGAGGCGTCGTTGGAGCCTGGGATGAGTTGGATCACGGCGTCAGCTCCGGAGGGCGGCGAGCAGCGAGCGCTCGATCTTCATGGCGAGCTCGGCGTCCGGGTCGGGCTCGTGCCCGCGCGCCCGCTCGGCCCCGGCCGTCGACTCGAACTGAAACGCGTCGATGAGCAGCTTGAACGCGTCCGGCGCCTTCCACTGCCGGTGCTTGCGCAGGGCGTAGAGCTGCCGCGCGCGGGGGTCGCCGAAGAGCGAGAGGTCCACGTCGCCGAAGACCGAGGCGAACCAGCTGGTGACGAAGCGGAGCTGCGCCCCTCGGGCCTCGAGGGCGTTGAGCACCTTGCGGGCGAAGGCCGACTCGCGGTCGTGCTGCGCGCGGGCGACGTTGCCGATGAGCGAGCCCCAGGTGCTGCGGGCCTTCTCGTAGTCGAAGTCGACGAAGTCCGAGTCCTTCTGACGGAAGGAGCTGTAGACCTCCTGGAGGATGAGCGCCTCGACGAGGCGTGCGCCGAGCGTGGCGTCGCGGGAGCCGCGAGGGGTGTTCCACTTGCGGCGCAGCGGCCAGGCGGGGTCGTGCTCGTCGTGAGAGAGGCCGTAGGTGCGGTGCATCGCTCGGGCCTGCGTGTCGGTCTTGTCCGGCAGCATCAGCAGCCCGTAGGCCGCGAGCAGCGGGTACAGGCTCCCGGTCTCGTCGTTCTCCGCCGCCGCGGGCACGGCCTTGATGTGCGCCGTCGGGTGGTCGGGCACGCCCAGCAGCATCGAGGCGTCGAGGAGGGAGCGGGTATACCGGTAGAAGTATTCGAGCCCGTGGCCCATGCTGGCGAGCAGCGTGGAGGTGTCGACGGTCTGCCCGGTGGTGGCCGGCAGGTCGAACCACCGCAGCAGAAAGGCCCCGTAGATGGGCTTCGCCGGGCCGACGGCCTCGCGCACGAGCTTGATGAGCTGGTGGGTGATCCCCGCGCCGGTGCCGCCGAGGAAGGAGCCCACCACGAAGATGCGGGCGGCGGTGCGGGCGCGGCCGAAGAGCGGGTCCATCGCGCCGCCCTTGCTGGACGCGAAGACCGCGCTCCCGACGCTGGGGTTGGCGAACATCCCCTTGCCGATGTCGACCCCCGCGGAGACCCCGACGCCGCCGTCCACGCCGCCGGACTCCTCGTCGTAGAAGAGCTCGAAGAGCTCGCGCTCCAACGGGTCGGCCCGGTCGTCGAGGAAGATCCGACGGAAGGCGGTCTCCTTCATGGTGTCGCGCGCGAAGGGCGGGACGATGGCCTCGGCGCCCTCCAGCGGGTGCGGGCACCCGGCGCTCACGGTGTTGCCGAAGGTGCGGAGCTTCACGGCGAGGCGCGAGTCGCTGTCGGCGTCGATGACGAAGGCCTCGATGGGCTCGGCCAGGGCGCCGATGCGCAGCAGCCGCGCGACGCTGAGGGCGATGTGCTGACCGCCCCCGCCGACGGCGATGACGAGATCCATGGCGGTACGAAGCTCCCCTCTTAGGGTTTCAGGTGCGGTTGGCGACGAGGCAGCCGACGAGGGTGACGACGAGCGTCGGGATGAGCCCGAGCACCAGCGCCCTCGCGAAGAGCTGCGTGCCGAGGAAGACGTACTGCGAGAAGTCCGCGGAGTGCATGCACTGCTCGAGGATGTCCGCGCGCACCGGGTCGAGGCCCGCGACGGTGGTGCCGATCGCGCAGGCGACGCCGACGCCCGTGAGGTAGCGCACGAAGGCGCTGCCCCAGAGGCGCTTTCGCATCACCACGAAGATCACGATGCCGAGCAGCGACGCGCCCACGGTGTAGCCCGCGGCGGCGATGAGCCCGCTGCGGCTGGCCTGCTGGCAGGTCTCCTGCGAGAGGTAGCCCGGGGACGGCGTGGTGACCGCGAAGGAGCCTCCGTTGTCGCCCCCGGTGGCGGTGACCGTGGTGCCCGGGACGGGGGTTGGGGGGGCCGGCGCGGCGTCGGCTCCGTTGGCCGGGGGCGCGGGCTCGGCGGGCCAGCTCGGCGAGTTCGCGCGCGGTTGAAGCAGGAGGCTGGGGTGCATGCGGGCCGGGAGCGAGCCACGCCCCGTGACGACCGTCAAGACCATCGCGCAGGTCCGGGGAGACACCCGCCGCTTCGGTCTGCCCGCGACCTGCCCTCTCGTGCGAGAGTCGGCGCTCAGCACTTCCATGGAGGCATTGGCGGACCTATGAGTCGACGCGCGTTTCGGGCGAGGGCCCTGGTTCCGATGGTGATGCTCGCGCTCTTCGCGGGCTGTTCGGAGGACGCGCCCCCGGGCATCCTCGACACCGACTCCGGGCTCGGCATGGACACCGGGTCCAACGATATCGGCGTCGACGTGGGGGGCGCGATCGACTCGGGCGGCAACGACGTCTCGATGGACGTGCGGCCCGACACGGGCCCCTCTCGCTGCGCCGCGGACGGCGACTGCCTCGGCAACGCGGGCGGCCCGGTCTGCGACGTCGCGAGCGGCCGCTGCATCGGCTGTCGCCTCTCACCGGACACCTGCCCCGCGGACCAGCACTGCGACGGCGCCTCGACCCGCTGCGTGAGCGGCTGCCGCGCCGACGAGGGCTGCCGCACCGGCGACGCCGGCACCGGCGGCCTCCGCTGCGACACCAACACGCACAGCTGCGTGCAGTGCGTCACCGACGAGCACTGCCCCTCCGGCAACCTCTGCGTGGGCAACCTCTGCGTCACCGGCTGCACCGACACCCGCGGCTGCCCCGGCGGCCAGACCTGCTGCAGCGGCGCCTGCGTGGACACCACCACCAACCTCGCCAACTGCGGCCGCTGCGACACCCGCTGCACCGCGACCAACGCCACGCCCGCGTGCCGCAACAGCATGTGCACCGTGGGCACCTGCACGGTCCCGTATGGGGACTGCGACTCCATGGCCAGCAACGGCTGCGAGACCAACACCTTCACGGACGTCTTCCACTGCGGCGGCTGCGGCCGCGCGTGCGAGGCGAGGGCCCACTCGACCGCGGCCTGCAACGCCGGGAGCTGCGCCTACACCTGCGAGGCGGGCTTCAGCGACTGCGACGGCAACCCCGCCAACGGCTGCGAGACCAGCACCGCCAGCGACGCGGCCAACTGCGGCGCCTGCGGCTCGGTCTGCATGCCGCCGCGAGGCATGGGCGCCTGCATGGCCGGGCGCTGCGTGGTCACCTCCTGCGCCTCGGGCTACGGCGACTGCAACGCCAACGCGGCCGACGGCTGCGAGACCAGCACCAACACCACCACCGACCACTGCGGCCGGTGCGGCAACGTGTGCCCCTCGAACACCAACGCCGCGGCGGCGTGCGTGGGCGGCGGCTGCGCGACCTTCTGCCTCACGGGCTTCCAGGACTGCGACAGCAACGACGCCACCGGCTGCGAGGTCAACCTCCGCAACGACCTCAACAACTGCGGCGCCTGCAGCCGGGTGTGCACCACGCCCAACGCGACGCCCGCCTGCGTCACCGGGGCGTGCACGGTCTCGAGCTGCAACGCCGGCTTCGACAACTGCGACCGCGTCGCGTCCAACGGCTGCGAGGTCAACCTCGGCAGCGACCCGCTCAACTGCGGCGGCTGCGGCATGCGCTGCCCCGTGGGGAGCAACCAGATCGCGACCTGCAGCGCGATGACCTGCGGGCTCGCGTGCGCCCCGACCTACGTCGACCTCGACCGCGACCCGGGCAACGGCTGCGAGTGCCGCAACACGGACCCCGACCTCCCCGACGACGGCTTCGCGGACACCAACTGCGACGGCATCGACGGCGTCGAGGCCCGCGCGATCTTCGTCGCTCCGGGCGGCAACGACGGCAACCCCGGCACGCGCGCGGCGCCCCGGCGCACCATCCAGGCGGGCATCAACGCGGCCGCCCCGGCGCGGCTCTCGGTCTACATCGCGGCGGGCACCTACGCCGGGTCGATCACCCTTGCGCCGGGCGTCAGCCTCTACGGCGGCTACAACGCGGGCGACTGGAGCCGCGCGGCGACCAACGTCACGACCATCCAGGGCGACACCACGGCGGTCTTCGCGCGGGTCAACGAGCCGCTGGAGCTGCAGCTCCTGACCATCACCTCGAGCAACGCCACCATCGCGGGCCAGAGCAGCTACGGCGTCCGCATCGCGGCCTCCGGGGCGGCGGTCACGCTGCACCGCTGCACCGTGCGCGCGGGCCGCGGGGCCGACGGCACCTCCGGGTCCACCGGGTCCACCGGCCCGGGCGGCGGGAGCGCCTCGGGCACCAGCGGCGGCGGCTCGGCCTGCGGCGCGGGCGGCGGCACCGGCGGCGCGGCGGTGAACGGCGTCCGCGACGGCACCCCCGGCAGCGCGGGCGGCGG
>CBIHPK010000037.1:0-51420 GCA_966211675.1 uncultured Myxococcaceae bacterium
GACTATCTCCCGCCGGGTGGTGCGGAGCGTCCCCGAGGGCGCGCGGGGCTCGTCTCGCAGCCACACCGGCCTGCCGGCGCTCTCCACCGGCGCCGCCGCGCCGTGGAGGGTGATGGCCACCTCGCGCGCCCCGAGCGCCGCGGCCATCCGGTCGTAGGCCCACGGGAGCTCGCGCTCGAGCGTCCGGAGCCCCCGGTCGACCCATCCCCGAAACGGAATCCTCCGCTCGCCCACCGCTACGCCCCGAGGAACTCGAAGATCGCCCGACCCCGCATCGCCACGTCCTCGCCCCGCACCCGGCCCTCCACGGTGACCACCCCGCTCACCTCGTGGATCACCGTCACCCCCGGGTCGCGGTCGTTGGGGATCACCACCGCCGCGACGTCCTCCGCCTCGAAGCGGCAGCGCACCTCGTCGCCGTCGCCGCGCGCGGTCACCTCCAGCGCCTTCGGCACGTCCGTCACGGTCCCCGGCGCCACCAGCGCCATCGCCCGAGGCAGCTTGAACACCCGCTTCGCTCGGAGGAAGCCCAGGCGCTCCACGGTCACGTCCGCGCCGCGGATGACCCGGTGCTGCAGGGCCCCTCGCCAGAGGAAGAGCGCCTGCATGTACGTCCTCGAGTGGGCCCGGTCCGAGAGTCGAACGAAGACCATGCTCCACGGGTTGCCCTCGCCCTCGGGCAGCCCGTAGCCCCACTCCCAGGCGAAGTCCCGGCCCCAGGCGAAGTGCCCCCAGTTGTGGTCGTGGTAGGCGCGCGCCCGGTCGACCGCCACCACCCGATCGCCGAGCCGGAGCGTCCCGCTCGCGACCATGCTGGGCAGCACCAGCCAGTTGATGGGAGGCCCCGGGTCGAGCCGGATGTTGTTGGCGAGCGACGGCACGCAGCGGGGCTCGAGCACCAGCGACACGGCGATGGGCCGCCGCCGCAGCCGCACCTCGATGACGTAGCGCCCGCCCTCGAAGGCGACCCGGTTGTCGCCGAAGCGCAGCATCAATCCGCCGCCTGGGGCCTCCACCTCGTCGGCCTCGAAGACCTCGACGTCGCCGTCCCACTCGCTCTCTCGCACCAGCACCACCACGCGAGCGAACTCACGGCCCGGCGGAGCGCCCTCCCTCACGTCGTCGACCAGGCTGAGGTTCACCAGCACGTCGACGCCAGGAGCGTAGACGCAGAAGTGCCACCACTCCTTGTGGCCCCCGGCGCCGCCTCGCGAGAAGGGAGAGCGGCGCAGCCAGTCGGTGTCGGCGATCGCCTTCGCGAAGGCGCTCAACGGAGCCACCCCCCGGCGCGTCGGGGGCGCTCGGTGGGGGGCGCCCGGGTGGCGTCCGAAGCGGCCGCGGCGAGGTGGCGACGGAGCGTCGCTCGCATCGACGCGAGGCCCAGCACGAAGTCGATGAGCCGGGCCTCCGACGCGCTCACCTCCGCGGCCGAGCGCGGCGAGGGCGGGGCGTGCGCGTCGAGGATCGCGTCGAAGCGCCGGCCCCAGGACTCCAGGCCCAGCAGCAGGTGCAGCCAGCCGTTGCGCTCGGTGAACTCGTCGCCGTGTCGCTGCGTCTCCGTCGCGCGGCTCACGTCGCGTCGTCGCCGGGGTGGACGCGGAAGAGACGCGTGAGCATGGGCTCCAGGTCGGGCACCGACGCGGCCCGGGCCAGCGCGTCCATCACCTTCGACGGCAGGAGCGTGGCGGGCTCCTCCTCGAGCACGTTGAGCGTCCCGACCTCCCACACCACGCGCCCCCGTCGGATGAGCTCGGAGCCCTTGAGGCGCTCTCGCAGGGCCGCTCCCTCCGGGGTCGCCGCGTAGGCCCGCCCCTCGGCCACCGCGGCCGCGAAGAGGGCCTGCGCCGCCACCGGGTAGCGGACGATCAACCGCTGCGCCTGCCGCAGCGCCGCGAGCAGGCCGTCCTCCTCGCGCACCTCGAACACGGGCCCCTCGTCGCTCATCGGCCGCGCTCAGCCCGAGGCCAGGTCGAAGCGCAGCGCGAGCTCGATGACCTTCTCGATCCTCGCCCCGGCGCCTTGCAGCTCGTAGCGCCCGGAGGCCACGCCGGCGGTGTTCATCTTGTCGAGCGACCCCGGGGTCCAGCGGATTCTCACCCGCAGCGGGAGCACCGTGTCCTTCGGGGTCGCCGCCGTATCGCGCAGAACCTCGACCCGCAGCGCCCCGTCGGCGTTGTTGGGGTTGCGGCTCCAGCTCAGCTCGACGGGCTTCGCCGCCGGGCCCGGCGGCCACTCGCTCCCAGTGAGGTTCTTCACCCGAAACTGCCGGTGGATCTCGCAGTAGCGGGTGCTCTCCCCGTCCATCGGTCGCTCCAGCCGGTCGCTCTCCACGGCGCGCACCGGGATCACCAGCTCCAGCACCTCGCCCTGGTTGCCCCCGAGCGGAAACCCGAGCAGGTCGCCGAGGCGCTCTCCCAGGCGCTTCGTGTGCTTGTCCCGCAGGCCGAAGAGCCGATCGAGGGCGTCGACCTGGAAGCGAGCGAGGTCGAAGAGCAGGTCGCTCGCGCGCCGCGCGTCGTCGAGCTTCGGGATGAGCGCCGCGAGCGGCGACCCGCTGGCCTCCACCGAGCGGCCCACGCGGCCGAGGGCCTCCTTGCCGTCATGGATGCCCTTGAGGATGGTCACCGCCCGGTCGAGGGACTGATCCTTCACGGCGTCCAGGAAGGCAGCCTGCGCGTTACGGCCAGTGTCACCCATTCAGCGTCCCCTCGTCCCGATCGTGAGCGGTGGATGTACTCCAGCGCACCGCGGCTGAGAAGCCCCGCGCACGGAGCGGGCGGACTGTGATACCCGATCCGGTATGCGGCTGCTCCGACTTCGCTCCTTCGTCGCCACGGCCACACTGGCCACCACACTCTTCGCGCCCAGAGCGCACGCCATCTGGCCCCCAGCGCCCGAGGCGACCGCCGAGGACCTCGCCCGCCCCGAGAACTGGCCCAACGACCCCGGCTACGGCTACACGCCCTCGGGCGGAGGCCAGTGGTACTGGTGGAGCTGGGTTCCGCAGGCGACCCGCGCGGTCGCCGGCTTTCGCGCGCAGGAGATCGCCCTCGGCGCGGGCAACAGCGTCGACCGAGCGTGGGGCATCTCCATCGGCGACCCGCGGGTGCTCATCGCGGTGCTCGACTCGGGCATCGAGTGGGAGAACGACGACCTGGTCAACAAGGTCGCCCTCAACACCGCCGAGCTCCCGATGCCCATGGGCGCGTCGGCCTACGACAGCAACGGCGACGGCGTGGTCACCGTGGCGGACTACCTCCAGGACACCCGCATCACCTGCGGCGTCGCCGGGATGCCGCGCAACCAGTTCGCCTGTCGCGGCGCCGACGGGATGCCCAACGACCCCAACCGCAACGGCATCCTCGACGGCGGCGACCTGATCCGCACCTTCTCGGACAGCACCGACGCGGACGGCAACGGCTACGTCGACGACATCGCCGGCTGGGACTTCATGCACGACGACAACGACCCGGCGGACGACACCCGCTTCGGTCACGGCACCGGCGAGGCGCGCGACTCGACCGCCGAGGCCAACAACGGCCGCGGCGGCGCGGGCGGCTGTCCCCGCTGCCGCTTCGTCCCGACGCGCGTGGGCGACAGCTTCATCACGGACGTGAACGACTTCGGCCAGGCCGTGATCTACGCCGTCGACCGCGGCGCGAGCGTGGTGCAGGAGGCCCTCGGCACGCTCAACAACTCCCGCTTCGCCCAGGCCGCCATCGACTACGCGTACCGCAACAACGTGGTCATCATCGCCAGCGCGGCGGACGAGAACTCCCGGCACCACAACATGCCCGGGACCAACAACCACACGGTCTACACGCACGCGATCCGCTTCGACTCGGAGAACATCAACGCGGCGACGACCTTCCTCAACTTCAACAACTGCACCAACTTCGGCGCGCAGCTGGTGCTCTCCGTCGGCGCCACGAGCTGCTCCTCCGCCGCCACGGGCTACAGCTCCGGCATGGCGGGGCTCATCTACTCGACCGCCCTCGGCCGCAACCTGATGCCGGCGCTCTCGGCGGAGGAGGTCAAGCAGCTCCTCACGATGACCACCGACGACGTCAACGTGCCGGAGAGCCAGCCCACGCACCCGATGTTCGACCGCACGAAGTACCCGTCCCTGCCGGGCTGGGACCAGCGCTTCGGCTACGGCCGCACCAACGCCCGCCGCGCCCTGGAGTGGGTGCGCGACGGGAAGATCCCGCCGGAGGTGGACATCACCTCGCCGCGCTGGTTCACGGTCTTCGACCCCGACCGGGCGCCCCAGCAGACGCTGCGCATCGAGGGCCGCATCGCCGCCCGCCGCGCGCCGCGCTTCGATTACACCATCGAGTATGCCCCCGGCGTCGAGCCCGCGGACACCGCCTGGGTGATGGTGCGCCGCGAGACCAACGTCACCGCCGCGGTCACCGACCGCCTCGCCGACATCGACCTGCGCACGCTCAACATCAACAACCCCGGCGAGGTCGAGAACCGCTACACGCTCACGGTGCGCATCCGCGTCACCGCCCACTACGACGCCCCGGTGGGCGACGTGCCGGGCGAGGTGCGCCGGGCGTTCTACATCCGCCGCGACCCGACGGTGCTGCCGGGCTTCCCGATCGACCTCGGCAGCGGCGGCGAGAGCTCGCCGCACCTCGTCGACCTCAACGGCGACGGCGCCCGAGAGATCATCTTCGCGACCGCCGACGGCGACGTGCACGCCTTCCGCGCCGACGGCACCGACCTGCCCGGCTGGCCCGCGCACACCGGGCGCCTCCAGGGCTACGACCCGATGCGCACCCCGAGCTACCTCGCGGCCCGCGCCTTCCAGCCCGTCGCCGGCGGCGCCGCGCCCATCGACCCGACCATCGCCCGCGAGGCCATCCTCGGCACGCCCGCCATCGGCGACCTCGACGGCGACATGCACCCCGAGGTGATCGTCGGCACCTACGCCGGGACCATCCACGTCTTCCGCGCCGACGGGACGCCCTACGGCCACGGCTTCCCCTTCACGCTCCCCGAGGTGCCCAGCAGCGCCACCTCGCCGCAGATCATCCAGGCCCGAGGGATGTTCGGCGACCCGGTGCTCTCGGACCTCGACGGCGACATGCGCCCGGAGATCATCTTCGGCGCCTTCGACGGCAAGGTCTACGCGCTCGACGGCATGACGGGGATGTCCAAGTCGGGCTTCCCGGTGGTGGTGCACTTCCCCGAGGAGGGCACCGACCGCAACCGCGTCTTCGGCAGCGTCGGCGTCGGGGACATGGACGGCGACCACCACCCGGACATCGTCTCCGTGTCGAGCGAGGGTCTCCGCGGCGACAACAACCTCGGCGCCGTCTACGTGATCTACGGCGACGGAAACAACCACGCGGGCGGACCGTTCCACCCCAACTGGCCCATTCCGTACCTGTCGTTCAACTTCTTCCCGCTCATCGGTGAGGGCGTCTCCTCGTCGCCCGCCATCGCGGACATGGACGGCGACGGCCGCGACGAGCTCGCCCTCGTCGGCACCGGCAGCGCGATCATCACCCTCGCTCGCGGCGTCCAGCCGGCGCACGCGGCTCGCCCCTCCCCGCAGACGCTCGCCAACGTGGTGCCCATTCGCACCTCGATGCGCGGCCGGCTGACCAACGTCGAGACATCGCAGGTGTCGTTCATCCCGGCCTTCTCGCTCGGGACCTTCGGCGACATGACCAACGACGGCGTGCCCGACTACGTCATCACCGGCGCCAGCCTCAACCTCGCGATCAACCTCGCGGGCGGCGGCCGCGCCTTCCCCATCGAGCACCTCGCGGGCGCCTGGAACGGCACCGACGGCAACTCCCTCCCCGGCTTCCCCCGGCTGCTCGAGGACTACACCTTCTTCTTCAACCCCTCCATCGCGGACGTCGGGGGCGACGCCTACCCCGAGGTGCTCATCGGCACCGGCGGCTACTACCTCCACGGCTTCGACGGCTGCGGCCGCGAGCCCGACGGCTGGCCCAAGTTCACCGGCCAGTGGATCATCGCCAACCCCGCCGTCGGTGACCTCCGCGGCATGGGCCAGCAGCAGGTCGTCTCGGGCACGCGCTCGGGCTTCCTCTGGGCCTGGAGCACCACCTCGCAGGCCGCGACGGCCAGCATGCAGTGGCCCTCGCACCGCCACGACCCGGGCAACACCGGCAACTGGGGCACCGCGCTGGGACAGGGAGTGCGCCGCGTTCCCAACCTCGGTCCGCTGGAGTGCCCGCTGCCCCCGGTCGAGGACGCGGGCGTCGCCGACGCCGGCTCCACCGACGACTCCGGGATCGTGGCCGACGCCGGGCCCCGCACGGACACCGGCGCTCCGAGCGTCGAGGGCGACGGCTGCGGCTGCCGCACCAGCCCGGTCGGCGCTCCCCGCGCGGGCCTCCTCGCGCTCGGCCTCGCGATGCTCGCCATCCGTCGCCGCCGCCGCGCCGCCTGATCCACGCAATCCCCCCGATCACTGGACCGGTGAATCCGATCACTGGTCCGGTGATGGTCCGCGGCACGGTCGCGGACGTCCTCGAGCCGCCGGCCGGCGGCATGAGCGCCGATGAGATCCTGTCAGCGCGCAGCTCGCTGTCGCGTGGAGATCCCGCCGAGCCCGGTGGGCACACCCCGTCGCGACGCTTCGCATCGCGCCGTCCGTCCTCGTCCGGTCACGCTCTCAGCGCACGCGCGTCGCGGAGAGCGTGAAGCGGTCCTCCGTCGTCACGAAGAGGAACACCTCCTGTCCGGCCGACAGCGTCATGGGGAGGGCGACTCGCCGCTGGCCCCTGCCGGTCGACGCCTCCTGCGCCTCGACGTCGCTGATGGCGCAGCGAGTGCGCGCGATGAGCCGCGTCGTCCAGGTGTCCTCGTCCGCGGAGAGCGCGAACTCGTAGGCGCCCGCAGAGGGCGCTCGGAAGCGGTGGATCAACGCACGCCCGACGTACCGGTCGCACGCGGACGCGCGGGTCTCTCCTGCGCCCGCCATGGACCCGGCGGTCACCCAGGGCCCGTCGGCCGACGAGGACGTGTCGAGCGGCGTCGTGCTCACGTCTCGGGGGCACTCCACGACGTCGGGCGCGCAGCGCGTCTCGATGCATGAGCGCCCGTTGTCGCGCGTGCAGGCCAGGCCCGAGCCGCAGCGACTGACGACACCGTCGGGGTCGCACTCGTCGCCCGCGGCGACGGGCGCGGGCGCGGAGACGGCGACGTTGAGGATGTTGCTGAAGCGACCGCTCTGGTCGCGCACCCGCACGCTCAGCCACGAGGCGCCCTCGAAGACGTCCCGGTCCCAGCGCTGCGACCATGGGCCGACGCGGGTCGGGTCGGCCACCGGGATCACCAGCGGCTCCCGGCGCCCCCGGGCGGTCACCTCGATGGCGACGACGTCCTGGTTGGGGTCGTCCCAGAGGAGGTTGAGGGCGCTCCGCGATGGTCCCGAGGAGACGAAGGCCTCGGCGCTGGTGAGCGTCGGCGCCGTCACCGGCGTGCAGCGGCCCGCGGGCGAGCAGAGGCTCTCCTCCCGGCAGATGTTGAAGAGGCCGTAGCGCCCGCACGCGCCCCCGTCGGGCTGCCGCACGACCTCCGTGAGGGGCAGTCGCAGGGCGACGCTCCGGAGCCCGCGGGCGTCCTCGAGGACCACCTCCACGGAGCGCGCGAGCGCCCGCGCCGCGGTCGGCGGAAGGAGGAGCTGCACCACGCCCGGCCCGTACTCCGGCGACCGGGGGATGGACGCGAGCTCCGACGGGAGGAGCTCGAGGGTCTCCTCGTCCGCGCCGACGAGGCGACCGCGCAGGGTGGTCACCTCCGCCTCGGTGCGGCGGTAGATGAAGGAGATCCAGAGTTCCCCGTCGACGCGGCTCGCGCTGCCGGAGACCAGGTCGGGCCGCGCGCCGTAGAGCTGCGGAACCCACGGGAGGTCCTGCGTCGTGGACATCGAGAAGGCCTCGGACGTCGCCGGTGCGGCGGGCACCGGGTGGCTCGGGCGGCAGCGCACGCCGTCGGGGGCGGGCGACACCGCCGTGGGCTCGGCGCCGGACGAGGCGGGCGCGTCGGGCTCCACGGCGCACGCGCCGGAGAGGCCGAGGAGGAGCAGTGCGAGGCGGCGGCTCGGGATGTTCATGCCGTCGGGGGTGGCCGGGGCGAGGGCGATCCGTCGGAGATTCGACGCGGTGGGCTCCGAGGGAGCCCGCTCCGTGGGCACGGTGGCCCCGGGGACCCGCTCTGTGAGCGCTCCAGCGGGTGAGGATGGAGTTCCCGGCGCACGTCGCCTGCCCATGAGATTGGCCCCTCCCTCTGATTGTCCGTCGGCGCGAGGTCGTGTGAGAAAGACGCCGCCATGAGCCATCCCCCGACGACGCCCGAAACATCCGCCCCCGTCCTCTCTTCGTGCCTGCTGGTGGGAGCCGCGGTGATCGCGCTCGGCTGCCGCCCCTCCGTGCCCGCAGAGATCCGGTATCGGGTCGTCGTCTCCGACAGCCCGCAGCTCTCGGGCGCGGCGGTGACACGCCAGGGAGCGAGCGTCGGGAGCCTCTCTGCGACGGGATCGATCGAGTTCACGACGCCGTCGAGCGTCCGGCCGTCGGCGCTCGCGCTCGCGGTCGCGCTCCCGACGCCGTGCGGCCCGCGGAGCACGCCGCTCGAGCTGCAGCGGACGCTCGACGCAGACTCCGATCGGCGCATCGCAGAGCTGATGGCGACCGAGCGCGTCGTCTTGTTGCGGGCGCGCCTCTCCGCGAGCGCGGGGCTCGCCTCCTCCGTCGTGCTCCTCGATCGAGGTGCCGACGCGCGCCCCGTGCGCATCGGCGAGACCGTGATCTCGGGCGCGACCCGGGCGACGATCTTCCACGGCGACTGCGGTACGAGCGCGCCGGTCCGCGTCGGCGACGAGGCCATCGGGACCTGGCGCAGCGGGAGCGCCGCGACGCTGGTCTCGCTCGAACCGGTCTGCCATCGACTCTCGACGCTCGGCTACGGCGACGCGGTGGCGGGCGTGCCCGTGGTGTTCGGACAGCGAGTGCGAGCGCTGCGCGAGGTGCCGGAGTACGTGCTGACGCCCGCGCCGGCCAGCGTGCGCGGTCGACAGCACGAAGGGGCGCGCTACGTCCGCGAGCTGGTGCGAACGCCCTGCCCTGATGGGCCGCCGGCGTCGGAGGTCGCCGCGCGCGCGATGGCGAGCGGCGGATGCCTGGCGGCGATGCCGTCGCTGCGCCGGGCCGTCAACGACGACCAGGATGACATCGCGAGCGCGGTGCAGTTCGCCGTGTGCGCCGCGCGCAACGTGGAGCGAGAGGGCATCGAGATCGCGCAGGGCGCGCTCGCGATCCACCCCGAGGCGCGCGACCGCTTCGTGCAGGCGTTTCGCGAGGCGGGGCTCTCCGGCGCGGCGGCCGGGCTCTGACATCACCGAACGAGCCCGCCGAGCGCGCCACCACGGCGGGCGGCGCGCTGAACACGGAGAGGCACGCCTGGTGGTACGACCACGGAACCGACGGCTGACCAGCCGCGCGTGCTCCAGTACGGGGACCTCGGCAGCTCACCAGTAGCCGACGACGGGGATGTCCCCGGATCCTCCGAAGGGCGAGGTGCAACGGTCGACGCCGCAGCCGTCCCAGCGACCGTTGTCGTTCACGTCGAGCGACCACACCGCGTCGCTCGGGCGGAAGACGCCGATCGAGCTGCGACCGATGCCGTTCCAGTCGCCCGCGACCGGGAGGTCGCTCGTCTCGCCGAAGGCCGGGACGCATCGGTCGCCAGCGCAGCCATCCCACGTGGCGTCGCCGTCGAGGTCGAGCGACCACGTCCGGTCCGAGGGACGGAAGATGCCAATCGCGCTGCGGCCCGAGCCCGTCCAGTCACCGACGACGGGGCGATCGTTCGCGCCGCCGAAGGGCGGCCCGCATCGGTCGATCGCGCAGTCGTCGAAGACGCCGTTGCCGTTGAAGTCGAACCCGGTC
The DNA here is from genome assembly GCA_966211675.1 of uncultured Myxococcaceae bacterium. Lineage (GTDB taxonomy): Bacteria > Myxococcota_A > Polyangia > Polyangiales > SCUS01. The sequence continues at coordinate 9,939 of CBIHPK010000037.1, forward strand.
TCGCTGGTGCTCGGACGGTAGATGCCGACGGCGGTGCGACCCCTGCCGCTCCAGTCGCCCGCGATCGGCAGGTCGCCCGGAAGGCCGAAGCCGGCGCAGCGGTCGATCGCGCAGCCGTCGAAGCTGCCGTTGCCGTTGAGGTCGATGGTGAAGATCCGATCGCTGCGGCGCCAGACGCCGATGAACGTGCGGCCGGAGCCGGTCCAGTCGCCGACGACCGGCAGGACGTCGGTGGCGGTCGTGAAGGGCGGGATGCACCGGTCGACGCCGCACCCGTCGAAGCGGTCGTTGCCGTTCGTGTCGAGCGTCCAGGTGCGGTCGCTCGGCCGGAAGACACCGATCGCGCTGCGTCGCCGGGCAGTGCCCGCGTCCGCCCCGCCGTCGGGCGCGTCCGGGACGTCGGGTGGCGGCGCATCGACCGGGGCCGGTGCGTCCACGGGCGCGACCGTGTCCAGCAGCGTGACGACGTCGATCGGCGAGACGACGTCGACCGGCGAGATCACGTCCATCGAGCGGACCACGTCCATCGAGGCGACCACGTCCATCGAAGCGACCACGTCCATCGGTGCGGCGGCGTCGGGCGCATCCGCCGCGTCGACGCGATCGATCGGCGCCAGCGCGTCGACGGCGTCCGTGACGCTCGCGCGATCGTCCATCGTCGCCGCCTCGGTCGCGGCATCCGCGCGCGCGGCATCCGACTCGGGGAGGATCGGCAGCTCGGCGCGGCACGCCGCGAGCGCGACGAAGGACCCGAGGACGGCGATCCGGAAGCGTGAAGTCAAGGCGTCCAATGGCTCACCGCTCCGGGTACGAGATGGCTCGGGCAGACAATGTCATGATGGCTTCGGACGGCGTGGTCATCGGCTGCACCCTATGGCAGCAGCGCATATTTCGCATCCGTCGTGACCGCCACCGGGGAGCCCGATCACTGGCTCGGTGGCCGAATCCAACGCCGTCAGGACGCCGTCTCGGCCGAGCTCGAGGCGACCCGCCAGCCGCACGGCGCCGAGGTGGCCGTCCGCATGCCGCTGTCGCTCTGGGCGACGCTCGCGCCAGCGCCGCGCCGATCACCGGTCCCGTGATCGCGTTCACCGGCCCGGTGATCGGGTCGATCCCTCCTCCAAAGCCTTGATACCCCTCATCACATCCGAGTGGCTCAGCAGCCAGTCGTAATCCTCACCGTCGCCGAACTCGCGGAGCACGTCGAGAGGGCCACTGTCGGTGTCGAGCCGCGTGCCCGCGTCCGGAGAGCATCGCCTCTGTCGGCTGGATGCGCCGCGAGTCCGCGCGCAGCCACGGCGTCTATCGAGGGTAGTATGACCAGCAACCTTGCGACGTTGCCCGGCGTGCGGCTACGCCCGGCCGCGTGGGCCGACGACGAGCACCGGCTCAACCTGTCGCTCCTGCACCGGCCCGAGCTCGCGGCTGGACCCGCCACGCGCTGGACCATCGAGCGGCTCGCGGCGCACTGTCAGGAGCACCTCGGCGGCGCGCGTTCGTAGTCCGTGGAGTCGTGATATCGACGCCCGATGCCGAACCTGAAGAGCCTCGCTGCCGGAACGCCCGACCACGACCGCTGGATGCAGGTCATCGAGGCGCTCGACGCCCTCACCCTGGCGCAACAGGAGGCCGCGGTGCAGGAGTTCGAGGCCGCCTCCGCGCACTGGCCCACGACGCTCGATCCGTGGACCGGCTTCAACATCGAGCCCGGCATCGAGCTGCGGCGCACGCCCACACACTGGGTGCAGGAGATCTACTCGGGGCAGTACGCGCCCAAGCACGACGTGGCGCGCATCATCGAGAGCCCGCGTCGGCCGATGCGCGGTCAGAAGCTGGAGTGCCTGCTCGACCCGGGCGCCAGACTCGCCCACGTCGCGCAGGTGGGCTTCGATCAGGCGAAGATCTCCGCCGGGTTTTTCAAGGCACTCAAGGGCGATGGGACGTGGCGGCAGTGGCGGGCGCTGCGCTTGTGGACCTGCGACCTGAAGGCCCCGCAGCTCAAGGTGCTGGGCGCCGCCGAGCTCACCAGCCTCGAACAGCTCAACCTCGAACAAAACCGCCTGGGCGAGACGGGCATCCTGGGTCTCGCGAAGTCACCGGGCTTCGCCACGCTCACTGCCATCCACCTCGGCTCCAACGACCTCGACGCCGCGGCCGCGAAGGCGCTCGGCGCGATGGAATGGGTGCGACGCCTCACCTGGCTCAACCTTCAGTACAACAAGCTCTCGGACGCGGCGCTCGACCTGCTCGCCGAAGGAGGGGCGACCCATCAGCTGCGTTGGCTGTCGCTCGGCCACAACCACGTCGCGCGGACGCCCTCACCGTGGATGTCGGCGCTGCGCGCCCTGGAGTCGCTGCAACTGAACAACACCAACGTCACCGCGACGGGCCTGGAGGCGTTGCTGGCGCAGACCCCCGCGCTCCACACCCTCAGCGTGGTCGCCACGGACATCGGTGACGACGGCGCGCGGGCCATCGCGGCGAGCGGCCGGGGATTCAAGTCGCTCGCGCTCGGCATGACCGGCATGACCCCGGCCGGGCTCGGCGCCATCCTGCGCTCAACCGCGGTGGCCGACGTCGAGCGGCTGGAGCTGGGCGCCGGGTTTGATCTCACCAACGCGAAGCTGCTCGTCGAGGGAGCCTGCCCACGGCTGAAGTTTCTCTGGTGGTACGGACCGGAGATCGGGAAGGGCGTCGAGGATGCGCTGCGGGGCAACCCGAGAATCGCCGCGACCCTGCCGTACTGACCCGCGCGACGGCCGGTCGGTGCGAGACGGCGACGGAAGCACAGGCACCGTAAGCGCAGGCGACGGTGCGACCCTTCGATGGCTTCGCGACACCAACGGGCGACGACGCGGCGGTGGTGCGGGGGACAAGGCGTTCAACGCGGCACTGCTCCGGCACCAGATCGCTCGGGATGACGGAGCGCCCAGACTGCGAAGTTCCCGCTCTTGCGAGCGTTGGCAGGAGTTCCCGGGACGCCGTCTTGGCACCGCCACGAGCACGGCGCCTTCCCTCAGGCGCGCGGCCTCGTCGAGCGTGGGCGCTCGCACCTTGAGCACCGCGTCGGCGTCGACCCAGGGGTCGTCGACCAGCTCCGCGCCCGCGGTCGAGTACGCCTCGTCGTCGACGTCCGCGAGGGTCCCGGCGCCTCGATCGACGCGCATGGCGAAGCCGCGCTCGACCAGCCTGCGCACCGACTCCGGGGTGGTCGCGACGCGGCGCTCCCCTGGCAGCCCCTCACGCGGAACTCCGATGACGACGCCTGGCACGCGGGAATGGTGCGTCCGCGCCGCTTCTCCCTACGGGTGGATCATGTCGAGGTGGGTCCCGTCGGCGAGGTCGACGAGGCTGTTGGGGGACCACGAGTGGTTCGAGTCGCGTGCCCCGCGTTGCGTGCTGCTGGTCTACGTTGACGACGCGACGAGCCGATGGATGCACATGCGCTTCGTCCCTTCGGAGTCGACGTTCGACTACTTCGAGAGCACTCGGCAACACATCGAAGACCACCCGCGACACCGCGTTGAGCAGCGCCGGATCGCGCGCCACGGGCATCCGCAGCTCCCACGGCAGCGGGCGACCTCCCTCCTGCATCTGCTCGGCGAAGGCCGCGAAGTGATCGTGCACGAGGCCATGCACCACCCCGTCGCGGACGGGATCGCGGACGCCAACATGGAGATGTCCACCGCCATCGGCCCTCGGTGGGCCCGCGGGCTGAGCGACGCGCGCACCCGCCTGGCGTCCCGTCGCCGCACGCCGGCACCCCGCACTCCCCGTCTCTCGCGGCGCCGCGGTACCCTCGCGCGATGACCCGCCGCGCTCCCTCCACTCCTCGCATCCCCGTCGCCCTCCAGAAGAACGCCGCTGCCGCGAGCGCGGCCCATGTCGAGCGCCTCGCCACCGAGGGCCGCGCCGCCATCGCGGAGGTGAAGGCGTGCCGGGCGTCGATCGGCGGCGACTACTTCGCCATGGGCGAGGCGGTGAAGGCGCTGAAGAAGAAGGGCGTCGCCCAGGCCCTCGGCCGCGCCGACTTCGCGGAGGTCTGCGCGAAGGACCTCGACATGTCCGTCACCAAGGCCGCGCAGCTCGTCACCCTCGTGACGCGATTGACCCGCGCCACCGTGCAGCTCCTCGGTCGCGACCGCGCCAGCGCGATGATCGCCCTCGTCGACGCGACGCCCGCGGACGACTCGGTCGACGAGATCCTCACCGCGACGCTGCGCCTGCCCTCGGGGCGCAAGCTCGTCGTCGCCGATGCCAGCACCGAGGCGGTGTGGGCCGCCGCGAAGGAGTTTCGCCTCGCGGGCCCGACGGCGAAGCAGCCCGCGCGCGGGTTCACCGCGTCCGCCGTGGAGCGCTCTCTCTTCGCGAAGGTCTCCAAGCGCTGGCAGCGCAAGGACCTCGCGGCCGCCGTCTCCGTCGAGCTCAAGGCGACCCGCAAGCCGCACGGCGCCGAGGTGGCCGTCCGCATGCCGCTGTCGGTCTGGGCGACGCTCGCGCCGCCGCCGCGCTGATCACCGGTCCTGTGATCGCGTTCACCGGCCCGATGATCGGGTCGACGCCCGATGCGTCCCACCCACCGCTGCTTCTCTCGCGGACCGGGCCTCGCCTGGACGCCGTCGAGCGCCCGGTGGCGACGGCCGCCGCCGTGGACACGCCCTCCCCGACACGTGCACGGTGTCTCCCATGAAGACCTGGTACTTCACGGCGTCGAGCCTCGACGGCTACATCGCCACCGAGGACGACTCGCTCGAGTGGCTCTTCCCCCTCGGCGAGGTCGCCGAGACCTCCTACCCCAGCTTCATCGCCGGGGTCGGCGCGCTTGCGATGGGCTCCGCCACCTACGAGTGGATGCTCCGGCACGTCGTGGCCCCCGAAGGGAAGGAGCCGCAGCCGTGGCCCTACTCGCAGCCGACGTGGGTCTTCACCAGCCGCACGCTCCCCGCGGTGCCGGGCGCCGACATCCGCTTCGCGCGAGGTGACGTGCGGCCCGTGCACGCCGAGATGGTCTCGGCCGCCGCGGGCAAGAACGTATGGATCGTCGGCGGCGGAGAGCTCGCGGGCCAGTTCTACGACGCGCACCTGCTCGACGAGCTCTTCGTGCAGGTGGGCTCGGTCACCCTGGGCCGGGGCAAGCCCCTGCTGCCGCGGCGAATCACCGCGCCGCCGCTGCGCCTCCGGTCGGTGCGGCAGGTCGGCGACGGCTTCGCCGAGCTCCACTACGACGTGCCCCGCCCCTCGTCGTCGTAAGCAGGACGCGTCCATCGTCGGGCTCTCGGACGGCGAGCGGGTGCTGTGGGTGCATCGTCGCGCTGGAGGTCTACCGCCGCGAGGGCCACGTCGACGGGATGAGCGTGGGCACGGCGGTCGATGCGATCGAATGGGACGGGTTCAAGGACGCCGTGGCGTGTCTGGACGAGCAGGACGTCCCGGGGGCCGTGGGTCGCGCCACCCTGTGCGCCCACACGGAGAAGGCGATGTCGGTCTGCCCGTAGCCGCGGCGGGAGGAGACGGTGCTCATCAGGGCGATGACCTCGCCGCCCATGGCGCAGGCGCGTGGGCGCACCTCCCGGAGGACGTCCTCGGACATCGGGTCGGTGCCCAGCGTGGTGCCGAGCGTGACGACCCCGACCTGCTCGTACTCGCCCCCTGCGCCGAAGCGGGCGCCAGGCGGCCTCTCGGCCGGGTCGATGGTCTCCAGGGTGAGCGCGCAGGCGGGCTCGCGCGCGGGCCGGGGCGCGCCCGTGCGGACCACGCCCACGACGGTGCCTCCGCAGCCGGCGAGCGCGAGGAGCGAGGCGGTGAGGACGGTCGTCAATGCGAGGCAGCGGAGCAGACGCGATCTCATCGGGGGAATCCCCTTCGCGGGGGGAGCAGACAATGGCCGTCCGCGGGACGTCAACGCGCCACCGGTCGTCAGGGCGGCGGCTCGTCGGCGCCGAGCTCGAGCGGAGAGAGCGCGCTGATCGTGACGTAGTAGCCGTCCGGGTCGCGCAGCGAGAACTCCAGGGTTCCAGTGCCAGGGTTCATGACGGGCTCTTCTTCGAGGCGAGCGACGAGGGCGCGTGCCCGCTCCAGGGCCGGCTCGAATTCGTCGACGCGAAAGAACAGCAGCAGCCCGTTGCCGGGCGTGGCCGTGGCACGGCTCGTCAGCGACGGGTGGTCGTGCGCGCCCCATCGGTGGAGGCAGAGCAGGACGGTCCCGTCGGAGTCGAGGACCTGGCCGAAGTGGTCATGGCCCGGGCGTGTCTCGGGCTGGCCGAAGAGCGACTGGTACCACCCGAAGCTGGTGGGCACGTCGTCTACGCCGATGATGGTCCAGGTGCGTTTCATGTGGACACCGTAGCAAGCCAGGGGAGGCGGGGGTGATCGACCGCCGGGTCCGCGCTCGAGCATGGGAACGGCTTCCCCGATGGCGGCCCTGGCAGCTTCCATCAGTTCGCGCGTCAGCGGTTGTGGACGCTCAGCGAGCCGACGCCCTGGTACATGCCGTACTGCTCGTTCGAGGCGAAGAGCACGACCTCGTGGAGGTCCCCGCCGTGGAGCGGGCAGCGTACGGTCGTGGACGACCCGCGGCGGACCTCGCAGTCGATCTGCCCGCCCCCGGTGGGGCGGACGGTGGCCATCATCCAGACGCGCCGCGGGTTGTCGATCACGACGTCGACGAAGGCGCGCGCGTCGCTCTCGGCGCGGTCGGGGCTCACGAGGTGCAGGCCGTACGCGAAGAACTCGGGGCGGAGCGGCGGCAGGCGGAGGAACTCGCCCGGCGTGCGCGCGACCGGGAGGAGCTGCCAGCGATCCTCCTCGGGGAAGTGCTTGCTGAGGAACACCTCCGGCGGCGTCAGGAAATACGAGGTCCCATACCGCTTGTGGAAGCCCTCGTCGTCGACCCCGCCCGCGTCCCAGGTGGTGTCGACGAGGTACCAGTGGTCGTCGAGCTTCACGGCGTTCCAGGCGTGGCCCTCGCCCATGCCGTCGGTGACCGAGTGCCTCGCGCGGCCGACGACGGTCTCGACGGTGAGCCCCGCCGCGCGGCCGACGGCCGTGAAGAGGGCGGCGTAGCCCGCGCACACCGAGAGGCGCGTGCGGAACGTGGTCTCGGCGTCCTGCGGGGGGAAGCGGTGGCTTCGGTAGGAGGCGACGTCGTAGGCGATGCGGTCGGCGACGTAGTCGTGCACCGCGCGGGCGAGGTGCCACGGGTCGTGCTCGTGGGAGGCCAGGAAGCGCCCGACGGCGGCGGGCGAGGTCTCGTCGGCGGGCGTGAGCGCGAGCACCGCGGCGTGCGGCCCATCGGCGGGCCAGGGCCACGCGTGCGGGTCGCGCGGCGGGGGCGGAACGACCGGCGCCGGCTCGGCGGTCGACGACGTCGGCTCGGCTCCGGTCGGCGTCGAGGCGCCGCGGGCGAGCTCGCGCTCGGCGAGCGGCTGCGGGCGCGGCGGGGGGGCGTCGGCGAGGTGGTAGAGCCACGCGGACCTCGCGGCGACCCAGAACAGGCTGCGGCGGGCGGTCTCGGCGCGGCGGTCGTGGCGGCCGTCGAGCATCCAGTCGCCGCGTCCGCTGAGGGCCTCGAAGGCCCGCTGCGGACTGCGCGCGAGGAGGGCGCCGACGAAGACGAGGCTCACCGCGAGGGTGCGCAGCACGAGACGATCCGAGAGCGTGAGGAAGCGCCGGGCGGCGGGCCGTCGGGAGCGTCGCCACGCGGCGAAGGCCTCCCACAGCAGCGGGACGACGGGGAAGACGAGCAGCGCGGAGGCGAGCGCGAGCCGGGGCGGGGCGCCCGCGTGGGCGGCGAGCGCGGAGGCGACCCAGCCCGCGGTGAGCGGCGCGATGACCACGAGGGCGAGCCAGAGGAACGACAGCACCGCGCGGAGGAGGGCGAGGAGCGGACGCCGACGGGGCGGTGCCGGACGAGGTGGAGCGCGCATGGGCCGCGATGCTAGACCCCGGCAACAGGCTTGGCGATCGACGGCGCGCCTTCGACGCGGCGCTGGTGGGCGCGAGGCTGGCGGACCTGTGCCGCGGTACGCTCGCGCGATGGCAGCCCGCAAGCGTGCGCCCCACGCGATGATCTACACCGGCGCGAAGGCCCAGATCGCGTCGATCGACCTCGACGCCGCGGCCGACGCGCTCGTCGCCGCCGACTGGCGCGGATGCGTCTCTCGCTGGAACCTCTCCGACGGTGCCCTGCGCTGGCAGATCGACGTCGACACCACCCGCGGGCAGGCCGTTCTCCTCGACGGCCCTCGCGTGTTCGTGACCACCGCGGGCGGGCGCGTGCTCGCCCTCGACCGCGACACGGGCGAGGCCCTCGCGGGCGTCGACGGCGTGGCCACCTGCAACGGCCACGACGCCCTCGCCCGCTGCGGCGATCTCCTCGTCTGCTTCGGCGACGCGCCCGACCGCGCGGGCTGCGTCACCGCCCTCGACGCCGACACCCTCGGCCCCCGGTGGACCCGCGACGTCGGCGAGCGCTTTCGCGGCGCGGGGGCGGCCACGGTGTACGTCATCCCCCACCGCTACGACGGGCGCGCGGTGCTGCGTGCGATCGACGCCCACGACGGAGCGATACGCTGGGAGCGCCCCTGCGCCGCCGTGCCCGTCGCGGTCGACGAGGCGCACGATCGGGTGGCGCTCGGCGAGAGCGCGTGGACGGCGTTTCGCTCCCTCGACGGGCTCACCACCGAGGGACCGCGCGTAGCCCGCGGCGCCTGGCAGCCGGAGCCCGCGCGCTTCTCTCCCGACGGGTCGCAGCTCGCGGTGCACGACGGCTTCTCGGTGGCCTTCGTCGACGTGGCGTCGGGCGTGGTGCGCCCCTCGCGCATGCGCCACACGAAGAACGTCGGCCCGGTGCGCTGGAGCCCCGACGGCGCGATCGTGTACTCGGGCGGCTGGGACCGCGCGGTGCGGGCCCACCCGGCGCTGCCATGACCTCGCGCGTCGGCGCCTCGCTCGACGGGGGCGCTGGGGGCGTGCCACAAGGGCGTCGCGTGCGCGTGCTCAAGCTGCCAGCCCATCGGGGGATCGTGCTCGGTGGCCTCGCAGTGCTGCTCGCGCTCCTGCGCTGGCCTCAACGGCAACCTCCGCTGCCAGTAGGCGGGCTCGTTCACGCGGCCTGAGGCTCTACCCGGTCGTTGGGTGGTTCACCCTCGCGACGCGAGCTTCGTCCTCGGGACGTCGGACGCCGCTCCGCCGCCGAGGCCCGGGGGGTGCAGCCCGGTCGAGACTACCTTCCACCCGGGTTGACGGGTCGCAGGGCCGATGAAGAGTCTCTGCGCCCCATCGGCCGCCTCCTGCTACCAATCGGTCGCAGTACCAACGCCATGCCAACGACGCCCCGCGCCGCCCTCGCCTCGCTCGTCCTTTTCGCTGGGAGCGCGTGCACCCCGAGGCTCTACTTCGATACACCAACCGACGCCGCGTCCGGCGACGCGGTCGCTCTCGACGCGCCAGCCATCGACGCGGGTCGCCCCGATGGGACGGCCGCCGATCAGTCCGCCCCGGACGCGGCTGCGGTCCCCGACGTGTCCGATGTTCCTGCTCTGCTCGACGTGCCGATGGCGATCGACGTGCCCATGGCGATCGACGCGCCCATGGCGGTCGACGTGCCCACGGCGGTCGACGTACCGATGGCCGTCGACGTGCCCGACGTGCCGCGCGAGTGCAGCCCCGGCGTGGGCCGCGCGTGCTTCGTCGGACCAGGCTCGGCCGGGGTCGGTCGCTGCCGCTCGGGCTCGCAGCTGTGCTCCTCCGAGGGGACCTGGCCGACGGCGTGCACCGGGGCCATCGTCGCGACGGCCGAGGAGTGCGGCAACGCGGTCGACGACGACTGCGACGGGATGACCGACGAGGGGTGCCGAGTGCTCGACGCCTTCCCTGACTGCGCGCCGGCGATGTTCGCCGCCGTCGACCTCGACGAGGACTTCGACAGCGCGGTCGGGTACGCGGCGCGATGGACCGGCTCGTACGTGGCGCCCCGGGTGTCGGACGGCGCGCTGGTCTTCGGCCCGCACCCGCTCTCCGCGAACTGGTGGGAGAACTACAGCCCCACGGGCACCAGCCGCGCCTTCGGGGACGCGGCGCTCTGCGCGCGGATGGTGCTCACCCCGGCCAACAGCGGCGACAACACCGGCACCGTGGAGTTCTCTCTGCGCGGTGGCTCCGAGGGCATGGTCGTGTCGGTGCGCGGCTACAACGGCGACGTCTTCCTCCAGACGAGGCGCACCGATGGGAGTTGGATCCAGCACGCCACCGCGCCGCTCGCCTTCGCCCGCGACGTGCCGCAGACCGTCGACGTGCTGCTCGTGGCCGAGGGCAACCGCTTCCGCGCCGAGGTGCGCAACGTCTCCTCGGGCGTCACCGCCACGCTGCGGACGCAGTTCACCCTCCCCGCCACAGGCCAGGCGAGCATGGTCGGCTGGATGCTCCGCAACCCCGCCCGGGTCGAGCGGCTGCGCATCGGGCGGCCCTCCGCGGAGGCGGCCCGCGTCCTCGGAAACCCCGACTACTAGCTCGGTTGCCCTGTAGGGCGCCGCGGAGGCCACTGGCCCCCGCCCATCGATCGTGCGAGGGTCCGCGGCTCTGGAGGCGTGGCTCAAGGGGCGAGATGTTTCGCGTCGGGGCTCTCCGGGTGGCCCCGCCTCCAGCAGCGAGACCATCTCCGGCTGGGCCTCGTCGCGGCGGCGCTCGCCGCGACGGGGTGCTCCTCGCTGCCGACGCTCCGCGCCGACGCGGCGGTCGACGCGGGCCCGGCGCCTCCCTGCGAGCTCGCGACCTGCGACGGTCGCTGCGTCGACCCCGGCCGCGACCCTGCCCACTGCGGCGCGTGCGGGGTCGCCTGCGGGGCGGGCGTCGACTGCGTGCGGGGCGTCTGCTCGCGCAGGGTCGTTCAGCTCTCGGCGGAGCTGAACCACACCTGCGCGCGGCTCGTCGACGGCTCGGTCTGGTGCTGGGGAACCAACGAGTCTGGCGAGGTGGGCGACGGCTCGCTGGAGTCCACGCGGCCGGTCCCATCGCGCGTCCCGGGTCTCACCGCGAGCTTCGTCGCCGCGGGCTGGTCGCACTCCTGCGCGATCGTCGCCGAGGGCCGCGTTCGTTGCTGGGGCGGCAACGGCACGCGGGCCATCGCCGACGACGCGAGGCCCGTGGTGAGGGCGCCCGAGGAGGTCGCGTTCCCGGGGAGGGCGGTGTCTCTCGCGGTGGGCTATGGCACCTGCGCGCTGCTGGAAGACGGCGCGGTGTACTGCCGCCCCGAGTTCGGCGGACTGCCCGCGCTCCCCTACCTCCGGTGGACCGACCACGTCGTCGCGATGGCGAACGGCTGGGGGCACCTCTGCGTGCTGCACGACGACGGCGCCGTGAGCTGCGGCGGCCGCCGGGGATTCGGGCAGTTCGGCGACGGCGACACCGCGCTCGCCGGGATGGACTACGTGCCCGGACCGGTGCGCCCGGTGGGCCTCCCCCGCGTCGTCAGCCTCGCCGCGGGCCCCGACAACAACTGCGCCCGCACCGCCGAGGGCGCCCTATGGTGCTGGGGCAACGCCCACCTCCGTCGCGGCGCCGAGCCGATCTGGACGCCGGTCCGGGTCGAGGCGCTCCCCGCGGTGCGCGAGCTCTGGTCGCGCGGGCACGGCTTCTTCGTGCGTGACGCCGCCGGGGCGCTCCTGTCGTGGGGCGACAACGCCGCGGGCGGTGTCGGCGACGGCACCACCGTCGATCGATGGACCGCGGTGCCTGTGAGCGCGCTCGACGCCGTGGCGCGCGACGTCGTGAGCATCGCGGGCGGCATCGACCACGCGTGCGCGCTGCTCTCCGATCAGACCGTGCGCTGCTGGGGGAGCAACGTGCGCGGACAGGTCGGTGTGGGATCCCTCGGGGCGCGGGTGCTCTCGCCCGGGTCGCCTCGCTGGTAGGCCCGCCGGGCCTTCACCACGCGGGCTCGGCGGGGCCCGGCAGCGGCGGGCCGGTGGTGCCTCGGCCGAGCTGCCCGAGGCTGTCTCCGCCCCAGCAGCGCACGGTCTGATCGGAGAGCAGCGCGCAGGCGTGCGTGCCCCCGGCGACGACGCGCGTCACCCGTGGCGCGAGCCCCTCCAGCACCGGAACCGGCACCAGCTGGTGGCCTCCCGCGGCGCCCAGCGCGCCCTCGTCGTTCTTGCCCCACCCCACCAGCACCCCGTCGGAGCGCCGCGCGAAGAAGCTCGCGAACCCGCCGTACAGCTCCGTCGCCGAGAGCCCCGGAACGGGCGCCGGGGACCAGCGCCGCTCGGTCGTTCCGTCTCCCGACGAGCCGAACGCGTTCTCGCCCCAGCACCAGACCGCCCCGTCTCCGGCCAGCGCGCAGGCCACGGTGTTGCCCACCGCCAGCGACGTCATGCCCTCGTGTAGCGCCACCACCGGCGCCGCCCACACCGCGGTGACCGGCGCCTCGCGCCCGTCGCCGGTCTGCGCGAACCCCCGGCTGCCCCAGCACCAGACCGCCCCGCCCTCGCCCAGCGCGCAGGCGTGGCCCCACCCGGCGCCCATCGCGGTCACGCCCGCGAGCCCGACGGGGGCGACCGGCTGCCGGCGGCCCGAGCGCCCGTCCCCTAAGCCGCCCCACTCGTTGGAGCCCCAGCAGAGCACGGCGCCGTCGACGTCCGAGGCGCAGCTGAAGGCCATCGCCACCGCCATCGCCGCCGTGCGCGAGACGCCCCGCGCGGCCACGGGCTCGAGGCGCACCATCGCCGGCACGCCGTCGCCGAGCTCGTTGTGGGGATCGGCGCCCCAGCAGAGGAGCGACGCATCCCCGGACAGCGCGCAGGTGTGCGAGTACCCTGCGAAGACCCGCGTCGCGACGACGCCGCGAGCCCGCACGGGGCGGGCGCTCGCGAGGGCCCGATCTCCGTCGCCGGCCTGGCCCGACTCGTTGGCGCCCCAACACCAGACGGCGCCGCCGACCTCGACCCCGCAGGTGTGGTTGTACGACGACGACAGGTCGATGAAGCGCCGCGTGCAGCGGCCCTCGGCGCAGGTCGTCCCGTCGGTGCACGCTCGCCCGCAGGCGCCGCAATGCGAAGGGTCGGACGCGAGCTCGACGCACTGCGCCCCGCACCAGCGCCTCCCTGGCGCCGCGACGCACGCGCGCTCCGCGGCGCCCGGATCGACCGACGGCAAGGACGAACACGCCATCGCCGCGAGCAGCGCGGCGGGGAGCAACCCTCTCGATCCGAAGTCCACGCCGCGAAGGTACCGCGGGGGTCGTCGCGCGCGCAGCCCGCCATCTCACGCGCGATGGCCCCTCGCCCTAGAACGCCACGACGCAGCTCGCACCGCCCCACGTCGGCGCGCACCGCAGCCGCGCCCTCGGCCGAGCCGCCGCCCTCGGAGCCGCCACCAGCGCCGCCACGCCGCCCCCCACCAGCAGCGCGCCCGCCGTGTAGCCCGTGACCAGCAGCGCCGTCGCCAGGTCGATGGTCGCCACGCGTCCGGCGCACTCCGCCGGGCCCGCGAGGCGCCCCGACGGGTCGTACCCGCAGCCGATCTCGGCCGCGCTCTCCACCGAGAGCTCGCGCGCCACGTGGCTCACCACGCCGCCCACCAGCAGCACCGCGCCGGTGATCACCGCGGCGGTGCCTAGCGTCGTCCATGGAGCGCTCCGCGAAGGAGCTCCGGCCGCCACCACCGCAGGAGCGATCGCGACCGGCACGATCACGGGCGCGGTCACGGGCGCCGCGCGCACCGGCACCATCGTGACCGTCTCCCGAGCGGTCCCTCCCGCCGTGATCGCCACCGACCGCTGCGCGGTCAGGTAGCCCGGCGCCTGCAGCTCGATCTGCACGGTTCCGGTGTTCACCCAGAGGGCCTCGTCCAAGGGGAGCGAACCCACCTCGCGGCCTTCGATGCGCACGGTGGCGCCCGGCACGCCACCCAGCACCTCCAGGCGCCCCAGGTGCGCCCGGATGCGCTCGCGCTCCTCCTCCAGCGAGCCTCGGCGCGCGGCGATCCACGGGTCGTCCCCCGAGGCGAGCGCCTCGCTCATGTGCTGATGCGCGTCGAGCCAGCGCCCGAGCGCCTGCTCGGCCCGCGCCATCTGCGCCCTCGACCGTGGCGACCGCGTCTCCTCCCACACCGAGGTGAGCAGCGTCAGGGCCTCGGCGTCGCGCTGTTGTCCCCGCAGCTCCAGGGCCTCGGCGATGCGCGCGTCCTCCGACGAAGGAGCGGGCTGGGCCGCCGCGCTCGACGCCGCAAGCCACACCGAGAGTCCCAACGCCAGCCCGCGTCCGACGCCCACTCCTCAGTCCTCGATCACCGCGCCGTTGGGGCCCACCGCCCGCCGCCGCGCGCCCCCGTCGACGCCCGCGTCGGCCCCCACCCGATGGACCACGACGCGACGCTGCACCGGCGCGTGCGGCACCTGCGCGACCCTCACCGGCACCGGCTGTGGCGGAGCCGACGGGGGAGGCGGAACGACCGCGATCAGGGCCGCTTCCGAGGCGGGCGCCACCGCGGCGACCGGTGCGGGCGTCGGGGCCGGTGCGGGCCTCGGGGCCGCCGTCGCGGACCTACCGGGCAGGCGCTCTCGCAGCGCCTCGGCGCCCGCGAGGAGCGTCGCGATCAGCGCCGCGGTGCCCGCGAGCAGCGGCCACCGTCGCCCTCGCACCTGCTGCGACTCCATCCGGTGAAGGGTCTGCGGACCGACCTCGCGCGACGGCGACGGGGCGACCCCCTCGGGCGACGAGGGCGGCCTCGACGGGCGCTCGTCGGCGCCTCGCGTAAAGGCCGCCGACCACAGCGCCTGCATGCGGGCCGAGGCGAAGGGAAGCAGCGCCGCCCCGAAGGCGCGGACGTCGTCGAAGCGGGCCGATGGGGACTTCTCCAGCGCCCGCAGCACCGCCGCATCGAGGCCGACGGGAAGGTCGGGTCGCAGCGAGCGCGGCGGCGTCACGGGCTCGACGGCCACGCGGTGGAGGATGTCGATCATCCCTTCGCCCTCGAAGGCCCGCCGACCGGTGACGCACTCGTACACGATCGCCCCGAGGGAGAACTGGTCGCTCCGGGCGTCGACCTCGCGGAGGTTCTGCGCCTGCTCGGGGGACATGTACGCGGGGGTGCCGAGCAGGGCCCCGGAGCCCGTGAGGGTGCCCTTCCGGTCGGGCGCATCGCCGCGCATCTTCACGATGCCGAAGTCGAGCAGCTTGGGCACCTCGGCGCCGTGCAGGCCCGCCCTCGCCAGGAAGACGTTGTCGGGCTTGAGGTCGCGATGCACCACGCCCTGCTCGTGCGCGGCGGCGATGGCGTCGAACACCGGCAGAAGCAGGTCGAGCGCGTCGGTCACGGGGAGCGCGCCCTCCCGAGCGCATCGCTCCCGAAGCGTCTCGCCCTCCAGGAACTCCATCACGATGTACGGCTGACCCTCGCTCACCCCGACGTCGGTCACGTCGACCACGTGCGGGTGGCGCAGCCCCGAGGCCGCCACCGCCTCGCGGGTGAAGCGAGCGCGGACCGTCGGGTGCAGCGCGAACTCCCGGTGCAGCACCTTCACCGCGACCCGCTTTCGCAGCTCGCGGTGCGTCGCTTCGTAGACCGTCCCGAAGCCGCCACGACCGATGCGGCGCACGACCTCGTAGCGACCGAGCCGTGCGCCCGGCGCAAGGTCGTCGCTGCTCATGGGGGCCTCGCTCGCGTCCACGCGCGGCATTATGCCAGAAGGCCCGGCGGTCACCGATCGTCCGGATCGCGGAGCCCGATGCGCCGCATGGACCGGAAGACCGTGCCCCGGTCGACCCCGGCCCGGCGCGCGGCCTCGGCGACGTTGCCTCGCGTGTCGGCCAGCAGCCGAGAGAGGTACCAGCGCTCGAAGCGGTCGGTGAGCTCCGCCTTCGCGGCCCGCAGCGGCAGCGCCTCGAGCCCGCGCACCAGGGCCCCCTCGCCCTCGCCCTCGTCGACCCCCTCGCCCGCCGCGAAGGGCGGGGTCGCCTCGAGGATCACGTACTGCTCCAGGTAGTTTCGAAGCTCCCTCACGTTGCCCGGCCAGGTGTGCTGCCCGAGCATCTCGACGAATTCCTCCGAGACGCTCACGCCTGGCGTCACGCGCCGCTCGACGCAGATGCGCTTCACCAGCGCGGGCACCAGCACCTCGAGGTCTTCGAGGCGCTCTCGCAGCGCCGGCATGCGCACCTGGATCACCGCCAGCCGGTAGTAGAGGTCGGCCCGGAAGCGCCCTGCGTTCACCTCTCGGCGCAGGTCGCGGTTGGTGGCCGCGACCACTCGCACGTCGACCTTCTTCGAGCGCCGCCCGCCCACCCGGCGCACCTCCGACTCGCCGAGCGCCCTCAGCAGCTTCGGCTGCACCTCGAGGGGCAGCTCGCCGAGCTCGTCGAGGAAGATCGTCCCTCCGTCCGCGCGCTCGAAGGCCCCCTCGCGGTCGCCCGCCGCCCCGGTGAAGGCCCCGCGTTCGTGCCCGAAGAGCTCGCTCTCGATGAGCGTGGGCGGGAGCCCCCCGCAGTCGACCACCTCGAAGGGCCGCGAGGCGCGCTCGCTCTCCTGATGCACCGCGCGCGCGGCGAGCTCCTTGCCCGTTCCGCTCTCTCCCAGGATGAGCACCGAGGCGGTGGTGGGCGCCGCCCGCGCCAGCGTCGCATAGACCTGCCGCATCGCCGCCGAGGCCCCGAGCAGAGCCCCGTACGACACCGAGCTCGAGAGCGGCAGCGTGGCGCGGGCCCCGTCGAGGGTGATCTGCACCTTCGAGCGCCCGAGCTTGAGCACGGCCGTCTCGGTGAGCCGCCCCTCGCGCACCATCATCGTGCCGATCGCCGTGCCGTTGGTGCTCCCGAGGTCGCGCAGCACCACGCCGTCGACCGTGGCCTCGAGCTCGAGGTGATAGCGACTCACGGTCGTGTCGGTGAGCCGAAGCGTCGCGTCGTCGGCGGTGCCGACGGTGAGCCGACCCTCGATCGAGGTCGCGCGGGCGCCCTTGTCGGGCCCGTCGACCACCTCGGCCCCGAAGGCGCGCACCACGACCGTGAGGTCGTTCATCCGGAGGGTCGACGGCGCTGGGTCGCTCACGGCGCGGAGGTATAACCCGGCCCTCGACGGTGGCGCAGCCCCTGCGTGGCGACGCCGCCACGCAGGGGGGCGCCGTCGCCACGCACGACGCCGCTCGGAGCGGTGCGATCGCGCTCGATGCCCCGAGGATTCCTGCGAACCCTCCCGCGGCACGACCGCTGCTCAAGGCCTTCGCACGACGCGTCGCGGGGCGACCACGCACGGCTCTCCATTCCGGGGCGCCGCGTGGACGCCTGCCCGACACGCTCCCGCACCGGAGGCCCCCATGCGATTCATCTCCCTCTCGGCTCTGCTCTCGCTCGCGCTCTCGGGATGCACCATCACGACGATGGGCAGACCCATCTCGTACGCGTCTCGCCCCGTCGTCGCCGCCAACGTCGTCGCCGTCGCCAGCGCCTGCGACGTGATCTGCGGCGCGCCAGCGGGCTGCCGCACCGCCATCCATCGCACGTACCACCCGGGCAGCGGCGAGCACTTCTACACCTCGACGCGCGGCGAGGGCGCGGCGCTCGGGTTCAACGAGGAGGCCGCGAACTACTTCTACCTTTCGTCCGCCCCCGCCCCCGGCCTCGTGCCGCTGCACCGCTGCCTGATGAACTATGGCAAGCACTTCTACACGACGGCGCCGAACTGCGAGGGCGTGACGCCCGGCACCGAGGAGGGAACCCTCGGCTACCTCTCGACGACGCCGCAGTGCGGGGCGGTGCCGCTGTTTCGCAGCTACAACCCGGGCTCCAACGACCACTTCTACACGACCGACCCGGCCGAGCACGCCCGCGCGACGCACGGCGGGGGGTGGAACGACGAGGGCATCACGGGCTACGTCTGGCCGTCGTCGGTCTAGGGATGAACTCCGTCGCCCGAGTCAGCGCCGTCGCGCGCCGAGCGCGCTCCCTCCTCGCGATGCCCCGCGAGGTTCCGATGAAGCTGCGCCGCTCTCCAACGCTCGTTCTGCTGCTGGTCGCGGGTTGTGGCGGCGGCGCGACCGGCTCGCTCGTGATCGACGGACGGCCCGCGCAGATCACCGACTGCTCCAGCGCCGAGCGCGAGCGCGTCGAGAACGCGGTCGACCTCACGACGAACGTCGGCACCTTCCGTCTGACCCGAGCGGCCGACGGTCAGGCCGAGATCTCCTACCTGGTCTCGGCCCTGGTCACTCCGGGCGGCATCCCGATCCCGCTTCAGCGGCGCAACGTCATCACGGGCTGCGGGCCGATGACCTTCAGCCGCGAGGATTACATGCAGGGCGGCCTCTACCCGGTCAGCGGGAGCGCGACGGTCGACTGCAGCAACACGGGCAGCAGCGACCCTTCGCCCCACACCTTCCGCGGCACCGTCTCCTTCGACCGCTGCCGATAGAGCGCTGGTCGGGGGCTTCGCTCCCTGCCGCGCGCCCTCCCCCGTCCACCATCAGGTCATCGCCCCGTCGGTCGTCTCGGCGATCTCATCCCTCGCGCGACGCGCGACCTCGGTCCCCATCGCAGGGTGCTTCGACCACTCAGCCACCTCGTCGACGAGATCGGGCGGCAGATAGCTCCGCCACCGCGAGGGCGAAGACTGCCCACGCGGCCTCGTCGCTCGGGTCGGCACGGAGCGCGCCGCCGCCCTTCGCTTCGCAGGCACGTCCAGAAGGTCGAGGATCTCCATCGGGGGTACGAGCGGTCGATGCCACCCGAGCGCCGCGGCGGTCCACAGGACAGCACGGACGGAGAGGCCGAGCGGCCGGACAGCCCCCCCCCGGTGACACGGGAGCATCTTGAATGGGAGGTGTAGGGGATCGAAGGGGCCCCCCTTCGGGAGGAAGAGGGCCCGAGGGGCTCCGGGGAAGGGGCGACGGTTCAGGGCACCGGGGTCACGGACACGACGTCCATCTGCACGAACTGCCCGTCATAGGCCGAGGGCGAGGGCGCGATGCCTGGGACCACGATGGCCTGGCCCGCGGCGTCGTGGTTGGTGAGCTGCGCCGCGTCGTTGCCGGTGCTCGCGCTGAGCTGCACCCGAGCGCCGCCGTTGACCCGCACCGTGCGAACGAAGTCGATCGCGACGCACACCTCGGCCTGCGGGCCGGCGTTGACGTAGTAGGTCTGCGCCGGAGACGAGGTGGTGAGCGAGTAGATGTTGTACGCGTTGCTCGCGGGGCTCCCGCCGACGTACCACGGGCCGTCGGCGGCGCCGCCCGCGTAGGCCTTGCGCTCGACGACGCCGCGGAAGCGCAGCACGAGGTCGTACTGCCTCGCGCTCGACCCGCTGAGCGTCGTCGCGGGCGGCGTCGGGACGCTGGTCGCGCACGCGACGGAGGTGCGGGGCGCTCGGCAGGGCAGCTCCCAGCGCAGCCCCGAGAGGCTCGCGGCGATGTCGACGCACGCGCCGCCCTCGAGGGCGTTGCCCGCCGGGCAGGCGCCGGCGCAGGAGCCCGCCGCGCAGCTCGCGGAGCCGCCCGCCGGCGCCACGCAAGCGTGTCCGCAGGCGCCGCAGTTGGCGGCGTCGGTCCGGGTGTCGACGCAGAGCGCTCCGCAGCGCACGGTGCCCGTGGCGCAGGTCGGCAGGCACGCCCCGGCGACGCAGGCGAGCGACGCCGGGCACGCGTTGCCGCAGGTGCCGCAGTTGGCGCGGTCGATCCGCACGTCGACGCAGCTCGTGCCGCAGCCGGTGAGCGGAGCCGCGCAGGTCGGCGTCCCGGTGCAGGCCCCGGCCGAGCACGACTGGCCCGGGAGGCAGGCGCGGCCGCAGCCGCCGCAGTGGGCCGCGGTGGAGCGCACGTCCACCTCGCAGCCGTCGGCCGGGTCATGGTCGCAGTCGGCGAAGCCCGCGCCGCAGGTGAAGGCGCAGGCGCCTGCCGCGCACCCGGGCGCCGCGTTGGGCCGCGAGGGGCACACGGTGCCACAGGCGCCGCAGCTCGTGACGCTGGTCGCGGTGTCGACCTCGCAGCCGTTGGCGGCGCTACGGTCGCAGTCGGCACGGCCCGGCAGGCACGCCCCGAGGCCGCACGCTCCGGCACGGCACGAGGCCGTCGCGCCCGCAGGGGCGGAGCAGGCCATGCCGCAGGCCCCGCAGTGGGCGGCGCTGGCCGTGGTGTCGACGCACGCCCCGGCGCAGCACGCGGCGCCCGAAGGACAGGGCCGCGAGGCCGAGCAACCGGCCACGCAGCGATTGCCGGTGCACACCTGGCCCGCGGCGCAGTGGGCGTCGGTCACGCAGGGCTCGCAGGTGTTCCTGGCGGTGTCGCAGCGTGGCGTCGGGGTGCCGAAGAAGCTCGTCCCCTCGCAGTCGGCGTCGGCGCCGCAGCCGTACTCGCAGCGGTTCATCGCCGTGTCGCAGTAGCGCCCGGTGCCGCAGTCGCTCCGCGTGACGCAGCGCGCGCAGGCGCCGGTCGCCGTGTTGCAGAAGCGGCCGTCGTCGCTGTCGGCGCAGTCGTCGTTGGTCCGGCAGCCTCCGGGTCCCGCGTCGATCGGCGCGCCCGAGTCGACCGGGGGGCCCGCGTCGTCGGGGTCACCTGCGTCCGGCGCGGGCTCGCCGAAGCAGCCGCCGCGGATGCACTCCCGGCACGCGGCGCTGCAGCTCGCGTCGCAGAGCCGCTGCACGCACGAGAAGCACGCCGCGGGCGGAGCGACCGCCGTGCATGTGCTCTCGCATTGCGCGCGCGACCCGACGATCTCACCCGCGCAGGGCACCAGGGCCGAGCAGAGCGTCGCGCAGGCCCCGGCGCCTGCATCGTCAGGCGCAGCGGGGACGTCCATCGGCGCCGCGGGGGTGTCGCTCGCGGGAGCGTCGTGGGCGCCCGCGTCGGTGGACGCGGTGGGCGGCTCCGAGGAGCACGCAGCGAGCGCGAGCAGGGTAGAGAGGGTCAAACCTTTGATCGGGTGGTGGGACATCGGTGGGGGCCTCCTGCCCGCCTCCCCCTTTCCACGGCGCATGCCGCGGCCGATCGCGCGGCAAAGCACGCGTGTGGCGACCTCTCGCGTCGTGGCGCCTCCGCACCGGGCGGGGCGTCGGCGCCACGCCACGGGCCCCACAGCGCTCGTCGCAAACACCTACGCGGCAAGGCGGATTCGCGCGCCGACTCGGCTGGTCTCCCTCCTGCACAAGGGGCGATTCACGACGCGCAGGTCGTCTCGCGTTCGCACGGAGGTCCCCCATGAAGACAGTCGCCCGCTTCGCCATCTCCCTCTTCCTCGCCGCCGCTCCGCAGGTCACCGGCGGCTGCGTCATGACCCCGAGGCCCGCCTACGCAGGCCCCATGGAGACGGTGGCCGTCGACGCTCGGACGCTCCCCTCCGGCCCCTCTTCGATCTTCATCGCGCCTGGAACCTCGGCGGTGATCCAGGCCGACGGGGTGTGGAGCGTCGGTGGTCCGTACGGGATGTTCGGCCCCGAGGGGACGGCCGCCGCACCTCGCTTCGAGCCGGGCGCGCTCCTCCCGTCCGCCCCGATGGGCGCGCTGATCGGGTCCTTCGACGGGACCCGCTGGTTCCCCATCGGCATCGGGCCCACGCAGGTCCCTGGAGCGGGGCAGCTCTGGCTCGCCGCCAACGACGCGCCGCCTGCGGGCAACTTCACCGACAACAGCGGCTCGCTCAACGTGATCGTCACGCGCCCGAGGCTGTAGGTCCCTTCGTCGTCGCCCCGGAGGCCCATCATGAAGTCCTTTGCCCGCCGCCTCGACGCCCGCCTCGTCCTTCTTCCGCTCCCGCTGCTCCTCGCCCACTGCGGCGTGCTCGGAACCGCCGCGGTCGACCCCTCCGTCGCCGTCACCCCCGACGCGGGCCCTGCCCCCAGGGCCGACGTTCCAATCGCCGTCGACGCGCCGACCGCCCTCGATGCGCAGACCGACGATGTGCCGCCGGCCGCCGACGCGCCGCCCGTCGATGACGTCGTGCCGTCGACCGTCGATGCGCCGTCCATCACCGACGACGTGCCGCCCGTCGTCGACACGCCGCCCGCCACCACGGACGTGCCGCCCGCGGTCGACGTCCCCGTGCCCTGCGAGGCGCCCGCGCAGCGGTGCGACGGCGCCTGCGTCTCCGTCGCCACCTCGTCGCAGCACTGCGGCGCCTGTGGCGTCGTCTGCAACGGCGTGTGCGCCGCGGGCGCGTGCAACCCGATGGTCGATCTCGTCGCGGGCGCGGGCTTCAACTGCGCCCGCCTCATGGACGGCGCGGTGCGCTGCTGGGGCGCCAACGACCGCGGGCAGCTCGGCGACGGCACCACCCGCGCGCGCACCCGCCCCACGCCCGTGACGCTCCCCGGCCCCGCGGCAGAGCTCGCGGCCGGTGACGAGTTCGCCTGCGCACGGCTGAACGACGGGCGCGTCTTCTGCTGGGGCGACAACCGCTCGGGCCAGCTCGGACGCGGATCCTTCGACCCCGACCCCATGCCCACGCCCGCTGCCGTCGCGGGCCTCACCACCGCCGCCAGCCTCGTCACCGGAACCCGCCACGCGTGCGTCGCCGTCGACGCGACGGGCGCCAACGCCCGCGCGGTTCGCTGCTGGGGCAACGGCGAGGTCGGCCAGACCGGGCGCGGCACCACGGCCAACACCAACGCGCCGACCGAGGACGTGCGCTTCGGCGCCCTCAACGGCCCCTACGCCAACCTCGTCTCGGGCGGCGACCGCACCTGCGTCCAGCGCAACTTCCTCAACGGGGGATGGGCCTGCTGGGGGCGCAACATCGAGGGCGAGCTCGGGCTCCCGCTGGGCCACGACGCCTACACCACTCCGGTGCTGGTGCCCGCGCTCTCGTCCGCCGCGGTCAGCACCGTCCAGCGACCCGCCTCGGGGGGACGGCACTTCTGCACCATCAACTACGCGATGCGAGTGATGTGCGACGGCCTGGACGAAGCGGGCCAGGTCGGCGGCGGAACGCCCGACCCCGCCACGGGCTTTCGCCAGGCTCCCTCGGTGGGCGCCGCGATGCGCGTCGTCGCGGGGCGCGCCCACACCTGCGCGCTGCTCAACCCCGGGGGAAGGCCCACCTCCGTCACCTGCTGGGGCGACAACCTCGGGGGACAGGCGGGCAGCGGTTCGAGCGAGCCCGTCGCCTCTCCCGGCGCGCCGGTCCGCGGCATTCCGGTGAGCGTGTTCCGGCTCGCCGCGGGTCGCGACCACACCTGCGCCTGGGCCCTCGACGGCGCCGCCTGGTGCTGGGGCATCGACACGACGGGCTTCATCGCCCCTGGTGCCGACGCGCGACGCGCCACCGCGATGCCCGTCGTCTGGTGAGGTCGCCGGGCGCGGCGCGCGGAGATGGGCTCCTGCCACGCGTGCGCCGTCACGGTCGAGTTCGAGGGAGGCCCCAGAGCCGCACGGCGCCGAGGTCGCAGCCCGCATGCCGCTGTCGATTGAAACTACTGACGCTCGTTCAACTCGCCCTCGCGCCCGCGGAGGCCCTTCCGGTAGCATCCGCGCCCGATGCGTCACACCCACCGTTGGTTCTCTCGCGGACTGGGCCTCGCGCTCGGTCTCGGGGCTTTGTTCAACTCCCCAAGGCCCGCCGAAGCGATCTGGCCGCCGCGTCCCGAGATGACGGCGGCGGACCTCTCGATGATGGCCAACTGGCCCAACGACCCCGGCTACGCGGGCCAGTGGGAGCACTGGTCGTGGGTGCCCGGGATGAACCTCACGGTGCCCAACTTCCGCACCGAGGAGGCCGCCCTCGGCACCGGCAACAACACCGACCGGGCGTGGTCCATCTCCACCGGCGACCCCCGAATCATCATCGCGGTGCTCGACTCGGGCATCAACTGGGACAACGACGACATCGTCAACAAGGTCGCCCTCAACACCGCGGAGCTCCCGCTCCCGGAGGGCGCCACCGCCTACGACAGCAACAGCGACGGGGTGGTGAACATCCTCGACTACGTGCGCGACTCTCGCGTCACCTGCGGCACCGGCCCGGCGGCCTCGCGCAACCCTCGCCAGTGCCGCGGCGCCGACGGGATGCCCAACGACCCCAACGCCAACGGCGTGCTCGACCCGGGCGACCTGATCCGCGTCTTCTCGGACCACACGGACGCGTACCACAACGGCTACGTCGACGACATCGCCGGCTGGGACTTCTTCCAGGACGACAACGACCCGGCGGACGCCACGCGCTTCGGCCACGGCACCGGCGAGATGCGCTGGAGCGCCGCGGAGACCAACAACGGCATCGGCGACGCGGGCGACTGTCCCCGCTGCATGCTGCTCCCCATCCGCGCGGCGGACAGCTTCATCGGCGAGGTCGACGACTTCGCGCAGGGCGTCGTGTACGCCGTCGACCGCGGCGCCAAGGTGGTGCAGGAGGCCCTCGGCACGCTCGACAACAGCACCTTCGCGCGGCGCGCCATCGACTACGCCTACGCGCGCAACGTGCCCGTGATCGCGAGCGCCGCGGACGAGAACTCCCGCCACCACAACGTCCCCGGCACCAACAACCACACGCTGGTGGTGCACGCGATCCGCTACGACACGGAGACGCTCACCCGCAGCACGACCTTCCTCAACTTCAACAACTGCACCAACTTCGGGGCGCAGCTGGTGCTGTCCGTCTCCGGCACCGGGTGCTCCTCCGAGGCCACGGGCCACACCGCGGGCCACGCCGGTCTGATGCAGTCCTTCGCCCTCGAGCACTCGCTCTCCCCGGCGCTCTCCGCCGAGGAGATCTACCAGCTCCTCGCGCGCACGACCGATGACATCAACGTGCCCGAGAGCCAGCCCGGGCACCCGATGTTCGATGACAGCAAGTACCCGTCGCTCCCCGGCTGGGACCAGCGCTTCGGCTACGGCCGCACCAACGCCCGCCGGGCGATGGAGTGGCTGCGCGACGGCAAGATCCCGCCGGAGGTGGACGTCACCTCGCCGCGCTGGTTCACGGTGCTCAACCCCGACCGCCCGGCCGAGCAGACGCTGCGCATCGAGGGCCGCATCGCCGCCCGCCGCGCTCCGCGCTTCGATTACACCGTGGAGTATGCGACCGGCGTCGAGCCGGCGGACACCGCCTGGGTGATGGTGCGCCGCGAGGCCAACGTCACCGCCGCGGTCACCGACCGGCTGGCGGACATCGACCTGCGCACGCTCAACGTCAACAACCCCGGCGAGCGCGCCAACCGCTACACCATCACCGTGCGCATCCGCGCGGTCGCCCACTACGACGCCCCCGTCGGCGACGTGCCGGGCGAGGTGCGCCGCGCCTTCTACGTGCACCGCGACGACAGCGTGCTCCCGAACTTCCCCATCGACGTGGGCGGCTCCGGCGAGAGCTCGGCCAAGACCGTCGACCTCGACGGCGACGGCTCGCGAGAGATCATCTACGGCACCGCCGACGGCGACATCCACGCCTTCCGAGGCAACGGCACCGAGCTCACGGGCTTCCCCGCGCACACGGTGCCGCTCTTCGGGATGCGCAGCTCGCACGCGACCAACTACACCGGCAGCGCGGCCTACTCGGGCGAGTCGCCCGCGATCGATCCGGGGCGCATCTTCGACCCGGTGGTCGCCACGCCCGCGGTGGCCGACCTCGACGGCGACGGCCACCCGGAGATCGTGGTCAACAGCTACCACGGCACGGTGCACGTCATCCGGCACGACGGCACCAGCTACGGCCACGGCTTTCCCTTCGCGCTGCCCGACGTGACCAGCGAGATGACCGCGCCCGACCGCATCCTGCAGCGGGGCCTCTTCTGCTCTCCGGTGATCGCCGACCTCGACGGCGACATGCACCCGGAGATCATCTTCGGCGCCATGGACGGCAAGCTCTACGCGCTCGACGCCATGACCGGCGCGGTGAAGCCCGGCTTCCCCGTGGTGATCCACTTCCCTGAAGCGGGAACCGAGTACAACCGTGTATTCGGCAACGTGGGAGTCGGCAACCTCAATGGAGACACCATCCCCGACCTGGTGGTGGTCTCCAGTGAGAAGCTCCGAGGGGACAACAACACCGGGGCGATCTACCTGGTGCACGGCGACGGAAACAACCACGCGGGCGGGGCCTTCCACCCCAACTGGCCCATCGCGGTGACCTCCTTCAACTTCTTCCCGCTGGTGGGAGAGGGCGTCTCCGGAGCGCCTCCCATTGCGGACATCGACGGCGACGGCCGCGACGAGATCGCCTTTACCGGCAACGCCCTCCCGACCATCGCCTTCGTCCATGGAGAGCAGGCCGCCATGGGCCGACGCCCGGCGCTCAACACGCTCAACCGCGTGGCCATGGCGCAGACCTCGCGGCGAGGCGCGCTCACCAACAACACCACGCAGATCGTGTCCTTCGCCAACGTGTTCAGCATGGGCGCCTGGGGCGACATGGACGGCGACCGAACCCCGGACTACGTGATCTCCGGCGCCGAGCTCAACCTCGCCATCAACCTCGGCGGCGGCGGGCGCGCCCGGCCCTTCTATCACCTGGTCGGGGCCTTCAGCGGCCGCGACGGATACCCCCTCCCGGGCTATCCGCAGCTGCTCGAGGACTACACCTTCTTCATGAACCCCGCGATCGCCTCGGTGGACGGCGACCCCTACCCCGAGCTCATCGTGGGAACCGGCGGCTACTTCCTCGAGGCCTTCGACGCCTGCGGCCGCACCCCCGCCGGGTGGCCCAAGTTCACCGGCCAGTGGATCATCCCCTCGCCCGCCCTCGGCGACCTCGACGGCGACCACCGCATGGAGATCGTCAGCGGAACCCGCGGCGGCCTGCTCTGGGCCTGGCGCACCCAGGCCGACGACCGCACCGCCAACGTGCAGTGGGAGAGCTTCCGCCACGACAACCGCAACACCGGCAACTACGGCACCCCCCTCTCGCAGGGCGTGCGGGGCACCGGAGACGCGGGCACCATCGTCTGCCCCATCCCCGACGAGCCCGACGCCGGGACCACCCCCTCCGATGGCGGCAGCGTGGTCGCCGACGCGAGCGCCGACGGCGGCACGACCCCCCCGGCGACGGACGACGGCTGCGGCTGCCGTGCGGCCGGGAGCGCGCCCACCGGAGCCCGCGGCGGCCTCGCGCTGCTGGGCCTCGGGCTGATCGCCTCGCTGCGCCGACGCCGTCCCCGCGTCGGCTGAACCGCCGCCCGACTCCCGATATCCCCCCTCCGCACCACCTGTCGAATCGATCGAACCGCCGCTCCCCGGCGGGTACGGTCCGCCCTCCCTTATGGCCAATGAAATGCCCTGAGCGGGGCGCTCGAACGCTCCATATCGGGAAAGGCTGCGGGGCTGTGCACCCTTCGCACATGATCCGGCGCACACGCCCCGGAGGCGCTCCCCGGCGCCGGGGCGCGCGCCGAAAATTCCTTGTTTCTTCGGTGAATTCGTGACCGACCCGAGCAGCCAGGAAGGGAGGGCGAGCGGGGCCGCGGTGGCCCTTCCGCGCACACCCGCGCGGCTTGTCGGATGAAAATATCGATTGATTAGCGTGACATCGACGTCGCGTATGGGATATCGGCTGAGATATCGGCAATGACTGGTAACTGCGACGAATCCGGAGTGATGAATGCAGCGACCTTGTAGGTTTGCTTGTCTGATGATCTTCGCCGCCGGCTGTTCCGACGGTGTGGACACGGGAGCCCTCAACAACAACAACAGCGACGCGGCGGTGGACAGCTCCACCGAGGCGCTCGACGCAATCGCCACGGCAGACGCCCTGACGGCCGATCGCCCCGACGCCGGGGCCCTTCCCCTGGACGTTCCCCCGGTCGGGGCCGCGGATGCCCCGACGGTCGACGCGCCCGCCCGGCCGGACGTCTCCCCGAACGACGCCGGGACGACCGATGTCGCGACGGCCGATCGACCCATCGTCGACGCGGGCACTCCGGACACCGGCGCCGGATGCACGGGCACGGCGCCTACCGTGACGGTGACCGCGCCCGCGCAGGACGAGGTCATCGAGACCTGCTCGGCCTCCGAGGCGGCGGTCTATTACGACTTCACCGCCTCCGTCGCCCCGGGCTCCAACGTGCAGCAGATGTCCGCTCGGTGGATCACCCCCGACGGCGCCGCCGCCCCTCCCCCCGCGACGCTCTCCGCCGCGCCCTTCATCTTCCGCCGTCAGGTCGGCGGACCGATGACCGGCGCTCCTCCGCTCGCGGTCTTCGGCATCCGCGGGGGGTGGCGCTTCGAGGTCACCGCGACGGACCACTGCGGCCGATCGACCACCGCCTCTCGCAGCTTCTCCTTGGTGTTTACCAGCCGGAGGTGCCCCAACCCATGATGCTCCCCACTCGCACCGCGATCGTCCGCCCGCTGCTCTTCGTCGCGGCGGTGCTGGCCTCGCTGCTCGCCCACCCCACCGCCGCCGCCGCCCAGGGGCGCTGCTCCTGCAACAGCGGCTGTCACCAGTACCCCGGACAGTGCGTCCAGCGCAGCGCCACGGGCTGCGACCCGGGCTTCGCTCCCTTCTGTGGAACCCGCTCCGCGACCTGCCCCAACACGGGTTGGGTCTCCTGTGACGGCGAGTGCACCTGCGTCCGCGTCCCCGGCGGCGACGCCGGGGTCTCCGATGCCTCCGTCCCCCCGATGGACGCGCCGCGCTCCGACGCCTCGGTGATCGTCGACCGCCCCGTGGCCGCCGACGCGGACCCCAGGGTCGACGCGCCGCTGATGTCCGTCGACGCGCCCGCCTCGGACGTCCTCGCGTCCGACGTCGCGACCCCGAGCGATCGCCCCGCGGTCACCGATCACACCCCAGCTTCGAGCGACGCGCTCGTCGCGACGGATGGCGGATGCGTGTGCCCGGGCGGCCTCTGCATCGGCGGCGTCTGCGTCACCGAGCGGTGCAGCTACTTCCCCGAGCTCGGCTTCCTCTGCACCGCGGCGGGCACGACCTGTCGACTCATCGAAGGAGAGGCGTACTGCGTCCCGGTCTGCGTCGGGGTGAGCTGCGGCGAGGGCGAGTTCTGCGACGAGAGCTCCAATGGCCAGTGCGTTCGCGACGACTGCGCGAGCCGCACCTGCCCGGCGGGCACCAGCTGCTTCCACAACCAGTGCGGCAACTACGACGGCGGGGTTCGCGGCGACGCGGCGACCGCGGACGCCAGCACCACGGGCGCTGGAATGACTGCGGAGGAGAGCGGCTGCGGGTGCAGGGCGTCGGGCCCTGGGCGCGCCACGTCGGCCGCCTGGTGGGGCGTCGCGGCGCTCCTGTTCACGATCCGAAGGAGGAAGAAGTAGAGATGACGATGACCAGAACCTGGAAGGCCGCGGCGTTCGTGCTGGGATGGATGCTCGTCCCGGGGTGCACGGTGGGCCTCGGCGACGACTGTCGCAACGACACCTCCAACTGCGCCGGCGGGCTCTACTGCTGCACCGAAGGCAAGTGCGGCCGGGGCATGTGCACCGCCGGGTGCGCGAGCGACCGCGACTGCCCCGGAGGCAACTACTGCGAGGGCCGCATCTGCTGGCAGCCGTGCAGCGTGGACGGCGACTGCGCCAACCACCTGCTGTGCAAGACCAAGGACGGCCGCCGCATGTGCCGCGGGGACTGAACCCCTCTCACCGACTCAGCCCCAGAGCGCCCGCTCGATGCCCCCGGCCTGGGCCTCCCATCGCCACGGGAGCGCCCGCTCCCTCGCGGGGAGCGAGCCCATCGGGTGGGCCTCCCACGCCGCCCCCACCGCCTCTGCGATCGCCCCGGCGCCGGCGTCTCCGTCGAGCACCGTGCCCGCCTCCCCGACCATCCACTCCACGGCCCCGCTCGCCGTCGCGACCACCGCGGCGCCCGCGCCCATCGCCTCCATCAGGGCCACCGGAGCGCCCTCGCCCCGGCCCCCGGCGATGCTCCCGGCCGTGTGAAGGAACACCCTCGCCCGGCGCAGCCACGCGTCCCTCCGCGAGGCGTCGACGGTGCCCTCGAAGCGCGCGTCGATCCCGTGCTCCGAGGCCATGGCCTCCAACCGCGAGCGCTCGGGACCGTCGCCCAGCACCACCCACGGGAGCCCTCGCCCCTGCGCCTGCAACAGCGCGAGCGCCGAGAGCGCGCGGTCGAGCCGCTTCACCGGCACCAGGCGACCGACGCTCAGCACCACGTCGCGCGTCGCCTCCGACTCCGCCGCGGGCCAGTAGCCCATCGGGGCCACCTCGGGAGGACGCGCCAGGCGCACCCCGGCGGCCGCGGGCAGCATACCGTCCCAGGTAAAACGCCACTGCGTCGCGCTCGCGAAGACCGCGCGGCGGCACGGCCTCGGAAGACGAGCGAGCAGCCAACCATCGGTGCCGTGGACGATCGCGAGGTGCGGCCGCGAGCCCCGCACCGCCCCGGCGATGAGCGCCGAGGGGAGCGCGAAGTGGCTCACCCACCCGTCGACGTCGCGGCCGTGACGGGCGGCTAGCGAGGTCAGCGAGGCCGTCGTGCGCGCGGCCCGGGCCCACGCCCTCGGGTGCGCTCTCCTCTCCCCAAGGGCGAGGCGCTCTGGGGCTCCTCCGCCAGCGAAGACCCCGCCGTCGACGTCCTCGACGGAGGCGATGCGCACGCCCTCCGCCGGCAAGGCGACGCGCCCGCGGGGTACGCTCCCGAGCAGCTTCACCCTCACGCCCCGGCGCGCCAGGGCGATGGCCATCTCTCGCACGAAGGCCCCCGCCGAGGGGTCGCCGTCGTGCGGCAGGCTCGTCGTCAGCATCGCAACCGTGCGCACCGCGAAGCTCCTAGCACGCGATCCGTCGGGGACCTCGTCTCGGAATGAAACACCGGCCCTCGGCCCGCGCAGCCCGCGAGAGCGCGGGAAGGGCCGGATCACCGCAGCGGCATGGAGGGTGCTCAGCAACGGCTCGTGCGCGGTCCCCGTCGAAGCGATGGGCGCGCGCGGACAGGAGAGTCTCCCCTTGGCACACGATCATCAGCACCTCCAGGCCGATCAGCTCTATCCCTTCGACGCGCGCGGCGTGGCCCGGCGCTTCCGTCACTCCGCGATCTTCGGCGCCCTCGACTCGCTCCGCCCGGGCGAGACCATGCGCTTCTGCAACGACCACGACCCGCTGCCGCTGCTCGATCAGCTGCGGACGCGCTACGGCGCGAGCGTCGAGATCAGCTACGTCTCCCGCACTCCCGGCGAGATCGTCATCGACTTCGCCCGCAAGGGCTGAGGCCCAACCCTACTCCCGCAGCTTCCGCCAGAGCGTGCTGCGGCCGATGCCCAGGTGGCGGGCGGCCTCGACCTGCGAGCCGCCGCACGCCTCCAACACCCGGAGCACATGCTCTCGCTCGACCTCGGCGAGCGAGCGCAGGTCGACGCCCTCCGAGCGCAGAGCAGGCGCGGCGCGCGGGGTCACCAGCTCCTCGGGCAGGTGCTCGACGTCGATCACTCCGCCGCGAGCGAGCGCGACTCCGTGCTTCACGGCGCTCGCCAGCTCGCGGACGTTGCCCGGCCAGCGGTGCCGCGAGAAGACCTTCCGGGCCTCCGGCGAGAAGACCAACTCGGCCCGGCCCTCGGCGGCGAGGAAGGCGCGAGCGAGCGGGAGCACGTCCTCCGGGCGGTCGCGCAGCGGAGGGACGCGGAGCCGGAGGACGTTGAGGCGGTAGTAGAGGTCCTCCCGAAAGAGGCCGCGCTCGACGAGGCCCGGGAGGTCCCGGTGCGTCGCGCAGACGATGCGGGCGTCGACCACGGACGAGTGCGTCTCCCCGACGCGGCGGACCTCGCCGTCCTGCAGCACCCGCAGCAGCTTGGCCTGGAAGGCGACGGGCATTTCGGCGATCTCGTCGAGGAAGAGCGTCCCCCCGTGCGCGGCCTCGAAGAGTCCCCGCCGGGCGCTCGATGCTCCGGTGAAGGCGCCGCGCGCGTGGCCCAGTAGCTCCGACTCCAGCAGCTCGGTCGGGACCGCGGCGACGTTCACGGCGATGAAGGGCGCCTGCCGCCGCGAGCTGCTCCCGTGCAGCGCCCTCGCCACCACCTCCTTGCCGGAGCCGCTCTCGCCGAGGATGACCACCGGGGCGTTGGTGTCGGCGAAGAGCCGCGCGCGACACAGCATCGCCCTCATCGCGGCGCTGCGAGCGACGATGCGGGAGGGCCGCGCCGGGGAGCCGACCACGGGGTCGAGCCCGCACACCGAACAGGTCTCCGGTTCGTGGTTCATGGTGTTTCATTCTGGAACATGGGCGGCACCCGCTCCGAGGGCAATCGGGGCCGCTCCGCCCGTCCGTCGAGCTTGCCTACTCCCAGCGCGCTTCGGCTGCGATTATATAGCCGCCATGTTCACCAGGATCCTCATTGCCAACCGGGGCGAGATCGCCGCGCGCATCGCCCGCACCTGTCGCCGCCTCGGCGTCGCCACCGTCGGCATCCACTCGGAGGCCGACGCCGACGCGCTGCACCCCGCGGCCGTGGACGAGAGCCACCTCGTGGGCCCCGCCGCGGTGCGCGAGAGCTACATGAACGTCGCCGCGATCCTCGACGTGGCGAAGCGCACCGGCGCCCAGGCGGTGCACCCGGGCTACGGGCTGCTCAGCGAGAAGGCGCACTTCGCGCGAGCGGTGCTCGACGCGGGCCTCGTGTGGATCGGTCCCTCCCCGGAGGCCCTGGAGGCGCTCGGCGACAAGATGCTGTCGCGCGCGACGGCCATCGGCGCGGGCGTCTCGCCGGTGCCCGGGGCCAACGCTCCGGTGGAGTCGGTGGCGGAGGCCGAGTCGATCCTGGCGCGCATCGGCTACCCCGCGCTGGTGAAGCCCGTCGGCGGCGGCGGAGGCATCGGGATGCAGGTGGTGCGCGACCCGTCGGGCATCGAGCGCGCGATGAAGTCCGCGAGCGACCGGGCGACGGCGTCCTTCGGCGACCCGCGGGTGTACGTCGAGCGCTACGTCGAGCGGCCGAGGCACATCGAGGTGCAGATCTTCGGCGACACGCACGGCGAGGTGCTGGCCCTCGGGGAGCGAGAGTGCTCGCTCCAGCGACGGCACCAGAAGATCGTCGAGGAGTCGCCCGCCCCGGCCTTCCACGGCGACGAGGGCCACGTGTACCGCGAGCGCATCCTCGACGCCGCGGTGCGCATCGGCCGCGCGGCGAAGTACGTCGGCGCGGGCACCTGCGAGTTCATCTGGGACGAGTCTCGCAAGGAGTTCTACTTCCTGGAGGTCAACTGCCGCATCCAGGTGGAGCACCCGGTGACGGAGATGGTGACGGGCCTCGACCTGGTCGAGTGGCAGCTCCGCGTGGCCCTCGGAGAGCCGCTGCCGCCGTCGATGCGGGAGGTCGCGCCGCGCGGCCACGCCATCGAGGCGAGGCTCTACGCGGAGGACCCGGCCAAGGGCTTCATCCCCAAGCCCGGCGAGGTGACCACCCTCACCTGGCCCGAGGAGAAGGAGGGCTCGCTGCGCATCGACGCGGGCGTGCGCGCTCCGGGCCGGGTGACGCCGTACTACGACCCGATGATCGCCAAGATCATCACGCACGCGCCGACGCGGGCCGAGGCGATCGCGAGGCTGGGCGAGGCGCTCGATGGGGTGGAGGTCGCGCCGCTGGTGACCAACCTGGGCTTCCTCAAGGCGGTGCTGAAGTCCGAGGAGTTCGCGGCGGGCGCCTACGACACGACCTTCGCGGAGGCCTTCGCCAAGCGGAAGTAGCGCCCCTTCCTCCGGGCGGGTCAGTCGCGCGGCGCGACCGGGCGGGAGAGCACCCGCTCGGCCGCGAGGAAGTACACCACGCCGAAGACGGCCCACGCGGCGACGTGGGCGTAGTGGGCCGTCTCCATGGTCCATGAATACGCGCCGTCGTAATCGTCCGCGGGCATGAGGTGCCCCGGCGAGGGCGACGGGACCACGGTGAAGAGCCTCGCGAAGGGCAGGCTGGTCAGCGTGAGGGCGAGCGCGCTGCGCGGAGCGGCCCGGTGGAGCGTCGAGAGCGCGAGGGTGAGCGCCACGGGCGCCGCCTGCCAGGCGAAGCGCGAGAGGTCGCTGCCGGAGATGAAGGTCGCGGCGATCCAGAGCGAGAGCCAGAGCAGCAGGTGGCCCTCGTCGAGGTCATCGTCCGCGGCGGGCTCGCGGACGATGGGCGACCTCGCGACGAGGGCCGCGAGCGGGACCAGCAGCCAGCCGCCCCAGGTGTTCACGAAGGTCGAGAGCAGCCTCACCAGCTGCAGCGGGTGGTCGACGCGGGTCTGCATCCACCGGGCGAGCGTGTCGGCGCTGGACTCGGAGACCAGCAGTCGCGGGGTGATGAGCGAGCCGGCGAGGGTCTTGGCGAGGAGGGCCGCGAGCACGGCGGCCAGCAGGATCGGGAGCCGGCGACGCAGCGCCTCCCGCTGCGGGCCGTCGCGGAGCACGGCGAGCAGGGCGGTGGAGGCGAGCCAGAGCCCCGCGGTGAGCAGCGCCGACTCCTTGAAGAGCCCGGCGACGAGCGCCACCAGCGGGAGCAGCCGGATCAGCCGCGGAGACCAGAGCATCGCGAAGAACGCGGCGTCGAAGAAGAGCGTCGAGGCGTCGATGTTGATCGGGTAGCAGACGCCCGCGCGGAGGGGAGAGATCCAGTGGAGGCAGAGCCAGCCGCAGGCGGCGACGACGAGGTCGGCGCGCAGCCCGCGGCGGACGAGCCAGAAGCGGGCGAGCAGGCCGAGCGTGGCGGCGTAGAAGGCGAAGCCCAGGACGAGGAAGGCCTGGCGCTCGGGGAGCGGGAGGAGGGAGGCGATGGCGGGGAGGCCCAGGCGCTGGTGGAAGGGGAAGAGCGGTCGCTGGGTGAACTCGCCGGTGCGGATGAACTGGTAGATCGCGTGATACTGGAGGCCGTCCCAGCCGTAGCCCTCGTTGATGGTGACCGTCGGCTGCGAGTGCCAGGCCACGAAGAAGGTCGTCGCGGCGAGCAGCAGCACCGCCGGGAGGGCGGTGCGGGCGGGGGCATCGGCGTCGCGGACATCGGGCCGGGAGAGCCAGGTGCCGAGCGCCCACGCGAGCCCGAGGGCGATGGAGGCGGTGGGCCAGCCTTTGGGTCCGCGGAGGGAGGCGAGGAGCGCCGCGGCGAGGAGCGCCAGGGCGAAGAGACCGAGGCCCGCGGTACGACCCGCGAAGCGCGCCTGCCAGGGAGTCTGCATCGTGGGCAGAGCAGAACCCTCGCGCGCGGGGTTCGTCCAGAGGGATGTGGTGGGTCAGTCCTGGCCGGCGTGGGCCACGGCCTGGAGCGCGGGGGTGGTGAGCTCCTCGCAGCGAGCGTGGATCGACGGGGCGCTCGGGGCGGTGGCGGGAAGCTCCCGCACGAGGTGTCCGTCGAGGTCGACCACGCGCACCGGGCCGAAGGTGCGGAGCACCTCCTGGAGGGGCTGCGTCTCGCGGGCCGGAGCGCCCTCGGTGGCCGCCGCGCGGGCCTGGCAGGCCTGGAGCTGCTGGGCGAAGGTCGCATCCGCCGGGAGCGCCGCGGAGGCCGCGCAGCGGGGCCCGACCTGCACCGGCGCGGCGGCCGTGCCCACCACGACGACGAGCGCGTGGTCGGGGTGGACGTAGCGCCTCGCGGTGGCGAGCGAGGTGGCGGCGTCGACGGCGCTCACGCGGGCGCGGAGGGTGTCGTAGTAGTCCGCCGGGAGGCCGAAGATGCGCATCGACGAGACGAGGTCGGCGACGTTGCCGGGGGTCTCGATGGAGAGCGCGAAGCTGTCGGTGAGGTACGAGCGGGTCATGGCCAGCTCGGGCTCGGGCGCGGGCTCGGTGGTGAGGCACTCGAGGTGGCGGAAGAGGGCGTGGAGGGCGTCGGCGGTGACGGCGGTGCGCACCTGTCCGCCCGCGAACCACTGGCTCTCGCCGACGTTCTCGCCCATGCGGGCGTAGACGCCGTAGGAGAGCGAGCGGAGCTCGCGCAGGTCCATGAAGAGGCGCGACGAGACGCCGCCGCCGAGCATCTGGTTGGCCACCGTGAAGGGCACCCAGTCGGGGTCCGCGCGGCGCAGCGAGACGTTGCCGATGCGGATCACGCTCTGCGCGGAGTCGGGGCGGTCGACGAGCACGATCTGACGGGCCGTGGCGGCGGGGGGATCGGCGATGGGGGCCGACGGGGAGGTGCCGCGGCGGAGGGTTCCGAGGGTGCGGTTGAGCAGCGCGTCGAAGGCCGCCGGCTGCACGTCGCCCACCGCCGTCAGGAACATGTTGCCCGACACGAAGCGCGCTCGGTGGAAGGCCATGAGGTCGGCGCGCGTAAGGCGGGCGAGCGCCTGCGTCGTGGTGTCGATGCGGCCGTAGGGGTGACCCTCGCCGTAGAGGCCCTGGTAGAACGCGCGCCGGGTGAGCCACCCGGGGTCGTTGCGCGACTGCTGCAAGCGGTCGGTCTCGCGGCGCTTGAGCTTGTTGATCTCGACCTGCGGGAAGGTCGGGTGCCCGAGCACGTCGGCGAGCAGGTTGAGGGCCGTCTCCGCGTGGTCGCGGAGCACCGAGACCGAGAGCACGGTCACGTCGGCGCTCGTGGACACGTCGAGGCTACCGCCCACGAACTCGATGGTCTCCGCGATCTGGGCGCTCGACCGGGTGGTCGTGCCCTCGCGGAGCATGTCACCGGTGAAGGACGCGAGGCCCGGCAGGTTGGCCGGGTCCGTGGACGATCCCGCGCGCACCACGAGGCGGAGGTGGAGCACCGGGAGCGTGTGGTACTCGACGAGCTGCACCGCGAGCCCGTTGGCCAGCGTGGTGGCGCGCACCGGCGGCAGGTGGACGTCGCGAGCGGGACCGGGCGTGGGCACGGCGACGCGAGGGGCGGCGGCGGCCTGCGGTGCGCCCGCGTCGGCCGCGGGGGGCGTCGGGACCGGGACCACGGCCGGGGGGGTCTGGGTGCTGCTGCAGGCGGAGAGAACGAGGGCGAAGGCGAAGGTGGATCGGCGCATCGGAGGGTCCTCGGTCTATCAGTGGGCGGCGGTGGGGGTGGCGGGACGAGCCGGCGCCGCAGGCGGCGGGGCGGCGGGCGCAGGGGGCGCGGCGCGGCGCGGCACCACGTCGAGCACGGTGCGGTTCTCGGCGCGGAAGTACTGGCCCGCGACGCGCTGCACGTCCGCCGCGCTCACGGCCAGGTAGCGGTCGAGCTCGGTGCGCAGCAGCGCGGCGTTGCCGTCATAGAGCTCGAACTCGGCGAGCCGACGGGCGCGGGCGAGGTTGCTCTGCAGGCCGAACACGAAGGCGCGGCGGAAGAGGTTGCGCGCCTTGTCGAGCTCCTGCGTGGTGATGCCCTGCCGCGCGATGGACTCGATCTGGCGGTAGATCACCTCGCGGGCCTCGGCGGGCTGGTGGCCGCTCGCGAGAATGCACCACACGGTGAAGACGTCCGGGCCGCGGCGGTCTTCCGTGTCGACGGAGATCTCGCTGGCGATCTCGCGGGTCTTCACCAGCTCCTGGTAGAGCCGGGAGCTCTCGCCGCTCGCGAGCACCGTCGCGAGGATGTCGAGGGGGTAGTGGTCCGGCGTGCGGCGCGCGGGGATGTGATACGCGATGTGGAAGGCGGGCAGCGGGGCGAGCCGGTCGTCGATGGAGCCGGTGCGCTCGGCGGTCTGCGCGGTGAAGCCCGGGTCGACCCACGGGCTCAGGTGCCTCGCGGGGATCGCTCCGAAGTGCTGCCGCACGAGGGCGAGCGCCTGCGCGGGCTCGAAGTCGCCGGACAGCGAGATCACCGCGTTGTCGGGCGCGTAGTAGCGGTCGTGGAAGGCGCGCACGTCCTCGAGCGAGGCGCGCTGCAGGTCGGCCATGTCGCCGATGACGCTGTGCTCGTAGGGCCAGTAGCTCTGGTAGGTGAGCGCGTCGCGCTCGATGAACGAGAGCGCGTAGGGGCGGTTCTCGTACGACTGGCGCCGCTCCTCCATCACCGTCTGCCGCTGGTTCTCGAAGTTCTCTGCCGTGATCGCGAGCGAGCGCATGCGGTCGGCCTCGAGGAAGATCCCCACCTCCAGCGCGTTGGACGGCAGCGTCTCGAAGTAGTTGGTGCGGTCCTCGGAGGTGGTGCCGTTGAGCGAGCCGCCCTGCGTGCTGATCAGGCGGAAGTGCTCGCCCTTGCCGACGTTGGCGCTCCCCTGGAACATCATGTGTTCGAAGAGGTGCGCGAAGCCCGAGCGGCCGCGCTCCTCCACCCTCGCGCCCACGTCGTAGTAGACCGCGACGGCGACCGTCGGTGAGGTGTGGTCGGGGCTCAACACCACCCGCAGTCCGTTGTCCAGGCGCTCGACCTGCACCGGCACGGGCAGCTCCTGCGCGGACGCGGCCCCCGTGAAGGCGATCACCCCGGCGGCCCACCACGTCACGACCCTCGCGCGAACTCGACGATTGACCACCGCTGCTCCCTCTGTTGCGCCGCGCGCCAGCCGCGCGAGACCCGCGGGATAGCACCGGCGGGAGAGAACCTTCAAGCACGACGCGCCTGCCGCGGCCCCATCCCAGAGACCGTCGAGCTAGATGAACAAACCATGAGCAAAACCAGCACACCCCACGAAGCCGTTGCCTCCAATCGTGTCTTCGTTGCATCTACAAACCATCTCCGTGAAGCCGCGTCCGCGGCGTCGATCCGGAGCGGCCCGCGGGATCCCTGAAGGAGGTTGTTCGATGTCGAGCAGTGAGACGATGGGGAGCGGAGCGATGGCCGAGGGCGCCGGAGCCGTCACCGCCGCCGAGCCGGTCGTCCCTCGCAAGAAGCAGCGCCGCGGCTTCGCGGCGATGGACGCTTCGAAGCAGAAGGCGATCGCCAGCAAGGGCGGCAAGGCCTCTCACGCCCAGGGCACCGGCCACGAGTGGAACGCCTCCAGCGCCCGCGAGGCGGGTCGAAAGGGCGGGCTCGCCTCGCACGGAGGCCGCGGCAAGAAGGTCGAGACCCCGTAGCGGGACGACGACCGGCGCGACTCACTCCGCGCCGCCGCGACGGGTGATCTGCTCGATCGCCCAGGCCGCCGCCTCGCGCGAGCTCCCCGCCACCTTCTCCGCGTGAGCCTGCAGCACCGGAAGGTGACGGCGACCGCCCACGTTGCCCAGCACCAGCGCCGCGTTGCGCGCCATGCGATCCCAGCCCGGGCGAGCGAGCGGTGAGCCCTGCGCGAGGGCCTCCCATCGCTCCGCGTCCATCGAGAGGATCGCCTCCGGGCTCACGTCCCTCCAGCGAGGGTCGGGCTCGAAGCCGGCGGTCTGCTCCCGCGGCGGAGGCGCGGTGCGGTTGAAGGGGCAGACGTCCTGGCAGTCGTCGCAGCCGAAGATGCGGTCGCCCATCCCGGCGCGGAGCCCCTCGTCGATGGGCCCCGGGTGCTCGATGGTGAGGTAGCTCACGCAGCGCCTCGCATCGAGCACGTGCGAGGCGACGAAGGCCTGCGTGGGGCACGCGGCGAGGCAGCGGACGCAGCTCCCGCAGCGCTCCTCCATCGGCTCGTCGGCGGGGAGCGCGAGGTCGGTCACGATCTCGCCCAGCAGCAGGTAGCTCCCGAGCCCCGGCGCGATGATGCACCCGTTGCGTCCGACGAAGCCCACGCCCGCGCGGCGGGCCCAGGCGCGCTCCAGCATCGGGGCGGTGTCGACCAGGGGCCTGGCCTCGGCGCCCAGCTCGCGGCGCATCCACGCGGCCAGCCGGCGGAGCTTCTTGCGGAGGAAGTTGTGGTAGTCGCCGCCGCGGGCGTAGCGGGCGACCGCGGCGCCGGGCATCGGCGAGCCCTCAGCGCCGCGGTGGTAGGAGAGCGCGCAGACGATGACGGAGCGCGCGTCGTCGAGGATGCCCGGGCCGCGAGCGTCGCGGCGCACGTCGGCGTTGTCCGCGAGCCAGCCCATCTCGCCGTGACGCCCCTCGGCGATCCACTCGAGGTAGCGGCGGTGGTCGTCGTCGAGGGGGCCTACGTCCGTGAAGCCGACCCGGTGGAACCCGAGGGAGAGCGCCTTCGCTCGCACCTCGTCGGGACCGGTCACCGCCCTCGACCGACCACGGCGCGCACGGCGGTCGGCTCGTCTTCGTCGAAGACCGCGACGCGCGGGGCCGCGAGCGAGGTGGACTCGTCGCGCGGGTCTTCGGTGCCGTCGCGCACCAGAGAGAGGGCCCCGGCGCTGGTCACCGCCTCGACCTCGTCGAGGAACTGATCGACGCGCGCCTCTCCCAGCGCGCTCGCCGAGAGCAGCTCGTTGCGCAGGGTGGAGTTGCCCTTGACCATCGACGCCAGCGAGCTGATGGACTCGAAGGTGCGGTGCAGGTCGTTGACCGCGCTGGCCATGCTGCGCTCCATGCGCGACATGCGGCGGCGCAGGTCGTCGGTCTCGCTCTGGATCGCGACGAGCTCGCTGGTCGCGCGCTCGACGTGGTGGATGAAGGTGTCGCGCTCGCGCCGCAGGTCGAGCACCTCGCGCACGAGCACCTCCGGGGCCTGCGCGTCGGCGAGGGCGGCCTCGCGGGGAAGCCAGACGGTGACCGTGTCTACGCCGAAGGAGGCGGTGCCGCCGAGGTGAGCGGTCTCCTGGGTGATCCAGCGGCGCTCCTCCTGGAGCACCGCGAGGCTCGACGGGTCGTCGTCCCAGGGGAACTCCATCCCGATGCGCTCGGCCTCGATGCGCACCCGAAGCGAGACCCAGCCGTCGGTCTGCGCCGCCGCCGCTCGCTCGATCACGAAGCAGAGCACGCGGCGCAGGCGCCCGCTCTCGACCAGCACCATCGCCGAGGGGACGCGGCAGTCGACGCGCAGCCGGATGGAGCCGTCGACGTACTCGTCGGCGAGCTTCCACGCGAGGGCGACGGCGTCGATCGAGGTGGGCTGCGCGGCGGACGGCGAGAGCACGCCGCCGTAGAGCGCGTGGAGGTGGAAGAGCGCGGTGTGGAGCGAGCGCACGGCCTCGCGCAGAGGACCGAAGGACACGCTCTGGTCGCCGCCCATCGTGCGCACCTCCGAGGAGATGCGGTCGGCGGCCCCGTGGGCGGCCGAGAGCAGCGGGCGCGTCATCTGCGCTCGAACGTCGAGCTCCGCAGGGTCCCGGTCGTGGGGGTCGTTGGGAGACATGGCGTTCGCTCCAGTGCCGCTATGATTCACGAACTGGCCCGCAAACGCCAACGGCTTCACGGTCACCGATCCCATCCCCACCGACACCGATGACCCGCGCCGTAGCACACCCCCCCATCGCCCGCCGACTCCGTGTTTGCTGGGCGATCCTCGCGCTGGCGCTCGGGCTCTCGGCGTCCCGGGCGCAGGCCCACCCCCTCGGGATGGCGTCGATCAATCGCTACGCCGGGGTGCGGCTCCACGCCGACCACGTGGAGCTCGACTACCTGCTGGACTTCGCGGAGCTTCCCGCCTGGAGGGAGATCGAGACCCTCGACGCGGACCACGACGAGCGCGTGACCCCGGAGGAGCGCGACCGATACCTCGCCCAGGTGGTCGCGCAGGTGGTGGCCTCCGCGGAGCTGTCCGTCGACGGCACCGCGGTGACGCTCACGCCCGCGGGGCAGGGCCTGGAGGCGCCGCCGGGGCAGAACGGCCTCAGCACCCTGCGCGTGGCGCTGGAGTTCCGGGCGCCGCTCGGCCCGGTGGGCGGGCGGTCGAATACCACGGTGCGTATTCGCGATCGGCTCTTCGCCGGGCGCG
>CBIHPK010000038.1:0-51136 GCA_966211675.1 uncultured Myxococcaceae bacterium
CCTGCGAGTCGAAGGGCTTGAGCACCGCGCCCTGGGCGCCGGCGGCGCGGGCCGCGGCCTCGTCGAGGGGCGAGTGGTCGGAGTAGAGCAGGTACACCGGAACCGAGGATAGGTTCGGCTCGCCGCGCAGGCTCTTCACGAGGTC
This sequence comes from uncultured Myxococcaceae bacterium, assembly GCA_966211675.1. GTDB lineage: Bacteria > Myxococcota_A > Polyangia > Polyangiales > SCUS01. The sequence goes on from CBIHPK010000038.1 coordinate 146, forward strand.
GTAGCTGCTCGTGCCGGGGAGGTTGACGTCGACGATGATCGCGTTGGGGCGCAGCTCGCGGGCCCGGGACACGGCGCCGTCGGCGCTGTCATGGGTCACGACCGCGATGTCTTCACCAGCGAAGGTCATCTCGAAGACCTTACGCATCGTCGCGCTGTCATCGATGACGAACACGGATTTGGGCACGACCGACTCCTTCTTCAGCGGAGCCGTCGGTCCTCCATCGCTCGCGCGTGGGGCGACCGGTCAGCCCGCGTTGACGTTGTAGGGGGGCGCGAAAGACAGTGTCAAGAATCGCGAGAGGTACCCCGCCGAGTCCTCGTCGATGCCTTGCCCGTCCACCGGCAGCCGTGGCAGAGATCGGCTTGAGAGGTCGAAGGCGCCGATGGACCGGCGCGCGCCCTACGATGGAGCCCTCCATTTCCCCGTGAGCCCCGTCCCCGCGAAGCAAGACAACTCGCGACTGGATGACTACCGCATCGTCGCCGAGCTGGCGCGGGGCGGCATGGCCGCGGTGTTCCTGGGGGTCTACGAGGGCGCCGCGAGGCCCCGGGAGATCGTGGCCATCAAGGTGGTGCACCCGCACCTCGCCTACGACCCGGACTTCGTGGCGATGCTCTCGGACGAGGCCCGCATCGCATCCTCCATCGGCCACCCCAACGTGGTGGAGATCCGGGAGTTCGTCCTGGGCCGCGCCGACGGGCGCAACTACATCGTGATGGAGTATGCCGACGGCGAGACGCTGTCGATGTTCCTGAAGCACGCGTCGCGGGGCAAGCGGCTGAGCCCGGCCCTCGCGGCGAGCATCGCGGCGGACGTCGCCGGGGGCCTGCACGCCGCCCATGAGCTCCGCGGCCCGCGCGGCGAGCCGCTCGACCTCGTGCACCGCGACGTCTCCCCGCAGAACATCATCGTCACCTACGACGGCCGGGTGAAGCTCACGGACTTCGGCGTCGCCAAGGCCACCGGGCGCATCCAGCGCACGCAGCCCGGGGAGATCAAGGGCAAGCTGGCCTACATGGCCCCGGAGCAGGCCTTCGGCCGAGAGGTCGACCGACGCTCGGACGTCTACGCCCTCGGCGTGGTGCTCTACGAGCTCGCCATGGGCCGCAGGCTCTTCGGCGGCAAGACCGACGCGGACACGGTCCGCAACGTGATGCAGCACAACATCGTCGCGCCCCGCAGCATCGACCCGGAGTTCCCGGAGGGCCTGGAGCAGATCATCCTGGCGATGGTGGCGAAGGAGCCCGGCGACCGGTTCCAGACGGCGGGCGCGGTTGAGCGGGCGCTGCGGGGCTACCTCCGTAGCGTCGGCGCGGACGACCTCTCGCAGGAGCTCGGCGCCTTCGTCCGCGACCTCGACGCCGACCGCTTCCGCGCCAAGCAGGAACTCCTGCGCCCCGAGCGCGCGCTCCTCCCGCCCCCGAGGGCGCAGAAGCCGAAGCCTCCGCCCCCCGATCCGGACGCGGGCGGCGACGACGGACCGACCCTGCTCTCCGGCCAGCTCGAAGAGGCGATGCGCCAGATGGGCCTCGCTCCCTCCACGGCGCCGGTCGTGCCGACCCGCTCGTCGGCGCCGCCTGCGCGCAGCTCGATGCCGCCTCCGCCGCGGCCCTCGACGCCCGTGGTCCCGCCGTCCCACGGCATCGATCAGACCGTCCAGGCCGAGTTTCCCAGGGAGCTGCTCGACCAGATCCGCGCCTCGTCGCTGCCTCCCGCCGCCCCCGTCGCAGCCGCCGCCCCGCCGCGCACCCTCCTGTGGGTGGCCATCGTCGGCGGACTGCTGCTGATCGTCGGCGGCGCGGTCGTCGTCGTGACCGTGCTGCTGAGCTGAGACCCTTCTTACAGGGTCTTGTACTCCGAGTGCTCGCCGTACACCCGGCGGAGCGCGTCGGAGATCTCGCCCACGGTCACCCCGGCCTCCACCGCGTCGAGCACCCTGGGCATCACCGGCTGCGCCTCGCGGGCCGCGCGCTCGACCGCCGCCGTCGCGGCCTCCGCCTTCGGGCCGTCCCGCCGCGCCCGCCACGCCTGGAGCCTCGCCACCTGCTCGCGCTCCTGCGCCTCGTCGATGCGCTGCAGCGGCACCGCCTCGCTGGCGTCCTCGCGGTGCACGTTGACCCCGACGATGGGCCGGTCGCCGCGCTCGATCTCCATCTGGTAGCGGTAGCTCGCGTCCTGGATCTCCCGCTGCACATAGCCCTGCTCGATGGCCGCGACCATGCCGCCGAGCTGGTCGACCCGGGCGAGGTACTCCTCGGCGCGCTTTCGCAGGTCGCGGGTCATGGCCTCGACCACGTAACTGCCGCCGAAGGGGTCGACCACGTCGGCCACGCCGGACTCCGCGCCGATGATCTGCTGGGTGCGGAGCGCGAGCGTAGCGCTCTGCGCGGTGGGCAGCGCCAGGGCCTCGTCGAAGCTGTTGGTGTGCAGCGACTGGCAGCCGCCGAGCACCGCGGCCATGGCCTGGATGGTCACCCGCACGACGTTGTTGAGCGGCTGCTGCGCGGTGAGCGTCGCGCCCGCGGTCTGGCAGTGGAACTTCAGCGCCCGCCCCTTCGCGCTCGTCACCCCGAAGCGCTCGGCCATGATCGACGACCAGAGCCCGCGCGCGGCGCGAAACTTCGCGACCTCCTCGAGCAGGTTGTTGTGCACGTTGAAGAAGAACGAGAGCTGCGAGGCGAAGCGCTCGGCGTCGAGGCCCGCGGCGAGCGCGGTGTCCACGTAGGCGATGCCGTTGGCGAGGGTGAAGGCGATCTCCTGCGCGGCGTCGCAGCCGGCCTCGCGCATGTGGTAGCCGGAGACGGAGATGACGTTCCAGTGGGGCGTCTCCCGGGAGGCCCAGGAGAAGAGGTCGCCGATGAGGTGCAGCGACGGCCTCGGCGGATGGATGTACGTGCCTCGCGCGACATACTCCTTCAGCAGGTCGTTCTGGATGGTGCCGCGGAGCTTCTTCGGGTCGATGCCCCGCCGCCGAGCGACGGCCACGTAGAGCGCCAGCAGCGTCCCCGCCGTGGAGTTGATGGTCATCGAGGTGGACACCTTGTCGAGCGGGATCGCGTCGAAGAGCGTCTCCATGTCCTCGATGGTGTCGACGGCGACGCCCACCTTGCCGACCTCGCCGAGGGCCATCGGGTGGTCGCTGTCGCGGCCCATCTGCGTCGGCAGGTCGAAGGCCACCGAGAGCCCCGTCTGGCCGCGGGAGAGCAGCAGCCGGTAGCGCTCGTTGGATGCCTTCGCGCTGCCGAAGCCCGCGTACTGGCGCATCGTCCAGAGCCGGCCGCGGTACATGTTGGGCTGCACGCCGCGCACGAAGGGCGCCTCGCCGGGCAGGCCGATGTCGTCGACGGGGTCGATGTCGTCGAGGTCCGCGGGGGTGTAGAGCGTGCGCGGGGTCTGTCCCCCCGCGAGGAGGCCCTTCAGGGGTCGAGGCGGCGAGTGCGCCTCCAGCGGCGCGAGGCTCTCCCGCTCCCACCGCGCGACGGACTCGGACACCCTCGGATCGCTGCTCATCGTCGACGCACCTCCGCGCGGCACCGGATCGCGAGGGGCGCGTTGCGGAGCGACGCGAGGCAACGGATAAATCAATCCTCGCCCGATGGCTACGATCCTCCACATCGAAGACGACCCGCAGAGCCGCCTGCTGGTGCGCAAGCTGCTGCAGCGCGCCGGGCACGAGGTGCTGGAGGCCGTGTCCGGCGTGGAGGGCACCCGCATCGCGACGCACGCCCGCCCCGACCTGGTGCTGCTCGACATCAACGTCCCCGACCTCGACGGCTACGAGGTGGCGATGCTGCTGCGAGAGCGCCTGGCGGAGGTGCCCATCGTGGCGGTGACCGCCGAGGGCGACCGCGCGACGGCGCTGGGCCTCGGGTGCCGCGGCTTCATCGCCAAGCCCATCGAGGTGCGCACCTTCGTGAGGACGGTGGAGTCCTTCCTCGGCGCGAGGCCCCCGGAGGGGGTCGTGGCGACCACGGCGGAGACCAGCTCCGAGGCCCTGCTGCGGGCGCAGGGGGCGAGGGTCGCGGCGAGGCTCGAGGCCAAGGTGCACGAGCTGAGCGACGCGCACGAGCGGCTGGTGGAGGCCGACCGGCTGCGCCGGGAGTTCTATCGCAACGTGAGCCACGAGCTCGCCACGCCGCTCACCCCGCTGGTGGGCTACCTGGGGCTGCTGATGCGCGAGGAGCTCGGGCCCCTCTCGGAGGCGCAGCGCAAGGCCGTGCGCAGCATGGACGGCGCCCTCGGGAGGCTCCGCCACACCATCGACAACCTCCTCGACGTCACCCAGCTGGAGACCGGCCGGCTGCGCTTCACCTTCGCGCCCTACGACCTGCGCGAGGTGGTGCTCCGCGTCCTCGAGCAGCGGCGCCCGGTGCTCGCCGCGCAGGGGGTGCAGCTCGTCACGGCCGTCCCCGACGCCTCGCTGCCCGCGCTCGGCGACGCCGACCGGGTCGGCCGCGCGGTCGATCACCTCATCGACAACGCCGCGAAGTTCGGCGCTCCCGGCGGAGCGGTAGGCGTCGAGCTGCGCTTCAGCCCCACGCACGCCGAGCTCCTCGTGGCCGACGAGGGAGCGGGCGTGGCGCCGGGCTGGCTCGCCCGCATCTTCGAGCCCTTCGTGCAGGTCGACGGGTCGCCCACCCGCCGCCACGGCGGCGCCGGCATCGGGCTCGCGGTGGTGCGGGGCGTCGCCGAGGCCCACGGCGGAGGCGTCGTCGCGGAGACCGGCTCCCGGATGCGCGTCGCGGGCCGGACCTTCCCCGGGCTGCTGGTGCGCCTCCAGATCTCTCGCCGCCCGGAGGAGCCCTGAGCCCTCCGATGGCCCCTCGCGTCTACCTCGATCACCACGCGACCACCGCCCTCTCCGAACGCGCTCGCGCCGCGATCCGGTCGCTGCTGGAGGAGGGCTTCGTGGGCAACGCGTCGAGCGCCCACCACCACGGACGCCGCGCTCGCGCCCTCCTCGAGGAGGCCCGCCTCTCGGTCGCCCGGGCGATCGGCGCCTCACCGTCCGCGCTCACCTTCACCTCCGGGGGCACCGAGGCTTTACACCTCGCGGTATTGGGCATCGGCCGCCGCGCTTCCGTCTCGTCGCTCTGGTGCGACCCCGGCGCCCACCCCTGCGTGGTCGCCTCGATGGAGGCGCTCGGCGTCGAGCGCTCGATCCCGTTGCGATGGATCCCTACGAGGGCCGAAGGGGCGATCGACGTCGAGGCCTTCGCGGGAGCGCTTGGGGCCGACGCCCTGGTGGCGCTCTCCTGGGTGCAGCACGAGACCGGTGCGTTGCTCGCCGTGGCCTCACTCAAGGCGCTTCTGGCCGAGCGCGGAGCGCGCTGGGTGCTCGACGGGGTGCAGGCGCTGGGCAAGGTCGCGGTGGAGGTGGAGTCCACGGGGGCCGACGCGGTGGCCTTCTCGGCGCACAAGATCGGCGGCCCCCAGGGGGCGGGCGCGCTCTGGGCGAGGGCAGGGGGCCAGCTCGCGACGGTGATGCCGGGAGGCGGTCAGGAGCGCGGCCTACGCGGCGGAACCGAGAACCTCCTGGGCCTCGTCGGCTTCGGAGCGGCGGCCTCCGGGGTGGGCGATCGGCTCGCTTCGATGGCCCGGGTCGCGTCGAGGCGTGACGAGGTCGAGCGGGTGCTCGTGGCCCACGGCGCGTCGCCCTCGGTACGAGCGAGGGCGAGGGCGGCCACGGTGAGTCACGTCGCCTGGGCGGCGTCCGTCGCGGGGCCGGAGCTGGTCGCGGCCTTCGACGTGGAGGGCGTGTCCGTGTCGTCGGGATCGGCGTGCTCCAGCGGCCGGGCGAGGGCGTCGGCCTCCATCGCGAGGATGTATCCCGACGAGGCCTGGCGGGCCTCGTCGGCGCTGCGGGTGTCGCTCTCGCCGGAGACGACCGACGAGGAGGTCGCGCGCTTCGCCGAGGTCGCCTCGGTGGTGCTGCCGCGCTTCGTCGCGAGATAGGTGGGAGCTACGGTCGGAGGACGATGCGAGCGAAGAAGTCCTGGCCGCCGCCGTTGCGCAGCAGCACCGAGCGGTCGTTGATGCCCGCGACCCCGTTGCAGGCGGGGATGAGCGTGGCGGCGCTGCCGATCTGCTTGGCGAGGTTGCCGGTCTCGGAGAAGGCCGCGTAGACCTCCGCCGAGGTCGGGGCGCGCCCGAGCCCGTGGCAGACCCGGTAGGTGGTGTACTTCGCGTAGGCCGGGTGCGGTCCCGCCCAGGGAGAGCTCACCCACGCGCCGCTGGCGTCGTCGATGTAGGCCCCCGGGAGGCCGCCGTCACAGCCGAGGTCGACCACGCCGGAGCACTGCGCGAGGTCCGGCGGGACCGCGCACCCGAGCCCCGCGGCGCCGAGCGCCACGAGCAGGAGAGCACCCCTCACGCGAGCGCCTCGGCGAGGTCTCTCGCGTGGTAGGTCACGATGATGTCCGCGCCCGCGCGGCGGATCGAGAGCAGCGTCTCGCGCACCGCGCGGTGCAGGTCGATCCAGCCGTTCTGCGCGGCGGCGTGGAGCATCGCGTACTCGCCCGAGACGTTGTAGGCCGCGACCGGGACGTTCACCGACTCCTTCACCGCGCGGATGACGTCGAGGTACGCGAGCGCGGGCTTGACCATCACGATGTCCGCTCCTTCCTCCACGTCGAGGCGCACCTCCCTCAGCGCCTCTCGGGTGTTCGCCGGGTCCATCTGGTAGCCCGCGCGGTCGCCGAACTTCGGCGCGCAGTCCGCGGCCTCGCGAAACGGCCCGTAGAAGGCGCTCGCGTACTTCACCGCGTAGGCCATCACCACCGTGTCGTCGTAGCCCGCGGCGTCGAGCGCCCGGCGCACGGCGCCGATGCGGCCGTCCATCATGTCGCTCGGCGAGACCACGTCGGCCCCGGCCTGGGCGTACACGACCCCGATGCGCGCGAGGCGCTCGACGGTGGCGTCGTTGTCGACCTCGACGGTCCCGTCGCGGCGGGTGTGCAGCACGCCGCAGTGGCCGTGCGAGGTGTACTCGTCCACGCAGACGTCGGCCATGAGCACGCTCTGCGGCAGCGCCGAGCGCAGCGCCCGCAGCGCCGTCGGAACCGGCCCGCCCGGGTCCCACGCGCCGGAGCCCTCGTCGTCCTTCTGGTCGGGCAGGCCGAAGAGGAGGAAGCTGCGAATACCCAGCGAGGTAAGCGCCTGCGCCTCGGCGACGGCGAGGTCGACGGAGAGCTGCGCGTGGCCGGGCATCGAGCTGATGGGCTTGCGGCGGCCCTCGCCCAGGGTCACGAAGAGCGGCGCGACCAGCTGGTCGGGGTGCAGCCGGGTCTCGCGCACGAGCGAGCGGAGGGCGGGCGTCTGGCGCAGGCGGCGAGGGCGTTCGAGGGGAAAGCTCATGGCGGGGCGATGGCTCCTTGGCGGTAGTGGTCTCGCAGGGCGTCCCGGAGACCGTCGACGGTATACACCGAGGCCTCCACGTGGACCGGCATCCCGAGCGCTCGCGCGACCTCCGAGGTGGACGGTCCGATGGAGGCGATCACCAGCCCGGGGGGGAGCGGCAGCAGCGCGTCGCCGAGGGTCTCGGTGATGCCGCGGACGGTCGATCCGGAGGTGAGCAGCACCGCGTCGAGGCCGCCGGTGGACCAGGCCGAGCGGAGCCGCTCGCGGTCCTCGTCGGTGGGTCCCAGGGTTCGGTACGCGGGCACGTCCTCGACCGTTGCTCCGCGCGCGCGGAGCCCCTCCGGCAGCGCCGGCGACGCCACCTCCGCGCGGGGCAGGAGCACCGAGCACCCGGCGAGCGAGATCCCGGGCAGCGAGGCGATGGTGTCGACGACCGCGAGGCCCCGGTGTTCGGCGGCCATCGCGTCGGCCGTGATGCCGGAGTCCGACAGCGCCCGGGCCGTCTCGGGGCCCACCGCCACGACGCGAGCCCGCCCGAACGCCCTCGCGTCGAGGCCCAGCGATCGAAGCGCGGCGAAGGTGCGGCGCACGGCGTTGGCGGAGGTGAAGGCCACCACGTCGTAGCGGCCCGCGGCCAGCGAACGGAGCGAGAGGGAGAGCGCCTCCGGGCGGCTCGGATCGGCGATGCGGAGCATGGGGATCTCGACCACCGAGGCGCCCTCGTCGACGAAGGCGTCGGAGGTCTCCGCGGACTGCTCGGCGGAGCGCGCGACCAGCACCCGTCGGCCGTGGAGCCCGGGGCCGTCCCACCAGCGGAGCCGCTCGCGCAGGCCCACGACCTCGCCGATCACGACCAGCGCGGGCGAGCGAACCCCGGCCTCGGTGGCGCGGGCAGGGAGGTCGGCGAGGGTGCCGGTGACCACGACCTGCTCGGGGTGCGTGCCAGCGGAGATGATGGCCGCAGGAGTGCGAGGGTCGCGGCCGCTCTCGACCAGGGTGGCGAGGTCCGTCGCGAGGCGGCGCAGGCCCATGAAGATGACGATGGTGTCGGCCCCGGCCACGGCGCGCAGGGGGCCCTGGTCGGCCGGTCGGCCGGGGTGCTCGCGGGAGGTCACGAGGGCCACCGAGGACGCGTGCTCTCGGTGCGTGAGGGGGATGCCCGCGTAGGCCGTGGCGCCGAGCGCCGAGCTCACGCCGGGGATCACCTCGAAGCCGATGCCGTGCGCCGCCAGGAACTCCGCCTCCTCGGCGCCCCGCCCGAAGATCAGCGCGTCGCCGCCCTTCAGCCGCGCGACCCGCCGCCCCTGGCTCGCCCGCAGCAGGAGCATGTGGTTGATCTCGTCCTGCCCGGTCGACGACTGGTCCCCGCGCTTGCCGGCGAAGAGGAGCTCGGCGTCGGCGCGCGCATGGCGGAGCACGCCGGGGTGGACGAGGGCGTCGACCAGCAGGGTGTCGGCGTTGGCGATGGCCCGGCGACCGCGGAGGGTGAGGAGGCCCGGGTCACCAGGACCCACGCCGACGAGGGAGACGAAACCAGGCACGACGGCGGCACTCTACGCCCCCGGTCCGGCGCTGTCGCGCTCGCGGTTTGACACCGACCGCGGGCTGCGACTACCACCCGACCGTGCGCTGGATCGTCATTGCTGGTTCGCTGGTCATCGCGTCGTGTCGTGGCTCTGCGCCGGTCGAACCCGAGGCTCCTGCGCGGAGCGCCGCGCCGGTCCGGGTCACCGCCCCGGCGAGGACCGGCCCCTCGGTGCGAGTGCACACGCAGTCGGGCGGGCCGGTGGACATCGGCGTCGAGGTGGTGCGGGAGCCTCGCACCCGCGAGCGCGGCCTGATGTTCCGCCGCGACATGGACGAGAACCACGGGATGATCTTCGTATTCCCGAGGCCCGACCATCAGGTCTTCTGGATGCACAACACCATCCTTCCGCTCGACATGGTCTTCATCCGCGCCGACCGGACCATCCTCGGCATCGTGAAGAACGCCACGCCGGAGACCGACGACCCCCGCGAGGTCCCCGGCGACGCGCTCTACGTGCTCGAGGTCAACGGCGGCTTCTCCGACCGGCACCACCTGAGCGCGGGCGACCGGGTGGAGCTCACCGACGTCCCGCCCGCCAGCGAGTGATCAGCCATGCACACCGACCGCCTCCTGCGACCGCTCCTCGTCCTCGCGCTTACCTCCGGGTGTAATCTCACGGCCCCCGCGGAGCCTGCGTTCCGCCCCGTCGCGACGCCCCCCTCGGCCCCGTCCCAGGCGCCCGCCGCGCCCGTGGCCGCCGAGCGCCCCGCCCCCGTGGCCCCTGTCGCGGGCCGACCTCGCTCGCGCGACCTCACGGTCACCCCGGCGCACGCCGACCCGACCGAGCCCGACCCCCTGCACGGCCGCTTCACCCTCGAGCAGGCCACCGCGGGCCTCCCCGGGACCGGCGCCCTCGTCGCGACCATCGAGACGCGCATGGGCAACTTCAGCTGCGAGCTGCTCAGCCGCGAGGCGCCCGTGACCGTGGCCAACTTCGTGGGCCTCGCTCGCGGCCTCCGCGACTTCTGGGACCCCACCGCGGGCCGATGGGTGCGCCGCCCCTTCTACGACGGCTCGATCTTCCACCGCGTGATCCCCGATTTCATGATCCAGGGCGGCGACATCCTGCGCTCCGGGATGGGCGGTCCGGGCTTCGAGTTCGCCGACGAGAACGTCCAGGGCCACAACGCCCCGGGCCTGCTCTGCATGGCCAACCATGGCCCCAACACCAACGGCGGCCAGTTCTTCATCACCGAGGTGGCGAAGCCCCACCTCGACGGCAGCTACTCGATCTTCGGGCGCTGCACGCCGGCCGACCTCGTGCGCCGCATCACCGCGGTGGAGCGCGACCCTCGCGACATGCCCGTCGAGGCCATCGTGATCGACCACATCCGCATCGCCCGTCGCTGAACTCCCGGGCAACCGTCCGTGGTCGCGGCGCCGACAACGCCGCCACCCGATGGCCCACCGCCCGCTCCGGCACGCCCTCGCCTTCGTCCTGGTCCTGTTCGCCGCCCTCTCTGCGGGTCGGCGCGGACCTCCCTCCTTCACGCCCTTCGCAGAGCCCCCCGCGGCGCCGCTCACGCCGGTCCTCCTCGATCCCAACACCGCCTCGGTCGAGCAGCTCGAGTCGCTGCCCGGGATCGGTCCGACGCTCGCGCGGCGCATCGTCGAGGGCCGCTCGCCGCGGGGCTACGAGCGCGTCGACGACCTTCGACGGGTGCGAGGCATCGGCGAGCGCACCCTCGCTCGGCTGCGCCCCCGGCTGCGCATCGGCGCCCGCTCAGAGGTCGCGCAGGAAGCTGACGCCGACGGTCAGCGTGACGAGGTCCGCCACGAGGTCCCGACCCACGAAGGGGAACGCGTAGGCCGCCTCGAATGACAGCGCCAGTCCCCGCTTCAAGAGCCACCGCAGCCCCACGCGCGCTTCCGCGGCCGGGGTGATCCACCCGTCTCTCGGGCCCACCATCAGGTCGCCGCGGGCCCCGAGGCCGAGGTAGGGCACGACCCTGAGCACGTCGAGCGCGTACACGACCCCGAACGCGAGCGTGGCGCCGTGCCTCGGGCCGCGCGGAGCGTCGGGGAAGGCGAGGTTGTAGCCCCCGACCGCGTAGAGCGAGAACGCATCGTTGAGGCCGTAGTGGGCGCCGAGCTCGACCACCGCGCCGGGACCGCCGACGGGGCCGGTGGATCCGGCGAATCCGACGCGCGGGCTCAGCACGAGCTCGCGCTCGAGCGCGAGGGCGGGGCGAGGGGAGAGCAGCGCGGCGAGGGCGAGGGGAGCGATGAAGGCGCGCATGCGATGGAGCAAGTACCACGGTCGATGCGCCGCCGCGCGAGCCGCGACGCGCCATCGGGGACCGCCGTCCTTGGTTGACTGGAGAGGTCTCGCGTGTAGAGTCCGCGCCGCTCTGGCGCCGCCGGAGGGCTGACAGAAGGTTCGAGGAGAGCGCGTGAGTTCGACCGAGAATGATGAGCGGGACGACGAGGCCGAGGAGGTCGAGTCGAGCGAGGCGTCGGGAGCGGAGCAGTCCGCGGAAGATCCGAACGTCCCGAAGAACCGGGCCGAGCGGCGCGCTGCGGCGAAGGCTGCCCGGCGCGGTCGCGTGGCGGTGCTGGCGGATGGCACGTCCCCGACCGGGGACGAGCCCATCGGCGAGATGTCCCCCGACGGCTCCGGGCTGATGCTCCCGACGACGTCGCTGGGTGGCAACCCCGCGGCGCTGGCCGAGACGGCCCCGGGCTCCGGTCGACGTCGGCCGCCGCCCCGCACGATGTCCAAGGGCACCGGCGACTCCGAGGGCGTGCCGGACTGGGCGCGCAGCATCGGCGACTCGCTCGGTCAGCACCGTCGCAACCTCACCCTGGCCGCGGCTGCGGTGGTGGTGGTGGTGGGCGCCTCGGTGGGCTGGCAGACGTGGCGCACGGCCTCGGCCGCGAAGGCCGCCGACGCGTTCTCCGAGGCGCTGCAGGTGTCGACGGCGAACATCGAGCCCGAAGACGCCCCGACCCGCGAAGACGCCCCGACCCGGCGTGGCCCGGTGTTCCGCTCCATGGAGGCGCGGCTGCGCGCGTCGGTGGAGAAGTTCCGCCAGGTGGAGCAGCGCTACCCCCAGAGCCGCGTGGCGCCGCTCGCTCGCCTCTCCGAGGCGACGGCGCTCTACCAGCTCGGTCGCTACCAGGAGGCGCGTCAGCTCTACCAGGGCCTGATGGGCGCCGACACCGCGGGCCTCGAAGCCCGGGTGCTGGAGGGCCTGGCCTTCACGCTGGAGTCGCTCAACGACCTCGACGGCGCGGCCGCCCGCTACCGCGAGCTCGGAGCGGTGCAGAACGCCACCTACCGCGACCTCGCGCAGTACTACCAGGCGCGGCTCTTCGCCCGCCGCGACGACCGGGTGCACGCCAAGGAGCTGCTGCACGGCGTGATCGAGCGCACCGCGCACCCGACCGCGGCGGACCCGCTCTCGGCGTCGATCCAGAGCCTGCGCGAGCAGGCGGTGGCGCTGCTCCGGGAGATCGACCCGCAGGACCCGCAGATCATCGAGTACGACCGGGCGCGCGCCGCGGGCGGCGGCGCCGAGGGCGAGCACGGCCACGAGGGCGGCGGTCGCAACCCGCTGGACTCGCTGCCGCCGGACCTCCGTCGTCAGCTCGAAGAGGCGCTCCGGAAGCAGGGGCGCCGTTAAGGCTTCGGTGCCCCTCGTGAACCCTCGGTCTCTCCTGGTCACCGCGGCCGTCGCGGCCGCGATCGGCTCGTCGGGTTGCGCCGGCCTCAGGCTGGGCACCCGCGATCGTCCCGACCTCAACCAGGTCGCGCCCGCGCTCCACCACGACCTCGCCCGCTTCCAGTGGCGCGCTCCGCTGGTGGTCGCGACGGACCTGGAGAGCCACCCCCGCAATCGGGTCATCCCCGCGGTCGACGCCGAGCGCGGCCTCGTCTACGTGGGCGGCCTCGACAACGGGATCCACGCGCTCCGCTCCGACGACGGCCTCCCGATCTGGCGCTTCCAGACGCTGGGCCCGGTGGAGGGCGCCGTGGTGCTCGACCGGGGGATGGTGTTCGTCGGCTGCAACGACGGAGCGCTCTACGCCCTCGACGCGCTGTCGGGCGTCCAGCGCTGGCGCTTCGCCACCACCGCGGAGGTGGTCCGAGCGCCCATCGTGACGGCCGACACGGTGTTCCTGGTGAACGCCGACGACACGGTGTTCGCGGTCAATCGCGGCACCGGCGAGCAGCGCTGGCGCTACCACCGCGAGCCCCCGGGGGGCATCACCGCGAGCGGCCACGCGGGATTGCTCTCGGCGCGCGGCAAGCTCTACACCGGCTTCGCCGACGGCACCGTGGTGGCGCTCGATCCGGGCGACGGGACGGCCACCTGGGAGCGCGACACCGCCGCCGATGCCGAGGAGAGCGACGCCACGGAGGCGCACCGCGTCATCGACGTCGACACCACCCCGGTGCTGCTCGAGGGGTCGCTCTTCGTGGCCTCGCAGTCGACGGGGCTCTACTCGCTCGACCCCGAGGGGGGTGGGGTGCGCTGGCGCATCGACTGGATGACCGCGGTCTCGTCGCTCGCATCCGATGGCCGCCATCTGTATGCAACGTCGTCAACCCTGGGTCTGTTGAAGATCGATCCCTCCGACGGCTCGGTGCTCTGGGCCCGGGACTACGGCTCCGGGGCGATGCAGGTGATGGACGCCGGGGGCGGTCTGTTGATGGTGCCTTCGGCGTCGCAGGCCCTGTGGCTGGTCCGGGCCCGGGATGGCGAGGTGCTGGAGGGCCTCGGTCGCGGCGGCGTGACGGGGATGCCGGTGCGGGCGGGAAACTGGATCTTCTTCGGGACGAACCTGGGGGCGCTCCAGGCCTACCGGCTGATCACCGAGTAGCCCCGGCGCGGGGCGACGCCGCGGACCGGAAGGGTCCGTCGGGAGAGTCTGAAGAGGTGCTGCGGCCCGGATCCTGAGGGGGAATCCGGGCCGTTGGCATTTGGGGGGCGCCCGGTCCTTGGGGGGCGTGGGGCCGCAAGTCGCCGCGCGGGTGGCGTTGGGCGTCGTGGCCTGGGGAGCCGCAAGCGCGCGGGGTGGTCGGGGCCGGCACCGCCACCGGGCGCGGTCAGGGCCTGGAAACCCCGCAGAAGCCCCGGTTACCCCCATGTCTTTAACTTCGCATAATATGTATTCTGTAAACTCACGAAACGGGCTCTCCTGGGGACGGGGCCTGTGGGTGGAAACCGGGCCGAGCCCCTCCCCAGGTCCCGGTTCCCCGTGACGGCGCTCCGGCTGCCTCATCGCCTGGGGTGATGAGGGCGTTCCGCTCGGTACCTGACCTGGCCCGGCTCCCCGATGCGGTCGCCCAGGGATCTTCGGGGAGCCGACCCACGTCCGCCGCGAAGCCGCTCGCTCCGTGCCCGTGGACCAGCCTCGGAGCCGTACTGCGACAAGCTGCAGAGGCCCCGCATATGCGCCATCTCTCCGCAGACTCGACAGTGAATATGCGTTCCGCTGGCGTACTTATGCGTATGCATGCGCCTGCATACGGGCGCAGGAGCTCGGTCCCCCGGCGAGGCTCCCCTGGCCGGTCTTGGCCCAGTTGACCGAATGCAGAATTCTGTAAACTAGCGACGGGCCTTCGAGGGCGCCCGGCTGCCCCGGAGCTCAGTCCTGCTCGCTCGACTCGGTCGTCTCCCCGGCCTCCGACGCCGGACCGCCGGGCTCACGGCGGGCGCCTCGGGGGCGGCTCTTCCGGGTCGACTCGGTCGCCAGCTGGCCGCACGCCGCGCCGATGTCCTTCCCCCCGCTGTACCGGCGGATCACCGGCACCCCCATGCCGGCCAGCCGGTCATGGAAGCGGTCCCTCTCCTCCGGGGTCGGCGGCCGATAGGGCAATCCCGCGATCGGGTTCCAGTCGATGAGCGACAGCCGCGCGGGCATCAGCTTGAGGAGCTCGGCGAGCGCGTCCGCCTCGGCGTCGGTCGTATTCACCCCGCCCATGAGCGCATACGCGAACATCACCAGCCGCCCGGAGCGCTCGTGGAAGCGCTTCGCCGCCTCCACCACCTCCCGGATGGGGTACTTCCCCTCCATGGGAACCAGGCTCCGGCGGAGCGCGGTCTGGGCGCTCGTGACGCTGATCCCGAGGCGTATGCGTGTTCGCATTCCTGCCAGGCGGTCGATGCCAGGGACGATCCCGACGGTGCATACCGTGATGTTCCGGGCGTCTACCGCGAGGCCGCAGGGGTTGGAGAGCATCTCGATGGCCTGCAGCACGTTGTCGAGGTTGTGCAGCGGCTCGCCCATCCCCTGGAACACCACCCCATGCACCCTGCCCTCGCCCGACGCCCGCAGCTCGGCGGCCACCAGACGCACCTGCTCGACGATCTCCCAGGCCTCCAGGTTGCGCGAGAGGCCCATCGCCCCGGTGGCGCAGAACGCGCAGCCCATGGCGCAGCCCACCTGCGAGCTGACACACACCACGTAGCGCCCCTGCCGCTCCAGGGGGATGCGCACCGTCTCGATGACGGCCCCGTCCGGCAGGGCGATCGCGAACTTGATGAAGGGGTCCTCCTGCGAGGCCCGGCGCTCGAGCACCTTCACCTGCCCGATGGGGAGCTCGGCCTCCACGGCCTTCCTCGCCGTGGTGCGCAGCTGCTGGACGCCGAGGAGCGAGTCGCCGCCGCGCTGTACGACGTGGGCGATGATCCGGCGGGCCTCCGGGAGCGTCAGGGCGGCGCCGAAGCGCTCGGTCAGTCGTTCGGGCGTCTCGCCCTGGAGGCGATCGGTCGGATGCATGTCTTCGGGGGCTCCGGAGCGCTCGGGATGGAGTGGGCGTTGGGTTCGGCGGCTGCTGCCGCGGATGGCCGGTGGTATACGACCCCTCACCATGGAGCCCAAGCTCGACGCCCTCTATGCCTGGATGCGCGACGCCGGATCGGTGCTGGTCTGCTTCTCTGGCGGCGTCGACAGCGCGTTCGTCCTGAAGGCCGCCCACGTCGCCCTCGGTGACCGCGCCCTCGGGCTCACCGCCCTGTCCCCGGCCCTCCCGGTCGCCGAGCGCGAGGCCGCCTCCGCCCTCGCGGCGGAGATCGGCGTGCCCCACGTCGCCGTCGACTCGCACGAGATCGACGACCCGAACTACACGAAGAACCCCGTCGATCGCTGCTTCTACTGCAAGTCGGAGCTCTATCGCATCGCCCTCTCCGAGGGCGGGCGCCGTGGCTTCGCGGTGGTGGTCAACGGCACCAACCTCGACGACCTCGGCGACCATCGCCCGGGGCTCCAGGCCGCCAACGAGCAGGGCGTGCGGTCGCCGCTGGTCGAGCTCGGGTTCACCAAGGAGGACATCCGCCGGTGCGCTCAGGTCATCGGCCTGAGCGTCTGGAACAAGCCCGCCGCGGCCTGCCTTGCGTCGCGCATCCCCTACGGCACCTCCGTCACCCAGGAGCGGCTCCGGCAGATCGATCGCGCCGAGGACGGGCTGAGGGCGCTCGGACTCCGGCAGGTGCGCGTGCGCTACCACGGAGACGTCGCCCGGGTGGAGGTCGGGGCGGCCGAGCTCGCCGCGGCCTTCGAGCGCCGGGCGGAGGTCTCCGCGGCGTGTCACCGCGCGGGCTTCGCCTTCGCGACCCTCGACCTCGACGGCTATCGACTGGGCTCGCACAACGAGACCATCCGGCTGAAGGTGCTCAACTCGTGAGCGGGAGGCCGGTTCGCGCGCGCTCCGCGTGGATCGGCGGGTGCGCGCTGCTCGTCGCCGCCAGCGCGCTCGCGCAGGACCTCCCGGTGCCGCCCTTCCTTCCCCCATCGCCCTCGCCGCTAGTGGAGGGCGAGCGCTCGAAGAAGGCCGCGGCGGGCGACGACGCGCCGGCGCTGGTGGTCCCGGCGGCGACGCTCGTCAACGTGCACACGCACGAGGCCATCGTGCTCGACGCCGCCCCCTCGGAGCGGGAGCGGGAGCGCGTGGAGTGGTTTCTCCGCGACCGCACCAACTGGGAGCGGCACGCCATCTCGGCGCTGAGCCTCGAGACGTTGCGCGCCTCGGTGCTCTCGCTGGGCGCCCGCCGCGTCGAGGTCGTGTCGGGCTACCGCTCGGACAAGCTCAACGAGGGGCTGCGAAAGAAGGGTCGGCACGTCGCGGCGCGCAGCCAGCACGTGCTGGGCAACGCCATCGACTACCGGCTGGTGGGCGTCCCGACGGCGCAGCTGCTCGCGTGGGTCACGCGCTTCCACCGAGGGGGCATCGGGTTCTATCCGCGGAGCGGCTTCGTCCACGTGGACGCGGGCCGCCCTCGGCGATGGAACGAGGAGTGAGTCAGAGCCACGGGAGCGCTTCGCCGACGAGGGGCGTGCGGGCGCGGTAGGCCGCGTGGAGGCGGCGGGTGAGCGGTCCAGGGGTGGCGTCGCCGACCTCGTGATCGTCGACCCGCACCACCGGAACGATCTCGCGGACGCTCGACGTGAGGAACACCTCGTCGGCGGTCCACACGTCGGAGGCGTCGAGGCGGGCGCAGGTCACCGGGAGCCCCAGCTCGCGGGCGATGGAGAGCACCTCGGCGCGGGTGATCCCTTCGAGCGGACCGCTGTCGAGCGACGGGGTGCGGAGCTCGGCCCCGGACACGACGAACACGTTGGCGCTCGTCGACTCGATCAACCCGCCGTCGCTGGAGAGCAGCAGCGCGTCGTCGAACCCTCTGCCCCGGGCGTCGCGCAGCGCCAGGATGTGGAGCTGGTAGTTGCAGGACTTCACGCCCGAGAGCGAGAGCATCCCCTCGCGAGGGGTCGCGCGGTCGACGGTGGTGAGCGTCGCGCGCAGGCCTCGCTGATAGAGCGCCGGGGGAAGCGCCGGGAGCGGCGTCGCGAGCGTGAGCCGCGTGGGCACCGGCGCCAGCGAGGGGTCGAGGCCGGGCGGGCCGACGCCCCGGGTGAGCGCGAGGCGCAGCACCGACTCGGCGCCGTCGGGGCGCGAGGAGAGCACGGCGCGCACCTCGGCGATCCAGCGGGCGTTGGAGATGGGGACGGAGATGCCGACGCGACGGGCGGCGAGCGCGAGGCGGCCCAGGTGCTCCTCGAGGCGCCAGGGTTGCGAGCGGTAGGTGCGCAGCACCTCGAAGACGCCGTCGCCGTAGAGGAAGCCGCGGTCGAAGACCGAGACCCCGCCGTCGGCGATCGGGTGCCCGTCGAGCAGCCCGACCGCCCCGGCGGGGGTCTTCGAGTTCATCGGGGGATCAGCCGCGGAGCTGAGCGAGGAGGGCGGTCGCCCGCGGATGCTGGCGGTCGCTCTCCAGCGCGCGCTCGAGCATCCCGATGGCCTTGGGCTTGTCGCCCTGCTGGGAGAGCGTCTCGCCGAGGTAGGCGTAGACGTCGGCCTTGGTCAGCCCGACGCCGGGCTCCAGGCGCTGCAGGAGCAGCGCGCGGAAGGTCTTCTGCGCCCGGTCGAGGTCGCCCGTCTCCAGGCAGATGAGCCCGAGGTCGCGGAGGATCGGCACGCTCGTGAGGTCGATCTTGAACGCCGCGTCGTAGAGGGCGAGGGCTTCGAGCTTGTTGCCCATGCGCTCCTGCGCCTGGCCCAGACGGTGCTGCCACTGCGCCAGCTCCTTGGTGCGGCGGCCGGCGAAGCTCGCGATGATCTTCTCCAGGATGGGCACCGCGTCGGCCTCGCGCCCGTTGGCCGAGAGCAGGTCGACGAGGGGGAGCAGCACCTCGCGGTCGTTGGGGTTGAGCGCGGTCGCTCGCTCGAGGTAGGCCATCGCGCGGGCCGGATCGGAGAGCTGGTCGCGCGACAGCGTGGCGAGGCTGCGCAGCAGGGTGACCTGCGCGGCGACGTCGGTGGTGAGGGCGAGCTCCTTCTCCATCACCTCGGCGAGGAGGGTGTGGTCCCGGCGCGACTCGGCGAGCGCCCGCAGGCGGCGCAGCGTCTCCGTCGAGCGCGGGTCGAGCTCGAGGGCCCGGCGCAGGCTCTGCTCCGCCGCGGCGGGGTCGCTGAGCCGATCGGTCTGCAGCGTCGCGAGCCGCAGCGCCATGGCCGCCGACTCAGCGCCCGGCGGCGCCACGGCCACCGCGCGCTGGAGCATGGAGGCCGCCTTCTCGTAGTCCCCGGAGGCCTCCGCGAGGCGGGCGACCGCCGCGAGGGCGCCGGAGTGCTCGGGCTGACGGTCGAGCACGCGCTCGTAGAGCTCGATCGCGCGGTCGACGTCGTTGAGCCGCTGCTCGTGGAGCTCGCCGATGCGCACCAGGGTCGTGAGCTCGGTGGCGGCGTCGCCCATGGACACCGCGTGGTCGAGCCGGCGCTCGAGCAGGTCGGAGAGGTCGCTCCAGCGGTTGAGCGAGGCGTAGAGGCGCTCCAGGCGCTCGCCAGCCGCGGGGTGCTCGGGCACCTCGTCGAGGACCTCGCGGAGGTACTCCACCGCGGCCTCGGCGCTGTGCAGCTGCTGCTCGGCGACGTCCGCGAGGCGCATCCGGGTCGAGACGCGCTCCTCGACGGAAACCGCCACGTCCAGGCGCCCGCGCAGGGCGTCCTCCAGGTCGCGCCACCGCCCGGCGCGCTCGAAGAGCGACTCCAGGGCGACGCGGGCGTCGAGGTCCGACGGGTCGAAGTCGAGCACCTCGCGCCACGCCGACACGGCCCTCGCCTCGTCGGCGAGCGGACCGGCGTAGAGCCCCGCGACCTCGCGCCGCAGACGCAGCGCCTCGGCGGGGTCGTCGGTCAGGCGGGCGCGCCGCCCGAGCAGGTCGGCCAGGTCCTCCCAGCGCTCCTGCGTCCGGCGCAGGCGGGCCAGGTCGTCGATCGACGTCGCGTCGGCGTCGTCGACCTCCAGCGTCGCGGCGGCGATCTCCGCCGCAAGGTCGACGTTGCCGAGCGGTCCCTCGGCCAGCGACGAGGCCTCGCGCAGCATCGCCTTGCGGGCGTCGCCGTCGAACTCCACCTCCGCGCGGCGCCGCAGCGTCGCCACGAGGTCGGCCTCGCGCCCGGGCTGGCGCTGCAGGCCCTCGAGCATGGTGAGCGCCTCGACGCTCTCCGGGTCGGCCTCGAGCGCGGCGCGCACCCTCGCCTCCGCGGCCGCCGGGTCGCCGATGTGATCGGCGTACCACTTCGCTCCGCGCAGGTTGAGCCGTACGGACTCGTCGGGCACGAGCCCCGTCTCGGGGCGCACCGCGGACTCGATCACGCCGCGCAGCGAGGGCCACGCGCCCGCCGCCGGGGCGAGGCGCTCGAGCTCGCCGAGGAGACCCTCGTCGCGGGGGTCGAGCGCGAAGGCCCGGGTCACCGCGTCGAGCGCGCCGGTCAGGTCGGACATGCGCTCCTCCCGCAGCCGCGCCAGGTCGCCGAGGATCTGCACGCGGTCCGCGTCGGAGGTCGCCGCGTCGACCTTGAGGCCCAGCAGCCGGGCCTGCTTCGTGGCGTTGTCGCTGCGGCGGAAGGTCTGCTCCAGCACCTCCATCGCGTCGTCGCGCACCGTCGGGTCGTCGAGGAGCTTCTCCAGCAGCTCGATGGCGCGGGCGTGCGTGGGCTCGCGCTCGACCACGTTCTGCAGCGCCGAGACGGCGCCGCGAGCGTCGGCGAAGCGGGTCATCCGAAGCTCCGCGAGGCGCACCTCGAGCGCGTCCAGGCGGTCGGGCGAGCTCAGCAGGACGCGGCGCTCAAGGATGTCGCCGAGCTCGTTCCACTGCGCGCTGCGCGAGTAGATCTGGTCGAGGGCCTCGAGCACCGCGTCGTCGTCGCCGCCGAGCTCCAGGGCCTGGCGGTAGTTGTGCGCCGCGCGGGCGTCGTCCTCGATGCGCTCCACGCTGATGCGCGCCGCGCGCACCGACAGGTCGTGTCCCGCGGAGGGGTCCGAGCCGTCTCGCACGGCACGCTCCAGGGCGGAGACCAGGTCGGTCCAGCGGCCGAGGGAGGCCGCGAGGCGCTCCAGCTCCGCGAGGGTCGAGGGCTCGCTCGCGTCCTCGCTGAAGGCGAGCAGGTAGCTCTCGAAGGCCGCCGCCGGGTCCTTGCGGCCCTCCTCGTGGACCGCCGCGATGCGCCGCCGCTCGGAGGCCCGCTGCGTGGCGTCGTCGATGCACTCGATGCGGTGCTCGAGCACCTGCACCAGGTCGTCCCAGCGGCCCGTGCCGCGGTAGAGGGGCTCCAGGATCTCCACCGCGGAGACCCGGCGGTCGACGTCCTGGGAGATCTCCCGCACGGCCGTGAGGGCCTGCGCGTTGGTCGGCTCGGCGGCCAGCACCTCGCGGTAGCTGTCGAGCGCCGCGTCGGTGTCGCTGAGCTCCTTCATCTGGAGCGCTCCGATGCGGAGCAGCAGGGCCGATCGGTCCGCCGGGGAGGACGCGAGGGCGACCTGCATCCGGAGGTTCTCGAGCAGCTCGGGGAACATCGACTGCGCCGCGAAGAGGCGCTCGAGGGCGCGGATCGCCTCGGGCTGCGAGGGCGTCTCGTCGAGCGCCCGGCGGTAGGCGTCGATCGCGTGGTGCGGGTCGTCGAGCGAGCGCTCCCAGAGGCGCCCGAGGCGCAGCGCGGTCTCGGTGCGCGCGGCCGGGTCGGTCTCCACGTCGAGCCGCTGCTGGAGCACCTCGGCCAGGCCGCGGTGGTCGCCGCGCTGCGAGAGCAGCCCGTCGAGCGCCTCGAGCGCGACGAGGTCCGTCGGGTCGATCTCCAGCGCGCGGCGGAAGGCGTGGACCGCCGCGGCGGGGTTGTTGAGCATGTCGCGCTGCGACTCGCCCACGGTGTGCAGCAGGAAGCGCCGGTGGTCGTCGTCGAGCGACCGCGCCACCTTGCGCTCCAGCACGTCGACGTGGCCGTCCCAGTCCGAGAGCAGCACGTGCAGGCCCTCCAGCTGGTCGAGCACGTCGAGCTGCGTCTCGTCGACGGAGAAGAGCCGCTCGTAGGCGGAGATGGCCGCGCGTGGGTCGCCGCGCCGCTGGTCGTGCGTCGCCGCGATGGCGCGCAGCAGGTCGCTCTTGAGCACGAGGTCGTCGCTGGTCGCGAGGGCGGCCTCGTAGCTTCGGACGAGCTCGTCCCAGAGCCCGTGCTCGCCGGCCAGCCGCTCGACGGACTCGCGCGCCTCCCCGTCCCCGGGGTCGACGCCGAAGGCCGCGCTGAAGGCCTCGAAGGCGAGCTTCGGGTCGCGCGCCCGCGTCTCCCGGATGCGACCGATCTCCTTGTAGAGCTCGGCGCGCTCGGTGGCGTCGTGCGTCGCCCCGAGGCGGGTCTCCAGCACGCCCGCGAGGCGCGCCCAGTCGTCGAGCTCGCGGTACACGGGCTCCAGGATCTCGACGACCGTGAGCCGCAGCTCCGGCCGGGACTCGGCGAGCTGCTCGAGCGACTGGATGGCCACCCGGTGATCGCGGCGGTCGTCGAGGATCTCCCGGAACGCGTCGACCGCGCCAGAGGGGTCGCCCAGCTGGTCGGCCCGCAGGCGGCCGAGGCGGAAGCGCAGCGCCGAGCGCTCCTCGACGTCGACCGCGTCCGCGATGCGGCGCTCGAGCAGGTCGGCGAGGTCGCGCCATGCCTGGGTCTTCACCAGCAGGGCGTCGAGGCGGTTGATCGCCTCGCCGTCCATCGGATCGACGTCGAGCACCGCGCGGTAGTCCGCGATCGCGCGCTCGAGGTTTCCCAGCGGCCCCTCGTCGATGGCCGCGATCTTGTGCAGGAAGGCCTTGCGCTCGATCGGGTCGACCGCGCGCTCGGCCGCGTCGCGGTACAGGTCGAGCAGCTCGGCGTGCGCGCTCTCGCGGACGAGCAGCGCCTCCAGGGCGTCGAACACCTCGCGCCGCCCGCCGTCGAAGGCGAGCGTGCGGCGGTAGAAGGTCCGCGCGCGGGCCGTGTCCTGGACGCGCTCGTCGAAGAGGCGCGCCGCGGCGAAGGAGAGGTCGGCGGAGCTGTCGTCGTCGACGGTGATGCCCTCGAGCGCCGAGGCGTACACCTCGGCGAGCTTCGGGTACGCGTCCGTCGAGCGCGCCAGCCGGTCGAGGGTCTCCCAGGTCGCGCGGTCGGTCGGGTCTTCGCGGAAGATGCGGGCCTGCGTGTCGAGCGCGCGCCCGAGGTCGCCGATGTTCTCCTCGTAGAGCGTCGCGAGGCGGGCGAGCAGCTCGATGCGCCCGCGCGGGTCCTCCTCCGCCGCGATGCGCGACTCCAGCGCGCCGATGAGCTTCGGCATGTCCATGCGCGAGCGGTAGATCGGCTCGAGCATCGTCGCGACGCGCGCGGCCAGCTCCGGCCGCTGCCCGAGCTCCTCCAACGCGGCCACGGTGGCCGCGTGGTCGCCGGTCTGGTCGAGCACCGCGCGGAAGTGGTCGAACGCCCGCTCGGTGTCGCCGAGGTGGTCCATCGCCACGCGGCCGAGGCGGTGGTGCAGCGCCGCGACGTCCGCCCCGTCGCGCGTGAGCTGCGACTCCAGCAGGTTGGCGAGGTCGTCCCAGCGCCCGGCCCGCGCGTAGAGCCGCTCGAGCGCCGCCGCGCTCTCCGCGTCGAAGCCCGACCCGAGGACCGCCTCGTGGGCCTCCACCGCGCCCTCGCGGTCGCCGCGACGCTCCTCCTGGATGCGAGCGACCTTGTGCAGCAGCGTCCGGCGCGCGGCGTCCGAGTCCGCGAGCTCGACCTTGCGGCGCAGCACCGAGAGCAGCTCGTCCCACTGCTGCGTCGACTCGTGCAGCGACTCGAGCGAGTCGAGCGCCGGGGCGAAGTCGGCCTGGTTCTCCAGGGCCTTCTCGAAGTGCTCACGCGCCGTCGCCGTGTCGTTGAGGTGCGTGAGCGCCGTGTCCGCGATGCGCATGAGCACGTCGCGCTGCAGCTCCGCGTCGAGCAGCTTCGGCGCCACCTCGCGGAACACCGCGATCAGCTCCTTGTGCCGCCCCGCCGAGCGGGCGAGCGACTCCACGTGCGTCACGCGCTGACCCGCGTCCGCGTCCTCCGCCGCGAGCGAGAGCGCGCGCGAGGCCCGCTCGAAGGCGCGCCCGGAGTCCGACAGCCCCACCTCCGAGACCTCCGCGGCGCTCGACAGCGCCTGCAGCCGCTCTTCCCGGTCGTCGCTCTCGGCCGCGATGCGGTCGAGCACGTCGACCAGCTTCGCCCAGTCGCCGTCCGCCCGCAGCACGGGCTCGAGCGCCCTCGCCGCCGCGATCGGAACGCCCGGCGAGGTCGACCGGAGCATCTCCGTGAGCGCGAGCCGCGCCGCGGGGGTGGTCGGGTCGAGCGCGAGCGCCTCCTGGTAGCCGAGCACCGCCATGAGGGGCTCGTCGGTCCGGCGGTAGCGCAGGTCCGCCGCGCGCACGATCAGCGCGAGGCGATCGGCGGGGTCCTCGGCGACCGCGAGGTCCCGCTCGACCACCGCGAGGAGGCCCGCCCACTGGTCGGACACCTCCAGCAGCCGCGCGAGCGCCGCGTGGATCGCCCGGTCGGGACCGAAGCTGGCGAGCACCTCCTCATAGAGGGCGATCGCCTCGGGCACCGCCGCGAGCTTGTCCTCCAGCACCGACGCCGCCCGTACCAGCAGCTGCTTCTGCGTGTCGCCGTCGCTCACCAGCGCGGCCTGACGGCGCAGCGTGGTGACCAGCTCCTCCCACTGGCTGCTCCGCTCGTAGAGCCGGGCCAGCGCGCGGAGCGCGTCGAGGTCGCCCGCGTCGAGGTCGAGCCGACCCCGCTGCGCCTCGATCGCCCCCGCGAGGTCGCCGACCTCGTCCTCCAGGATCTCCGCCGCCTGGGCCAGCAGGGAGGTCTGCAGCGCCGGGTCGGACTCGTGCCGCGCCCGCAGTCGCAGGGCGTCCACGAGGCCGCGCGGGTTCTGCAGCGCGCGGTAGAGGCGCTCCAGCGCCACGGCGGCGGCCAGCGTGGTGTCGCGGTCGCCCTCGGCCTCGGTGAGCAGCCGACGGAAGGTCCGCTCGGCCTTCACCGGGTCGATGAGGCGCTCGTCGTAGATGGCCGCGAGGTCGCGAAGCACCGGCACCCGCACCGTGCTCGCGCGCGGGTCCTCCAGCACCTCCTCGAGGGTCTCCGCGGCGCGGGCGTCCTGCAGCGCCACCGCCGAGAGCCGCAGGAGCTCCTCTCGGAACGTCGCCTGCGTCGGGTCTTCCAGCGTCGCCGTGGCGATCGCGTCGAGGGCCCCGACCGGGTCGTGCAGCACGATCTCGCGCAGCTCCGCGATGCGCTGGTGCAGCGCCGCCTTCGGGGCCCCGGGCTCGGTCGCCTCCAGCCGGATCTGGAGCATCCGCACGAGGCCCCCGGCGCTCGGGTCGCCGTCGCGGTCGTAGAGCGTCTCCAGCACCTGCGCGGCGCGCTGGCGCAGCGCGGGCGCGTCGATGAGCCGCTCGAGCCCGCGGCGCGCGCGGGCGTTGGTGGCGTCCGACTCGACCACGGCCTCGTAGTCGAGGAAGGCGTCGTCCACGCGGCCGAGCTTGAGCTCGAGCGTCTCCGCGCGACGGAGCCGGAGCTCGGTCGACTCGTCGCCGCCGCGGCCCTGCTCGATGGAGCGGGTGAGCAGCGTGACCAGCGACTCCCAGCGCCCGAGGCGCTCGTAGAGCCGGTCGAGGGCGGTGGAGACCTCGGCGTTGGCGGGGTCGAGCGCCACCGCGCGTTCGAGCGCGCGCACGGCGTCGTCGGGCTGGTCGAGCACGTCCTCGAGCAGCCGCCCCTCCTCGATGAAGAGGGCCACCCGGGCGCTGTCGTCCGTGAGGCGCTCGACCCAGGTGCCGTAGAGCGCGTGCAGGTCGGACCAGCGCCCGCTCTGGCGGTAGAGCCGCTCCAGGGACTCGAAGGCCGCGGGCTCCGGGGCGCCGCCCTCGATCACCACGCGGTGGAAGGCCTCGGCGGCCGCGGGGTCGCTGTTGCGGTCCTCGTGGAGGGTGGCGGTGCGCCGGGCGAGCCAGACGCGCACCGCGGGGTCGAGGCCCTCGCGAGCGACGAGCGTCGCCAGGAAGCCCGCCAGCTCGGTGGTCCAGCCGCCCTCGATGGAGAGCGCGGTGAGGGCGTTGGCGATGGGCTCCGAGGAGGGCTCCGCGTCGAGCATGGAGCGCAGCAGGTCGAAGCCCGAGCGCGGGTCGTCCAGCCGCTCGGAGTAGACCCGCGCGAGGCGCAGGCCGAGCTCGCGGCGGCGGCCCGCGTTCTGCTCGACGTCGAACAGGATCTGCAGCACCCAGGCGAGCTTGCGGAACTCGCCGATCTCCTCGAACTCCGGCTCCAGGGTCTGCGCCGCGACCACGCGCCAGCGCTCGTCGCCGAGCAGCGACTCGAGCGCGTCGAGCGCGCCCGGATGGTGGGCGGAGAGCGACAGCACCTCGCGGTAGGCTTCGATCGCGGACTCCACCTTGCCGAGGTGCTTGCGCTGCACGGATCCCAGCGCGAGCGCGAGCTCGGCGCGGGCGGCTCCCTGCGCGAGGTCGTGCCGCGCGAGGAGCGTGGACTCCAGCTCGGCCCAGCGCCCGGCGGACCCGGCGAGCCGCGAGAGCGCCGCCAGCGCGGTCTCGTCCGTGGGGTCGGTCGCGATCAGCACGCGGAAGCGCTCGCTCGCGGCGTCGGGCTGCTGGAGCACGTCCTCCTCGAGCTCGGCGACCTCCAGGATGAGGGCGCGGCGCTCGGGGGCGTCGGTCACGCGGGCGATGCGGTGGTCGAAGAGCCGGCGCAGGTCGTCCCAGCGCTGCGCGCGCCGGAGCAGCGCGTCGAGCGAGCGGACGACGGTGTCGTCGTCGGGCGACTGCGCGAGCGCGCGCTCGTAGCGGGCGATGGCGGCGTCGACCTCGCCGAGGCGGTCGGCCTCGACGGCGGCGCTCTTGTCGCGCAGCCGGGCGATCTCCAGCGGGTCGGCGGCCGAGGCGGCGCGGGCGTCGAAGGTGTCGACGAGCTCGCGCCAGGCGCCGGCCTCCGCGGCGCTCGCCTCGACCTGGGTCTCGAGCGCGCCGTCCGTGGGCTCGAGCCGGTACGCGCGCAGGGCCCACTGGAAGGCCGCCGGGCGGTCGCCCAGGCGGGTCGCGGAGATCTCCCGCAGCTTGTGCAGGTACGAGAGCGCGGTGGAGCGGTCGTCCGAGGGGACGGCGTTGAGCAGCACCTCGTAGAGCTGGGCGAGCCGCGACCAGCGCTCGTCCTCGAGGTAGATGGGCACCAGCGCGGTGGCGGCGGCGACGTTGTTCGGGTCGACCGAGAGCACGCGCTCGTAGCTGCGGAACGCCCTCGCCGGCTGCCGCAGCCGGTCTTCGTAGACCTTCGCGGCGCGGAACGACAGCGCCACCCGGTCCGCTGGGCTGGTCGCGCGATCGGCGCTGCTGCCGAGCACCTCGGCGAGCCCCTCGAGGTCGCCGGCCTCCTCGTAGAGTGCCTCCAGCCGGTCCCAGTGGCCCGCCTGGATGTACACGTCGCGCAGCACGCGCAGCGCCTTCGGGTGCCGCGGCTGCACCTGCAGCACCCGGCGCCACGCGTCGATGGAGCGCTCCGCGTCCCCGATGCGCTCGCCGTAGACCGCCCCCAGCTTCATCAGCAGGGCGACCTTCTGCTCCGAGTCGTCGGCCTCCCGGGCGCGCTGCTCGATCACCTGCGCGAGACCGTCGAAGTCACGCTCGCGCTCGGTCAGCTTCTCGAGCGCGTCGAGCGCTCCCGGCGTCTTCGGGTCGATGGCCAGCGCCTCGCGCCAGAGGCCGATCGCGTCCGCGTTGGCGCCGAGCTTCTCCGCCGCCAGCTTCGCGAGCTCGACCAGCGCGTCCCGGCGCGCGTCGCCGGTGAGGCGCTCGGCCTCGCGGCGCGACACGTCAAAGAGCGGGCGCCACGCGCGTCGGCGGGTGTAGAGGTCCTTCAGCTGCGCGAGCGCGTCGGCGTCCGTCGGGTCGAGGGCGACGATCTGCTCCAGCGGGCGCGTGGCGTTGTTGACGTTGTTGAAGCGCTCGACCCACAGCTTCGCCACGCGGCGCAGCAGCGCGATCTTCGCGGCGGGCTCCTCGGTGTGCTCCACCTGCTGGTCGAGCACCTTGATCACGTCGGTCCACCGGCCGAGGCGCTCGTAGCTCTCGGAGAGCGCCACGAGGGAGGCCACGTCGCCGGGCTCGAGCAGCAGCAGCGCGTTGTAGGTCTGCACCACCATCGGCTCGAGCGAGAGCCGGTCGCGGTAGATGCCCACCATCTCGCGCAGGATCTCCGCCTTGCGCTCACGGTTCGCCGCGAGGTCCGTGCCCGGCCGCACGCCGCCGAGGGACTCGAGCTCCTGGCGCAGCAGCTCGACGAGGTTGTTCCACCGGCCGGTGGACGCATAGAGGCGGGCGAGCGACTGCCGGGCGTCGGTGCCCTGCGCGTCGAGCCGGAGGGCCATCTTCCAGCCCTCGATGGCCTTGTCGGGCTGGCCCGCGCTCTCCGCCGCGCGCGCGGCCTCGATCGCCTGCAGCAGCCGCGGGTTGGCGCTCGACGGCGCCCCCGAGGTCGACGTCGGCGGCGGGGCCGACGGCACCGTCGGGCGCACCACCTCGGCCACCACCGCGGGGGGCGGAGGGATCGTCGGCATCGTCGGCATCGCCGGCTCTTCCGGGGCGCCCTCCTCCGGGGCGTCGATCTCCTCGTCGGCGTGCGCGCTCAGGTGGACGTCCTCGTGCTCGTCGCCAGCGGGCTCGGGCGCCGGCGAGGGCACCGTCTCGGGGGCGCGCGAGGTGGCCTCGGCGGTCTCCGGCGCGGTCGCCTCGGGCGAGGGGCTCGCCGCGGGGGATTCGTTGGCCTCGAAGAACGCGCGCACCGCGGGGTGCTCCGGGGAGACCTCGCGCAGCCGGCGGAAGAAGGGCTCCGCGCGCGCCGGGTCGTTGCGCACGCGCCAGTGCGTCATGCCCGCCTGCACCAGCAGCCCGATGTCCGCGCCGTCCTCCGCGCGCGCGCCGATCTGCGCCTCGTAGAAGTCCGCGAGGTCGTCCCAGCGCTCCCGCTCGGTCAGGATCGCCACCACGAAGCGACGCGCCGGACCGTTGCCCGGGTCGAGCTCGAGGATGCGTCGGTACAGCCGCTCGGCGGCGGCGATGTCGTTGCGGCGAGCGGCGTGGGTGCGGGCCGCGCGGAAGAGCAGGTCGACCTTGGCGCTGACCGGCTCGACCGCCTCGGCGGAGCGCTCGAGGTGCGCCGCGAGGTCGTCCCAGCGGCCGCCCCGGCGGCGGAGCACCCGCTCGAAGAGCTGCGCCGCGCGCAGGTTGCCGGGGTCGATGGAGAGGGCCGACTCGAAGATCGCGTCGGCCTCCTTCTCGCGGCCCTTGGGCTTGTACTGGAGCACCACCGCGGCCGCGCTCACGAGGTGCGTGGCGACGGTCGCGGGGTCCGTCGATCCCTCCTCGGCGTTCTTCTTGAAGGCGCCGGTGATGTCCTTCCAGCGGGCCTTCTTGGAGTTGAGCCGCTCGCGCATCTCCGCGGCCTCGGGGTCGTCGCCGTTGGACAGGATCGAGTCGAGCGTCGCGAGCGCCGAGCGGTCATCGAGCAGCTCCTCCTCGAGGTAGCGGGCGCGCTCTCGCAGCAGGGCCCCGCGCGACGCCGCGTCGGGCGCCACCGCGGACTCGACGGACAGCATCGCGGCCACCGCCTCGGCCTCGCCCCGGTCGTGCAACCTGCGCCGCGTCTCCGCGAGGAGCGCGCGCCCCTCGTCGCCCGACTGCCCGAGCTCGTCGCCCGCCGCGAGCTCTTCGAGCGTCGCCCACGCGTTGGCGTTCTCCGGATCATCCAAGAGTGAGCCGAGGAGCCTGCGAACATTGTCTACGCTCATCGCGTGTGGTTCTCCGATGCGCCGTCCAGAGGGAGAGGGAAGTCTTCGCCAGCGCCGATGGAAGTTGATGGGTTCCGCGGCGTTGTGGGTGTGTCCCGGCCCTCCCGCGGAAGCCGTCTTCGGCTCTGACGACGCGGCAAGATAGAGCAGCGCGCGCGCGTGTCGCAAGCCGCAATCGCGGTCGAGTTTGCGGCAGCGGCAGATGATCCACGGCGGCGCGCGAGGGCCCCTCGGGGGCGCTTGCAGGCTTCTTGACGCCGACACCGCTCCGTTGCTAGCGGGGCACAGGCGACGTTGCTGAGGCCGCGTGGACGCGCTGACGAGGCGAGTTCACCACGTCTGCGTCGCCCGCGGTGCGGTGTTCATCGACGCCGCGCCCGAATTCTGGTCTGGCCCGCGCGGTGCTCTGCTCCGCCGTGGGATCGGCAGGCCGTTGGACGACGATTCCGAAGGAGGAAGTGCCATGACGCGAGTCGGCGTGTTGTTCGGTGGAATCTCCGCGGAGCGCGGGGTGTCGCTCCGTTCGGGTGAGGCGGTGGTGCAGGCGCTGCGCTCGCGCGGCCACGACGTGGTGCCGATCGTCGTGGGGCGCGACATCGACCAGGTGCTGCGCGCGGCCCACCTCGACGTGGCCTTCCTCGCGCTGCACGGCCGCTTCGGCGAGGACGGCGCCATCCAGGGGGTGCTCGAGTGGCTCGGCATCCCGTACACGGGCTCCGGGGTGCTCGCCTCCGCCCTCAGCCTCGACAAGCTCAAGGCCAAGGAACTCTTCCGCCTCCACAACATCCCGACCCCGCCCTACTACGACCTCACGGGCCCGGTCTCCGACGCCCAGATCGAGGAGCGCCACGGCTCCTTCGGCTTCCCGGTGATGGTGAAGCCGCGCCGCGAGGGCTCGTCCATCGGCGTCTCGCGCGCCACCAACCCGGCGGAGCTGCGCGCTGCGGTCGACGAGGCCCTGCGCCACGACGACGGCGTGCTCGTCGAGCGCTACATCCGCGCCCGCGAGGTGCACGTCGCCATCCTCGGCGACCGGGTGCTCGGCGCCATCGAGGTGGTGCCCAAGCGGCCCTTCTACGATTACGAGGCCAAGTACTCCAAGGGCCTCTGCGAGTACTACTTCCCGGCGCGGCTCGCCCCCACGCGCTACCAGGGCGTGCTGCGCCTCGCCGAGCGAGCGCACCACGCGCTGGGCTGCACCGGCGCCACGCGGGTGAACGTGCTCGTGACCGAAGGCGAGAACGAGTACGTCCTCGAGGTGAACACCCTCCCCGGGCTCACCTCCACCTCGCTGCTCCCGAAGATCGCCGCGGGCGCGGGGCTCGACTTCCCCTCGCTCTGCGAGGAGATCCTCCGCGGCGCCCGGCTCCACAGCCGCGCCGGGGTGGACCGCAGCGTGGCCCGCGAGGCCGACGCCGCCTCGGTCTCCCGCGACCTCGGCGACGCCTGAGGGCTCACGCCGCGCGGCGCTGCACGACGACCTCGGCCGGCTCCGTGAGCGACCGGGCGAGCGAGCGCCGCGCGCGGTGCAGCCGAGACATCACCGTCCCCATCGGGCACCCCAGCGCCTCCGCGATGTCGCGGTAGGACATCTCCCCGAGGTCGGCCATCACCACCACCTCCCGAAACTCCGTCGGCAGCTGGTCGAGCGCCTGGCGCAGCTTCGGCCCGAGGCCGCTCCGCTGGATGCCGCCGTCCGGCGCGGTGACCGCCTCCTGCGCGTCCGTGAGGGTCATCATCGCGAGGCCCGCCTCCCCGGCCCGGTCGCGCGCCACCCGCTCCCGGCGCGCCCGGCGGTAGCCCGTGATGTACACGTTGATCTGGATGCGGTGCAGCCACCCGCGGAGGTTGGTCCCCTCGGCGAATCGCTCCCACGACTGCCACGCGAGCAGCATCGTGTCCTGCACCAGGTCGTCGGCCCGGTCGCTCGCGCCGGTGAGCCGCCGCGCCGAGGCGTAGAGGCCGTCGATCAGGGGCGCCGTCTCGTTCATGAAGTGCGTCCTGCGTCCGCTCTGGAGGTTCATGCGGGAGGGCTTGTACAACTCTCGCGCCAACGCGGTGTTCACGGCCATTTACGGCCATTTCCCGCGGGAGCCCCTCGCTCCCCTCGCCCCGCTGGATGCCACCTCGGCGGACGGCCGCCGAGCCCGTCGGCCAATCTGTCAATCGGGCTCGAGGGTCGTCGCCAGCAGGTCGGCGATCTCCGTCGCGAGGGCGCCCCGGGAGGCTCCCCTCTGCGTCGCGAGGCGCTCCCCCGCGAGGCCGTGCGCGTGCACCGCCGACGCGAGCCGAGAGCGCACCATGATGGGCCCGTCGCTGTTGCGCTCGGCCAGGCGTGCCCCGATGGCGCCCGCCAGGACGTCACCGCTCCCGCCGACCGCCAGCGTCGGGGTCATGTACGGCATCACCCAGGAGGCCTCCGCGTCGCTGATCACCGTGCCCGGCCCCTTGAGCACCACCCACGCGTTGAACATCGCCGCCGCCCGCCGCGCGCTCCCCACGCGGTCGTCGTTGACGGCCCCGGCCTCGACCCCGAGCATCCGCGCCATCTCCAGCGGGTGCGGCGTGAGCACCCACGCGCGCCCCGCGGCCGGCACCAGCCCCAGCGCCGCGAGGTGCCACAGCCCGTCCGCGTCGATCACCAGCGGCGCCTCGCAGCCCCCGAGCACCGTCGCCGCGATGAGCGCCGCGTCGTCGTCGCGGCCGAGCCCCGGCCCCAGCACCACGGCGTCCGCCCGCTGCATCATCGCCCGCAGCGTCTCGGCGCGCGCGCCCGGGTCGTCGGGCAGCGTCGTCACCATCGTCTCTGGCAGGTGCGGGGCAGAGGGCGCCTCGGTCGACGCGACCTTCACGATCCCGGCCCCCATGCGGTGCGCCCCTCGCGCGGCGAGCACCGCGGCCCCGGTCATCCCCTGCCTCCCCCCGACGATGAGCACGGTGCCGGCGTCGCCCTTGTGGGCGTCCGGCCGGCGCGGCGGCGTGCGCGGCGCGGCCGACTCCAGCCAGCACTGCGACTGCGCGACCGAGGTCGGGATCGGCACCCCGAGCGTCGCCAGGACCACCTCGCCCGCCAGCACTCTCCCGGGGCCGGTGTGCAGGCCCGCCTTCTGCGCCGCGAAGGTCACCGTCAGGTCCGCGCGAAAGGCCACGCCCTCGCCCACCACGGCCCCGCGGTCGGCGTCGATGCCCGAGGGGACGTCGAGCGCCACCCGCAGCGCGTCCATGCGCGCGTTGGCCGCGAGCACCCACGTCGACGCCGCTCCGGACAGCGGGCGTGAGAGCCCGGTGCCGAAGACCGCGTCCACGATGCAGTCGCAGGCGCCGAGCGCCAGCGCCGCCGCGTGGGGGTCGTCCGTCGCGATCCGCATCGGGATGCCGCAGGCCGCGGCCGCGTCGCGCATCACCGCCGCGTCGCCGGTGAGCTCCGCCGGGTCGACCATGCACCACGCGCCCACCCTCACGTCCGGCAGGTGCAGCCGCAGGTGCCTCGCCACCACCAGCCCGTCGCCGCCGTTGTTGCCCGGGCCCACCAGCACCGCGACGTCTCGCAGCGGCCGCTCGCGAGTGCGCCGCAGGATGGCCTCCGCCGCGCCCCGCCCCGCGTTCTCCATCAACAGCACGCCGGGCACTCCGCGCGCGATCAGCGTCGAGTCGATCGTGCGGACCTCGTCGCGCGTGAGGAGGCGCTCGGGGGAGAGGCGGTCGTCGGTGCTCATCGTTCCAACACTACTACCGCCGCAGCGAAGCCCGCGTCGTGCGTGATCGAGAGGAACGCCCCGGTCACGCCCAGCGCCTCGACCCGCAGCCTCGCCACGCCGTGCCATCGGAGCGACGGGGCGCCCGGCCTCGCGGCGAGCACCTCCGCGTGGTGCCAGTGGATGCCCGCAGGCACGCCCAGCGCCTTGCTCGCGGCCTCCTTGGCGGCGATGCGCCCGGCGAGCCACTCGATCACCCGGGGCTCGTGCGCGACCATCGTCCGCCGCTCGTCCTCGCTCAGCACCCGGGCGGCGATGCGCTCGCCCCACCGGCGCCACATCCGCTCGACGCGGGGCAGCGCCACCACGTCGATGCCGACGCCCACGATCACGCCGGCGCCCGCCCCCGGTCCATCGCGGCGCGCATCGCCCGCACCGCGTCGGCGATGCCCATGATCACCGCGTCCGCGATGATCGCGTGCCCGATGTTGAGCTCCTCCACCGCCGCGATCGCCGCCACGTCCACCACGTTGGCCACCGTCAGCCCGTGCCCCGCGGCCACGCGCAGCCCCGCGTCCTTGGCCCTCGTCGCGCCCCGCCGCAGGGCGGCCAGCGCCTCTCGCCGGTGCGCCCCGACCGCGTCGGCGTAGTCGCCCGTGTGCAGCTCGATCTGCTCCGCGCCCAGCGCCACCGCGGCGTCGATCTGCGCGTCGTCCGGGGCGATGAAGAGCGACACCCGGATGCCCGCTGCCTTCAGCGGCTCGATTATTCTCGCCAGCGCCACGCGCTGCCCCGCGGCGTCCAGGCCCCCTTCGGTGGTGCGCTCCTCGCGCCGCTCGGGCACCAGGGTCACGTGGTCCGGGAGCACCGAGAGCGCGATCGAGAGGCCGTCGTCGCTCGCGGCCATCTCCAGGTTGTAGGTGCCTCGGACGACCTCCTTCAGCACCCGCACATCGCGCTCCTGGATGTGCCGCCGGTCTTCCCGGAGGTGCACCGTGATGCCCTCGGCGCCCGCTCGCTCGCACGCGATCGCGGCCTCCACGGGGTCGGGGTAGCGGGTGCCGCGCGCCTGCCGGAGCGTGGCGACGTGGTCGACGTTGACGTGCAGCGCCGGGCTCATCCGCGCAGCGCCCCCCGCGCGATGACCAGCCGCTGGATCTCGCTCGTGCCCTCGTAGATCATCGTCACCCGCGAGTCTCGCATCCGTCGCTCCACCGCGAACTCCCGGGTGTACCCGTAGCCGCCGTGCACCTGCACCGCGCGGTTGCACACCCGCCACGCCGTCTCCGACGCCGTCAGCTTCGCCATCGCCGCCTCCTGCGAGAAGGGCCGCTTCGACTCCTTCAGCCACGCCGCGCGCATCACCAGCCAGCGCGCCGCGTCGAGCTCCGCGTGGCTGTCCGCGAGCATCCACTGCACCGCCTGGAACTCCGCGATCGCCTTGCCGAACTGCTGCCGCTCGGTCGCGTAGCGGCGCGCGTCGTCGAGCGCCCCCTCGCCGAGACCCAGCGCCTGCGCCCCGATGCCCACCCGGCCCCCGTCGAGGGCCATCATGGCGATCTTGAAGCCGCCGCCCTCGACGCCGAGGAGCGCGCTCGCGGGCACCTCGCAGTCCTCGAAGACCAGCGGCACCGTGCTCGACGCGCGGATGCCCATCTTGTCCTCGCGACGCCCCACCTTCAGCCCCGGAGTTCCTCCCTCCACCAGGAAGGCCGAGAGCCCCGCGGTGCCCGGTCCCCCCGTGCGCGCCCACACCACGAAGACCCCCGCGCGGTCGCCGGAGGTGATCCACTGCTTGTCGCCGTTGATGACCCAGGACCCGCCGCGTCGCACGGCCGTCGTTCGCATCGCCCCCGGGTCGCTCCCCGCGCCGGGCTCGCTCAGCGCGAAGGACCCCGCCTCGTATTCACCCCCGACCAGCCTCGGGACGTAGGTCTCCCGCTGCGCCTCGGTGCCGAAGCCCGCGATCACCTCGGAGACCATGTTGGTCACCGCCATGGTCACCGCGGTCGCCGCGCAGCCCCGGGAGATCTCCTTCATGGCCAGCGCGTAGGACACCGCCCCGGCCTCCGAGCCGCCCAGCGCCGCGGGGACGTTGACCCCCATCAGACCGAGCTCGGCCATCTCCTTCAGCACCTCCGAGGGCACCCGCTCGGCGCGCTCGAACTCCGCCGCGCGCGGGCGAAGCACCCGGTCGCTGAAGGCCCGCGCGGTCTCGCGCACCATCGCCTGCGTCTCGTTCAGCTCGAAGTCCATGGGCTCTCTCCGCTACGGGATCGTCACCGTGGTCCGCGCGTACCACGATCCGGGCGTCGGGAGGCGCAGGGCCTGCACCTCGCGGAGCACGCAGTCGGTCATCGCCATCGCCTGGTGCGAGGCCAGGGCGGCCCCCGCGGCGGCGACGGTCCCGTCGGGCGCCACGTAGAGCGTCACCTGGAGGGGCGAGCGGTCGCCGTGGCGGCAGGTCGCGAGCGCCGTGCGCCGGGTGCGAAGGGCCGTCTCCACCCGCTGCGGGGTCCACGCCGTGGCGGGCCTGCGGTCGGGGCCGCCGTCCATGTCGAGGGCGTAGGTGACCTCGGCCTCGCCGCCGCAGGGCTCGTTGAAGCGCAGCGCCGTCGCCGCTTCGATCATGCACTGCTCGGTCGCCCGGTCGCCCAGGGTCGAGCTCGTCGGGATCGCCCACCGCACGGCGCCGTCCTCGCCCACCCGGATGCGAAACTCGACCCGCCCCGAGAGGCAGGGGAGCGCTTCCACCCGGCGGGTGTAGCAGGCCATGAGGGTGGCCTCGGCGTCGCGCATCACCTGGCGCACGTTGGCCGGGGCGATGGAGCCGAGCTGCCCCTCGATGGACATGCCCTGCGTCGAGCCGCAGCGGCTGGTCGCCGTCGGGGGGGTGGGAGCGGCCGCCGGGGGCGCGGGAGGAGGTGGGAGGGGGGTCGTGGGCTGCGTCTGAGCGCTGCCGCACGCGCCGGTCAGGACCATCAGCAAGGCTGCTCGCGAGCGCATCGGGCGGCGGAGTCTGCCAGAAGGCCACGGCGAGTCCTAGCGGCGGCGAGGAAGCGGAAGAAGGCGTGTGAATCCAAGGCCTCGCGAGCGATGACCTCGGAACCCGCGCGAGCGTGACCCGAGCCCCTCGCGCCGACCTCGCGCATCAATGGAAGTCGTGCGACGCGGGCAGCGTCAGCTCCGCGACCTCTGGCGACAGCGCCACCGCCTCCGCGCGGATCGCCTTCACGCTGAGCACCCCCTCCTGGTGCTGCACCACGCCGTGGATCTTCAGCACCCCGGCGGTCACCAGCAGCGCCCGCTGGTCCTGGTAGAGGCTCGGCGGGACGATGGCGTTGATGACCCCGTGCTCGTCCTCCAGGGTCAGGAAGAAGAAGCCCTTGGCGGTCCCCGGGCGCTGCCGGGTGATGACCACGCCGGCCACGGACACCGCGCTCGCGTGACCGGCGAGGGCGAGCTCTGCCGAGGAGAGAACCCCCTCCCCGCGCAGCGCCTCCCTCACGAAGCGCATCGGGTGCGGACCCACCGTGACCCCGCTCCGCTCCAGGTCGGCCGCGACGCGCTCGGTCAGCCGCATCGCCCTCACCGGGCTCTGCTCCCGCGGGGGGACGGCGCCGTCGAAGATCCCCCGCGGCATCGCCTCCAGCGCTCGCACCTGCCAGAGCGCCTCGCGTCGGTGCCAGGGCCGCTCCCGGTCGGTGAAGCGCAGCGCCCCGAGCTCCGCGAGCGCCTCCAGCTCCGCGCGATCGGGCGAGGCGCGCCGGCGGAAGTCCTCCAGCGAGGTGAAGGCCGACTGCGCCCTCGCGGCCTCGATGGCCCGCCCGGTGGACTCCCGCATCCCGCCGACGAAGCGCATCCCGAGCCGCAGCCGCTGCTCGCTCGGGTCGCCCTCGCGGGTGCAGTTCCAGTCCGAGCGGGTGACGTCGATGGGGAGCACCCGCACCCCGTGGCGCTGCGCGTCCCGGATGAGCGTCGCCGGGTGGTAGAAGCCCATGGGCCAGTGGTTGAGCAGCCCCGCGGTGAAGGTCGCGGGGTAGTGCGCGCGGAGGTAGGCGCTCGCGTAGGCCAGCAGGGCGAAGCTCGCGCTGTGCGACTCCGGGAAGCCGTACTCCGAGAAGGACGTGATCCCCCGGATGATCTGCTCCTGGTCGGCCTGGGCGTAGCCGTTGCGGGTCATGCCCTCGCGCAGCCTCCCGACGATGCGCTCCATCTTCGCGGCGCTGCGCCTCGAGCCCATGGCCCGGCGCAGCTCCTCGGCCTCGCCGCCGGTGAAGTCCGCGGCCACCATCGAGACCCGCATCAGCTGCTCCTGAAAGAGCGGGATCCCCAGGGTTCGCTGGAGCACCGGCTCCAGGTCGGGGTGCGCGTAGGTGACGTTCTCGCGGCCCGCGCGGCGGGCGATGTACGGGTGCACCATCTTCCCCACGATGGGCCCCGGGCGGATGAGCGCGACCTCCACCACCAGGTCGTAGAAGGTGCTCGGCTTGAGCCTCGGGAGCGTCGCCATCTGCGCCCTGGACTCGATCTGGAAGACCCCCACGGCGTCCGCCGCCTGGATCATCGCGTAGGTCTTCGGGTCGTTCGCGGGCACCGAGGCGATGCTCGACTCGCGGCCGCCGTCGACGGTCTGCACCGTGGCGAAGACCTCCTCCAGCACGGCCATCATCCCGAGGCCCAGCAGGTCGATCTTCAGGATCCCCAGCGCGGCGCAGTCGTCCTTGTCCCACTGGATCACCCGCCTCCCCTCCATCGCCGCGGGCTCGACCGGGACCACGTGGTCGAGCCGGCCGCGCGCGATCACCACGCCGCCGGAGTGCTGGCCCAGGTGCCGCGGGAGGTCCTCGATCTGCCGCCCCAGCGAGAGCCAGAGCGACACCCGGCGATCGAGCGCGTCGAGGCCCGCCGCGGCCACCCTCTCGTCGAGCACCTCGGGCGCTGCGCCGTGCAGGTGGTGGAGCTGCCGCGAGACCTTGCTGAGCACCTCCTCGGGCATCCCCAGCGCCCGGCCCACCTCGCGCATCGCGCTGCGCGCCCGGTAGGTGATCACGTTGGCGGTCATCGCCGCGCCGTGCGCTCCGTAGCGCCCGAAGACGTACTGGATCACCCGCTCGCGCTGCTCTCCGCTCGGCAGGTCGAGGTCGATGTCGGGCCACTCGCCGCGCTCCTCGGAGAGGAAGCGCTCGAAGAGCAGGTCCATCTCCACCGGGTCGACCGCGGTGATCCCGAGGCTGTAGCAGACCGCGCTGTTGGCCGCGGACCCCCTGCCCTGCACCAGGATCCCGCTCGCCCGGCAGAACTCCACGATGTCCCACACGATGAGGAAGTAGCCCGCGAAGCGGAGCCTCTCGATGAGCGCGAGCTCCTTGCGCAGCTGCGCCCAGGCCTTCGGGTGGTCGGGCCGGTAGCGCGCTCTCGCCCTCGTCATCGTGAGCTCGTAGAGCCTCGCGGACATCTCCTCCGGCGTGAGCGATTCGTAGTCCGGGAGCTCGTAGCCGAGGTCCTCGAGCGTGAAGGCGCAGCGCTCGGCGAGGCGCTCGGCGTCGCGCAGGGCGCCCGGCAGGTCGCGAAACCTGCGGCGAGTGGCCTCCGCCGAGTGCAGGTGCCAACCGTGGTGGGGCAGCAGCCGCCGCCCCGCGCGGTCGATGGTGGTGCGCTCCCGGATGCACGCGAACACGTCGTGCAGCGTGGCGTCCGACTCCCTCGCGTAGCGCACGTCCCCGGTGGCGACGGTGCGTACGCCGAGGTGCCTCGCGAGCGCCACGAGCCGCTGGGTGCGCCGCTCCTCGGGGCGGTGCTGGTGGCGGGTGAGCTCGACCACCGTGTCCTCGCGGCCGAAGACGCCCACCACCGCCCCGGCCCAGCGCAGCGCGGCCTCGCGATCGAAGCGCCGAAGCGCGAGCTGCGCGAGCGGAACGTCCGCGGCGGTGAGCATCGCCACGAGGCCGGTGTGATGGGCGGCGAGCTCGGCGACGGTCACCGAGGCGAGGCCCTCCCTCGCCTCCTGCTTGGTGACCCTGGCCTTGGCGATGGTGACGAGGGCGCAGAGGTTCTGGTAGCCCGCGCGGGTGGTCACCAGCAGCGCGAGGCGGCCGTCGAGGTCCGCGTCGCGCAGCGCGAGGCTGACCCCGAAGATGGGCCGCACGCCCTGCTCCCTCGCGGCGGCCTGGAAGCGGGGCGCGCCGCTCACCCCGTCGCGGTCGATGAGCGCCACGGCGGGGATCTCCAGCTCCGCCGCGCGGGCGACCAGCGCCTCCGGGTCGGACGAGCCGCGAAGGAAGCTGAAGGCGCTGATGGCGTGGAGTTCAGGCAGCACCGCGGAGGACGGTACTGGTCATCCGTTCATGGAGGCAAACGGTCTCTCAGCCCCTGACGTCGCTCCCGTTCGAGCCCGGCGATCACCCGGGCTCGGGCGTCGCCCACCATCGGGCTGCCGTGGCCCGCGAGCACGTGCTCGTAGCGCCAGCCCTGGGCGTGGAAGGCGTCGAGCGCGTCGTGAGCGGCTCGAGCGTCGATGGAGAAGGCGTCGTACGCGGGCATGACCGCGCCGAAGAGGGTGAGCGGAGGGCGAGCGGTGAGCAGCGTGTCGCCGGTGAGCAGGCAGCCCGTCGACTCGTGGAGGAAGAACACCGAGCCCTCGGTGTGGCCCGGCAGCAGGTGCACCGCGAGGCCCGCCACGGTGTCGCCGTGGTCGAGGGCGCGGTCGACGCGGAGCCTCGCAGGGAAGGCGTTCTCGAAGGCGCCGAGGGCGCGCTCCAGGGGGTTGCCCTTCACCCCGAGGCGGAAGCGGGGCGCGCTGCCGTCGAGCACCGCGGCGTCGGCGCGGTGGCAGAGCACCTTCACGCCGTGCTCGCGCTGCAGGTACGCGGCGTTGCCCGCGTGGTCGGAGTGGCGGTGGGTGAGCAGCACGCCGGTGAGCTCTCCCGGTCGCAGGCCCGTCGCGCGAAGCTCGCTCAGGAGCTGCCAGCGCTCGCTCCAGTGGCCGGTGTCGATGAGCCAGCGGTCGCCCGGTCCGCCGTCGAGCAGGTAGACGTTGGAGACCAGCATCCGACCGAAGCGGCGAAACGGACCCGTCACGGTCTTCATGGCGCTCGGGAGATCAACCGCCCGCCCAGTCGATGCAGTCGACGTCGGTGTGGAGGTTGTTCACCGGCAGGTCGAGGATCAGCGAGCGGATGGTCATCCTCCCCCCGTCGGGCACGTTCTCGCAGCGCCCGTTGGTGTACTGCCGCACCTCGCGCGCCCTCACGTTACGGAACTCCACCCGCATCCGGGTGCCGACGGGCGAGCTGCGCTGGAGCTGGTGGAAGACCACCTCGCCCTCGTAGGCGAGGTAGCTGCGAGCGGCCCTCCAGGTGGGCTCGGTCACGATGCCCGAGAGGGTGGAGACGAAGAAGGGACGCGCCCCGGCGCGGACGCGCGAGAGGTCGATGGTGTCCCCGGTGGCGGGTCCGCCGTTGTTGAGGAAGTCGTAGAAGCGCAGCGCCACCATGGCGTTCTCGGTGTCCTCCACGAAGACGAAGAGCGAGCCGTCCTCGGGGCGGTAGCACTGCATCGACCAGTTGAAGTGGATGGTGTCGAGGTTGAGCACCGGGCCCGCGCTCGTCGGCGGAACCGGGTCGCTGCACAGGCCCATCCCGGTGTTGCCGAGGTCCGTCGGAGGGAGCGTCGTGCCGGCGTCGCGAGGGGTCGTCGAGCCGGTGTCGGCCACGCTGCTCCCGGCGTCGCGAGGCGCTCCCGGGACCGCGCACCGGGGGACGTACCCGGCGTCGCGGTAGCAGTCGCCGTCGGCGTCGCAGGAGCAGTGGGCCTCCGTCGGCCAGCACCAGCGGATGTTGCCCGCGGCGTTGCGGGGCTCGTTGTTGCGGTCGAGCGTGACGGGCTCGTAGACGCAGCCCGCGTCGACGACCGGAGTTCCAGCGTCCATCGGTGGGACGGGAGTGCCGGAGTCCATCGCGGGGACGGGAGTGCCGGAGTCGGTGGGCGTCACGGGAGCGCCGCGGTCGACGGTCGCGACGCCCCGATCGGTGGAGGCCGCGACGTCGCGGGTCGGGATGGCCGCGTCGGGTGTGGCGGCCGGGTCGGCGCCGCAGCCGAGCCCGAGGAGCGCCGCGGGGAGGAACCAGCCCATGGGGCGCTTCGGGGGCATCACGATGGAGGCGAGAGATGTCGCGTCTGCCGAGCGCCGTCAACACGGCGTCGGACGGGGGACTCAGCGGAGGCCGGTGCAGTTCTGCGTGGCGCCGGTCACGCTGGTGCTGAAGAGCACGCCCGCGACGCCGCCGAAGCCTTCATGGAAGGCGATGCCCGAGCACATCGCCCGGGGCGAGACCTCGCTCGCGCGGAAGGTCGTCTCGCCCATGCGCTCCCAGAGCGAGAACAGCTCCTCGTCGCGCACCTCCAGGCGGAAGGTGCTCGTGCCCAGCGCCGCGCACGGGACCTCCACGAAGGCGTTGGACCACACGGCGCCCACGCGAGGGGCCTCCCAGGAGTCGTTCTCGGTGCTGGTGGTCCAGCGCGGCGAGACCGCGGTGCCCGGCGAGTACATCAGCGCGAACATGTCCGGCCCCTCCCAACGCCCGAGGAACCAGTTGGCCCCTGCCCCGCACTGCGTCGCCACCACGTTGCGGAAGGCGTCGCCCACGACCCGGTCGGCGGCGTCGCCCACGTCCATCCGGACGCCGTTGATCTGGTCGCGAAGCACCTCGCGCACCCGATCGGCGCTCGCGTTGCAGACGAAGTCCGTGAGCCCGGGGATGCCGTCCCAGGCCGTTCCGTCGGGACGCCGCGGGGCCGCGTAGACGCGCGTCACCTGGAGGCGGAGCGTTCCACCGGCGGGGCAGGCGCGAGCGACGTCCGCGGGGTTGTAGCCCGTCGGGTTGCCGAAGCCCGGGATGCCGGGGCCCTGAGGTCCTGAGTCAGTCGCAGTGCCCGCGTCGGTGGCGGTGGTGCACTGCGATCCGAGCCACGCCCACGAGCCGCAGCTCGCGACGACGCCGTTGGGGCCGGAGGAGGTCCCGACGGCGCAGCGGTTGGCGCCGGGGCACCAGCCGCACTGCGAGCGCCCGGTGCACGCCGAGCACGTCGTCGCGCTGCTGCACGGATCGCCCGCATCGACCGCGGGGCCCGCATCGACCGCGGTGCCGGCGTCCGTAGCCGCCGAGCACTGACCGGTGTACCAGGCCCATGACCCGCAGGTGGCGGCCATGGTGTTGGGGCCGGTGCCGGTGCCCGGGAGGCAGCGGTTGAGGCCGGGGCACCAGCCGCACGACGAGCGCGCCGTGCAGGCGCCGCAGTCGGCCGCGGAGGCGCAGGGGTCCGTCGGGGTTCCGGCGTCGGTGGTGGTGGCGGTGCACTGCGAGGAGAGCCACGACCAGCCGCTCGCGCACGAGGGACCCATCGTGGGCGCGTCGCGTCCGCCGGTCTGGCAGCGCCCGGTGGCCCCGCAGAAGCCGCACGACGCCCGCCCCGTGCAGGCGCCGCAGGTCGTCGACGACGCGCAGGGATCGCCCGCATCGGCGGCCGCGGTGCCGGTGTCGGTGGGCGAGGCCGCATCGACCGGGGTGGTGGTGCCGGTGTCGGGAGCGACGGTGCCGGCATCGACGGGAGAGCCCGCGTCGACGGGGGTGGCGGTGCCGGTGTCCGGGGTGACGGAGCCCGCGTCGACGACGGGGCAGCGGTCCGGGGCGGAGGTCCAGTTGGAGGCGCAGGCGCCCGCGGTGGGGCCGGTGGCGTTGCCCGCGATGCAGGTGCCGGTGGCGCCGCACCAGCCGCAGGGGCCGAGGCTCGCGCAGGTTCCGCACTGGGTGACGGCGCCGCAGTTCACCGGGATGACCACCGGCGTGTCCATCGCGGTGCCGAGGTCGGGCGTCACGCCCGAGTCACCGACCTGCGTCATCTCTTCCCCGTTCGCGCAGCCGACGGCGGCCAGCGAAGCGAGCACCATGCAAAGCAACCCACGCTTCATGGCCGCGCGCTTTCGCCGCGTTGCGAGGGAATGTCAAGCGAGCCGCTCAGCGCGGGCGGCAGCGGAGGATCTCCAGCCGCTGCCAGGTCGCGTAGCCCCGCTGCGGCGGCTCGTGCACCGCGAGCCCCTCGACGTCCTGGAGGTAGCTGATCCACGCGCGGCTCTTCCGGGTGAGCCCCGAGGTCACCGCGTACACCTTGAGCGGGACCTCCAGCGCCGCGAGGGTCTCCACCTCCCACCCCGCGTCGAACCACGGGCGAGCGAGGCCGTCGCACAGGCTCGACATCACCAGCACCAGCGACCCTCCGGGGTTGAGGTGCTTGCGCCCCTCCTCCGCGAGCTCGCGCAGCAGCGCGACGCCCTCCCAGGGGTTGTCCTTCTGCGCGGCGCCGAGCAGGTCCGCGGGGCGGCGGATGTACGGAGGGTTCATCAGCACGAGGTCGTACCGACCGCGCACCCGGAGCGCGTCCCCTCGGCGCCCGAGGGAGGCCGTCACGAGCGTCGTGTCCGCGGCGCGCTCCAGCGCACCGAGCGCGACCTGCAGCGCCTGCGGCTCGATGTCGACCACGTGCACCTCGGACGCGGTCGACCCTCGCCGGCGCAGCGCCTCCATCGCGTAGAGCGCGATGAAGCCGGAGCCGCAGCCCACCTCCAGCACCGACGCGCCCGGCGCGGCCGCGTCGAGCACCGGCGCGAGCGCCTTGCACATCAGGAAGGTGTCGATGGAGGGCGACCACACCCGCGGGTGCCGCGAGGCGTCGAAGTCCATGGTGACCCCGTCGTACTCGAGGGTGCGCCGCGGCAGCCCGAAGAAGGACGACACGACGTCGCGCTGCGCGGGGGGTAGCTGCGCGATGCGCCAGGGGTCCGTGACGAGGACGGGGTCGGGGAAGGTCGCGAGGTGGATCCGCGCGCCGTCGTCGGCGATGGAGCCGTCGAGGATGCCCTCGATCTCGTCGGCGCCCTCGGCGTAGGCGTCCAGTCGGGTGAGCTCCCGGTCCACGATGATCCGCATGGCGCGCGAGGATAGCGGGGAACTCGTGGCGAGCGCCTCTCCCCTTCGCGACGTCGACGCGTCCCCGCGACGACCGCGATGGCAGTACCGTCGACGACCATGAAGAGCGCGAAGTGTGAGAACTGTGGCGCGGGCGTGACCCCCGGGGCGGTGGTCTGCGGCTATTGCGGGACGACCTTCGTGACCGCGGCGCCGGGGGTGGCCGGTCCGCCGTCGGGCGCCAACCCCGAGCTGGTGCGGCTCATCCGGTCAGGCCAGAAGATCGAGGCGATCAGGGTCTACCGGCAGGGCATCAAATGCGGGCTGAAGGAGGCCAAGGACGCGGTCGAGGCGCTGGAGCGGACGCTCGCCGGCCAACACTGACCTTCGCCTCGACGGAGCCTGCGGACGGATCCTCCGCGCGCTACCGGGCCGTGTCGAAGGCGATGCGTCCCAGCTGAGCCTCCGCCGGGCTGGCGCCCGCCCGGTCGTCGCGCGCCGCGTCCGCGTCCGCTTCGAGTTCGGGGAAGCGGTACTGGATCTCCCCTGCCTCGTCGGCGGTGGGCTCGCCGCCGAACTCCGCGACGCGCCGAGCGAGGTCGCGCTCCGATGGATCGCCGCCGGTCGCCACGCGCACCGCCGTGCGAAGGGCCACCTCGGGGACCGCCTCGCCACGGGAGGAG
The DNA here is from genome assembly GCA_966211675.1 of uncultured Myxococcaceae bacterium. Classification (GTDB taxonomy): domain Bacteria; phylum Myxococcota_A; class Polyangia; order Polyangiales; genus SCUS01. Next base: position 45,068 of record CBIHPK010000038.1, read on the forward strand.
TGCGTGATCACCTCCCGCAGCACCCCGAGCCGTGCGTTCTCCGCTTCGACGCGCCGCTTCGCCTGCGTCCGGGCCACGGCGCGCGCCGCGGGGATGGCGAAGAGCGCGATCGAGAACACCAGCGGGATCAATCCCAGCACCACCGGAACCCCGTCGGGGACGGGGACGTAGGGGTGGTGCTTGTCGAAGAGCCGCGGGAGGTTGGAGAGCGTGAGGTCGTTCGCGATGGCGACGAGCGCGGCGACGAGGTTGAAGCCGTTGAGCGCGGCGATCGCGACATTGGAGGGGCCGTCGTTGCCGGTGAGCGGCCGGAGCGTCTCGGGGGTCTCCCATGCGGCGCTCGGGCGCGAGACCTTCGCGCTCGTGTCCCCGGCCGTGCGCCGGAGCGCCGTGAAGCGATAGAAGATCCCACCGCTCTCGGACACCTCGACGGAGCCGTCGTGGTCGAGCATCAGCCTCGCCATCAACGGATCGGCCTCCTCGCGGGAGAGGCCCGTCACCCGCATCACGTCCGCGAGGGCGACCCGGCCGTCGAGCGCTCGCACCTCCGCGAGGATGCGGGCCCGGTCGGCGTGCGGGTCCCTCGCGGGCGCCGTAGGACCGAGCACGAAGCGGTTCACCTTCTCGTAGAACGGGACCTTCTCGCCCGGCTCGCGCCGCTGCGGGTCCGCCGCGCCGTCGCTCCATCCCCCGTAGCGGTATGCGAGCGGCGAGAAGGGATGAAAGGTCCAGTAGAACGCCTCGGCCACCATCCGGAGCAGTCCCCCGAGGAGCGAGTCGCCGCTGTTGCGCCCGCTCGAGTCGTCGCGCCCGGACCCGAGGCCGAGCGCGATCGCGACGAAGATGGCCGCGTACGCGACGATGGCGATGAGCAGCCACGCGCGCACCACGAAGCGCCCGACGCCCGCGACGACCGCGCCCGCCCGGGTGAGGAACCGTCCCAGCAGCTCGCGCGTCTCCCAGGGCTTCGTGAACCCGTGCGGGAAGACATGCACGAGGTCGCCCGCCTCGGTGACGCGATACTGACCCCGGTATTCGCTCGTCAGCCAGGTCAGGCCCGACTCGGCGTCCCGGAGCGGCAGGCCGCTCGCCACGGAGGCGTCCGCCACCGTCGTCCCTCTCGGCGTGGGGGTGAGCGTTCGGACGAGCACCGCCGCTGCGGCCTCGGGCTCCATGAAGGTCGGGGGATCGATCATCTGGGACCCAATGATGACGACGAATCGGCGAGAGCGCACGATCGGCGAGGCGCTCGCGATGGAGCGGTTCCGCCAGGACTGGCATCCTCGGGGACAACGGAGGTCCCATCCATGCACACGATGACCCTGCTTGCGGCCCTGAGTCTCGCATCCCTCGGCTGCGCCACCACCGCGCCGCCCGCGACCTGCATCGAGCCCTCCTCGGTGGCCGCGGTGCCTCGCTGGATGGCGCCGACCGCCGAGGCGTCCTCGGTGACCCCCGTCGGGGCGCGAACGCTCTTCGTCGAGGGGGCCGCGCGGGGCACGATCCGGATCCCGGCGGAGGCGGTGCGCGACCCGCTCGCCGAGGCGATGGGCGCGCGCGGTCGTCGCCGCATCCAGTCGATGTCGCTGCGCGAGGCGCCGGTCACCGACACGCTGCGGATGTTCGCGGAGCTCGGCGGGTTCAACGTGGTGTTCTCCGACGACGTACCCGGGCGCACGGTGACGCTTTCGCTGCGCGACGTGTCCATCCTCGGGGCGTTTCGCACGGTGCTGGCCGCGGCCCACGTGGGCGCCGACGCGCCCGACAGCGGCATCGTCTCGGTGCACCCGCGTGGGGCCGACGTCGCGACGCGCTGACGGGCGCGCACAGCACGCATGGACTCAGGCCGCCGACCTCTCCAGCGATGACATCCCCACGGCCGCCCGCTTGACGATGCGGTGACGTGCGCCCGAGGCTGCCGCGATGAGCCCACGGTCCTTCCTGAACTCCTCGCCGCGCATGGGTCGGGCCCTGGGTCCCGCGCTCGGGGGCGCCCTGGCCGCGTGGACCATCGCGATGCTGCTGGCCTGCGGCGTCGACACCGGGTCGAGCTCCGGCGAGCGGACGCCCGGTGGCAGCACCAACGTCGACCCCACCCGGCGGGACACGGTGCGCGACGACGCGGGCACCCTGCTGGTCGTCGGGCGCGATGGCGGGACGATCCGGGTCTTCGACGACGCGGGGATGTTCAACCCCTCGGCCGCCGCGCTCAGCGCCATCGCGGTCGATGAGCGCGACGAGACCGCGTACGTCGCCCAGTCGTTTCCCACCCGAGCCGACCGCAAGGACCTCGACGGCGGCGTGCTGCCCGACGACCTCAGCGTGAAGACCCTCTACGCCGTGCGCGTCGGCGCGACAGAGGCAGTGGGCATCATGCGCCTCGACGGGTTTCAGGACACGCGGGTGCTGTTTCCCTCGGTCGGCGTGATGCTCGCGACCAACCGCGCGACCCCCAGCACGACCAGCCTCGTGAGCTGCGAGACCCGGCTCGCGCTCTGGACCGTCGGCGCCACCAGCTTTCCCCGCACTCGCCTCTCCGCCACCTGCCTCAACGTCGACGCGCTCTCGCCCTCCCGCCGCCTCGCCACGTCGTACTACGGCGACGAAGATCACCTCCGCGCGCTGGGCCTCGTCGACCCGTCCACCCTGTTTTTCGCCCCCCTCGACGGCATCTCCGCCGACGGCGAGGTCGAGGGCGCTGCGTGGCTCCATCAGCGCGACGGCCTCGTGACCGTCGCGTCGCGGTCGGGCTCCTACCGCGTGGACCTCTGGGACCTCTCCGCCATCGCCTCCGCGAACTTCTCTCCCGCCTCGACCCCGATCCACGCGACACGCGAGAGCGGCGCCAGCTTCAGCATCGACACCACCACCGAGGGACGCCCCTCCGCGCTGCGCATCAGCCCCGACGACCGCCTCGCGGCCCTCTCGTCGACCTACAACAGCGCGGGCATCCGCTTCGCGGGCGAAGCCCCGCCCGTCCCCTCGCTGCATCTGATCGACCTCTCCAGCGGCGCCCAGCGAGAGGTCGCGGGGGTGGTCGGGCCGGTCGGCTTCTCGCCCGACAACAGCACCGTCGTCGCGTGGCGCAGCACCCGCGACGAGGGCTCGTCGGCGCCCCTCCTCGACGGGGGGAGGCGTCCCTCCGGCGCGGCGCTGGTGTTCATCGACCGCGTGACCTTCGCCCGTACGGAGGTCGCGCTGCCGGTGTCGGATCCGCTGCTGCTGTTCGTGACGCGCACGGGCCACCGGGTGATCGTGAGCGTGCTCGCCCCGCAAGGGGAGCTGCTCCTCTACGACATGCAGATGGGGCGCGTGAGCGGCGCGGCGCGGCCCGTTCCGGCCTTCGACCACTTCGTCAGCCGTGACGACGGCCGCGAACTGTGGCTCGCCGACGACGGCCTCTGGCGCGTCTCGCTCCTCGATGACTCCATCGAGCGGGTGGCCATCGGCTGGGACCCCGACCAGATCAACCTGCTGCCCCACAGCGACCTGCTGGTGCTGAGTCGCCCGTTCGAGAACGCGATCTCCTTCTGGAGCCCGACCGCCCGCGCCACGCAGCGTACGGTGCGCCTGCCCGTCCCCCCGCGTCCCGGACCCTGAATGTCGCCCTGACGGGCGAGACCACGTGATCAAGCTGGCAGGTCGATATTCCTGGGCGTGCGAGGTCCAGGCAGGGCCGCATCGACGCCTCCCGCGCGCTCACCCGCCCGCCGTGACGAGCGCGAGCGCCGCGATCAGCCCTACCAGAAGGGCCGCCTGCCACCCCAGACGAAGCCCGAGCGCCCGCACCAGCAGGGACGCATCCATCGGAGCGAGCGCGAGGCAGCGGCCATGGCGCACGGCCCGGTAGGGCGACGCCTCTCGCACCTCGTCGATGCACAGCACGCCCGCACAGGGAGTCGATCGCGCGAGGCTCGCGTACGGGACGAGCCCCACCGCCTCGTCGGCGCGTGGGGCGCGCACGATGAGTCGCCCCGACGAGAGCAACGAGCGCAGGCGGACCCATCGCAGCGCAGTGTCGGTGAAGCCCACCAGCGCGCAGAGGAGGGCCACGCTCGACGCCAGCGCGAGGGGCGCTGGTCCGGCGAGGCGCGCGATGCGCAGGGCGACGGTGACGGCGCCCGTCCAGAGCCCGGTGATCCAGAGCATCCTCGCGCCCACGTCGGCCGCGGGCTGCCCTCGCAGGTGAACCGCCGGGACGACGACGGGGGCGAGCAACGCGCCGACGAGCGCACCGATGGCCGGTGTCCAGGCGTCCTGGGGGCAGGACGTCGGCCACTGGCTGCAGTACCTCGGTGCGACCGTGAGGAGCAGCGCGTGGATGGGCCCGCGCAGCACCTCCGCGAGGAGCGGCAGGGCGGCGGTGGAGAGGAGCAACACCACGAGGGCCCCTCGGACCCGCGGCATCCGCGCTGCGACTGCGGCGACGGTCGCGTGCGCGAGGGCGATCGCGGCCATCAGCAGCGGCGCCAGCGCGTGCAGCTCCTCGAGGACCGCGTCGGATGCGCCGGAGGGCTCGAGGCACCCGATGCGGGTGAACGCCCCCAGCAGCACGAGGGTGCAGGTGAACGCGAGCGCGCTCGCACCGGGCCGCCAGGGTGTGGCCGCGAGCGGATCGGAGGTGCCCGCCCGCACGGCGGAGGGACTCCGGGGCGCAGGGTCCGTCGAGGAGAGGCTCATGGCCTTACAACGCTCGGCGGAGGCCGGGCGTGACCGCCGCTTCTTTGACGCCTCCCCGGCTGTTGCGCTCTCGTCGCGACCTATGCCCATCCGCCACGTCTCCATCGTCTCGGTGCCCGTCTCGGACCCCGACCGCTCGATCGCCTTCTTCCGCGACAAGCTCGGCTTCGTCGTGCTGCGCGACTCCCCCATGGGACCCAACATGCGCTGGGTGCAGGTCGCCCCGCCGGGCGCGCTCACCTCGCTCACGCTGGTGACGTGGTTCGATGCGATGCCCCCCGGGTCGGTGCAGGGCCTGCTCTTCAACACCGACGACATCGACGGGATGCACGCGTCGCTCACCGCCGCGGGGGTCGCGCCCGACGAGGTGAAGTCCGCGCCCTGGGGCCGCTACTTCACCTTCAAGGACCCCGACGGCAACGGCTACGTCCTCCAGCAGGACCCGTCGTAGCGACGGCGGGCGTGAGACGCTCCCGCGCCATGCTCGTCCGCTCCACCCTGCTCAACTCCTGGATCGGGCTCCTCCTCGTGGGGAGCCTCGGCGCCTCGTGCCGGCGGCCGCCGCGGCCGAGCCCGGCCCGTCCCGATGCTTCCGCGGCCCGGTCGACCCCCGACGCCGGGCGAGCCTCGCCGGTGCCTCCCCCCACGCACGCCGATCTGCGCTTCGACACCAGCGCGATCGACCGGCGCGCCGACCCCTGCCACGACTTCTACGACTACGCCTGCGGGGGCTGGCGCAGCTCGCATCCCATCCCGCCAGACCGCGCTTCCCTCGATCGCCACTCCGAGCTCGGCGAGCTGAACCTCTCTCGGGAGCACGAGCTCGTGGAGGCCGCGGCGCACTCCGCCGTGAGCCCCGCCGAGCAGCGCGTCGGCGCGTACTACGCCGCGTGCATGGACGAGGCCTCCGTCGATGCGCTGGGGCCGCGCCCTCTCCAGGCGTTGTTGACCCGCATCGACTCGATCCAGAGCGTCGCGGACGCGACGGACGTCGTCGCCGAGCTGCACGCGCACGACGTCCCGGTGCTCTTCGAGCTGCTCGCACTCACCGACGTGCGCGACTCCAACGTCATGATCGCCACGCTCGACCGGGGCATGCTGGGCCTGGGCGATCGCGACGACTACCTGCACGAGACCGCCGCGGCCGTGGCGCTACGCGAGCGCTATCGCCAGCACATCGCGCGCGTCTTCACCCTCCTGGGCGGCGGCGCGACGGCGGGCGCCGATGCCGAGCGGGCGATCGCCTTCGAGACCGCCCTCGCGAGGAGCGCCCTCACCGCCGTCGAGGAGCGCGACACCGCGGCCCGCTATCACCCGATGACGCTCGCGGCGCTGGGCCGCCGCCATCCGGCCTTCCTCTGGGACCGCTACGCGAGGGCGCGCGGCCTC